>NZ_JBWKYU010000001.1:0-572254 GCF_059423925.1 Pseudomonas sp. GW458-11-26-14-LB4
AGATTTCTTCAACAACTTCAACCACTTGCGCTTCCGATCTCTCGTTAGCGGGAGGCGAATTCTACAGCGTTACACGCTGCTGTCAACACCTCTTTTTCTCCGCTTTCGACCGAGAAGATCGAACCGTTGAAAGCGCCAGACAAACCGGCATTTCCAACTCCTCCCAGGCTTCGATGAACTGAAGCGACCCGCCTTCGAAACCTACTTAACTCATTGAATCTCAAGGAGTTTTCCGTTTCGTCTGCGCCGGAAGTGGGGCGAATTATAGACCTCTGGAATTCGCCGTCAACCCCTTATTTCAACTTTACTCAGATTTCAGCGTAATCCGTGCAAAAGCCTTCTTGCCGGCCTGGCAAACGTGAGTCGCGCCCAGTACGTATATAAAGGAGCGATCAACCACCTCACCATCTACACGTACACCACCGGAAGCCAGCAGATCACGTGCAGCTGCCGAGTTCTTCACCAGACCTGCCTTATTAAGGACAGCGGCAATCGGCATATCCTCGGCAGCAGTCAGCTCGACCTCTGGCAGATCATCCGGCAACTCACCGTCCTTCATACGGTTACCCGCGCCACGGTGAGCATTGGCCGCAGCCTCTTCACCATGGAAGCGCGCGACAATCTCTTCGGCCAGCTTGATCTTGATATCGCGAGGATTAGCGCCCGCCTCTACATCAGCACGGAACGCATTGATCTCATCCATCGAACGGAAGCTGAGCAACTCGAAGTAGCGCCACATCAACGCATCGGGAATCGAAACCAGTTTGCTATACATGACACCTGGCGCTTCCTGAATACCGACGTAGTTGCCCAACGACTTGGACATTTTCTTCACGCCATCCAGACCTTCAAGCAGCGGCATCGTCAGGATGCACTGCGCCTCCTGACCATAACCACGCTGCAGCTCACGCCCCATCAGCAGGTTGAACTTCTGATCGGTACCACCCAGCTCCACATCAGCGCGCAAAGCAACCGAGTCATAACCCTGCACCAGCGGATAGAGGAACTCGTGAATGGCGATCGGCTGATTGGTGGTGTAGCGCTTGTCGAAGTCGTCACGCTCGAGCATACGGGCAACGGTGTATTGCGAAGTCAGACGAATAAAGTCCGCAGGCCCCATCTGATCCATCCAGGTGGAGTTGAACGCGACTTCGGTTTTCGCCGGATCAAGAATCTTGAACACCTGAGTCTTGTAGGTCTCGGCGTTTTCCAGAACCTGCTCACGGGTCAACGGAGGACGTGTGGCGCTCTTGCCGCTCGGATCACCGATCATTCCGGTGAAATCACCAATAAGGAAGATCACCTGATGCCCCAGTTCCTGGAACTGGCGCAGCTTATTAATAAGCACAGTGTGACCAAGGTGCAGATCCGGCGCAGTTGGATCGAAGCCGGCCTTGATTCGCAGCGGCTGGCCACGTTTGAGCTTTTCGATCAGCTCGGACTCGACCAACAGTTCTTCCGCACCACGTTTAATCAGCGCTAGCTGCTCTTCAACCGACTTCATAACAGACCCGCAAGGCTCAGATTCAAAGGGAACCAACCATACAAGATCGCGCACCAAATACAAGTTTTGCCCGGCGCACGGACGCCAATCCACAGACAGGGCGTCCGCAGACTTGCTTCAGGGATGATTTGGTTATATTTTATACAGTTATTTCATCTTCATCATGTCATTCATCTTTTCCAATTCATCTTTTTCAAAGTCAAATTACTTATGACCACTGAACCGTCTAAAGCGCCACCGCTTTACCCGAAGACCCACCTGCTCGCCGCGAGTGGGATCGCCGCCCTTCTCAGCCTGGCGCTCCTGGTGTTTCCATCCAGTGATGTTGAAGCCAAAAAGACAACGCTGAGCCTTGAACTGGAAAGTCCTGCTGAACAACTGACACAAGATCAAGACGCTGCCGAGGCGGCTCAAGCCACAAACGAATCCGTAGCCTCTCCTTTCGCGCAGATCGAAAACAGCGCCGAAGAGACGCAGGAAACCGCTCAGGCCGCACCAGCGCCGACACCGGTAGCTGAAGAAAAGAAGGCCCCAAATCACAGGGAAGTGATCGTCTCCAAGGGCGATACGCTTTCTACACTGTTCGAGAAAGTCGGTCTCCCGGCCGCGGCTGTGCATGAAGTGCTGGCCAGCGACAAACAAGCCAAGCAGTTCAGCCAGCTCAAACATGGCCAGAAACTCGAATTCGAATTGAACCCACAAGGCCAGCTGACCAACCTGCACAGCAAGGTCAGCGACGTTGAAACCATCACCCTGACCAAGAACGACAAGGGTTATGTGTTCAACCGCGTTACCGCCAAACCGACTGTTCGCACCGCCTACGTGCACGGTGTGATCAACAGCTCGCTGTCGCAGTCCGCCGCCCGCGCAGGCCTGTCCCACAGCCTGACCATGGATATGGCCAGCGTGTTTGGCTACGACGTCGACTTCGCTCAGGATATCCGTCAGGGCGACGAGTTCGATGTCATCTATGAACAGAAAGTGGTCAATGGCAAAGCCGTTGGCAACGGTCCGATCCTGTCCGCCCGTTTCACCAACCGCGGCAAGACTTACACTGCCGTGCGTTACACCAACAAGCAGGGCAACAGCAGCTACTACACCGCCGATGGCAACAGCATGCGCAAGGCGTTCATCCGTACACCGGTGGACTTCGCCCGCATCAGCTCGAAATTCTCCATGGGGCGCAAACACCCGATCCTCAACAAGATCCGCGCCCACAAAGGCGTCGACTATGCCGCTCCACGCGGTACGCCGATCAAGGCTGCCGGCGACGGCAAAGTGCTGCTGGCCGGCCGTCGCGGCGGTTACGGCAACACCGTGATCATCCAGCACGGCAACACTTACCGTACGCTGTATGGCCACATGCAGGGCTTCGCCAAGGGCGTGAAGACCGGCGGCACCGTCAAACAGGGCCAGGTGATCGGTTACATCGGCACCACCGGCCTGTCCACCGGCCCGCACCTGCACTATGAGTTCCAGGTCAACGGTGTCCACGTCGATCCACTGGGCCAGAAGCTGCCGATGGCCGACCCGATCGCCAAATCCGAACGCGCCCGCTTCCTGGCACAGAGCCAGCCGTTGATGGCTCGCATGGACCAGGAAAAAGCCACCATGCTGGCTTCGAGCAAGCGTTAAGCCATGGCTCTTTATATCGGAGTGATGTCCGGCACCAGTCTCGACGGGCTGGACATCGCCCTGATCGAGCAATCCTCGGCGATCAACCTGATCGCCACGCACTACATCCCCATGCCTGAAACCCTGCGCGCCGAGCTGCTTGGCTTGTGCGCCAGCGGCCCTGACGAGATCGCCCGTTCGGCGATTGCCCAGCAGAACTGGGTGAAGCTCGCCGCGCAAGGGATCCATACCCTTCTCGAACGGCAACAGCTCAAGCCTGAAGCCATTCGCGCAATCGGCAGCCACGGCCAGACTATTCGCCACGAGCCGGCGCGTGGTTTCACCGTACAGATCGGCAACCCCGCCCTGCTCACTGAACTGACCGGTATCACCGTCGTCAGCGATTTCCGCAGTCGCGATGTGGCCGCTGGCGGCCAGGGCGCCCCTTTGGTTCCGGCCTTCCATGAAGCGTTATTCGAAGAGCGTACCGGCAACCGCGCGGTCCTGAATGTCGGCGGTTTCAGCAATCTCAGTCTGATTGAGCCGAACAAGCCTGTAGCCGGTTTCGACTGCGGGCCGGGGAATGTGCTGATGGACGCCTGGATTCATCAGCAACGGGGCGAGAACTTCGACCGAAACGGGCAGTGGGCAGCCAGCGGGAAGGTTGAGCCTACCCTGCTGAAAGCCCTGCTCAGCGATCCGTTTTTCGTGACACAAGGCCCGAAGAGCACCGGTCGCGAAGTCTTCAACTTGCCTTGGCTGGAGCAGCAACTGTCGCGCCTGCCCGGTTTCGCACCCGAAAACGTACAGGCAACACTGCTCGAACTGACGGCGCTGACAATCGTCGAATCGCTGCAAAGCGCTCAATCGAATACCGAAGAGATCTTGGTCTGCGGGGGCGGTGCCCACAACGCCACGCTGATGAAGCGCTTGGCCGACCTGCTACCCAACGCCAAAGTCGCCAGTACCGCGACCCACGGCGTCGATCCGGACTGGGTCGAGGCCATGGCCTTCGCCTGGCTGGCCCACTGCTGTCTGGAGGGCATCGCCGCCAATCGCCCGAGCGTCACCGGCGCCAAAGGCTTGCGCGTGCTCGGCGCCATCTACCCCAACTGACAAATCGCAGATAACAAAACGCCGCAGAACCGTGAGGTTCTGCGGCGTTTTATTGTGTACGTTGAAGCGCGATCAGATCGAGAACGAGGAGCCGCAACCACAAGTGGTGGTGGCATTCGGGTTCTTGATCACGAAACGCGAACCTTCCAGACCTTCCTGATAATCCACCTCGGCACCCGCCAGATACTGGAAGCTCATCGGATCGACCACCAGACTGACGCCTTCGCGCTCGACGATGGTGTCGTCCTCGGCCACATCTTCATCGAAGGTGAAGCCGTACTGAAACCCTGAACAACCGCCGCCCGTAACGAATACGCGCAGCTTCAAGCGATCATTCCCCTCTTCATCGACCAGGCTCTTCACCTTGTGCGCGGCACCTTGAGTGAATTGCAAAGCCGTGGGGGTGAAGGATTCGACGCTCATGCTGACTTTCTCCCGGCGTTACGCCGCCATAATGCGTGATGACGCGCATTATCCGCTTGTCCTAGAAAATCGGTCAACTATTGTTACGGTATATCAATAAAGCTGATCAGCCGACCAGAATGCAAAAAGGCCCGTCAAACGGGCCTTTTTGCCAAGCAAGATCAGTCGTTACGGCAGCATGCCGGCGTGGGACAGGCCCAAACGCTCATCCAGCCCGAACAGAATGTTCATGTTCTGCACCGCCTGACCCGACGCGCCCTTGACCAGGTTGTCGATCACCGAGAGCACTACCACCAGATCACCATCCTGCGGGCGGTGAACCGCGATGCGGCAGACGTTGGCGCCACGCACACTACGGGTTTCTGGATGGCTACCAGCCGGCATCACGTCGACGAACGGCTCATTGGCATAACGCTTCTCGAACAACGCCTGCAGATCCACCGAGCGATCCACCACGGTCGCGTAGAGCGTGGAGTGAATGCCACGGATCATCGGCGTCAGGTGCGGCACAAAAGTCAGACCGACATCCTTGCCTGCGGCACGACGCAGTCCCTGGCGAATTTCCGGCAGATGACGGTGACCTTTCACCGCATAAGCCTTCATGCTTTCCGACGTCTCGGAGTACAGCGAGCCTACGGCAGCGCCACGACCGGCACCGCTGACACCGGACTTGCAGTCGGCGATCAGGTGCGAAGCGTCGGCAATACCCGCTTCAAGCAACGGCAGGAAACCCAGCTGCGTCGCGGTCGGGTAGCAACCCGGCACCGCGATCAGACGTGCTTTCCTGATCTGCTCACGATTGACTTCCGGCAGACCGTAAACCGCCTCGTCCAGCAACTCCGGCGCGCCGTGCGGCTGGCCGTACCACTTGGCCCACTCATCGGCGTCCTGCAGACGGAAGTCTGCCGACAGGTCGATGACCTTGGTGCCGGCCGCCAGCAATTCGCCTGCCAGTGCGTGGGCAACGCCGTGCGGAGTGGCGAAGAACACCACGTCGCAAGCGCCCAGCGTCTTGATGTCCGGCACGCTGAATGCCAGACCGTCGTAGTGACCGCGCAGGTTCGGGTACATATCAGCCACGGCCAGACCGGCCTCGGATCGGGAAGTGATCACTACCACTTCTGCCTGCGGATGCTGTGCCAACAGACGCAGCAGTTCGACACCGGTGTAACCCGTGCCGCCGACGATACCGACCTTGACCATAAACCTGCCCTCAACGAACCCACTGGAAAGCCGTCGATAATAGGGGCCGCGCGCCCCTGCGACAACCGCCAAGGTGACGTGCGGACGCTCAAGCCTCTACTATCGGGCCTACCGTGAATCAGGGAATAACCCAAAATGCTCTATCTGTGGATCAAAGCGCTGCATATCGTCAGCATCGTGTGCTGGTTTGCCGGCCTCTTCTATCTTCCGCGACTGTTCGTTTATCACGCGCAAAGTGAAGACACGATCAGCAAGGAACGCTTCAGCATCATGGAGCGCAAGCTCTATCGCGGCATCATGGGCCCGGCAATGATCGCCGCGCTGATCTTCGGTGGCTGGCTGATCTATCTGAACCCGAGCATCTTCAGCAGCGGTGGCTGGATCCACGCCAAACTGACCCTGGTCGTGCTGTTGATCGGTTACCACCACATGTGCGGCGCGCAGGTAAAACGCTTTGCCCGTGGCGAGAATACCCGCAGCCATGTCTTTTATCGCTGGTTCAATGAAGTACCGGTTCTGCTATTGCTGGCTATCGTAATTCTGGTCGTGGTCAAGCCGTTCTAACTTCAACAAATACAACTTTCCGGGGTACTTCCGATGTCGCTGCCCGCTCTGCTCGAACAACGTCTGCGTCTGCCCGTAGTGGCAGCACCGATGTTTCTGATCTCCAATCCTGAACTGGTGCTGGCGTGCTGCCGTAACGGCGTGGTCGGCAGCTTTCCGGCGCTGAATCAACGCGAAAGCAGCGGATTCAAGGCCTGGCTGGAGCAGATCGAAGCGGGACTGGCGACACTGGAGAACCCGGCGCCTTATGCCGTGAACCTGATTGTTCACAAGAGCAATCCACGTCTGGAGGCGGACCTGAACATCTGCGTCGAACACAAAGTCCCCATCGTCATCACCAGTCTTGGTGCCGTGAAGGAAGTGGTAGACGCCGTGCACAGCTACGGCGGCCTGGTCTTCCACGACGTGACGACCCGCCGCCATGCCGAGAAAGCCGCCGAGGCCGGTGTCGATGGCTTGATCGCCGTCGCGGCCGGTGCCGGTGGGCACGCCGGGACCTGGAGCCCGTTCTCGCTGATCGCCGAGATCCGCGAGTTCTTCGACAAAACCCTGTTGCTTGCAGGATGTTTGAACCATGGGCATGAGATTCTCGCCGCACAACTGCTCGGCGCGGATCTGGCCTACTTCGGCACGCGATTTATCGGCACCACTGAAAGTCATGCGCCTGACGCTTACAAGGAGATGCTGCTGACTGCCAAAGCCGCCGACATCATTCATACTCCTGCCGTGTCCGGTGTACCGGCCAGTTTCATGCGCCAAAGCCTGGAGGCCGCCGGTTTCGACATGGCCGCCCTGCAAGGCAAGGGCGAAGTGAATTTCGGCGACAAGCTCAAGCCGATCAACGACGAAGCCAAGGCCTGGAAAACCGTGTGGTCGGCGGGTCAGGGCGTAGGCCAGATCGACGATCTGCCAAGCGTGGATCAACTGGTGGCGCGTCTCGATACCGAATACCGCCAGGCCCTGGAGCACGCAGCACAACTGCCGAAACGCTGGCCACGTTGAATGAAACCCGTCCAGTCGCTGTCTGACTGGCCTTAGACTCAATTTATCTCGCGACAAGGATGCCTCGGCCATGAGCGAACCCCGTTACAAGATCGTTTTCGACGGCGCGCTCCAGCCCGGCGTCGATATCACCACGGCCAAGCTCAACCTGGCCGATCTGTTCAAAAGCGATGTCGCCGCCATCGAGCGCCTGTTCAATGGCCGCACCGTCGCGCTCAAGCGTAATCTGTCCCACAGCGATGCGCAGACCTACCTGCAAGCGCTGGGCAAGACCGGGATCGATGCCCGGATCGAAACGGAAACACCCATCGAACTGAACCTGTCGGATGTCCACGAACAAAGCGCCGCCGTTGCGGAGCCTGACTCGCCTTATGCGCCGCCTCGCGCCGTCGTCGGTGAAAACCTGCCGGCATTCGCACCTCTCAAACCGTTCAGCGTTGAAGGCCGGATCGGCCGCTTGCGTTACTTGGCATGGTCGATGGTGTTGAGCCTGGTAGCCCTGCCAATCGTCAGCGTGTTCGCGCTGATCGGTCTGGGCCTGGTGAGCGCCGACTCGACGACCGGCCTGATCATCGGCGGTCTCCTCGCCTTCTTCCTGTTTCTGGCCTTCGCGATCGTCGGGATCCTGTTCAGCATTCAGCGCCTGCACGATATCGGCTGGTCGGGTTGGCTCTGGCTGCTGACGCTGGTGCCGTTCGTGGGGAGCTTCTTCCCGCTGGTGATCATGGTCGTGCCGGGCAATACCGGCGCCAATCGCTATGGCCCACCGCCTCCGCCGAACAGCACGGCAGTCAAAGTGCTGTGCTCTTTGTGGATCGTGTTTATCGGGCTGTTTTTCATGGGCGGCATGCTGGGCGGGATTACCGCCATCCAGCAGGAATACGAAAGCAGTCTTGAAAGCAGCTACGAGAGCGGCTCGGTGACCACCGATGAAATCGATGTGGAAGTCGAGCCCACCGCGAATTCGGCAGACGATGCAGCCGAAGCCACCCTCGCCCCTGTAGACTCGGCGAAAGAATGAACAACGCTCCCCGCCGTGACACCTGCGTCCACGGCGCGGCGCTGTTGCGATGGAGATTTGCATGACCCGTTACGCTCTGATCACCGGCGCCTCCAGCGGCATTGGCCTGGCCATGGCCGAAGCCCTGGCGCGCCGTGGCCGCAGCCTGATTCTGGTGGCTCGCCAGCGTGATCAGCTGGAAAGCATTGCGATTGAACTGACCCAGCGCTTCGGCGTGGAAGTGCTGTTCCGCGCCTGTGATCTTGGCGAGCCGCTGCGCCTGTCCGGTTTTCTGCTGGAGCTTGAAGAAGGCGATCGCCAAATCGATCTGCTGGTCAATTGCGCCGGCATCGGTACTTGCGGCCCGTTCCTGGCCCAGGACTGGATGACCGAACAGGACCTGATCGAAGTGAACATCCTCGCCCTTACCCGCCTTTGCCATGCCATCGGCAACAGCATGGCGTTGCAGGGCGGCGGGCAGATTCTCAACGTCGCGTCGGTGGCAGCCTTCAACCCCGGGCCGTGGATGAGCACCTACTACGCCAGCAAGGCGTATGTACTGCATTTCTCGGAAGCACTGCGGGTGGAACTGAAGAAGTGTGCGGTCAAGGTGTCGGTGCTCTGCCCCGGCCCGACCCGCACCGCGTTCTTCAGAACCGCACAACTGAACAACGACAAACTCAACGCCAGCAAACTGCTGATGAGTCCCGAGGAGGTCGCGCTGTATACCGTGCGCGCCCTGGAGAAAAACCGCGCGATCATCATTCCCGGACGCCGAAACCGCTGGTTCGCCTTTCTGCCTCGGCTCGGTTCGCGCTGGCTCAACCGCACCATCGTCGGCATGGTCAACAAAGCTTACTGCCCTCGCTGAAGGGCCGACAGGCAAATGGCTGGGCGTGGTGATCCTCCGTGGGTACACTCAGCCCAGCTCACACAACGGAGAAAACAGCTGTGGATACTCTGTTCACCAAGATCATCAACCGGGAAATTCCGGCGAAGATCATCTACGAGGACGACCAGGTTCTGGCGTTCCACGACATCGCCCCACAGGCACCGGTGCATTTTCTGGTGATCCCGAAGAAACCGGTGCGTACCCTCAACGACCTGACCGAAGACGACAAGGCACTGGCCGGGCATATCCTGTTCACCGCCCAGCGTCTGGCGCTGGAACTGGGTTGCGAGGAAGGCTTCCGGGTGGTGATGAACTGCAATGAAATGGGCGGGCAGACGGTCTACCACATTCACATGCACGTACTCGGTCAACGCCAGATGAACTGGCCGCCGGGCTGATTGAACCCGCAGATCGGTGGGAGCGCCCTGCTCCCACATGACCCAGCGCAAACCTTCCCCGGCCGATTCGGTTAAACTGGCCGCCGAGATTCTTCCCGGAGGTCAGCATGACTACCCAACGTCACTACTCGCCCATTGATCGTCTTCTGCTGCAAGCCGATGCCGCGATGCGTACCTTGCTGCCCTTCAGCGGCCAGCCGTACCGTCCGTCGCCGGCAATCGTGCAGCCCGATGTGCAGATGAGCGATGAAGACACCCGCCACGTCGCCGGCCTGATGCGCATCAACCACACAGGTGAAGTCTGCGCCCAGGCGTTGTATCAAGGCCAGGCGCTGACCGCCAAGCTGCCGCAGGTGCGCGAGGCCATGGAGCATGCGGCCGAAGAAGAGATCGATCATCTGGTCTGGTGCGAACAGCGCATTCACCAGCTGGGCAGCCACACCAGCGTGCTCAACCCACTGTTCTACGGTATGTCGTTCGGCATCGGCGCAGTCGCCGGGCTGATCAGCGACAAGGTCAGCCTCGGATTTGTTGCCGCCACCGAGCATCAGGTGTGCAAGCATTTGAACGAGCATCTGGAGCAACTGCCGGCCGAGGACGAAAAATCCCGGGCAATTCTGGAGCAGATGCGCATAGATGAAGAACATCACGCGGAAAGCGCACTGGAGGCCGGCGGCTTCCGCTTCCCGGCGCCGGTGAAGTTCGGCATGAGCCTGTTGGCCAAAGTGATGACCAAGAGCACTTACCGGATCTGAAAAACGCCCACAAAAAAGGCGACTGCCGCAAAGCAGTCGCCTTTTTTTTGTGCCCGGATTTCTTAGCTCGGCATATTGCGCGCGTAGAAGATTTCCAGCATTTCGTGTTTCACACGCTCGGTCACCTGAGCACGTTGCTCGGAAGACAGATTGCTGGTGGCATCGCCGAACAGGTAGTTGTCCAGTTCGAAGTTCTTCAGCAGCATTTTGGTGTGGAACAGGTTTTCCTGATACACGTTCACGTCGGTCATCTGGTACGCGTCGCGGGTGTCTTCGGAGAGGTAGTTCTGGATCGAGTTGATCTCGTGGTCGATGAAATGCTTGTTGCCTTCAACGTCACGGGTGAAGCCGCGCACACGGTAATCCACGGTCACGATGTCCGAATCGAACTGGTGAATGAGGAAGTTGAGCGCTTTGAGCGGTGAAATGACACCACAGGTCGACACATCGATGTCCACACGGAAAGTCGCAATACCGGCGTCCGGATGGATTTCCGGGTAGGTGTGCACCGTGATGTGGCTCTTGTCGAGGTGGGCCAGGATGATTTCGGGCAACGGGCCCGGGGATTCTTCGATCTGGCTTTCGGTCGGGGTCACCGGCTCTTCCGAGATCAGAATCGTGACGCTGGCACCCTGAGGCTCATAGTTCTGACTCGCAATGTTCAGAATGTTGGCACCAATGATTTCGACAACTTCCGTGAGGATCTGCGTCAGGCGTTCGGCGTTGTACTCTTGATTGATGTACTCGACGTAAGCCTGCTGGTCTTGCGGGGTTTCCGCGTAGCAGATGTCATAGATGTTGAAGCTCAAGGTCTTTGTCAGGTTATTGAACCCGTGGAGCTTGAGTTTGCTTTTCACCGTTAAAAACTCTCTATGTATGCGGCACGGCCGCGTGATCAAGCATGCCCGTCAAGTGCGAACAACGCACCTGCGTAGGACGGTTAACACCTCTTCGCGATGGCGATTTTGGTTATCTGTTCAGGCGGATGACCCGTCGGTTGACTGATCACGGCCCTGAAAAAAGTGGCGCATTATGCAGACGTCAGCGGGGGATCGCCAGAGTCTGCACTGCTTTTATGATAGTTGAATGTCGGCTCAGCCGAGTTCAACGATTTCGTAGTCGTGGGTGATCGCTACGCCAGCTGCGCCGAGCATGATCGAGGCCGAGCAATACTTCTCGGCAGACAGTTCGATGGCGCGTTTGACCTGGGCTTCTTTCAGGCCACGGCCCTTGACCACGAAGTGCATGTGGATCTTGGTGAACACTTTCGGATCTTCGGTCGCGCGCTCGGCTTCCAGAAAGGCTTCGCAGCTTTCAACGGCCTGACGGGACTTCTTCAAAATGCTGACCACGTCGAAGTTGCTGCAACCACCAACACCCAGCAGGAGCATTTCCATCGGGCGGACACCCAGGTTACGACCACCGGCGTCCGGCGGACCGTCCATGACCACGACATGACCGCTGCCGGATTCGCCGAGGAACATGGCTTCGCCAGCCCATTGGATGCGTGCCTTCATCGCCAAGACTCCACTGTAGAAAAAAGGGTCGCCAGCTTAGCACAGGGCCCTGCCCGGACAGCGAGCATGTTCCTGGGACGGATGCACCTTTAACGTAGGTGATTTCTCGAAATTTCGACGAAGTGTCTGGTAAGCTGGCGCCAATTCACTGGCGCCTTCGCCAGACTGTGTAGCGACCGTCTCAGCGCCTCATATAAAAACCAAATATAACCGTGCAGTCTTTTCGGGATACAACCATGGTTGGTATTACCCCCACACCCAAAATCAAGAACCTCGACAAGCTGCTGATGCATTGCCAGCGCCGCCGTCACGCGGCCAAGAGCAACATCATCTGCGCCGGGGATCGCTCCGACACGCTGTACTTCATCATCCGCGGTTCGGTCACGATCCTGATCGAGGACGACGACGGCCGCGAGATGATCATCGCCTACCTGAATGCCGGGGACTTCTTCGGCGAGCTGGGTCTGTTCGAAGAAGCCGGCCAGGAACAGCAGCGCAGCGCCTGGGTGCGGGCCAAGGTTGAATGCGAAGTCGCGGAAATCAGCTACGCCAAGTTCCGCGAACTGTCGCAACAGGACCCAGACATTCTTTACGTCCTCAGCGGACAAATCGCACAACGCCTGCGCAACACCACCCGTAAGGTCGGCGACCTGGCGTTCTTCGACGTCACCGGCCGTGTCGCTCGCTGTTTGCTGGAGCTGTGCAAACAACCGGACGCGATGACTCACCCGGACGGCATGCAGATCAAGGTGACCCGTCAGGAAATCGGCCGGATTGTCGGTTGTTCACGAGAGATGGTCGGTCGCGTGCTCAAGGATCTTGAGGAACGCAACCTGGTGGATGTGAAAGGCAAGACCATGGTGGTCTTCGGCACCCGCTGAGTTCCAAAGCTCAACCGGCGTAGATCTGCGCCAGCATCAAACGAAAGAGTTCATCGAGACGCGCCAGTGCATGGGGCGCCGGGAATTTCTCATGCAGAGCGATGTGGCTGGCGGCACGTACCCGTTGCTCCAGACCACATGCTTCGTTGAAGCGGTTGACCGCCGCGACCATCGACTCACGTTCGTCATCCACCAGCATCGCCCCGTGCACCAACCCCACCGGACGCTGACCACCCTGACTCTGGCGCCAGCGCTGAGCGGTGCCAACCATCTTGCGACCGTCGAGATTGACGTTGAAGCGACCGTCGCAGAACGCACCGTCGATTTCACCCAGCGACGAAGTGCCACCCAACTCATCCAGCAACTCACAGATCGGATCGCACAGCCGCCGGTAACCGGTTTCGATGCGGTTCAGATCGCCTTCGCTGCGAGGCGGCGCGTAGACAAGCGCAATGTTGATGGTCGACGCCGATTGCGGAACAGGTTCGCCGCCGGTCTCACGCAGCAACACCGGCCAGCCGGCAGCAGCGGAGACTTCGCAGGCGTGATCGAATCCGGGCAAGCGATTCAAACGGCGTGGCATGACGAGCGCGCGATCGCTGGGTTGCCAGAACAGCAAGCCAAATTCGGCATCACCAGCGCAGACCGAGGCCAGCAGATCCTGTTCGGCTTGCAGGCCGGCTTCGATGGTCAGGGAAGTGGGGATCATAAGGTTTCCATAGGACGTTGAGTCTGAGGTGAATCTTATGCCGCCTTCGCGGGCAAGCCCGCTCCCACAGTGGACGGGCGCCTGCGAAGACTTGATCAGTCGAGGGTCGAACCGCTCACCGGAACGCCGCGCTCAGGGAAAAACAGACGCTGCAGTTCGATGCCCGGGCTTTCGGCGCGCATGAATGCTTCGCCGACCAGGAACGCGTAAACATCGCTGATTTCCATCAGTTCGACATCGGCACGGTTGAGGATGCCGCTCTCGGTGATGACCAGACGATCGCGCGGAATGCGCGGCAGCAGGTCGAGGGTGGTTTCCAGGCTGACGTCAAAAGTGTGCAGGTTGCGGTTGTTGACCCCGACCAGCGGCGTGTCGAGGGTTTTCAGCGCGCGCTCCAGCTCATCGCCGTCGTGCACTTCCACCAGCACATCGAGGCCGACGTCTTTGGCGACCGACGCCAGTTCCGCCATTTTCACGTCATCCAGTGCGGAGACGATCAGCAGCACGCAATCGGCGCCCAAGGCACGGGCCTCGAGGATCTGGTACGGATCGATCATGAAGTCTTTGCGGATCACCGGCAGCGAGCAGGCAGCGCGGGCCTGTTGCAGGTAGGCATCGGCGCCCTGGAAGTAGTCGATGTCGGTCAGCACCGACAGGCAGGTCGCCCCGCCCTTCTCGTAGCTTTTGGCGATATCGGCAGGAACGAAGTTCTCGCGGATCACGCCCTTGCTCGGCGACGCCTTCTTGATTTCGGCGATCACTGCCGGTTGTTTCTTCTTGGCCTGCGCCAGCAATGCCTGGGCAAAACCACGGGGTGCATCGGCCGCCTTGGCCAGACTTTCCAACTCGCTCAGGCTCACACGAGCACTACGCTCGGCGACTTCCTGAACCTTGCGGGCCAGAATGTTTTCCAGAACCGTCGGTACGCTCATCCCTCATTCTCCACTTTGAATACCGCGGTAAAGGCACCCAACTCCTCGAGTTTCTCCCGAGCAAGACCGGTGTGCAGAGCGTCGTGGGCCAGTGCCACGCCCTCTTTCAGACTTGTCGCCAGGTCGGCGGCGTACAGCGCCGCACCGGCATTGAGCACGATCATTTCGGCAGCCTTCTGGCCGTTCTCGGTCTTGCGCTTGCCGAGTGCATCGCGGATCAGCGCCAGCGACGCTTCCGGGCCTTCGACCGACAGGCCGTGCAGGCTCTGGCTCTTCATGCCCAGATCTTCCGGCTCGACCCAATATTCGGTGATCTGATCGTCCTTCAGCTCGGCGACAAAAGTCGGCGCCGCCAGACTGAACTCGTCCAAACCGTCCTTCGAATGCACCACCAGCACGTGCTTGCTGCCCAGACGCTGCAAGACTTCAGCCAACGGCCGGCACAGCGCCGGGGTGAACACGCCCACCACCTGATGCTTCACACCGGCCGGATTCGTAAGCGGGCCGAGCATGTTGAACAGGGTACGCAGGCCGAGATCGCGACGCGGGCCGGCGGCGTATTTCATGGCTTTGTGGTGAGTCTGGGCAAACATGAAGCCGATGCCGACGTTATCGATGCAGCGCGCCACCTGAACCGGGGTCAGGTTGAGGTAGATGCCGGCGGCTTCCAGCAAGTCGGCACTGCCGCTCTTGCCCGACACTGCACGGTTACCGTGTTTGGCCACGGTGCAGCCAGCTGCGGCGACCACAAAGGAAGACGCGGTCGACACGTTGAAAATGTTTGCCCCGTCACCGCCGGTGCCGACCACATCGACCACGCCGTCGAGGGTCTTGAGTTCGACCTTGTCCGCCAGCTCGCGCATCACCGACACGGCGCCGACGATCTCGTCGATGCTCTCGCTCTTCATGCGCATGGCCATCATGAACGCGCCAATCTGCGCGTCAGTGCATTGGCCGGTCATGATTTCGCGCATCACGTCGCGCATTTCATCGGTGCTGAGGTCGAGGTGATCGACGATACGGCTCAGGGCTGTCTTGATATTCATGGAAAGTCCTTAGCGCGTGCCGCCGGTTTGTTTGAGAAAGTTGGCGAACAGTTCATGGCCCTGTTCGGTGAGGATCGATTCCGGGTGGAACTGTACGCCCTCAATGTTCAGGGTCTTGTGACGCAGGCCCATGATTTCGTCGACCGAACCGTCATCGTGCTGGGTCCATGCGGTCAGTTCCAGGCAGTCGGGCAACGTTTCGTGTTTGACGATCAGGGAATGATAGCGGGTGACGGTCAGCGGACGGTTCAGACCGGCAAACACGCCCTTGTCCTCATGGAATACCGGGCTAGTCTTACCGTGCATCACTTGCCGGGCGCGGACGACATCGCCGCCAAATGCCTGGCCGATGGACTGGTGACCGAGGCAGACGCCGAGGATCGGCAGTTTGCCGGCGAAATGCTTGATGGCTTCGATGGAGATGCCGGCTTCCGTCGGTGTGCACGGGCCAGGGGATACGACGATCCGCTCAGGGTTGAGCGCTTCGATTTCGGCAATGGTCAGTTCGTCGTTGCGCACCACTTTGACCTCGGCACCCAGCTCGCCGAGGTATTGCACAACGTTGTAAGTAAAGGAGTCGTAGTTGTCGATCATCAGCAACATGGCGTTTCGAACCTCTTGAATTCTGACTTGAAGACAGCCTTCGGATGACTTGCCAGGGCGCTGCACACGGTCAGACGCGCAGGTCGCGTCGGCACAGCGGCATTTCAAACGGGCAAGGAAGGCAAAGCGATACAGATCCGGCGGGGCCGGCAGAATAGATTCAGGCGCGCCAACGCCAGCGGGCGTGTGCCTTGATGACTTGATCCAGAAGTTTGCTGGTGATCAACACGGGGAAGGTCTCGTTCATACGTTTCGGCACAGTAACTTAGCTGGGCGGAGCGTGCAATATGGCCGGGGCCGTGGGGGATAAAACAATGGGAGGGTTGACGACCGATGGCAAATCGCCGGAAGTTTTTGGTACTGTCGTTTCGTTCACTACAACAATAAATAAACGGACTTGCTCATGATCAAACAGACGTTGTTTGTACCGCTCGCCGGATGCCTGCTCGCGATGGCCTGCGCCCAGGCGAACGCCGCACCCAATCCTTATTCGAATTTCGTGGTCTTCGGCGACAGCCTGAGCGATGCGGGGACTTTCACCGACAGCGGCGGCCCCGCCGGGTCGGGCAAACGCTTCACCAACCGCACGGGCCCGAACTATCAGGACGGCAGCGGTGAGTTCTACTCGCTCAACGCCACCCAATTGCTCGGTGGCCGCCTCGGCTTCACCCCAGACCAGACCGCCGCTTCGTCCTCTACCGTACGCCCTGATCAAGGCTTGCCGGATGGCAACAACTGGGCCGTCGGCGGTTACCGCACCGACCAGATTCTCGACTCGATCACCAGCCAGTCCGCCACCGGCGAACGCACCCGAGCCGGTTATCTGCCGTCGAACGGTTTCCGCGCGGACCCGAATGCCCTGTATTACCTGACCGGGGGCGGTAACGATTTCCTACAGGGCCGCGTCACCAGTCTTCCGCAGGCTAATGCCGCCGCCGATCGACTGGTCGACAGCGTCCGCACGCTGCAAGGCGCCGGCGCCCGCTACATTATGGTCTGGCTGTTGCCGGACATCGGCCTGACCCCGGCCATCAACGGCTCGCCGCTACAAGCCTTCACCTCGCAACTCAGCGCCCAGTTCAACACCGAACTGGTCAGCCAGTTGCAGAGTGTCAATGCCAACGTCATCCCGCTGAACGTCCCGGTTCTGCTCAAAGAGGCATTCGCCAATCCGGCGCAGTTCGGCCTCGCCACTGACCAGAATCTGGTCGGTACCTGCTTCAGCGGCAACAGTTGCACGGAGAACGCGCGGTACGGGATCAACAGCGCCACCCCGGATCCGACCAAGCTGATCTACAACGACGCCGTCCACCCGACAGAAGCCGGGCAGCGCCTGATTGCCGATTACGCCTACTCGCTGCTGGCCGCGCCATGGGAAGCGACCCTGTTGCCGCAAATGGCCCAAGGTACCCTGCGCTCGCATCAGGATGAACTGCGCAACCAGTGGCTGGCAGATTGGGAAAACTGGCAGGCCGTTGGCCAATGGCGGGCGATTGTCGCCGGCGGCGGCCAGCATCAGGACTTCGACAGCCAGCGCAGCGGCGCGAGCGCAGACGGCAACGGTTACAACCTGAACATCGGCGGCAGCTACCGTCTCAACGACGCCTGGCGTGTGGGAGTCGCGGCCGGTTTCTACAATCAGAAGCTCGAAGCCGGCGACAACGACTCGGACTACAAGCTGAACACTTATCTGGGCACCGCGTTCGCCCAGTACCAGCAGAACCGCTGGTGGGGTGACGCCGCCGTGACCGCCGGGCATCTGGATTACGACAGCCTCAAACGCAAATTCCAGCTGGGGGTCAACGAACGCGGCGAGAAAGGCGATACCGACGGCTATGTTCTGGCCTTCAGCGGACGCGTGGGTTACGACATTGCGCCAGAAGCGAGCAGCCCATGGCACCTGTCGCCATTCGTCAGTGCTGACTTTGCCAAGGTTGAAGTCGATGGTTACTCGGAAAACGGCGCCGACTCCACCGCGCTGACGTTCGATGACCAGTCGCGCATCTCCCGCCGTCTCGGTCTCGGGATCCAGGGCAAGTACCAGATCACCTCGCAGACCCAGGTGTTCGGCGAGCTGGCCCATGAGCGCGAGTACAACGACGACACCCAGAATGTGACGATGAACCTCAACAGCCTGCCGAACAACCGCTACACCTTGGCCGGCTACGCCCCTCAAACCAACCTGAACCGCCTGAACCTGGGCGTGAGCCACAACCTCACCAAGGATCTGGCATTGCGCGCCAGCTACGACATCCGCAAGGATGACGACTTCACCCAGCAAGGGGTCAACGTCGGCGTAGCACTCGACTTCTGATTCGCAGGCCATAAAAAAACGCGGCGCCCTCACAGGCGCCGCGTTTTTTTTGGCTGAATCAGCAATCACTCAGTCCGGGGTTTGCTCGGCGAGCGCAACAGCGCGGAACATCGCCCGGCGCTTGTTGATGGTTTCTTCCCATTCCAGCGCCGGCACCGAGTCGGCGACGATGCCGCCACCGGCCTGCACGTGCAGCTCGCCGTTCTTGATCACGGCGGTACGGATCGCAATCGCGGTGTCCATGTTGCCGTTCCAGGCGAAGTACCCGACCGCGCCGCCATACACGCCACGCTTGACCGGCTCCAGCTCGTCGATGATTTCCATCGCACGGATCTTCGGCGCGCCCGACAAAGTGCCCGCCGGCAGGATCGCCCGCAGCGCGTCCATCGCCGTCAACCCGGTCTTTAACTGACCGGTGACGTTAGACACGATGTGCATCACGTTGGAATAACGCTCGATGACCATTTTCTCGGTGAGTTTCACCGAGCCGATTTCCGAAACGCGTCCGGTGTCGTTGCGACCGAGGTCGATCAGCATCAGGTGCTCGGCGATTTCCTTGTCGTCGGACAGCAGGTCCTCTTCCAGCGCCACGTCCGCCTCTTCGGTGGCCCCGCGAGGGCGGGTGCCGGCAATCGGGCGCACGGTGATCAGGTTGTCTTCGACCCGCACCAGCACTTCCGGCGAACTGCCGACAACATGGAAGTCGCCGAAGTTGAAAAAGTACATGTACGGCGTCGGGTTGAAGCAACGCAGTGCGCGGTACAGATCGATCGGCGCCGCCTTGAAGTCGATCGACATGCGCTGGGACGGCACGACCTGCATGCAGTCACCGGCGAGGATGTATTCCTTGATGGTGTCGACGGCTTTTTCGTAGTCATCCTGGGTGAAACTGGAGCGGAACACCGGCTCGGCCGCCTGCTGCTTGCTGAAATCCAGGCCACGACGCGGGGTGATCGGCTGACGCAGTTTTTCCAGCAGTTGCTGCAATTGCGCCTGGCCCTGCTCGTAGGCATCGGACTGCGCCGGGTCGGCCAGCACGATCGCGTGCATCTTGCCGGCGAGGTTGTCGAACACCACCACCGCATCGGAGACCATCAGCAGAATATCCGGCACACCCAGCGGATCCGGGTTCGGGCATTTGCCGAGGCGCTTTTCTACATAACGTACGCAGTCGTAACCGAAGTACCCCACCAGACCGCCGTTGAAGCGCGGCAGACCGGCAATGGTCGGCACGTTGTAGCGGGCCTTGAAGGTTTCGACGAAGGCCAGCGGGTCTTCAACGTCATGGCTTTCGGTCTCGACACCATCGACGGTGATGCTCACGTGATGATCGTGAACTCGCAGCACGGTGCGGCACGGCAGGCCGATGATCGAGTAACGGCCCCATTTCTCGCCGCCCTGCACCGATTCGAGCAGGTAGGAGTTGGGCTGGTCGGCCAGTTTCAGGTAGATCGACAGCGGGGTGTCGAAGTCGGCCAGGGTTTCGCAGGCCAGCGGAATGCGGTTATAGCCGTCAGCGGCCAGACGCAGGAATTCTTCGCGGATCATAGGGTGCCTCGTGGTGTGAGGGGCAAATCAGTCAGGTGTGCAAACGCGCCGGCAGGCCGGCCAGGAACAAGTCAGGCGCGCCAACGCCAGCGGGCCAGGGCCTTGATGACTTTCATCCAGAGTTTGCGGGTGACCACCACGATGGCGTTTCCAGAAGGGGATTGAGAAGCGTCGGGCAACGTTATCTCAGCGGCCGTATCCAGGCAACCGGGAATTAGCTTGCGCAGATCGTCGATCACCAGCGCCGGGGATTCCTCGGCAATCGGCCGGCCATGGTTGTAGCCATAACTCAGCCCTACGCATTTGACCCCCGCCGCTTTCGCCGCCAGCACGTCGCTGCGCGAATCGCCGACGAACAGCGATTGCGAGGCCGGGATACCGGACATCTTCATGACAAAGAACAGCGCCGCCGGGTCAGGCTTCTTCTGCGGCAGGGTGTCGCCGCCGATGATCCACTTGAAGTAGCGGCCGATCTTCATCTGATCCAGCAGCGGCGCGACGAAGCGCTCCGGCTTGTTGGTGATCAGCGCCATGGCCACGCCCTGCTTGTGCAGCCATTTCAGGGTGTCGCGCACGCCGGGATAGACCACGGTCAGCTCATGGCTGGCGCCGTAGGCTTCCATGAACACCTCCAGCGCATGCTCGGCTTCGACGTCATCCACGGCGGAATGATCGATGCCGCCGGCCAACGCGCGGCGCACCAGCACCGGCGCACCGTTGCCGACCCATTCGCGCACCGACTCGATACCGGCAGGCTTGCGCCCGAGGGAGAGCAGCATGTTATCCACCGCCGCCGCCAGGTCGGGTACCGAATCGATCAGCGTGCCATCCAGATCGAACATCACCAACCGCGGCAGTTGCCCCGGGAACAGCTGCTCAAAACCGCTCATGGGCGAGCCAGCGCCAGTTCGGAACGCATCTTGTCGATGACTTCCTGATAGTTCGGCGCGTTGAAGATCGCCGAGCCGGCCACAAAGGTGTCGGCGCCGGCGGCAGCGATTTCACGGATGTTGTTGACGTTGACGCCGCCGTCGATTTCCAGGCGGATGTCACGGCCCGAAGCATCGATGATCGCCCGCGCTTCGCGCAGCTTGTCGAGGGTGCCGGGGATGAACTTCTGCCCGCCGAAGCCCGGGTTGACGCTCATCAGCAGGACCATGTCGACCTTGTCGATCACATACTTGAGCACGTCCAGCGGGGTCGCCGGGTTGAACACCAGGCCGGATTTGCAGCCGCCTTCTCGGATCAGTTGCAGCGAGCGATCGACGTGCAGCGTGGCTTCCGGGTGGAAGGTGATGTAGGTGGCGCCGGCCTCGATGAAGTCGCCGACGATGCGATCCACCGGGCTGACCATCAGGTGCGCGTCGATCGGCGCGGTCACGCCGTACTTGCGCAGCGCGGCGCAGACCATCGGGCCGATGGTCAGGTTCGGCACATAGTGGTTGTCCATGACATCGAAGTGAACGAAGTCGGCACCGGCGGCCAGAACGTTGTCCACTTCCTCGCCCAGGCGGGCGAAGTCGGCGGAGAGAATCGACGGAGCAATAACGAAGGGCTGCATGACGCACCTTTTCTGAGCTAAATCACGATGGCGCGCATTGTATACCTCAAGTTTCCGCGCGCGCACCGTGACCGCGATGATTGGGTTGTGCCATGACCGATGACCGGCGGGTTCTCAGTACGCCGCCCGGTAGATCTTCTCGATGTCGGCGGCGCTGAGCTTGCGCGGGTTGTTGCGCATCAGGCGCTCGATGCCTGCGGCCTCTACGGCCATGGCCGGGATCGCCTCTTCGGGCACCCCGAAACTGCGCAAGCCCAGCGGAATTTCCACCACTGCGCACAGTTCGGTCATCGCCGCGACGGCGCTATCGGCCGCTTCATTGAGACTCAGATGAGCGGTCTTCACCCCCATGGCTTCGGCGATATCCTGCATCCGTTCGACGCAGGCCATCTTGTTCCAGGTCATGACATACGGCAGCAACAGCGCATTGCTGACCCCGTGAGCAATGTTGAAGCGCCCGCCCAGCGGATACGCCAGCGCATGCACCGCGCCGACCCCGGCATTGCCAAACGCCATGCCGGCCATCAGGCTGGCGGTGGCCATGTCTTCCCGGGCCTGCAGGTTGGACGGGTTGGCGTAGGCCTTGGGCAATGACCGGGCGATCAACTTGATCGCGCCGATGGCCAGCGAATCGGTGATCGGCGAGGCATTCAGTGACAGATAGGATTCGATGGCATGCACCAGCGCATCGACGCCACTGGCGGCGGTGACACTGCGCGGGCAGGTCAGGGTCATCTGCGGACTGACCAGCGCCACGTCCGGCAACAGGTAATCGCTGACGATGCCTTTCTTCAGTTGGGCGACCTTGTCCGAGAGGATGGCGACGTTGGTCACTTCGGAACCGGTGCCGGCCGTGGTCGGGATGGCGATCAGCGGCGGACCTTTGCGCGGCACCTGATCGACGCCGAACAGATCCTCCAGTGCACCGTGATAACCGGCGTAAGCCGCGACGCTCTTGGCGATGTCGATGGCACTGCCGCCCCCGAGGCCGATCAGACCGTCATGCCCGCCTTCGCGATAGACGCGCATGCAGTCTTCGACGATGGCGATTTCCGGATCGGGCAACACGCGGTCGAAGATTTCATATTCACGCTCGCCGATCTGCGCCAGCGCCAGCTCTACCGTGCCGGACTTGACCAGCGCGGCATCGGTAACGATCAGCGGGTTGTCGATATCCAGTCGGGTGAGCTCGGCCGCCAGTTGCTCGATGGCCCCGGCGCCGGTGATCAGTTTGTGAGCGATCTTGAACGAGGAAAGACTCATCGTGCGCAGCCTCTTATAGATGTGGGAGCTGAGCACAAGCGTAGCTGGGGAATTCGGGTTGTCTGGTATTCAGGGTGTGAATGACTGAAGCAGGAACAAGAGCGCCCTCACCCTAACCCTCTCCCGGAGGGAGAGGGGACTGACCGTGGTGAACTTTCGCCATCCATTGACCTGAATTACCGAGTTGAACTCAAATTTTGAAAAGCATAGAGATCGGCTCCCTTTCCCCCTTTCCCCATTGGGGAGAGGGTTGGGGTGAGGGGTGGCTCTTGAGCCGAACACTAAATCTGAGCAGTACGCAGTTTCTCACTCCGCCCACGCAACCACTCCAGCGTCAGCAGCAGAATCACCGAGAAGGCAATCAGTAGCGTTGCAGCCGCCGCAATCGTCGGGCTCAGATTCTCGCGAATCCCGCTGAACATCTGCCGAGGCAACGTCGCCTGCTCGGGACCTGCGAGGAACAGTGTCACCACCACTTCATCGAACGAGGTCGCAAAGGCAAACAGCGCCCCGGAAATCACCCCCGGCGCAATCAGCGGCAAGGTCACCCGACGGAACGTAGTCAGTGGCGAGGCGCCCAGGCTGGCCGCCGCCCGCACCAAGTTATGGTTGAATCCCTGCAACGTCGCCGACACCGTGATGATCACGAACGGTACACCCAACACCGCGTGCACCACGATCAGCGAAAAGAAACTGTTGCCCAGCCCCAGCGGCGCGAAGAACAGGTAACTGGCCACGCCGATGATCACCACCGGCACCACCATCGGTGAAATCACCAGCGCCATCACCAGCGGCTTGCCGGGGAAGTCGCCACGGGTCAGGCCGATGGCCGCCAGCGTGCCGAACACCATCGCCAGCACGGTCGCGGCCGGGGCGACGATGATGCTGTTCTTCAACGCGCGCATCCATTCCGCCGAGGCGAAGAAGTCCTGGTACCAGTGCAGCGAAAAGCCTTGCAGCGGGTACACCAGAAAACTGCCCGAGTTGAACGACAGCGGCACGATCACCAGCACCGGCAGGATCAGAAACAACAGGATCAAGCCGCAGAGGATCCGCAAGCTGTAGAACCACACCCGCTCGACGGGCGACATATAAGGACTCAGCATTTCAAATTCCCCTTAGCTCAGGCGCAGGCGACTGGCGCCCACCAGCCAGCTGTAGATCAGATAAAGCACCACGGTCGCCAGCAGCAACAAGCCGCCGAGTGCAGTGGCCATGCCCCAGTTGATGCTGGTGTTGGTGTAGAACGCGACGAAGTAGCTGACCATCTGATCGTTCGGGCTGCCCAGCAGCGCCGGGGTGATGTAGTAGCCGATGGCGAGGAT
The DNA here is from genome assembly GCF_059423925.1 of Pseudomonas sp. GW458-11-26-14-LB4. Lineage (NCBI taxonomy): Bacteria > Pseudomonadati > Pseudomonadota > Gammaproteobacteria > Pseudomonadales > Pseudomonadaceae > Pseudomonas > Pseudomonas sp. GW458-11-26-14-LB4. The sequence goes on from NZ_JBWKYU010000001.1 coordinate 24,171, forward strand.
GAACACCAACAGGCAACCGGCGCCGACACCGGCGTAGGTCTGCGGGAAGTACACCCGCCAGAAACTGGCGAACGGATGGCAGCCGAGGGAAATCGCAGCGCGCATGTAGGTCGGCGAGATGCCTTTCATCACGCTGTAGATCGGCAGGATCATGAACGGCAGCAGGATGTGCACCATCGAGATGTAGACCCCGGTGCGGTTGAACACCAGCTCCAGCGGTTTATCGATGATGCCCATCGCCATCAGCGCGCTGTTGATCAAACCACCGGATTGCAGCAACACGATCCACGCGGCGACCCGCACCAGAATCGACGTCCAGAACGGCAGCAGCACCAGAATCATCAGCAGGTTGCTCTGACGCGACGGCAGGTTGGCCAGCAGGTACGCCAGCGGATAGGCCAGCACCAGGCAGATCACGGTGATGATCAGGCCCATCCAGAAGGTCCGGGCGAAGATGTCGAGGTAGATCGCCTGATCCGGGGTGGCCGGGGCAATTTCGCCGAGGTCGTCGATACGATGATCCACCGCCGCCAACAGATAGAACGGGGTGATGCTGCTGGTGTTGCGCTTCACCGCTTGCCAGTAGGCCGGATCGCCCCAACGCTCGTCGAGGCCTTCCAGCGCTTCTTTATAAGAGGCCGGTTCGCTGGCGAATGGCAGCGAGCGGGCGGTTTTGGTCAGCAGGCTGCGATAGCCGGCCAACTCCATGTTCAGGCGTTTGGACAGATCGCCCAGGGTCTGGTTTTTGCGCGCTTCGGCGAGGTCTTCGCTGGCGGCTTTGTAGACCGGTTCTGCGGGCAGGCCTCGGCCGTCCCACGCAGCAATCGCGGTCACGGTGCGCGGCATGCCGCCAACCACTTCCGGGTTGCCGACGCTTTTATAGAGCAGCGCCACGATCGGCACCAGGAACACCAGCAACAGAAACAGCACCAGCGGCGCGATCAGCGCCTGGGCCTTCCAGCGGTTGACCCGCTCGGCGTGCTTGAGCCGCTGCTTCAAGGTGGGGCTGTTGCCCTCGTTCAGGGGAACGGCGATGGCCATGACGTACTCCGCAAATCTTTGATCAATCGAGAATGTGGGAGCGAGCCTGCTCGCGATAGCGCCTTCGGATTCAACATTGATGCCGACTGACACACCGCAATCGCGGGCAGGCTCGCTCCCACAGGAGGGCGAGCCCTCTGGTTACTTCGCAGCCCAGGAATTGAAGCGCTGCTCCAGTTGCTCGCCGTTGTCAGCCCAGAAGCTGACGTCGATCTGCACCTGGTTGGCGATGTTTTCCGGGGTGGTCGGCATGTCTTTCAGGATTGCCTTGTCCAGCAATGGCACTGCCTGGGAGTTGGCCGGGCCGTAGGCGATGTTTTCCGAGTAGGTCTTCTGCTGTTGCGGCTGCACCGAGAACGCGATGAACTTCTTCGCCGCTTCCGCACGCTTGGCGTCCAGGCCTTTCGGAATGGCCCATGCGTCGAAGTCGTAGATGCCGCCGTTCCACACCACTTTCAGGTTGGATTCTTTCTGCACCGCAGCAATACGACCGTTGTAGGCCGAGCTCATGACCACGTCACCGGAAGCGAGGTATTGCGGCGGCTGGGCGCCGGCTTCCCACCATTGAATGTTCGGTTTCAGCTCGTCGAGTTTCTTGAACGCACGATCCTGACCGCCCTTGCTGGCCAGTTCCTTGTAGACGTCTTTCGGCGCAACGCCGTCGGCCATCAGTGCGAATTCGAGGGTGTACTTGGCGCCTTTGCGCAGGCCGCGCTTGCCCGGGAATTTCTTGGTGTCCCAGAAATCCGCCCAGCTGGTCGGTGCGGTTTTCAGCTTGTCGGCGTTGTAGGCCAGCACGGTCGACCACACGAAGAAGCCCACGCCGCACGGCTGGATCGCGCCTTTGACGTAGTCTTCGGACTTGCCGAACAGCGCAGGATCCAGTTGCTCGAACATGTCTTCGTCGCAGCCACGGGACAGCTCCGGCGATTCAACCTCTACCAGATCCCAGGACACGCTCTTGGTGTCGACCATGGCTTTGACCTTGGCCATCTCACCGTTGTACTCGCCGGCGACGATCTTGCCGTTGCCCGCCGCTTCCCACGGTGCGTAGAAGGCTTTGACTTGCGCCGCCTTGTTCGCCCCGCCAAACGACACCACGGTCAGATCCGGCCCAGCGGCCATTGCGCTTGCCGCACCCATCAGGCCCAGGGTCAGGGCTGTGAACTTCAGGGATCTCAACATTTATTGTTCTCTCCACGTGCAGGGTTGGTGTTGGTATTGCGGGGCGTTTCAGTGCGCCTCTAGAAGAGGATCGAGCGCGCGAACGTGCTCGACCTGCCAGCCAAGCGGAACCACGTCGCCGACTGCGAGCGCAGGATCGAGCTCGGCAATCGGTTGTTTCACGAAGAAGTCGGTCTTGCCGCAGACTTCCAGGCGCACCCGGACGTGGTCGCCCAGATAGATGAATTCGGCAACCCGCCCGGAGAAGCGGTTGACGCATTGGTCACTCGAACCGTTGAGGCTGACGCGCTCCGGACGGATCGACAGAGTGACCGGCTCGCCGGTCTGGCCGATGTTGACCGCCAGCGCCTCGACCTTTTCCCCACGCCCCAGCTCGACCACACAACGCTCGCCGTTCTGGCTGAGCAGGCGACCGTTGAGGCGGTTGTTTTCGCCGATGAAGTTGGCGACGAAGGTGTTTTTCGGTTCTTCGTAGAGGGTGCGTGGCGGGGCGATCTGCTGGATCTCGCCCTGGTGGAATACGGCAACGCGGTCGGACATGGTCAGGGCTTCGCCTTGGTCGTGGGTCACGTAGACCACGGTTACGCCAAGGCGCTGGTGCAGGTGTTTGATTTCCATCTGCATGTGTTCGCGCAATTGTTTGTCGAGAGCGCCGAGGGGTTCGTCCATCAGCACCAGTTGTGGTTCGAACACCAGCGCGCGAGCCAGTGCCACACGCTGTTGCTGACCGCCGGACAGTTGCGCCGGGTAACGCGATGCGAACGCGTCGAGCTGGACCATGCTCAGGACTTTCTTGACCTTGTCGCTGACATCGCTCTTGTTCAGGCCGCGCACGGTCAGCGGGAACGCGAGGTTTTCAGCGACAGTCATGTGCGGGAACAACGCGTAGTTCTGGAACACCATGCCGATGTCGCGCTTGTGCGGCGGCACGTTGTTGATCGCCCGCCCGGCCAGGAGGATTTCACCGGCGGTCGGCGTTTCGAAACCGGCGAGCATCATCAGGCTGGTGGTTTTGCCCGAGCCGGACGGCCCGAGCAAGGTGAGGAATTCGCCCTTGCGAATGTCCAGGTTGAGGTCTTTGACGATCAGGTTCTCGCCGTCGTAGCTCTTCTGCACTCCACGAAAGCTGACCAGCACATCGCTGGCCCCTGCGTTTGATTCGACCTGGCTCATACCCACACCTTTGTTATTGATGACTGCTGTGGGATTAAGCCTAGTGGCTGCTTGCAGTCACGCAAATCGGGGCGCAGGAGAGAATCGCCTCAGCCGGATGGAAGGCCGGGGGTAGGGATTGCCCTACAAGGATGGCGCGTTTTGGCAAACCCGACGCATGGGTCGGGGCTCAAGCCGTCAGAACCGGCAAAAGCGCTTGTCGCTATTGGATATGTCGCTCAGAGCAGCTTGTGTTCCATCGCGTACTTCACCAGCTCGGCGAGCGAAGTGATGTTGAGCTTCTGCATCAGCCGCGCCTTGTGGGTGCTGATGGTCTTGCTGCTCAGGGCCAGTTGCTGGGCGATATCGTTGACGTTGGCGCCCTGGGCCAGGCGTTCGAACACCGAGAACTCGCGCTCCGACAGCAGCGAGTGCAGTGGCCGCGCATCGGTCAGGCCGACTTCGAAGACCATGCGGTCGGCCAGCTCCGGATCGATGTAGCGCCCGCCGGCCGCGACCTTGCGGATCGCCGTCAGCAGCAGCGCCGGATCACTGTCCTTGGTCGCATACCCGGCGGCGCCGATCTTCAGCGCCCGGGCGGCCATCTGCGCTTCGTCGTGCATCGACAGCACCAGAATCGCCGGCGGATGGTTCAGCGCGCGGATCCTTGGAATCGCTTCGAGCCCGTTGACGCCGGGCATCGAGATATCCAGCAGCACCACTTCGCAGGGCACGTTGCGCAAGGTTTCGAGCAACTGCTCGCCATTGCTCGCCTCCCCCACCACTTGCAGATCCTTGGCCAGGCCGATCAATTGCTTGATGCCTTCGCGAACGATGGTGTGGTCTTCGGCTACCAGTACACGGATCACTTACTTCTCCTCATCCAGTGGCACCCGCACGCTCAGCGTGGTGCCCTCGCCCGGCTCGCTGTCGAGTGACAGCTGCCCGCCCATGATCAACACCCGCTCGCGCATGCCCACCAGTCCAAAGGATGTCGGCCTGCCGGCAGCGGCGACAAATCCTACGCCATCATCGCTGACCGTCAGACACAATTCGTCGCCTTCCTGCGCCAGCGTCAGTTCAACAGTATGCGCCTGGGCATGGCGCATGACGTTGGTCAGCGCCTCCTGAAGAATGCGGAACAGGCCGATGGCCTTGGCGTCGCTGAGCGGCGCAAGGTTGTCCGGCACCTGCACCAGACACGGAATTTGCGTGCGCGCCTCGAACCGCCGCGCCTGCCACTCGATCGCCGAGGCGATCCCGGCATCGAGAATCGGCGGGCGCAACGCCGTCGCCACATCGCGCACCAGCTGGAACAACTGGGCGATCAGGCGTTTCATGCTGTTGAGCCGTTCGTTCAGACCGGGGTCGAGTTGCGCGTAGGCCAGTTCGCACATCGATGTCTCCAGTTTCAGCACCGTCAGCATCTGCCCCAGCTCATCGTGAACCTCGCGGGCGATGCGCGCCTTTTCCTCTTCCCGCACGCTTTCCAGGTGCGCCGACAATTCGCGCAGTTGCTCGCGGGAGGCCGCCAGCTCCAGTTCGATGCGTTTGCTTTCGGTGATGTCCCAGACAATGCCGTCCCAGACATATGAACCGCCTTCCAGCTGACGGGTGATCGCCTTGATTTCGGCCCAGCGTTGCTCGCCCTGGCGCGTGAGGATCCGGCCCTGCCACGACCAGTCGCTGTCGGTGTCCAGCGCTTGATCCTGGGTCTGGTGATAAGCGGCCCGGTCATCCGGATGCACCAGGCTGCGCAGGCCCATGTCGCGATGGGCGATGGCGGCCGGCGCGTAGCCGACCAGACTTTCGCTGCCCTCGCTGATGTAGGCAAAGTCGATCTGCCCGGTTACCGGTGCGCGCTCGAGACGGAACACCAGCCCCGGCACATTGGCCGCGATGCCTTGCAGCCGCGCCTCGCTTTCCTGCAACGCAGCCAGGGCACGACGGCGCTCGGTGACATCGGTGAGATAAACCACCAGGTATTCGCCATCACGAAAACGCAGGAAACTCAGCGACACGTCCGCCGGCAGCACACTGCCATCGGCCCGCACACAGTTGGTTTCAAAACTAAGCGGCCCTTCTTCGCTGGCCCGGGCGCGTTTCCACAGGTTGAGCCAGCGGTCCATGTGCAGGCCCGGTTCGAAGTCGATCAACGGCCGATCAATGATGGCGCCCTGTGGATAACCGAGCATGTTTTCTGCCGCACGGTTGGCGTAGCGCACATGGCTGTCCCAGTTGACCCAGAGAATGCCGACGGTGCTCTGATCGATGGAAAACTGGGTCAGGCGCAGGGCTTCTTCGCTGGCGGCACGCAGGGCGATGTCTTCACGCGCGTCGAACAAACGTTGTTCAAGACTGCGTTGCTGGCGGCGTTGCCAGAACACGATGGCCACGCAGCTGAGCAGCAACACTGCGAACAACAGACTCAGGTTCTGCCAGAAGCCCGGCGACTCGGAAAGCCGTGGATACTTGGGTTGCAGCCATTGCGCATGCAGGCGTTCCAGATCCTTGGCCGGGATTGCGCGCAGGGCGCTTTCAACGATTCCGGCCAGTTCCGGCCAGTCGCGGCGGGTGCCGATGCGCAGCAGTTGCGGCAGACCGATATCACCGACCACCACCAGCCCGGCAAACTCCGGCTCCGCCGACAGTCGACCGAGCTGCGCCTCATCGACCACCGCGTAGGACGCCTGCTGACTCAGCAACAGTTGCAGCGCCTGACGCTCCATCGGTACGCCTTGCAGATTCAGGTGCGGATAGTTGCCGCGCAGGTAATCGGCGGTGACGCCGGGCATGCGCACGGCGACGCGGGTCTGGCTGTCGAGTTTTTCCAGCTCCACGGTCGCGCTGCTTTTCTGGTCGCTGACCACCAGTTGCGGCACGCGCATGTACGGGTCGGAGAACTGCCACAGACGCAGCCCGCCCGGGGTCTGGGTCAGGCCCGGAGCGATGTCGATTTCGCCATCCCGGGCAGCAGCCTCGAGTTGGGCCAGATCCTGAAAATTGCGCCAGCTCAGCTCGACATTCAGCGCCCTGGCCAATGCTTTCATGACTTCGACGTTGGCCCCTGACAGCCGCTGCAAGCGCCGGTCGTATTGCGCGTACGGCGCCTGCAACACCAGGCCCACGCGCAATTCATTGTGCTGTGCGAGCCACTGTTGTTCGCTCGCCGATAACCGCGCGAGGTGGCTCGGTGGCGCAGGCGCCGCCCAACCCATCAAGGGAAACGCCAGACAGCCGATAACCCACAGGCAGCAAAAACGCATCATTGAAGTCTCATACACTGACAAATTCTGACCAACCCATTAGGCTGCCGGGATAACTTCTGGCCTGGAATAACCGATGCCCCCTGTCTATCGCCTGGCAATGCCAGCATTGTGCCTGTCGCTGATCCTGCCTTGTGCGTTTTCCGTCGAAGCTGCGGATCCGGCACCCGCCCCCGCCGCAGAAAAAGCCGCCGAAGAAAAACCGGTCGAACGCCAGCCACTGCTTGAGCGTAGTCAGGAAGAAGCCGCGGCACTCGAACGCAAGGTTCCGGCCCAGGAACAACAGCAACTGCAAGCGGGCAGCGACACCTTCCTCGCCCTGTGGAAACCGGCCAACACCGCCGAACCCAAAGGCGCGGTGATCCTCGTTCCCGGTGCCGGCGAAACCGCTGACTGGCCCCAGGCGATCGGCCCGTTGCGCCGCAAGTTGCCGGACGTCGAGTGGAGCAGCCTGAGTATCACCCTGCCCGATCTGCAAAGCGATGCCATCGCACCGCGCGTGGCTGAAGCCCCCGCCGCACCGAAAACCGCCGACCCGGGCAGCAAGGATTCGACCACCGCCGAGCCGATCGAACAAGCCGCCGGCGGCGAAGCCGATGTGGCCGACAAAGTCGTGGCTGAATCCACCGAAGAACAGTCCAAGGCCGACGCCGAGCGAATCTTCGCCCGCATCGACGCGGCACTGGCCTACGCCGAACAACAAAGCGCGCGCAGCATCGTCGTGCTCGGTCATGGTACCGGCGCCTACTGGGCGGCGCGTTACGTGAGCGAGCGACAGAGCTCGCAGGTCGAGAAGCTGCTGCTGGTGGCCGCGCAGACCCCGGCCAAGGCCAAACCGGAACTGGTGGAACTGACACCGACCCTGAAACTGCCGACAGCCGACATTTTCTACATGGATAAGGCGCCGGACCGCAACTCGGCACTGGAGCGCATGCAGGCGAGCAAGCGGCTGAAGACGTCCTCTTTCAGTCAGGTCGCACTCAAGGCCCTGCCGGACAACAAGGCCGAGCAGGAGCAATTGTTCCGCCGGGTGCGTGGCTGGCTGAATCCGCAGAGCCCGGACTAAAAGTCCGGACCGTCAAAACGCAGACAAAAAAAATCGCAGCCCGACGCTGCGATTTTTTTATGCCTAACGAAAATCCCGCCGTTCGCGAATCAACGTGTAGGCATTGTGCAATTCGCGGGTCCTCTCGGTGGCCTCACGCACCTGCGCCGGCGTGGCGCCCGTCCCGGCCACCTTGTCCGGGTGATGTCGGCTGAGCAGGCGTCGATAGGCACGCTTGATCTGCGCCGGTTCGCTGGTGGCCGATACGCCGAGCAGGCGCATCGCCTCCTGATAGCTCACCGCCGCGCTGACGATCGGACGCTTGTGCGGCTCGTAATCCGCCGCCAGCGCCTGAATCTGGTGCGTCGTCCAGCCCAGCCACTTGCCCCACTGCGCCAGCAATTCACGCTCGCTGACACCGGCCCGGCCATCGGCCCAGACCATTCGCCAACAGGCGCGCAACACGCCTTCGGCCGCATGAGGCTGAGCACTCAACCGACGCAGATAACCGCGCAGATTGTCGTTGCCTGACTTGCCGCGATTGAACGCGGCAATCGCCCGGCGCTGCGCCGGCTCGCTCATTTCCAGCGCGCGCATCTCGTGACGCGCCTGCTGGATGTGACCGTCCGTGACCCGCCCGTCGCTCTTGGCCAGACGCCCGAGCAACACGAACAACAGCTCGTCGTTGCGCAGCATCGGCCGACCGCCGAGTTTTTCCCGCAAATGCCCCCAGCTCTGCAAATGCAGACGCCGATCCAGCGCCTGCCCCAACAAAGCACCAAGCATGGCCCCCGGAATGCTGGCAATAGCAAAACCCGCTCCGGCTCCAATCAGAGTCCCTGGCCACAACATATCAGCGACTCGCTTCTATCAAGGCTTCAGCTTCGGCCAGACGCTCGTGCGTGCCGACATCGACCCAGTGACCTTTCAACCGCTCGCCGGTCACCTGCCCGTTCGCCATGGCTTTACGCAGCAGCGGCGCCAGTTTGAAGGCACCGTCGCTGCAGCCATCGAACAACTGCGGGTGCAGCACGGCGATACCGCTGTAGGTCAGGGTCGCCGCGTCGGTCTGGCCATCACGCACCTGGCCGTCGGTCAGGGTGAAGTCGCCGGTCGGGTGATGGGCCGGATTGTCCGCCAGCACCAGATGTGCCAGGCCGCTGATCGGCTGATGCAGCACGCTGAAGTCGTAATCGGTCCAGATGTCACCGTTAACTACCAGAAACGCGTCGTCGCCCAACAGCGGCAAGGCGCGGAAAATTCCGCCACCGGTTTCCAGTGGCTCGCCCTCTGGCGAGTACTGGATCGACACGCCGAACTGCGAACCATCGCCCAGATGATCTTCGATCTGCTGTCCGAGCCAGGCATGGTTGATCACGATCTCATTGAAACCTGCCGCCGCGAGGGCGCGCAGGTGGTATTCAATCAGCGGCACGCCACCGGCTCGCACCAGCGGTTTGGGGGTGGTCAGGGTCAGCGGGCGCATGCGCTCGCCTTTGCCCGCCGCCAGAATCATTGCCTTCATGCCGTCACTCCACCACGCAGGCTGGCGAGCAGTGCCTGCAGATCCGCCAGCTCGGGACGGCGCGCGATGACCGCTTCTATATAGGAGAAGAAACGCGGCACATCGCCGAGGTAACGCGGCTTGCCATCGCGATGGCAGATGCGGGCGAAGATGCCGATGACTTTCAGATGGCGCTGCACGCCCATCAGGTCGCTGGCGCGCAGGAACTCTTCGAAGTCCGGCTGCACCGGGATGTTAAGCGCCGACGCCTGCTGCCAGTAGCTTTCCAGCCAGCCGCGCACACGCTCTTCAGGCCAGCTGAGGAAGGCGTCCTTGAACAGGCAAGTCACGTCGTAGGTCACCGGGCCGTACACGGCGTCCTGGAAATCCAGCACGCCGGGATTTGGCTCGCTGAGCATCAGGTTGCGTGGCATGTAGTCGCGGTGCACCAAGACCTTCGGTTGGGCCAGGGCGCTGTCGATCAGCAGATCGCTGACCTTTTGCCACTGCTGCTGTTGGGTTGCATCGAACTCGACGCCCAACTCGCGTTTCACGTACCACTCGGGAAACAGTTCCAGCTCGCGGCGCAACAACGCGACGTCATAGCTCGGCAGCGGCGCCACCATCGGCAGCTGCTGAAAAGCCAGCAGTGCTTGCAGGGCATCGCTGAATAACGCGTCGGCATTTTCGCTGTCGATCACGTCCAGATAGGTCTTGTTGCCCAGGTCATTGAGCAAAAGAAACCCGCGTTCGAGGTCTTCTGCATAAATTTTCGGCACGTTGATGCCGGATTTCGCGAGCAAAAAGGCGATATCCACGAACGGTTTGCAGTTTTCCTGAGGTGGCGGCGCGTCCATCACGACGAAGCTGCGACCCGCGCCTTCCCAACGGAAATACCGACGGAAACTCGCGTCGCTGCTGGCCGCGGTCAACGTGGCCGGGGGTACGGCTCCCCAGCCCTGATCTGCAAAAAGGGTTGCCAACTGTTCATCGAGCCAAACTTTCAGGTGTTGCAAGCGTACATCTTGATCAGGCATTGCAAGGGTCTCCGACGGCGCTAGCCGTCAAGCGGGTCATGCTTTATTATCCAGCATCTTTTTCAGACCATCGAGAGGCGTGCGGCCCACACCGCGGGCAGATGGCACGCAGGAAGCCCGGACTAATAAGATGGCATTGAAATCCCCCGCGTTTCGTAAAAAATTTCCGTTGTTGGTAACCGGCAGTCTGCTGGCTATGCAACCTCTGGCCAGTTCATTCGTTGTTGCCGCCGAGCAGTATGACTGCGCCGTCTCGGCAACGGGAGGCTGGGCCTGCTCGCCGAAGACGCCGGCCGCTACCTTGCCGCCGCGTCCCGTGCATGACGGCAGTGCCGTCAGTGCCGCTGGCGAAGCCCCGGCCGAGAGCGGCTCCACTGCGGAGTCCGGGCCCAAGCCGGTACTGGTTACCGAGTCCAAGGGCCGTGGCCTGAAATCCCGTAGCGAAGACTACAGTCACCTCGACTGGGTTCCGCGCGAGAAACTCACCGCCGCCCAGCTGGCCGAGACCGGTCCTTACTGCTCTGGTTCCTATATCGAACCGATTCGTCCTGGCATGAATGACAAGACGAATAAAAGTGACGCCCCGACCTTCATCGGCGCCAAAGCGTCGCGTTACCAGCAGGATTCGCAGGTCGCGAGTCTCGCCGGTGACGTGGTCATGCGTCAGGGCAGCATGCAGGTCGAAGCCGACGAGGCCAACCTGTATCAGGCCGAGAGCCGTGGCGAACTGGCGGGCAACGTGCGCATTCGCGACAACGGCGCGCTGATCGTCGGCGACCACGCCGATGTGCAGCTGGACACCGGTGAAGCCAAGGTCGACAACGCCGAATACGTCATGCACAAGTCGCGCATCCGCGGTAACGCGCTGTACGCCAAGCGTGCCGAAAACGCGATCATCCGTCTGAAGGACGGCACATACACCACGTGCGAACCGAACAGCAACGCCTGGCAGCTCAAGGGCAACAACATCACCCTGAACCCTGCTACCGGCTTCGGTACCGCGACCAACGTGACGTTGCGGGTCAAGGACATTCCTGTCCTGTACACGCCGTACATCTACTTTCCGATCGACGACCGTCGTCAGTCGGGTTTCCTGCCGCCGACCATCGGCACCGGCAGCGACACCGGCTTCATGCTGGTGACCCCGTACTACTTCAACCTGGCACCGAACTACGATGCCACGTTGTATCCGCGCTACATGAGCAAGCGCGGCATGTTGATGGAAGGCGAATTCCGTTACCTGACCAAGTCGAGCGAAGGTCAGTTCGGCGCAGCGTATCTCAACGACGAGGACGACGAGCGCAAGGGCCAGACCGACTACGACAAGACTCGCTACATGTACAACTGGCAGCACAAGGGTGGTCTCGACTCCCGCGTGCTCACCCAGGTGGACTACACCAAGATCAGCGATCCTTATTACTTCCAGGATCTGCAGACCGACCAGATCGGCGTGAAAAGTGCCGACTACGTGAACCAGCAGGGCTCGGTCACCTATCGTGGCGACAGCTACACCGCCCGTTTGAATGCCCAGGCGTATCAGCTGGCAACCGTATCGAACATCACACCGTATGACCGCCTGCCGCAAATCACCTTCAATGGCCAGCTGCCGTATCATCCGGAAGGACTGGATTTCGATTACGAGACCGAGATCGTTCGTTTCGATCGCGATCTGAAAAATGGCGATTTCACGAACGAAGACGGCACAACCGAGCCTCGCCTCGACAACAACGTGTTCGGCCTCGCTCGCGCCAATGGCGACCGTCTGAATCTGAAACCAGGCGTCAGCCTGCCAATGAACTGGACCTATGGTTTCCTGAAACCATCGTTGAAGTACCAGTACACGCAGTATCAACTGGATCTGGACAGCAAAGGCAAGTCGGATATCGCCGCGTTGTCGCCGGAGAACCAGAAACTGTTCGGCAAGTTCGACAGCAACCAGAACCGCGGCGTACCTATCGCCAGCATTGACGGTGGCCTGTACTTCGACCGCAACACATCCTTCTTTGGCAAGAACTATCGTCAGACCCTGGAACCGCGCTTGTTCTACCTCTATGTACCCGAGGTGGACCAGGAAGACATTCCGGTATTCGACACCAGCGAGTACACCTTCAACTACGCGTCGCTGTTCCGTGACAACCGCTTCTCCGGCTCCGACCGTGTCGGCGACGAGAACAAGCTGTCGCTGGGCGTGACCAGTCGCTGGATCGAAGACGACGGCTTCGAACGTCAACGCATCAGTGTCGGCCAGGCGCTGTACTTCAAGGATCGCAAGGTTCAACTTCCGGGTATCGCGTTCAACGATCGCGACGACGCCAAGTCCAGTGTTTCGCCTTATGCACTGGAATACGAATACCGCTGGAACCGCGACTGGCGCACCACTGCCGACTACAACTGGGATCCGGACAGCCACAGCCCGCGTTCCGGCAGCGCGATGTTCCACTACCAGCCTGAAGACAACCCGAACAAGGTGGTCAACGTCGGCTATCGCTATCGCAACGACCAGGTTCGTTACGACCAGAACACCGGCAAGTGGTCGGTGGGCGGCGGTGACTACGGCACACCGGGTCAACCTGGCTACGTGAAGGACTACTACAAGATCCAGCAGCATGACTTCTCGGTCATCTGGCCAATCGTTCCACAATGGAGCGCCATCAGCCGCTGGCAGTACGACTACAACCGCAACCGTACACTGGAAGCCTTCGGTGGTTTCGAGTACGACAACTGCTGCTGGAAACTGCGCCTGATCAACCGTTACTGGGTTTCCTACGACGAATTCAGTCAGGAAGCTCCGCAAAACGAAAAAGGCGACCACGGCGTCTTCCTCCAAATTGTTCTGAAGGGACTCGGCGGCCTCACCGGCGCCAAGGTAGAGAGCTTCCTCGACAAAGGCATCCAAGGTTATCGTCAACGTGAAGACCAAGCTTTCTGATTGTCTGCGCCCGCTGATGCTGGGCGCGCTGTTCCTGGGTACCGCGGCCAACGCCGCGGTGCAGTCCATCGATAAAGTGGTGGCCATCGTCGACAACGACGTAGTCATGCAGAGCCAGCTGGATCAACGCGTCCACGAAGTTCAGCAAACCATCGCCAAGCGTGGCGGCGGTTTACCACCTCCGGGCGTGCTGGACCAACAGGTGCTCGAGCGCCTGATCGTCGAAAACCTGCAACTGCAGATCGGCGAGCGTTCCGGTATCCGCATCACCGATGAGGAACTGAACCAGGCTGTGGGCACCATTGCCCAGCGCAACAACATGACCCCGGAGCAGTTCCGCATTGCCCTGTCCCGTGACGGCCTCTCCTATGAAGACGCTCGCGAGCAGATCCGCCGCGAAATGATCATCAGCCGTGTACGCCAGCGCCGCGTGGCCGAACGCATCCAGGTCTCGGAACAGGAGGTGAAGAACTTCCTTGCCTCCGACCTGGGCAAGATGCAACTGTCCGAAGAGCTGCATCTGGCCAACATCCTGATCCCGACCCCGGAAAGCGCCAACTCCGAAGCGATTCAGAGTGCCGCTCGCAAGGCGATGGAGGTTTACCAGCAGCTCAAGCAAGGCGCCGACTTCGGCCAGATGGCCGTAGCCAACTCTGCCAGTGACAACGCGCTGGAAGGCGGCGATATGGGCTGGCGTAAAGCCGCTCAACTGCCACCGCCGTTCGACCGTGAACTGAGCCGCATGGCGACTGGCGAAATCACTCAACCGGCACGCACTCCGGGTGGTTTCATCATCCTGAAGCTGCTGGAAAAACGTGGTGGCGAGAGCCAGATGCGCGACGAAGTGCATGTGCGCCACATCCTGGTCAAGCCAAGTCCGGTTCGCGACGAAGCCAAGACCAAGGAGCTGGCCCAATCGCTCTACAACCGCATCGAAGCCGGTGAAGATTTCGCCGAACTGGCCAAGAAGTATTCGGAAGACCCGGGCTCTGCCCTCAACGGCGGCGACCTGAACTGGATCGACCCGAACGCACTGGTACCGGAATTCCGCGCCGTGATGGCCAAGTCCCCGCAGGGTCAGCTGTCCAAGCCGTTCCAGACCCAGTACGGCTGGCACGTTCTGGAAGTCCTTGGCCGTCGCGCCACCGATAGCACCGAACAGGCCCGTGAGCAGCAAGCGATGACCGTACTGCGTAACCGCAAATACGACGAAGAGCTGCAAACCTGGCTGCGTCAGATCCGTGACGAAGCGTACGTAGAGATCAAACTCCCTGGTGCAGACCAGGCAGCGCAGTGAAACCCAAGCGTTTCGCGCTGACACCCGGCGAACCGGCCGGCATCGGTCCCGACCTGTGCCTGCTGCTCGCCTCGCAAGCCCAGCCACATCCCCTGATTGCCATCACCAGCCGCGACCTGCTCCAAGAGCGGGCCGCGCAGCTGGGGCTGGCCGTCAGCTTGCTGGAAGTGGCGCCTGACCACTGGCCGGACGCACCGGCGCCCGCCAACAGCCTGTACGTCTGGGACACCCCGCTCAGCGCCCCCGTGGTCGCCGGGCAACTGGACAAGGCCAACGCCGCATTCGTCCTCGAAACCCTGACCCGCGCCGGCAACGGCTGCCTGAACGGCGACTTCGCCGGAATGATCACCGCCCCGGTGCACAAAGGCGTGATCAACGAATCGGGCATCGCGTTTTCCGGCCACACCGAATTTCTCGCCGACCTGACCCACACCGCCCAAGTGGTAATGATGCTCGCGACCCGCGGTTTGCGCGTGGCGCTGGTCACCACTCACCTGCCCTTGCGCGACATCGCCGATGCGATCACGCCGGAGCGGCTGGAGCGGGTCACGCGGATTCTGCACGCTGATCTGCAACAAAAATTCGGCATCGCCCAACCGCGCATCCTGGTCTGCGGGCTTAACCCGCACGCCGGTGAAGGCGGACACCTGGGCCATGAAGAAATCGACATCATCGAACCCACATTGGAGCGCCTGCGCGGCGAGGGCATGGACCTTCGTGGCCCGCTGCCTGCCGACACTCTGTTTACCCCCAAATATCTGGAGCACTGCGATGCAGTGCTGGCGATGTACCACGACCAGGGCCTGCCCGTGCTGAAGTACAAAGGCTTCGGCGCTGCAGTCAACGTGACCCTGGGCCTGCCGATCATCCGCACGTCGGTCGACCATGGCACCGCCCTGGATCTGGCCGGCAGCGGCAAGATCGACACCGGCAGCCTGCAAGTCGCCCTGGAAACCGCCTACCAGATGGCCGAGACCCGTTTATGACCGAGCAATACCAACACAAGGCGCGCAAACGCTTTGGCCAGAACTTCCTGCACGATGCCGGCGTCATCGACCGCATCCTGCGCTCCATCAGTGCCAAGGCCGGCGACCGCATGCTGGAAATCGGGCCGGGCCAGGGCGCATTGACCGCCGGCATCCTCAACTCCGGCGCACAGCTGGACGTGGTGGAGCTGGACAAGGACCTGATCCCGATCCTCAACCAGCAGTTTGCCAACAAGAGCAATTTCAACCTGCATCAGGGCGATGCGCTGAAGTTCGATTTCAACAGCCTGAACGCTGCGCCGAACAGCCTGCGCGTGGTCGGCAACCTGCCATACAACATCTCCACGCCGCTGATTTTCCACCTGCTGAACAACGCCGGCATCATCCGCGACATGCACTTCATGCTGCAGAAGGAAGTGGTCGAGCGTCTGGCCGCAGGTCCGGGTGGCGGTGACTGGGGTCGATTGTCGATCATGGTTCAGTACCACTGCCGGGTCGAACACCTGTTCAACGTCGGCCCGGGCGCATTCAATCCGCCACCGAAAGTCGACTCGGCAATTGTCCGCTTGGTACCGCACGCGGTGCTGCCGCATCCGGCCAAGGATCATCGCCTGCTCGAGCGTGTGGTGCGTGAAGCCTTCAACCAGCGCCGCAAGACCCTGCGCAACACCCTCAAGCAGTTGCTGAGCAATGCCGAAATCGAAGCCGCCGGCGTCGATGGCAGCCTGCGCCCCGAGCAACTCGATCTGGCCGCGTTCGTGCGCCTGGCCGACAAGCTCGCCGAACAGCCGGCAAAGGCGCCTGAAGCCGACTGACCGGCAATGATCGCTATCGGGCGGGACGCCAACTCTGGTCTACTGCCCGATACTTGCCTAGACTGAATCCCAATCAGCTACGCCCCGCGTCCCGCTTCGTTTTTAAGGCCTTTTGCATGTCCGATCCTCGCTACCAGGTCGATGTCAGTGTCGTTACCCACTATCTGGCAGACCAATCGCAACCCGAGCACGAGCGCTTTGCCTTCGCCTACACCATCACCGTGCAGAACAATGGCGAGCAACCGGCCCGCCTGATGTCGCGCCACTGGGTGATAACCGATGGCGACGGGCATGTCGAAGAAGTGCGCGGCGCCGGCGTGGTCGGCCAGCAACCGTTGATCGGCGCCGGTAAAAGCCACACCTACAGCAGTGGCACGGTGATGACCACCAAGGTCGGTACCATGCAGGGCACTTACGAAATGGTCGCCGACGACGGCAAGCATTTCGATGCGATCATCAAGCCCTTCCGCCTCGCCGTTCCCGGAGCCCTGCACTGATGGCGACCTATGCCGTCGGCGACCTGCAAGGCTGCCTCGAACCGCTCAAATGCCTGCTCAAGCAGGTGGCGTTCGACCCGGCTCTGGATCGCCTGTGGCTGGTGGGTGATCTGGTCAACCGAGGCCCCCAATCGCTGGAAACCCTGCGCTTCCTTTATGGCATGCGCGACTCGCTGGTCTGCGTACTCGGTAATCACGACCTGCACTTGCTGGCAGCGGCGAAGAACATCGAGCGCATGAAGAAGTCCGACACGCTGCGTGAAATCCTTGAAGCGCCGGACTGCGCCGAACTGATGGAATGGTTGCGCCAGCAGAAACTCATGCACTACGACGAACAACGCGAAGTGGCCATGGTGCACGCGGGTATCCCGCCGCAATGGTCGCTGCGCAAGGCGCTCAAGTACGCTGAAGAAGTCGAGACCGCGCTGCGTGACGACAACCTGCTTCCACCCTTTCTCGACGGCATGTACGGTAACGAGCCGGCGAAATGGGACAGCGACCTCAAAGGCGTGACACGCCTGCGAGTCATCACCAATTACTTCACCCGCATGCGTTTCTGCACCGCCGAAGGCAAGCTCGACCTCAAGAGCAAGGAAGGCCTCGACACCGCGCCGCCGGGCTACAAGCCCTGGTTCCAGCACAAGGAACGCAAGACCCGTGGTCTGCGGATCATTTTCGGTCACTGGGCGGCACTGGAAGGCAACGTTCACGAGCCCGGCATCTCGGCCCTCGACACCGGTTGCGTATGGGGCGGCAGCCTGACCCTGATGAACGTCGACAGCGGCGAACGCCTGTCATGCAAATGCGACGAGCATGGGGCCGTACTGCCCAACGTCGCGCCACTGATCACCGAATCTTCTCCCGTCAGCGCCCCGCGCTAGACTGCGTTTTCAGCCGAGCCACAGGAGCCCGCCATGAGCGAATTCAAACGTATCCCCCCGGAACAGGCCCAGGCCCTGCGCGAGCAAGGTGCTGTGGTCGTCGACGTCCGTGACCCGGCAACATTTGCCGCACTGCACATCAGCGGCTCGAAGCATCTGGATAATCATTCCCTCCATGCTTTCATCCAGGGCGCCGACCTCGATGCACCCACCGTCGTGGTCTGCTACCACGGCAACTCGAGCCAGGGTGCTGCGGCGTACCTCGTGAGCCAAGGCTTCTCCAACGTCTACAGCATGGACGGCGGCTTCGAACTGTGGCGTACGACTTTTCCTGCGGAAACCGCGCAAGGCACCTCCGAATAATTTTTTTGTAACGTGCAGGCCCCGGCTCCCGCGGGCTTGCGCGGTGGCAGACGAACGGTCTGCCACAACTAATTACGTATCTCGCCTTTACCTCCCGAATTCCCAACTATCCTTAAGCCCAGGCCATCCAAAACAGGGGAGAGCCGGTACACCGGCGCACGGGTCATCGGGAGTGACTTTCGCGATTGTCGATCGCGAAAGTGTTCTGGGGGGTAAACAACAGCTGCCATTGCAGCTGCTTGCCAGCATCGACTGAGTGATCCGGCGTCGGCTCCACGTATCGAGCGAGGTGACGTCATGAGTATCTTTAGCCACTTCCAACAACGCTTCGAGTCCACACGCCAGGAAGAATTCTCCCTGCAGGAGTACCTGGAACTGTGCAAAAAGGATCGCAGTGCCTACGTTTCCGCCGCCGAGCGTCTATTGCTGGCCATCGGCGAACCGGAACTGCTCGACACCTCGACCAACTCGAGACTGTCGCGCATCTTTTCCAACAAGGTGATCCGTCGCTATCCGGCCTTTGAAGACTTCCACGGGATGGAAGAATGCATCGACCAGATCGTGTCGTATTTCCGTCATGCCGCTCAGGGCCTGGAAGAGAAGAAACAGATCCTCTATCTGCTCGGCCCTGTCGGCGGCGGCAAGTCGTCCCTGGCCGAGAAGCTGAAACAGCTCATCGAAAAAGTGCCCTTCTATGCGATCAAGGGCTCGCCGGTATTCGAATCGCCACTGGGTCTGTTCAACGCCACCGAAGATGGCGCGATCCTCGAAGAAGACTTCGGCATTCCACGGCGCTACCTGAACACCATCATGTCGCCATGGGCCACCAAGCGCCTGGCCGAATTCGGCGGCGACATCAGCCAGTTCCGTGTGGTCAAACTGTACCCGTCGATCCTCAACCAGATCGCCGTGGCCAAGACCGAACCGGGTGACGAAAACAACCAGGACATCTCCGCGCTGGTGGGCAAGGTCGATATCCGCAAACTCGAAGAATTCCCGCAGAACGACGCCGACGCCTACAGCTACTCCGGTGCGCTGTGCCGGGCCAACCAGGGCCTGATGGAATTCGTCGAGATGTTCAAGGCACCGATCAAGGTGCTCCACCCATTGCTGACCGCCACTCAGGAAGGCAACTACAACAGTACCGAAGGCCTTGGCGCGATTCCGTTCACCGGGATCCTGCTCGCCCACTCCAACGAATCGGAGTGGCACACCTTCCGCAACAACAAGAACAACGAAGCCTTCATCGACCGGATCTACATCGTCAAGGTGCCGTACTGCCTGCGCGTCAGTGACGAGGTGAAGATCTACGACAAGCTGCTGTTCAACAGCTCCCTGGCCAAGGCGCATTGCGCGCCGGACACCCTGAAGATGCTGGCGCAGTTCACCGTGCTGTCCCGCCTGAAGGAGCCTGAAAACTCCAACATCTACTCCAAGATGCGGGTGTATGACGGCGAAAACCTCAAGGACACCGATCCGAAGGCCAAGTCGATCCAGGAATACCGCGATGCAGCGGGCGTCGACGAAGGCATGAACGGTCTGTCGACCCGGTTCGCGTTCAAGATCCTGTCCAAGGTCTTCAACTTCGATCCCCATGAAATCGCCGCCAACCCGGTACACCTGCTCTACGTGCTGGAACAGCAGATCGAACAGGAACAGTTCCAGGCCGAGACCCGGGAACGCTATCTGCGCTACCTGAAAGAGTACCTGGCACCGCGTTATATCGAATTCATCGGCAAGGAGATCCAGACCGCCTACCTCGAGTCTTACAGCGAGTACGGCCAGAACATCTTCGACCGCTACGTGCTGTATGCGGACTTCTGGATTCAGGATCAGGAATACCGCGATCCGGAAACCGGCGAGATCCTCAACCGCGTCGCCCTCAACGAGGAGCTGGAAAAAATCGAGAAACCGGCCGGCATCAGCAATCCGAAGGATTTCCGAAACGAAATCGTCAACTTCGTGCTGCGCGCCCGGGCCAACAACAACGGCAAGAACCCGACCTGGCTCAGCTACGAAAAACTGCGGGTGGTCATCGAGAAGAAAATGTTCTCGAACACCGAAGACCTGCTGCCAGTCATCAGCTTCAACGCCAAGGCCAGCAAAGAGGATCAACAGAAGCACAACGACTTCGTTACACGAATGGTCGAACGCGGCTACACCGACAAACAGGTACGACTGCTCTCCGAGTGGTACCTGCGGGTCAGAAAATCACAGTAAACCGCGGCCGGTCAGACCGGTTGTCGTCAGCCCGAGGCCTGTGCCTGCATTTTCTGCTACACAGGCCTCTGGAAGGTGTTCGAAAGGCGGTAGCGAGGTTCAGGCAGCACCCAAAGCGCTTGGGGGAGCGTGTACGTCCCTTGGCATTCGGTTCAATGCTGCATGACCGCTCGCCCCTTTGCAGGACAGCTTCTAAGGAGCAGTCATGAGCTATGTGATCGACCGACGTCTCAATGGCAAGAACAAGAGCACGGTGAACCGTCAGCGCTTCCTGCGGCGTTACCGTGACCACATCAAGAAGGCTGTCGAAGAGGCGGTCAGCCGGCGTTCCATCACCGATATGGAACACGGCGAGCAGATCAGCATTCCCGGTCGCGATATCGACGAACCGGTGCTTCACCATGGTCGCGGCGGCAAGCAGACCGTGGTTCACCCCGGCAACAAGGAATTCACCGCTGGCGAACACATCGCCCGTCCGCCGGGAGGCGGCGGAGGCCGAGGGCCGGGCAAGGCCGGCAACTCCGGCGAAGGCATGGACGAGTTCGTCTTCCAGATCACCCAGGAAGAATTCCTCGAATTCATGTTCGAGGACCTCGAACTGCCCAACCTGGTCAAGCGCAACCTGACCGGCACCGACACCTTCAAGACCGTACGTGCGGGGATCAGCAACGAGGGCAACCCGTCGCGGATCAACATCATCCGTACCCTGCGTTCGGCCCACGCCCGGCGCATTGCGCTCTCGGGCAGCAGCCGCGCCAAACTGCGCGAGGTCAAAGAGGAACTGGCGCGACTCAAACGCGAAGAACCCGACAACTTCGGCGACATTCAGGATCTCGAGGCAGAAATCGAGAAACTCAGTGCGCGCATCCATCGGGTGCCGTTCCTCGACACCTTCGACCTCAAGTACAACCTGCTGATCAAGCAGCCAAACCCCAGCTCGAAAGCCGTGATGTTCTGCCTGATGGACGTTTCCGGCTCCATGACCCAGGCGACCAAGGACATCGCCAAACGGTTTTTCATCCTGTTGTACCTGTTCCTCAAGCGGAACTACGACAAGATCGACGTGGTGTTCATCCGCCACCACACCAGCGCCCGCGAAGTGGACGAAGAGGAGTTTTTCTATTCCCGCGAGACCGGCGGCACCATCGTTTCCAGCGCCCTGAAACTGATGCAGGAGATCATGGCCGAGCGCTATCCGAGCAATGAATGGAACATCTACGCCGCGCAGGCTTCCGACGGCGACAACTGGAACGACGATTCGCCGATCTGCCGCGACATCCTGATCAACCAGATCATGCCGTTCGTGCAGTACTACACTTACGTGGAGATCACCCCGCGCGAACATCAGGCCTTGTGGTACGAGTACGAACGCATCGCCGAAGCCTTTTCCGACACTTTTGCCCAGCAGCAACTGGTCTCGGCCGGGGATATCTATCCGGTCTTCCGTGAACTCTTCCAGCGCAGGTTAGTGACATGACCGCCAAGACCGCCAAAGAGCAGAAGCGCCAACCCATTTCCACAGGCTCGGAATGGACTTTCGAGCTGATCCAGACGTACGACCGTGAAATCGCCCGTATCGCGGCCCGTTATGCTTTGGATACCTACCCCAACCAGATCGAAGTGATTACCGCCGAGCAGATGATGGACGCCTACGCTTCGGTTGGCATGCCGCTGGGCTATCACCATTGGTCCTACGGCAAGCACTTCCTCAGCACTGAGAAATCCTACAGCCGCGGGCAGATGGGGCTGGCGTACGAGATCGTGATCAACTCGGACCCGTGCATCGCGTACCTGATGGAAGAAAACACCATCTGCATGCAGGCACTGGTGGTTGCGCATGCCTGCTACGGCCACAACAGTTTCTTCAAGGGCAACTATCTGTTCCGCACCTGGACCGACGCCAGTTCGATCATCGATTACCTGGTGTTCGCCAAGCAGTACATCATGCAGTGCGAGGAGCGCCACGGGATTGATGCCGTAGAGGATCTGCTCGATTCCTGCCACGCCCTGATGAACTACGGTGTCGACCGCTACAAACGTCCGTACCCGATTTCCGCCGAGGAAGAGCGGCGTCGGCAGAAGGATCGCGAAGAACACCTGCAGAAGCAGATCAACGACCTGTGGCGCACCATTCCCAAAGGCGCAGACAAGTACAGCGACAAGGACAACGCACGCTTTCCGGCCGAGCCACAGGAAAACATCCTGTATTTCATCGAGAAGCACGCGCCATTGCTGGAGCCTTGGCAGCGCGAGATCGTGCGGATCGTGCGCAAGATCGCCCAGTATTTCTATCCACAGCGCCAGACCCAGGTGATGAACGAAGGCTGGGCGACGTTCTGGCACTACACGCTGATGAACGACCTGTACGACGAAGGCCTGGTGACCGACGGCTTCATGATGGAGTTCCTGACGTCCCACACCAGCGTGGTGTTCCAGCCGGGGTTCGACAGCCCTTATTACAACGGCATCAACCCATACGCACTGGGCTTTGCGATGTATCGCGACATCCGTCGCATGTGCGAAGAGCCTACGGAAGAAGACCGCCGCTGGTTCCCGGAAATCGCCGGCAGCGACTGGCTGTCGACCATCAAGTTCGCCATGAGCAGCTTCAAGGATGAGAGCTTCATCCTGCAGTACCTGTCACCCAAGGTGATCCGCGACCTGAAACTGTTCAGCATTCTCGATGACGACCAGAAGGACGATCTGCTGGTGCCTGCGATCCATGACGAGGGCGGCTACAGGATCATTCGCGAAACGCTCGCAGCGCAATACAACCTCGGCAATCGCGAACCGAACGTGCAGATCTACAGCATCGACCGCCGCGGCGACCGCTCGCTGACTCTTCGCCACCAGCAACACGACCGCAAACCGCTGGGCGATTCCACCGAGGAGGTCCTGAAACACCTGCACCGGTTGTGGGGCTTCGACATTCATCTGGAAACCCTGCAAGGCGACCAGATCATGAAGACCCATCACGTTCCGCCTCGTAGCGAACACAGCGAGGGGGATTACGGTCGACTCGACCTGGCCGTCATTCATCTTTGATCCCGTTCAGGCCTCCGAAAGTCCGGCGCAAGAGTTATCCTGTCGGGCCAACGGAGGTTTTTTATGCAGATTTACAAGGTCGGCGGTGCGGTACGTGATCGCCTGCTGGGCAACCCGGTCACCGATATCGATTGGGTGGTGGTCGGCGCGACCACAGAAGAAATGCTCGCCAAGGGGTTTCGCCCGGTCGGCGCGGACTTCCCGGTTTTTCTTCACCCGAAAAGCGGCGAGGAGTACGCCCTCGCCCGCACCGAGCGCAAGAGCGGTCGCGGTTATGGTGGTTTCACCTTTCACGCCAGCCCCGAGGTCACACTTGAAGAAGACCTGATCCGCCGTGACCTTACGATCAACGCCATGGCTGAGGATGATCAGCAAAATCTGACCGACCCCTACCACGGCCAGCGCGATCTCGAAGAACGGATTCTGCGCCACGTTTCCCCCGCGTTTGCCGAAGATCCGCTCAGGGTTCTGCGCGTTGCGCGCTTTGCTGCCCGCTACGCGGAGCTTGGTTTCAAGGTGGCGCCCGAGACATTGGAGCTGATGCGTCAGCTCAGCGAATCGGGTGAGCTGGAAGCCCTTACGGCCGAACGCAGTTGGAAAGAGATTTCCCGCGCACTGATGGAAGATCAGCCCCAGGTTTTCATTCAGGTGCTGCGCGATTGCGGCGCCTTGAAGGTGCTGATGCCAGAGGTCGATGCCTTGTTCGGCGTGCCGCAACCGGAAGCCCATCACCCGGAAATCGACAGCGGCATCCACACCCTGAGCGTGCTTGAGCAGTCAGCCCTGCACAAGCAGCCGTTGACCGTGCGCTGGGCCTGCCTGCTGCACGACCTCGGCAAAGGCCTTACTCCAGAGGAGGAATGGCCACGACACATCGCCCATGAGCACAAAGGCCTGAAGTTGATCAAAGCGGTCAACGAGCGCTTCAAGGCACCGAAGGACTGTCAGGAACTGGCCTTGCTGGTCGGCCAATATCACACCCACGGGCATCGCGCCCTGGAGCTGAAGGCTTCGACCTTGCTCGAGTTGCTGCAAAGCTTTGACGTTTACCGTCGGCCACAGCGTTTCGAAGAGTTCATCGTCGCGTGCGAGATGGATGCCCGAGGCCGCAAAGGGCTTGAGCAGCGCAGTTATCCACAGGCGGATTACCTGCGCGGCGCGGCCAATGTGGCGCGCGGCGTGGCAGTGCAGCCGTTGCTGGAGAAGGGATTCAAAGGCCCGGAACTGGGCGAGGCACTCAAGCGCGAACGGCTCAAGGCGCTGAAGGTTTACAAGGAATCGGCGGCGTCCTGAAAACATTTGATCCGCCCTCGCCAGGGCGGATCAAACCGTTCAAGCCAGACCTGAAGGCGTGAGCTGAGTACCGCGCCATTCAAATCCGACCGGTGCCAGCACCTGATCGATCTGCGCTTCGGCCCACAATGTGGCAAAGCTTTTTCCTACACCGGGATGTACCCGATCCGGCGCAATCAAAGACAGCGGCCACAGCACAAAGGCATTTTTCAGGATTTCCGCCCGGGGCAGGATCAGCCCGTCGAAGTTGCCGGCCAGATCGCCGTACAGCAACACGTCGATATCCAGCGGCAAGCCCTTGCGATCCGGCGCATAGCGACCGTTGTCCGCTTCAATGAACTTCAAGCGGCGATCCAGCTCGATCAACGGCAGATCGGTGAACGCCGACACCACGAAGTTGAAGAACGGCCCGCTCTTGATTCCCACCGGCTGGCTTTCGAACACAGGCGAACAGCGGATATCCACCAGAAACGTGGACAAGGCATCCAGACCGGCCTGCAAATGGGTTTCGCGCTCGATATTGCTACCGAGCCCGAGATAGATCTGGGTCAGCGGCATCCGCGCTCGATCTCCACACCCACACCACCCTTGGCGGCCGGCACGGCACCTAGCTTGGTCAGTTTCAGGCGCACCCAGGTGATCTTGAATTCATTCATCAGCACTTCAACCAGACGCTCGGCGAAGGTCTCGACCAGTTGATACCGGGATTGCTCGGCAAAGGCC
This sequence comes from Pseudomonas sp. GW458-11-26-14-LB4, assembly GCF_059423925.1. Taxonomy (NCBI): domain Bacteria; kingdom Pseudomonadati; phylum Pseudomonadota; class Gammaproteobacteria; order Pseudomonadales; family Pseudomonadaceae; genus Pseudomonas; species Pseudomonas sp. GW458-11-26-14-LB4. The sequence goes on from NZ_JBWKYU010000001.1 coordinate 49,450, forward strand.
TGGATCCGTGTGGACACACTGGCGTAATCGAGCGCCAGGGTCAGGTCGTCACCGGCGGCGGCCGGGCGATTGTCCCAGGCGAAGCTCAAATCAAGACGCAGGCACTGTCGGATGCCGCGCTCCCAGTCGTAGGCACCGATCACGGTGTCGACTTCCAGGCCCTCGATAAACACTCTGTCCAAGCACTTTTCTCCGCTGCACGACAAGGGCGCAATGCGCCGTTAGAATCAGGGCGTCCTCGCCCGGAATAGTTAGCATGTTTTGGTTACTGGCGATCCTCGCCTACCTGCTCGGCTCTCTGTCCTTCGCCATTTTGCTCAGCCGCCTGACCGGGAATCCGGATCCGCGAATGAGTGGCTCGGGTAATGCCGGCGCCACCAACATGCTGCGCCTGGCCGGACGCAAACTCGCGATCCTGACCCTGCTGGGTGATCTGTGCAAAGGCCTGTTGCCGGTGCTGATCGCTTCGGCAATGGGCCTTTCGCTGCAGGATCAGGCGTGGATCGGCGTCTGCGCCGTGATCGGTCACCTGTTCCCGTTGTACTTCCGCTTTCGCGGTGGCAAGGGCGTCGCCACGGCGGCCGGCATGCTGCTGGGCCTGTATCCACCCGCTGCGCTGCTGGCCGTGTGCGCCTGGCTGCTGACGTTCTACCTGACCCGCACCAGCTCGCTGGCGGCGTTGATCGCCACTCCGCTGACCCTGCCGTTGCTGGCCTGGCAGGAACCGGCAGCGCTGTTGCCGATGAGCACGCTGACACTGCTGATCGTCTGGCGCCACCGGGGCAATCTACGCGACCTGTTCGCCGGGCGCGAACGGCATTTTTAAATACCGCACGTGAGCGCCACTCATCACAGCGCCGACAACTGCTCCATCGGCCAGCGCGCCTGCACGCTGATCGCCAGACTCTCCTGCTGACCAGCCTGCAAACGCTGGCAGCCGGCAAACGCGATCATCGCGCCGTTATCGGTGCAAAACTCGGGACGGGCATAAAACACATCGCCCTTCATGTCGCCGAGCATTTTTTCCAGCGAAACACGCAACGCCTTGTTGGCACTCACACCGCCGGCGATCACCAGACGCTTCATGCCGGCCTGCTTGAGGGCACGCTTGCACTTGATGGTCAAAGTCTCCACCACGGCCTGCTGGAACGCCAGCGCGATGTCGCAACGGGCTTGCTCGCTGTCGTCCCCGGCGCTGACGCACTGCTGCCAGGTGTTGAGGGCGAAGGTCTTCAGGCCGCTGAAGCTGAAATCCAGGCCCGGGCGATCGCACATCGGACGCGGGAAGGTGAAACGTCCTGCGACGCCCTTCTCTGCCAGCTTGGCGATTTCCGGTCCGCCCGGATAATTCAGGCCCATCATTTTTGCAGTCTTGTCGAAAGCTTCGCCCGCGGCATCGTCCAGCGTTTCACCGAGCAGGCTGTATTGGCCGATGCCATCGACCTGAACCAGCTGCGTATGACCACCGGAGACCAACAAAGCGACGAACGGGAATTCCGGCGGTTTTGGCTCCAGCATCGGCGCCAGCAAATGGCCTTCCATGTGATGCACGCCGAGCGCCGGGATGCCCCAGGCAAACGCCAGCGCCTGGGCGCATGAGGCCCCCACCAGCAGCGCCCCGACCAGGCCGGGACCCGCGGTGTAGGCGATGGCGTCGATCTCGGTCGGCACGCAGCCGGCTTCGGCCAGCACCTGACGGATCAAAGGCAGCATGCGCTTGACGTGATCGCGCGAGGCCAGCTCCGGTACCACGCCGCCATAGACGCGGTGCAGGTCGATCTGACTGAACAACGCGTCGGCCAGCAGGCCGCGCTCACTGTCGTATAAAGCGACGCCGGTTTCGTCGCAGGAAGTTTCTAATCCCAGTACTAGCATGGGTTTGCGCCTTGTTTAGGCTGAATTCGAAGGCGCGCATAATAGTCGCCGCGTGATGCCCCGACCAGCGGTTTTCGATCAGAGGCTTTGCATTCCGAGCGATGAGGGGTTAACATCCGCAACCCTTAAAAACCGACGTCTTCAAGTGCTCTTTTGCCGCGAGGATGTTGACCCCGGTAATGAATGAAGGTAGCTCTGGATGCCAGCCGTCAAAGTTAAAGAGAACGAACCCTTCGACGTAGCTCTGCGTCGTTTCAAGCGCTCCTGCGAAAAAGCCGGTGTACTGGCTGAAGTTCGTAGCCGCGAATTTTACGAGAAGCCAACTTCTGAGCGTAAGCGCAAGGCAGCTGCTGCTGTTAAGCGTCACGCCAAGAAAGTTCAGCGCGAACAGCGCCGCGCCGTTCGTCTGTACTAATACACAGACGATCGTAGCAAGCTTCTGCCAAGCCCGGCCCTCAGCCGGGCTAATGGCATTTGCGTAAAACGCTTGATGCTTCACCGTCGAAGCCGCAGATGCGACCGAGACAAACCCGCTTCACCGCGTCAGGCCTGGCTCTTTTGCCAGCGGTGCACGTCTTTTCTGACGAGCCTTTCAAGGCTACTGACGAGCACACCCACTGATTCCTCTTACGACGATCAGCCCAAGGCACCTGCTTGCGTGCCCGCTTCATGAGCTATCCGAGGCCGATTACAGGCCGTCAGCGGATTCAGCGCAACATTTTCGAATAGTCGAAGACTGATGAGTACTAACGTCAGTGGATTTTCGGCAGATACACTTCCCGACAGCGATTACGCAAACGACACCGGTCGAGCCGCACCACGTGCGCGCATCACTCAATGACCCGCGTCCGGCAGACTTTCGCATCGGATCCATTACAGCGCAGACGAGAACGCCATGGCCGGGCTGATTCCCCAGAGCTTCATTGACGACCTTCTGAACCGCACCGACATCGTCGACGTGGTCAGCTCGCGCGTGCAATTGAAGAAGGCCGGTAAAAACTACACCGCCTGCTGCCCGTTCCATAAAGAGAAGACCCCGTCGTTCAGCGTCAGCCCAGACAAGCAGTTCTATTACTGCTTCGGCTGCGGCGCCGGCGGCAACGCCCTCGGCTTTCTCATGGATCACGACAATCTGGACTTCCCCCAGGCCGTCGAAGATCTGGCCAAGGCCGCCGGCATGGAAGTGCCACGCGAAGAAGGCGGCCGCTCGAACAAACCGCGCCAGCCGACCGATTCACCGCTGTACCCGCTGCTCACCGCCGCCGCCGACTTTTACCGGCAGGCGCTCAAGAGCCACCCGGCACGCAAGGCAGCAGTGGATTACCTCAAGGGTCGTGGCCTGACCGGCGAAATCGCCCGGGACTTCGGTCTCGGATTCGCACCGCCGGGCTGGGACAACCTGTTCAAACACTTGAGCAGCGACACCTTGCAGCAGAAAGCCATGATCGACGCCGGCCTGCTGATCGAGAACGCCGAAACCGGTAAACGCTATGACCGCTTCCGCGATCGCGTGATGTTCCCGATCCGCGACACCCGTGGACGGATCATTGCTTTCGGCGGTCGAGTGCTCGGCGACGACAAGCCAAAGTACCTGAACTCGCCGGAAACCCCGGTCTTCCATAAAGGCCAGGAACTCTACGGCCTGTACGAAGCCCGCAAGAACAATCGCAACCTCGACGAAATCATCGTCGTCGAGGGCTATATGGATGTCATCGCTCTAGCCCAGCAAGGCCTGCGCAATGCCGTCGCGACACTCGGCACCGCCACCAGCGAAGAACACCTCAAGCGTCTGTTTCGCGTAGTGCCGAACGTACTGTTTTGCTTTGACGGCGACCAGGCTGGCCGCAATGCCGCCTGGCGCGCACTCGAAGCCACACTGCCCTGCCTGCAGGACGGGCGCCGTGCACGCTTTCTGTTTCTGCCTGAAGGCGAAGACCCGGATACGTTGATTCGCGCCGAAGGCACAGACGCCTTCCGCGCCCGGATCAATCAGCACGCACAGCCGCTGGCGGACTACTTCTTCCAGCAACTGACCGAAGAAGCCGACCCGCGTTCGCTGGAGGGCAAGGCCCACATGGCCACCCTCGCAGCACCATTGATCGACAAGGTCCCAGGCGCCAATCTGCGCATCCTGATGCGCCAGCGCCTGACCGAGATCACCGGTCTGAGCAGCGAAAGCGTCAGCCAGCTGGCCCAGAGCGCTCCTCAGGAAGCACCGCCGGCCTATGACCCGGGCATCGATTACGACGCCATGCCGGACTACAGCGACTACCATCAGCCGCAGGCACAGGACATGTATGTGCCGCAGCAGGAATGGACGCCGAAAAAAACCGGCGCCGGCGGCAAGAAATGGGACAAGAAACCGTGGGACAAAAATGGCAAGCGTGGCGGTGATCGCGATCAGCCGCGTGCCCCACGCGTGCCGGCCGCCGTCGAACCTCCGACCCTGGCCGCTCTGAGAACCTTGCTGCATCACCCGCAACTGGCGGAAAAGGTCGAGGACGCCGGGCACTTCGCGGACGAGAACCAGACCAACGCACAGCTGCTGGTGGCACTGCTCGAAGCCGTGCAGAAGAATCCCAAGCTAAACTCATTTCAGTTGATCGCGCGATGGCACGGAACCGAACAGGGTCGCCTGCTCAAGGCGCTGGCGGAAAAGGAATGGCTGATTGACGGAGACAACCTTGAACAACAGTTTTTCGACACCATTACTAGCTTGTCAGCCCGCCAACGCGAGCGAAATCTGGAACAACTGCTCAGGAAAGCGCGTCAAAGCGAACTGAGCGCCGAAGAGAAAAATCAACTGCGCGACCTTTTAAGTCGCAATGTTTCCGCATCAAACCCGACCTCAACTGGCGCGTGAGGTCATAGCTCAGGTATAATCCTCGGCTTGTTTTTTGCCCGCCAAGACCTTCAGTGGATAGGGTGTTATGTCCGGAAAAGCGCAACAGCAGTCTCGTATTATTGAGTTGATCAAACTGGGTCGTGAGCAGAAGTATCTGACTTACGCCGAGGTCAACGACCACCTGCCCGAGGATATTTCAGATCCGGAGCAGGTGGAAGACATCATCCGCATGATTAACGACATGGGGATCCCCGTACACGAGAGTGCTCCGGATGCGGACGCCCTTATGCTGGCCGACGCCGATACCGACGAGGCCGCTGCGGAAGAAGCAGCCGCTGCGTTGGCGGCGGTGGAGACCGATATCGGTCGCACCACTGACCCGGTGCGCATGTACATGCGTGAAATGGGTACGGTCGAGCTTCTGACTCGTGAAGGCGAAATCGAAATCGCCAAGCGTATCGAAGAAGGCATCCGTGAAGTGATGAGCGCCATCGCGCACTTCCCTGGCACGGTTGACCATATTCTCTCCGAGTACACTCGCGTCACCACCGAAGGTGGTCGCCTGTCCGACGTTCTGAGCGGTTACATCGACCCGGATGACGGCATTGCGCCGCCTGCCGCCGAAGTACCACCGCCGATCGACGCGAAAGCGGCGAAAGCGGATGACGACTCCGAGGACGATGACGCCGAAGCTTCCGATGACGAAGAAGAAGCCGAAAGCGGTCCGGATCCGGTCATTGCCGCACAGCGCTTCGGTGCTGTCGCCGACCAGATGGAAATCACCCGCAAGGCTCTGAAAAAGCACGGTCGTCACAACAAGGCGGCAATTGCCGAACTGTTGGCTCTGGCTGAGCTGTTCATGCCGATCAAACTGGTGCCGAAGCAATTCGAAGCACTGGTCGAGCGTGTTCGCAGTGCCCTGGATCGTCTGCGTCAGCAAGAGCGCGCGATCATGCAACTGTGCGTACGTGATGCACGTATGCCACGCGCCGATTTCCTGCGTCAGTTCCCTGGCAACGAAGTCGACGAAAGCTGGTCCGACGCCCTGGCCAAAGGCAAGAGCAAGTACGCCGAAGCCATTGCCCGCGTGCAACCGGACATCATCCGTTGCCAGCAGAAGCTGACCGCGCTGGAAACCGAGACCGGCCTGACCATCGCCGAGATCAAGGACATCAACCGTCGCATGTCGATCGGTGAGGCGAAAGCCCGCCGCGCGAAGAAAGAGATGGTTGAAGCGAACTTGCGTCTGGTGATCTCCATCGCCAAGAAGTACACCAACCGTGGCCTGCAATTCCTCGATCTGATCCAGGAAGGCAACATCGGTCTGATGAAAGCGGTGGACAAGTTCGAATACCGTCGTGGTTACAAGTTCTCGACTTATGCCACCTGGTGGATCCGTCAGGCGATCACTCGCTCGATCGCCGACCAGGCCCGCACCATCCGTATTCCGGTGCACATGATCGAGACGATCAACAAGCTCAACCGCATTTCCCGCCAGATGTTGCAGGAAATGGGTCGCGAACCGACCCCGGAAGAGCTGGGTGAACGCATGGAAATGCCTGAGGACAAGATCCGCAAGGTATTGAAGATCGCCAAAGAGCCGATCTCCATGGAAACCCCGATCGGTGATGACGAAGACTCCCATCTGGGTGACTTCATCGAAGACTCGACCATGCAGTCGCCAATCGATGTCGCCACTGTTGAGAGCCTGAAAGAAGCGACCCGCGAAGTGCTGTCCGGCCTTACTGCCCGTGAAGCCAAGGTACTGCGCATGCGTTTCGGTATCGACATGAACACCGACCATACGCTCGAAGAAGTCGGCAAACAGTTTGACGTGACCCGTGAGCGGATCCGTCAGATCGAAGCCAAGGCGCTGCGCAAGCTGCGCCACCCGACGCGAAGCGAGCATCTGCGCTCCTTCCTCGACGAGTGATACCAGAACCCCCGGCCCAGGCCGGGGGTTTTGTTTTTAGCGCAGATTAAATACCTCGCACCGCCCTTCCCCCCGCGCACAGCCCGTCTACACTCGAAACATTCCCCCGAGCCATAACGAGACCGTTATGCCCAGACTGGCGTCCGTGCTTTTTTTGCTGTCACTGATGATCTGGACCGCAACGGCTGACGCGCTGACTCTGACCGATGAAGAACGTAGCTGGCTGGCGGCTCACCCGGACTTGCGCCTGGGTGTGGATGCGTCGTGGCCGCCCTTCGAGTTCCGCGACGACCAGAACCGCTATCAGGGCCTGGCAGCGGACTATATCGATGTGATTCGCCAACGCCTGGCGATCAAGCTCACCCCCATCGAGCCGGTGAGCTGGACCGTGGTGCTCGAACAGGCGAAAAACGGCACGATCGACCTGCTGCCGGGCATCATGTCCACCCCGGAACGCCAGAGTTACCTGTCATTCACCCGCCCTTATCTCGATTTTCCGATCGTCATCCTGGCCCACGTCGGCGGCCCGCAACCGCGCAAGCTCGAGGATCTTTACGGCCTGAAGATCGCCGTGGTCGAAAACTACGCCCCCCACGAACTGCTGCGCACCCATCATCCCGACCTGAACCTGGTGGCAATGCCCAACGTCAGTTCCGCATTGCAGGCCCTGGCCACTGATGAAGTCGACGCGGTGGTCGGCGATCTGGCCTCCAGTGTCTGGAGCCTGCGGCAGCTCAAACTGGATGGTTTGTATGTCAGCGGCGAGACCCCTTATCGCTACCAGCTGGCGATGGGCGTCCCCCGGGACAACAAAATGCTGGTGGGGATTCTCGACAAGGTGCTGGCCGACATGTCCCCGGAGGAAATCAGCAGCATTCAGGAGCACTGGGTCGGCAACGTCCTCGATCACCGGACATTCTGGTCGGATCTGCTGGTTTACGGTTTACCGGGGCTATCGCTTCTGGTCATCGTCCTGGCAGTGGTGATCCGCATCAACCGGCGCCTGAGCTCGGAAATCGCCCGACGCATCGACCTTGAACAGGAACTGCGCAGCAGCGAATACCACTATCGCGGGCTGGTGGAGAGTCTCTCAGCCATCGCCTGGGAAGCGCGGATCAGCGATTTCACCTACAGCTATGTTTCGCCCCACGCCGAGGATCTGCTCGGCTATCCGCTGTCCCATTGGCTGATTCCAGGCTTTTGGCGCAACATCATTCACCCTGCCGATCTGACTCGTGCCCAGAGCTTCTGCGATCACGAAGTGCTGGCCGGGCGCGATCACAGTCTCGATTACCGCGTCATCACCGCAGACGGCCGTTGCTTGTGGGTACGCGACATCGTCAGCCTGATCGAACACGGCCACGAACCGGTGATGCGCGGCCTGATGATCGACATCAGCGAAACCAAACGCACCGAAGAGGCGTTGCGCCTGTCGGAACAGAAATTCGCTTCGGTATTCCAGCAATGCCCGGACATTCTGGTGATCGCCCGGCTATCCGACGGCTGCTTGCTGGAGGTCAACGAAGCTTTTGAAGAACAGATCGGGCTCAAGGCCGAAGAAGTGATTGGCCAGACCGCCACCGAACTCAACATCTGGGGCATTCCAGGGGTTGGCCCGGGCCTGCTTCAGCGCCTGCAAGCAGGCAGCATTCGCAACCTGGAGATGCCCTTTCGTCGCAACAATGGCCAGGTGTTTACCGGGCTGATTTCCGCCGAGCCCTTCGAGCTCGACACCACACCGGCGCTGGTCGTGGTGGTGCGCGACATTACCCAGCTCAAGGAAACCCAACAGCAACTGCAAACCTCCGAAGAGAAGTTCGCCAAGGCCTTCCACGCCTCGCCGGACGGTCTGCTTCTGTCGCGCCAGAGCGATGGCCTGCTGCTGGAGGTCAACGAAGGTTTCAGTCGTATCACCGGTTTCAACAGCGCGATGTCGGTGGATCGCTCGGCGCTGGACCTGGGAATCTGGGTCAACCTCAACGAACGCAAGCAAATGCTCGACCTGCTGCACCGCGACGGATTCGTTCGTGACTTCAGCTGCCACATCCGCCGCAGCGACGGGCAGATCCGCCTCTGCGAAGTGTCCAGCCGTCCGCTGCCGATCGGCGACGAAGATTGCATGCTGACCATCGCCCGGGACATCACCGAACGCCACCTGATGCAGGAAAAACTGCAACAGGCTGCGACCGTGTTCGAGAGTACTGCCGAAGGCGTGCTGATCACCGACACCCAGCAACACATCAGCGCCGTGAACCGGGCGTTCACCGAAATCACCGGTTACAGCGAAAGCGAAGCACTGGGGCACACTCCGCGCCTGCTGGCGTCCGGCCTGCACGACAGCGCGTTTTACGCGGCGATGTGGCATCAATTGACTGACGAAGGCCATTGGCAGGGCGAAATCTCCAACCGGCGCAAAAATGGCGAGCTGTACCCGAGCTGGCTGACCATCAGCGCCGTGCGCAACCGCGACAAGTTCATCACTCACTTCGTAGCGGTGTTCGCCGATATCTCCAGCCTCAAGCACGCCCAGGCCAAGCTCGACTATCAGGCGCATCACGACCCGCTCACCGGCCTGCCAAACCGCACGCTGTTCGAAAGTCGCCTGCTGATGGCACTCAACAGTCAGCAGGAAAACGGCGGTCAGGGCGCAGTGCTGTTCCTCGACCTCGACCGTTTCAAGCACATCAACGACAGCCTCGGTCACCCGGTCGGCGATTTGCTGCTCAAGGGCATCGCCGTGCGCCTCAAGGAGCAACTGCGCGATATCGACACCGTCGCGCGGCTGGGTGGCGACGAATTCATCATTCTGCTGCCTGGCCTGCAGCAGCCCGGCGATGCAGACAACATCGCCACCAAACTGCTGAACTGCTTTGGCGCACCGTTCCAGGCTGGCGAGCATGAGTTCTTCATCAGCGCCAGCATCGGCACCAGCCTTTACCCGCGCGACGGCTGCGATGTCGCGACCCTGATCAAGAACGCAGACGCGGCGATGTACCGCTCCAAGGCCAAGGGCCGCAACCGGGTCGAAAGCTACACCCGCGATCTCACCGCCCAGGCCAGCGAACGCGTAGCACTGGAACACGAACTTCGCCGGGCCATTGAGCGCGAAGAGTTGTACCTCTATTACCAACCGAAAATCAGCCTCGACGATCACAGCCTGGTCGGCGCCGAAGCCTTGATCCGCTGGCGTCATCCGAATTTCGGCGACGTGCCGCCAGAGCACTTTATCCCGCTGGCGGAAGAGAACGGGATGATTCTGCAAATCGGCGACTGGGTGCTGGAAACCGCCTGCCGGCAGATGTTCGAGTGGGGCCAGATCTATGAATCTCTCGGCCCGCTGTCGGTGAACCTCGCCGGCGCACAACTGCGCCAGCCGAACCTGCTGGGACGCATCGAGCAACTGCTCAAAGACAACCGCCTGCGGCCGGAATTACTGCAACTGGAAATTACCGAAAACTTCATCATGAGCCAGGCTGAAGAAGCGCTGGCGGTGCTGCATCAGCTCAAACACCTGGGTGTGCAACTGGCCATCGACGACTTCGGCACCGGTTATTCCTCGCTGAGTTACCTCAAGCGCCTGCCTCTGGACATCCTCAAGATCGACCAGTCTTTCGTTCGCGGACTGCCCGACGACCCGCACGACGCGGCGATCGTCCGCGCCATCATCGCCCTGGGCCGCAGCATGCAATTCACCGTGATCGCCGAAGGCGTGGAAACCCAGGCCCAGCAACAATTCCTCGCCGCCGAAGGCTGTGAACAGATTCAGGGCTACATCGTCAGCCTGCCGCTGCCACCAGAAGAGTTTGCCGCGACGTTTCTTCGCATAGCCGTATCAGATTTTTCGGATAGCACAGCCGAGAAACCGTCGCTATAATCCGCGGCCTACTGAGGGCCTATAGCTCAGTTGGTTAGAGCAGAGGACTCATAATCCTTTGGTCCACGGTTCAAGTCCGTGTGGGCCCACCAAACATGAAAAAGCCGCGCTTATGTGCGGCTTTTTCGTTTCTGTCTTTCCCGCCACGAGGCCGTCGTCCCATCTCCCTTCAAAGCGTGCGACTTCTGAAAGCGTAAACAGGGCTTGCCTCATGCCCGTCTAAATCGACAACTAACCATTTCGTTACACCATATGTCCTGGCACCCAAAGCCGAGGCTCATCTGATGATTCGAAAAAGGAATTTTTATGGTTGATGTCACTCGCCGTTCGCTGATGGGAATCGCCGCAGCACTTCCCCTGCTCGCGCAGTCATCCTGGGGGCAGGCGCAACGTCAGGATGCACCGGCACCAGTACCCGGCGATGAGGTACTGATCAATTTCAACGAGAGCCCCTGGGGACCGGCGCTCGCCGCCCGACAGGCGATGCAGGAAGGCATTGCACTGTGCGGGCGTTATCCCTACAAGATCCAGTACCGACTCAACGCTCTGTTTGCCCGCCAACAAGGCATACCGGAGGAATATGTTCAGACTTTCTGCGGCTCCAAACTGGCCTTGCAGCATGCGGTTCACGCCTTCACTCGACAGGGTAGCCTGGTCGTTGCGTCGCCCTCTTATGAAGACCCTGTCGAGGCGGCTCGCGGCAGACAGGTCGCGGTCCACGAGATAGCACTGAATCCTGATCATGCCCATGATCTTCCACACATGCTGGCGGCCGATCCGCAGGCGGGACTGATCTACGTCTGCAATCCGAATAATCCGACCGGTACTGTGACGCCACACGCAGATATCCTGCTCGCGCTGGCGAACAAGCCAAAAGGAACGATTCTGTTGGTGGACGAGGCCTATATCGACTTCTCGAATGCGCCGACCTGCATTCCGCTGGTCAAGGATCATCCCGAACTGATGGTGCTGCGAACTTTCTCGAAAATCTATGGCATGGCAGGCGCCCGTCTGGGTATCGCGATAGCCAACCCCGCCCTGCTGGAGCAACTGGAGGTGTTCGGCAATTACAACGTGCCGGCGGCCCCTTCGCTGTTGGGCGGCATAGCCAGTCTCGAGGACACGCAGTTGCTGCCACAGCGCAAGCACACCAACACGAGGCTGCGTGACGAGACAATCACCTGGCTGACCGCTCGCGGTTTTCGCTGCACGGTGTCGCAGGCCAACTGCTTCATGGTCGACGTGAAACGTTCTGCCAGGGAGGTGGTGCAGGCGTTGGCCGATCGCCGGGTCAAGGTGGGCCGGGTATGGAAAGAGTGGCCGACGTGGATTCGGGTCAGCGTTGGTACGGAAGACGACATGCGACGGTTTCGTGAGGCATTTGCCAGCGTCTGATATCAAGACAGTCCCTATGGAAAACCGCGCGAGTATCGCCCACAAGCTTACCGCCGGCCGAGCCTGTAACATGCGCAACCAAAGATCCGCGCCCATGGAGACGCCCCTTGTCCGACATCCGCCCACCCGTGCTTGATGAAATTGACCGACAGTTGATCGCGGCCCTGCAAATCAACGCCCGCGAGAGCGTGGCGATGCTGGCCCGGCAATTGGGGATCGCCCGCACGACCGTGACTTCGCGACTGGCGCGTCTGGAAAAGGCCAAGGTCATCACCGGCTACGGCGTACGCCTGGGTCAGCGTGTCGTGGATGGCGGCTTGCAGGCTTACGTCGGGATCAAGGTGCAGCCACGTTCCGGCAAAGAGGTGTTGCGGCGGTTGAGCGCGATGGCTCAGGTGCAGCAATTGTGTGCGGTGAGTGGCGAGTTTGATTATGTGGCGTGGTTGCGGACGGACTCCCCGGAACAGCTGGATCAGCTTCTCGATCAGATCGGCAGCGTAGACGGTGTAGAGAAGACCACAACCTCGATCATCCTCAGCAGCAAGATCGATCGCGGGCATCCAGTTTGACCTCCGGACTCGTCATATTGCAGCGCTAACGCTCAAAACGACGACAAATTGCGTCTTATTAACGTGTTCTACGCTCCCTAGAATGGCTGGCATCTTTTCCTATACTCAGACGCGCATCCAGCGTCGGGTCGCCAGCAAGGTCAGCCATGAACAAGAACAATCGCCATCCTGCAGACGGTAAGAAACCGATCACCATTTTCGGTCCGGACTTTCCTTTCGCCTTCGACGACTGGATCGAACACCCGGCCGGCCTGGGTAGCATTCCCGAGCACAACCACGGTGCCGAAGTGGCAATCGTGGGTGCTGGCATCGCCGGTCTGGTGGCGGCTTATGAGCTGATGAAACTCGGCCTGAAACCCGTAGTGTACGAGGCCTCGAAGCTTGGCGGTCGCCTGCGCTCCCAAGCGTTCAACGGCACTGACGGCATCGTCGCCGAACTCGGCGGCATGCGCTTCCCGGTATCCTCCACCGCGTTCTATCACTACGTCGACAAGCTCGGTCTGGAAACCAAGCCCTTCCCCAACCCGCTGACGCCGGCCTCCGGCAGCACCGTGATCGACCTGGAAGGCAAAACCCATTACGCACAGAGCCTGAAGGATCTTCCTGCACTGTTCCAGGAAGTGGCTGACGCCTGGGCCGACGCTCTGGAGGCCGGTTCGCAGTTCGCCGATATCCAGCAAGCGATTCGCGACCGTGACGTGCCACGCCTCAAGGAGCTGTGGAACACTCTGGTTCCGCTGTGGGACGACCGCACCTTCTACGACTTCGTTGCCACCTCGAAAGCCTTCGCCAAACTGTCGTTCCATCACCGCGAAGTGTTCGGCCAGGTCGGTTTCGGTACCGGTGGCTGGGACTCGGATTTCCCCAACTCGATGCTGGAAATCTTCCGCGTCGTGATGACCAACTGCGACGATCACCAACATCTGGTCGTCGGCGGTGTGGAACAAGTGCCACAAGGTATCTGGCGTCATGCGCCGGAGCGCTGCGTACACTGGCCGCAAGGCACCAGCCTGAAATCGTTGCACCACGGCGCACCGCGCTCCGGGGTGAAGAAAATCGCCCACGCACCTGACGGACGTTTCGCGGTCACCGACAACAACGGCGACACCCGCGAATACGCCGCCGTACTGACCACCTGCCAGAGCTGGCTGCTGACCACCCAGATCGAATGCGACGAAAGCCTGTTCTCGCAGAAGATGTGGATGGCGCTGGACCGCACTCGCTACATGCAATCGTCGAAGACCTTCGTGATGGTCGACCGCCCGTTCTGGAAGGACAAGGACCCGGAAACTGGCCGTGACCTGATGAGCATGACCCTCACCGATCGCCTGACCCGTGGCACCTACCTGTTCGACAACGGCGACGACAAGCCGGGCGTGATCTGCCTGTCGTACTCGTGGATGAGCGATGCGCTGAAGATGCTCCCGCACCCGGTGGAGAAACGCGTGAAACTGGCGCTGGATGCGCTGAAGAAGATCTACCCGAAAGTCGACATCGCCGCGCGGATCATCGGCGATCCGATCACCGTGTCGTGGGAAGCCGACCCGCACTTCCTCGGCGCGTTCAAGGGCGCCCTGCCCGGCCACTATCGCTACAACCAGCGCATGTACGCGCACTTCATGCAGGACGACATGCCGCCGGAGCAGCGCGGGATTTTCATCGCCGGCGACGACGTGTCGTGGACGCCGGCCTGGGTCGAAGGCGCGGTACAGACCTCGCTCAACGCGGTGTGGGGAATCATGAAGCACTTCGGCGGGTCCACACATAAAGAGAACCCCGGCCCGGGTGATGTGTTCAAAGACATCGGCCCGATCGCCCTGCCCGAGTAAGAGGAATCTTCGATGCGTGTAGCCCTTTACCAATGTCCACCGCTGCCACTGGAACCCGCCGCCAACCTTCAGCGCTTGCATCAACTGGCGATGGAGGCCAAAGGCGCCGACCTGCTGGTGGTGCCGGAGATGTTCCTGACCGGCTACAACATCGGCAAGGAGGCGGTCGCGACATTGGCCGAGGTCTATAACGGCGAATGGGCGCAACAGGTTGGACGAATCGCCAAGGCTGCCGGCCTGGCGATTCTCTACGGTTATCCTGAGCGCACCGCCGAAGCAAAGATCTACAACGCTGTGCAGTTGATCGATTCGAACGGCGAGCGCCTGTGCAATTACCGCAAGACGCATCTGTTCGGCGATCTGGACCGTTCGATGTTCAGCCCCGGCGACGGCGAGTTTCCCATCGTCGAGCTCAACGGCTGGAAGCTCGGTTTCCTGATCTGCTACGACCTGGAGTTCCCGGAAAACGCCCGGCGCCTGGCCCTTGAAGGCGCCGAGCTGATTCTGGTGCCGACGGCGAACATGATTCCTTTTGATTTCATTGCCGATGTTTCCGTGCGCTCCCGCGCCTTCGAAAACCAGTGCTACGTGGCTTACGCCAACTACTGCGGCCACGAAGGCGACATTCATTACTGCGGGCAAAGCAGCATTGCCGCGCCGGATGGCAGCCGCATCGCCCAGGCCGGACTGGACGAAGCCTTGATCGTCGGTGAGCTGGATCGTCAGTTGATGGTCGACTCGCGCAACGCCAACCGCTACTTCAACGACCGCCGCCCCGAACTTTACGACGCGCTCAACAAGCGCTAATCCGCTAGCATTGGCACTTCACTGTTCTGGAAGTGCCCATGCCTGCGTCGACTCACCCCCGCCCCCACACCGAAACCCTGACCAACGGCTTGCGCGTGACCCTGCGCCACATGCCCGGTCTGAAGCGCAGCGCCGCCGCGTTGCGGGTGGCTGCCGGCAGTCATGACGTGCCGTTGGCGTGGCCGGGGCTGGCGCATTTTCTTGAGCATTTGCTGTTTCTCGGCACCGAGCGTTTTCCTGCACAGCAAGGGCTGATGGCCTACGTGCAAGGTCACGGCGGTCAGGTGAATGCCAGCACCCGCGAGCGCACCACCGATTTCTTCTTTGAATTGCCGCCAGCGTCGTTCAGCGCCGGGCTGGAGCGTCTGTCAGACATGCTCGCCCGGCCGCGTATGGATCCGGACGATCAGTTGCGGGAGCGGGAAGTGTTGCAGGCGGAGTTTGTCGCGTGGACGCAGGATGCTGCGGCTCAGCAGAAAGAGGCGCTGTTTGAGGGATTGTCGGCAGCACATCCTTTGCGCGGCTTTCATGCCGGAAACCGCGACAGCCTGCCGGTTGAACAAGCGGATTTTCAGCAGGCGTTGAGAGATTTCCATCAGCAGTTTTACCGCACCGGGCAGATGATCCTGAGTCTGGTCGGACCGCAGAACGTGGAAGAACTGCGAGCGCTGGCGGAGCAGTTTGCCGCCGCGCTGACAGCTGGGGATAAAACTTCACAGGCAGCCCCCGTTCGCTTGATGGACATTCCACAGAAAAGTTATCAACAGGTCGGCGAGCGGCACGGCAATCTGCTGTTTGCGTTAGAGGATTTGCCGGAGTCGTCGGCCGAGGCACTGGCGTTTTTCTGTCACTGGTTGAACAGCGCCAAACCCGGTGGGCTGCTCGCTCACTTGCAGCAGCAGGGATTCGCGGAAGACTTACAGGCCTGTGTGCCTTATCAATTTGCTGGGCAAGCTTTTCTACATCTTCAGTTCACTGGGGCATCCGGGTCACTCGACGCCATCCGCGCACAGTTTCTCGACTGGTTGAGCTTCTTCGCAGCGCAGCAGGACTGGCCGGCACTACGCGAGGAATATTCGGCACAGCTTCAACGTCAGCAGCAGGTCAGCGGTGCGTTGCAACTGGCGCGACTCGACAGCGAACAACTCGAAAGCGGCCTCTCCGAATCGGCCGTTGCAGCGCTCAAAGTGATTCTCGGCAAAATCGGCACTGTGGATAACTTCAGCAGTCACTGGCATCTGCCCGCTGCCAATCCGTTCCTGCGCGTAGCCGAACCGCTGGCCAACGCCGGCCTGATCCGCGGCCAAACCAGCGCCCACCGTGGGCTGCGCACGTTCGCTCAGGATCGCTCGCGCAGCCGACGCGAACGTTCGCCGATGCAATTCAGCCAGGCGCTGCCGGATAACGATGACGAAGGTGCGGTGTATGTTCGCTGGCAGACGGAAGCAGCGGCCACGGCCGAGCTGCAAGCGAAACTGCAACGCAGTCTGCGGGAGATTTCCGACGACGCGCGTCAGGCCGGGGTCGAGTTGTCCTTCAGCGCCGCAGCTAATCAGTGGCTGCTGAAACTCACTGGCCTGCAGGACACGCTGCCCGTTGTCCTGGAGCACGCACTGAAATCTCTGACACAAGTGGGCGCCGATTCCGCGAAAGGCGAGCCGCAACCTGCGCTGATACCGATCCGCCAGCTGCTCAAAGTACTGCCGGAAAAATGCCTGCCAGCGGTAGGCAAATCCGATGACGCCGCTCACCTGTGGACAACTTCCCGCTGGGACGGTCTGGCTTTGGGGTTAAGCCCACAAACCCAGTCAGCCATGGGTCTGGCCCTGAGTCGCATCCCCGGCATCCCGGACAATCAAATTCCCGCACCCTCGGCAATCAACGCCGGATACCGGTGGAGTCAGATCGACAGCGCGTCCAGCGAACACGCCTTGCTGCTGTTCTGCCCGACCGCCAGCCACGAGATCGCCGACGAAGCCGCGTGGCGCCTGCTAGCGCATCTGTGCCAGACACCGTTCTACCAACGCCTGCGCGTCGAACTGCAACTGGGTTATGCGGTGTTCAGCGGGCTGCGTCAGCTCCACGGCCAGACCGGATTGCTGTTCGGTGTGCAATCGCCCACGGCCACCGCCGCGCAATTGCTCGGTCACATTCAGCAGTTTCTCGATAGCCTGCCAGCCCTTGTCGAACGACTTGATGACGCGAGCCTCGCCCGGCAACGCCAGACGCTTGTCGATCAGTTCGATGACAGCGTCCTGTCCGGCAAAGATGCGGCCGAACTCCTGTGGCAGGCCCGCCTCGCCGGCCACTCGTCGGATTATCTGGCCCATCTGCGCAGCGCCATCGCCCAACTGGATCGCCCGGCATTCCTGGCCGCCGCACAACGTCTGATCCGCGCCGAGGGCGGCTGGCACGGCCTCTCCAACGCCGCTTCGCCGGACGCGCCATGGCAAGCGGCAAAATGATCATTACCGGGGCTGCAAGGAGCTTTCTCAAAGATTCACGGGCCAACCCCCTGAAATTTTGAGTAACATAGCCACCTAACTATTTGGAACATCCCTGCGCTGCCGTGGACTATACCTATGGATAGCGCTATCTCACCCACCTGAAAAAGGAGTCACCCGATGGCTTGGACCAAACCTGCTTACACCGACCTGCGTATCGGCTTCGAAGTCACCATGTACTTCGCCAGCCGCTGAGTCCTGCCTCAAGCAGAACACTGCAGTGCAACGCCTCGGCTCGCCGGGGCGTTTTATTTTCAGCGTTGAAATGATGGAGCGTTCATGTTCGTCCAGATTCTGGGTTCGGCCGCCGGTGGCGGTTTTCCGCAGTGGAACTGCAACTGCGTCAATTGCGCCGGTTTTCGCGACGGCAGCCTGAATGCCCAGGCCCGTACCCAATCGTCCATCGCGATTTCCGATGACGGCGTGAACTGGGTGCTGTGCAACGCCTCGCCGGACATCCGCGCGCAGCTTCAGAGCTTCGCCCCGATGCAGCCGGGCCGTGCCCTGCGTGACACCGGCATCAGCGCGATCATCCTGATGGACAGCCAGATCGACCACACCACCGGCCTGCTCAGCCTGCGCGAAGGCTGCCCGCATCAGGTCTGGTGCACGGACATGGTCCACGAAGACCTGAGCACCGGTTTCCCGCTGTTCACCATGCTCAAGCACTGGAACGGCGGGCTGGACTGGAACCGCATCGAACTTGACCAGAGCTTCACCGTCGCCGCCTGCCCGAACCTGCGCTTCACCCCGCTGCCGTTGCGCAGCGCGGCACCGCCCTACTCGCCGCACCGCTTCGACCCGCACCCAGGCGACAACATCGGCCTGATCGTCGAAGACCTCAGCACCGGCGGCAAGCTGTTCTATGCCCCAGGCCTGGGCAAGGTCGACGCGCCGCTGCTGGAAATCATGTCCGGCAGCGACTGCGTGCTGGTAGACGGGACGATGTGGGACGACGATGAAATGCAGCGCCGTGGCGTCGGCACCCGCACCGGCCGCGAGATGGGCCACCTGGCCCAGAACGGCCCCGGCGGCATGCTCGAAGTGCTGGAACAGCTTCCCGAGCAACGCAAGGTGCTTATCCACATCAACAACACCAACCCGATTCTCGACGAAGACTCGCCGGAACGCGCGGAACTGGTTCGGCGCAATGTTGAAGTGGCGTATGACGGCATGAGCATCGTCCTGTAACGAATGGCCCGGAGAACCGCAATGACCGACACCCCGCTGTCCCCCGCCGAATTCGAAGCGGCCCTGCGCGCCAAGGGCGCCTATTACCACATTCATCACCCGTATCACGTGGCGATGTATGAAGGCCGGGCCACCCGCGAGCAGATCCAGGGCTGGGTCGCCAACCGCTTCTACTATCAGGTGAACATCCCCCTGAAAGACGCGGCGATCCTCGCCAACTGCCCGGATCGCGAGATCCGCCGCGAATGGATTCAGCGCCTGCTCGACCACGACGGCGCCCCCGGCGAAGACGGCGGCATCGAAGCCTGGCTGCGTCTGGGCCAGGCCGTCGGTCTCGATCCGGATCAATTGCGTTCGCAGGAACTGGTGCTGCCCGGCGTGCGTTTCGCCGTCGATGCCTACGTCAACTTCGCCCGCCGCGCCAGTTGGCAGGAAGCTGCCAGCAGCTCGCTGACCGAGCTGTTCGCGCCGCAGATCCACCAGTCGCGTCTCGACAGCTGGCCGCAGCACTACCCGTGGATCGACCCGGCCGGCTACGAATATTTCCGCACCCGTCTCGGTCAGGCCCGGCGCGATGTCGAGCATGGTCTGGCCATCACGCTGGAGCACTACAAGACCCGCGAAGGCCAGGAGCGCATGCTGGAAATTCTCCAGTTCAAACTGGACATCCTTTGGAGCATGCTCGATGCCATGAGCATGGCCTACGAACTGAACCGCCCGCCGTATCACAGCGTCACCGATCAACGGGTCTGGCATAAAGGAATCGCCTTATGAGTTTCGACCGCAGCAAGACCCCGACCTGGCGTCCCGGCTACCGTTTCCAGTACGAACCGGCGCAGAAAGGCCACGTGCTGCTGTACCCGGAAGGCATGATCAAACTCAATGAAAGTGCCGCGCTGATCGGCGGCCTGATCGACGGTGAACGGGATGTCGCGGCGATCATCGCCGAACTCGACAGACAGTTCCCCGGCGTGCCCGAGCTCGGTGACGACATCGAGCAATTCATGGAGGTTGCCCGTGCGCAGCACTGGATCGAACTTGCCTGAGTCATCGGTGCAAGTCCCGGCAAAACCGGAAATCGGCCTGCCGCTGTGGCTGCTCGCCGAGCTGACTTACCGCTGCCCGCTGCAATGCCCGTATTGCTCCAATCCGCTGGATTTCGCCGAGCAGGGCAAAGAGCTGAGCACCGAGCAGTGGATCAAGGTATTCCGTGAGGCGCGGGAGATGGGCGCGGCGCAACTGGGCTTCTCCGGCGGCGAACCGCTGGTGCGCCAGGACCTCGCCGAGTTGATCCGTGAAGCGCGTCAGTTGGGTTTCTACACCAACCTGATCACCTCCGGCATCGGCCTGACCGAGCAGAAGATCAGCGACTTCAAGAAGGCCGGGCTCGATCACATCCAGATCAGTTTCCAGGCCAGCGACGAGCAAGTGAACAACCTGCTCGCCGGCTCGAAAAAGGCCTTTGCGCAGAAACTGGAAATGGCGCGCGCCGTGAAGGCCCACGGTTATCCGATGGTGCTGAACTTCGTCACCCATCGGCACAACATCGACAAGATCGACCGCATCATCGAGCTGTGCATTGCGCTGGAGGCCGACTTCGTCGAACTCGCCACGTGCCAGTTCTACGGTTGGGCGCAACTCAATCGTGTCGGCCTGCTGCCAACCAAAGAGCAACTGGTTCGCGCCGAACGCATCACCAACGAATACCGCGCCAAACTGGAAGCCGAAGGGCATCCGTGCAAGCTGATTTTCGTCACCCCGGACTATTACGAAGAGCGCCCGAAAGCCTGCATGAACGGCTGGGGCAGTCTGTTTCTGACGGTCACGCCGGACGGCACCGCCCTGCCCTGTCATGGGGCCCGACAGCTGCCGGTACAATTTCCCAATGTGCGCGACCACAGCATGCAGCACATCTGGTACGACTCGTTCGGCTTCAACCGCTTCCGCGGCTATGACTGGATGCCCGAGCCGTGCCGCTCCTGTGACGAAAAGGAACAGGATTTCGGCGGCTGCCGCTGCCAGGCATTCATGCTCACCGGCGATGCGAGCAATGCCGATCCGGTGTGCAGCAAGTCCGAACATCACGGTGTGATTCTCAAGGCCCGCGAAGAAGCCGAGCACGCCACCCAGACCATCGAACAACTGGCCTTTCGCAATGAACGAAACTCGCGACTCATCGCCAAAGGCTGAGCCTTTCAGCGCCACCGCTGCGGTTGCTGCCGGCGTGGATTTCGCCGAATTGCAGCTCGGCGCCCGTGGCTTGTTCTGGAATGAATATCGACCGACGGACGCCGCCTGCCGGATCTGGCACTGGCGCGATGGTGTGGCGAAATGTCTTGCGCCTACGGGTTTCAGCGTGCGCAGCCGGGTGTACGAATATGGCGGTGGGGCGTTTTGTCTGACGCCTGACGGGGTGGTTTTCGTCAACGAGGCGGACCAGCAGTTGTACCGACAGACGTTGGACGGCGAGCCCGTGGCATTGACCTCCGGAGATTGCCGATATGGTGATCTGCACTTTGCCAACGGGCAGGTGCTGGCCGTTGAAGAGAACGGTGATTGCCATCGGTTGGTGGCTATCGATCTGGCGAGTGGCGCCCGTCAAATGCTTGTTGAAGGCGCGGATTTTTACGCATCGCCGATCATCAGCCCGGACGGCCAGCGCTTGGCGTGGATCGAGTGGAGCCGTCCGCATCAGCCGTGGACATCCACACGACTGATGCTCGCCGAGCGTTCTGATAGCGGATTTTCTACCCCACGTTGCGTGGCTGGTGAAACGCTTGAAGAGTCGATCCAGCAACCGCGTTTCGATGCCAATGGCCGACTGGGCTGTCTGACCGATCGTGGTGGGTATTGGCAACCGTGGGTCGAGTCGGCAAATGGTTTGCAACCGTTAGCCAGCGCCGAAGCCGATCACGCGCCAGCCCCATGGCAACTTGGCGGCTGCACCTGGCTGCCCGCCGGCGAAAGCTTTCTGGCGAGCTGGAGCGAAGGCGGTTTCGGTCGTCTGGCGCTCAACGGCGAAGACTTCACCGGTGATTACAGCCGCTTCCGTCATCTGGCTGTCGATGATCAATTTGTTTACTGCATTGCCGCCTCACCGGTCAGCCCTTCAGCGGTGATCGCCATTGATCGCGAATCGCGTGAAGTGAATGTCCTGGCCGGCGGTGTCGCACCGCTGCCCGCCGAGCGCATCAGCCGCCCGCAAACCCTGCGCTACCCAAGCGGTGCGGGTGAAGCACACGGCTTCTTTTACCCGGCCACGAATGGCGATGTGAAACCGCCGTTGGTGGTGTTCATCCACGGCGGCCCTACCTCCGCCTGCTACCCGATGCTTGACCCGCGCATCCAGTACTGGACGCAACGCGGCTTCGCCGTCGCCGATCTCAACTACCGAGGCAGCAGCGGTTATGGCCGGAAGTATCGACAGGCGTTGCATCTGAGTTGGGGCGCAGTGGATGTCGAGGATGCCTGTGCGGTGGTGGCCTACCTGAATGATCGCGACATGATCGACGGCGACCGTGCGTTTATCCGTGGCGGCAGCGCCGGTGGCTACACCACGCTGTGCGCACTGGCATTCCATCAAGTGTTCCGCGCTGGCGCCAGTCTGTACGGCGTCAGTGACCCGGTAGCCCTGGCCCGCGCGACACACAAGTTCGAAGGCGATTATCTGGACTGGCTGATCGGCGATCCGGAGCAAGATGCCGAACGCTACGCCGCCCGCACGCCGTTGCTGCACGCAGGCAACATTCGCGTACCGGTGATTTTCTTTCAGGGCGAACTGGACGCCGTGGTCGTGCCGCAACAGACCCGCGACATGGTCACGGCTCTGGAGCAAAACGGCATTGAGGTCGAAGCGCATTACTACGCCGATGAACGTCACGGCTTCCGCCGGGCCGCCAACCAGGCCCATGCGCTGGAGCAGGAATGGCGGTTTTACCGGCGGGTGATGGGTTTGACGGACTGACCCTCAGCGCTTGGCGATGATGTACACCGCGTGCACGATCCCCGGGATATAACCGCACAACGTCAGCAGAATGTTCAGCCAGAACGCGCCGCCGAACCCGACCTGCAGAAACACACCCAGTGGCGGCAACAGAATGGCGATGATGATGCGGATAAAGTCCATGGGGCAGCTCCTGATTGGGGGTTGGCTCACCTGAGCCATACAAGCTAATCGACCTGTGCCGTTTGTCAGGGTTCAGTGCAAACCGCAATCTCGCCATCTGATCGCCATTACACGGCCACAAAAAAACGCCCCACGCCAAAAGAATCAGGCGTGGAGCGTGCGTTATACCGCGAGACGGTTCTTGAATTCGGGTGGGAAACTTCAGACGGCAATCCCTTTTCGGCATTGCAGCTGCGCGGTGCGTACCCGGGAGAAGGCGCGGGCCAGACGCAGGAGCATTTCGTCGATGTCGGTCTTGCTGACGTTGAGCGCCGGGGTGAAGCGCAGGCAGTCGGCTTGTGGGGCGTTGAGCAGCAAGCCTTCGTGAAGCGCGGCTTTGACGACGGCCTCGGCGGAGTCTTCCGACAGGGTCAGTCCCCAGAACAGCCCTTGCCCGCGCAACTCGCCGTGTTCATAACGATGGGCCAGACGGGCGAGTCCTTCGCGCAGATGCTGGCCGTTGTCCCGGATTTGTTCGAGGAATGCGCGGTCTTGCACGCTGTCGAGCACCACCAGCCCTGCGGCGGTCATCAGCGCGTTGCCGTGATGAGTGCCGCCCAACTCGCCGGAGTCGAAACAGCAGGCCTTGCCTCGCGCCAGCAGCGCCGCCAGTGGCACGCCACCACCGAGGCCCTTGCCGAGCACGACGATATCGGCGCGCACGCCGTAGGATTGTTCGGCGAGCAAGGTGCCGCAACGGCCGATGCCGGTCTGAACCTCATCGAGAATCAGCAGAATCCCCAACTCACGGCACAAGCGCTCGACACCCTTGAGGTAATGCTCGGTCGCTGGAATCACCCCGGCATCGCTCTGGATCGGTTCGAGCATGATTGCCACCGTCTGTGCATCGACTGCCGCATGCAGCGCTGGCAGGTCGTTGAACGGCACCAGATCGAAACCCGGCAGCAACGGTTCGAAGCGGTTTTGTAGGTTGCAACTGTCTGACGCCGAAATCGTCGCCAGACTACGCCCGTGACAGCCTTGTCTGGCGACAATGATCCGCGAGGCGCCACTGCGATGCAGCTGGCCCCATTTGCGCGCCAGTTTGATCGCCGCCTCACAGGCCTCACTGCCACTGTTGAGCAGATACGCCTGATCGCTGGAAGTACTGGCACACAGGCGCTCGGCGAGGCTGAGCATGCCGCGGTTGTGCAGATTGAAGCCGGGATTGATCAGAGCCTGGGCTTGATTGGCGATGGCCTTGACCAGCGCCGAAGGGCTGTGGCCGAGGCTGTTGGCGCCACCGGCCTGGGAAAAGTCCAGGTAGGCGCGATCATTGCTGTCCCATAGCCAGGAGCCCTGGCCGCGAACGAATACCTGTTGTGGGCGCTCGACGCTGGGCATGAGACGTTCGGCATTCAGGCCATCAGAAACGTCCGATTCCTGGGTTTCAAAAGCCAGGTCATCGAGGCTCGGCGTCTGGCGCCGCAAACTGAACAGATTCATTGAAAAAAACCTCGATCGAGGTTTTTTGAACTGCCTATGCAAACACTTTCAAAACAAACGCTGGTCATTGCGCTTTCCGGCCCTGTAAGCCTTGTGAATGCGGTTAGACTAGGCCTGTTCCTGCCTTCGAGCCATTTCGATTTCCCAGCATTTTCGATAAGTATTACTTATGGATTTCAAACAACTGCGTTATTTCGTCGCGGTCTACGAAGAAGGTCATGTCGGACGCGCCGCCGAGCGCCTGTCGATCTCTCAACCCGCGCTGTCCCAGCAGATTCGCCAGCTGGAGCAGAACCTCGACGTCACCCTGTTCGAGCGCAGCAGCAAACGCCTGTTGCCGACCCTCGCCGCCCACACCTTGTACAACCACGCCTTGCCACTGCTCGACGGCCTGCAGCGGGCGCGTGAGGCGCTGGGCAACTTCAAGGGTCAGGCACTGCGCACATTGGCGATCGGCGTGCTGCAAACCGTGCACACCAGCCTGGTGCCGCAAATGCTGGAGAGAGTGCGCAAGGCCCAGCCGCATCTGGTGGTGCAGATTTATGAACTGACGGGGCTTGAGATCGAGCGGCGACTGCTCAACGGCTCGCTGGACATTGGCATCAGCTATCTGCCGCCACGCCAGCCGGGGCTGCACGGCGTGATGTTGTACGAAGATGAACTGACACTGGTCATCCCGGCGGATCATCCGCTGCGGGAATTCAAGAAAGTCTCCATGAGTCAGGCGGCTGAATTGCCGATGTTGCTATTGGGTGAAGAATTTCAGATCCGCCAGATCTGGCAGGCGCAACTGGCCAGCCTCGGACGACGCCCGCAAGTGCAGGCCGAATTGAACAATATGGTGGGAATTCTCGACAGCCTTCCGCATACCCGTCTGGCGACGGTGCTGCCCGGTCGTTCGCAAAAAGAGTACGACGATCAGGACCTGCTGTGGAAACCATTGAGTGAGCCGCGCGTGCCGTTGAAGGTCGGGCTGGTGTGTCGCGATGTGCAACGCCAGCAGGCGCCATTGGCCTTGCTGCGAACGTTGCTGGAAGAGGTGATGCAGCGTGAGGACAAACCGCTGAAAGGGGCGCCGCCGCTGGACGCGTTGAGCTGAAAACTTTTCTGCGGGCATAAGAAAACCCCGCCGAAGCGGGGCTTTGCAGACTGTTTCCCTGACATCCATTTCACTCCGCCACCCTGGCAGAATCCTACGTGTCCGTGTTGTTGCTTTGCGCTTCCTGCGCGACGTCCATGGAAAGTAGATTAGCTCTGGATCCAATCTACGCCTATGGGAGAACAGCAGCACGTCATGTAAGAGATCGCTTACATGACGTTACATCATCAGAACTGCGCAGCGTCCAGCAGGAACAGCGACTCGCTGCCGGCCTTCACCGACGCGCTCAACGAGTGAATCCGCGGCAGCAGACGGGCGAAATAGAACCGCGCCGTGCCGAGTTTGCTCGCATAGAAATCGTCCTGCGCTTCTTTGCCCAGCGATGCCTTGGCCATCAGTGCCCACATGTAGGCGTAAGCGGTGTAGCCGAACGCTTGCAGATACTCGACCGATGCCGCGCCGATTTCGTTCGGGTTGGTTTTCGCCCGGTCCAACAGCCACGAGGTCAGCTCGTCGAGGGTGTCGACGGCGTCATTCAGCGGCTTGGTGAACTCGCCCAGATCGGCACTGGCGGTTGCGGTGAAATGGCGGATCTCGTCGGCGAACAGTTTGTAGAACGCGCCGCCGCTGCCGACGATCTTGCGACCCACCAGGTCCAGCGCCTGAATGCCGTTGGTGCCTTCGTAGATCTGAGTGATGCGCACATCACGCACCAATTGCTCCTGGCCCCACTCACGGATGTAGCCGTGGCCGCCGAAGATCTGCTGGCCGTGTACGGTGGTTTCCAGACCCAGATCGGTCAGGAACGCCTTGGCCACTGGTGTCAGCAAGGCCACCAGATCTTCCGCACGTTTGCGGGTGGCGGCGTCTTCGCTGAATTTGGCGGTATCGAGTTGCATCGCCACGTAGGTGGAGAACGCACGACCGCCTTCGTTCGAGGCTTTCATGGTCAGCAACATGCGACGCACATCCGGGTGGACGATGATCGGGTCGGCCACCTTGTCCTTGTTCTGCGCGCCGGTCGGCGAACGGCTTTGCAGGCGGTCACGGGCGTATTCGATGGCGTTCTGGTAGGAACGCTCGCCGGTGGCCAGGCCCTGAATGCCGACGCCCAGACGCTCGTAGTTCATCATGGTGAACATCGCGGCCAGGCCCTTGTTCGGCTCGCCGACCAGGTAACCCACCGCTTCGTCGAAGTTCATCACGCAAGTGGCGGACGCCTGGATGCCCATCTTGTGTTCGATCGAACCGCAGTTCGCCGGGTTGCGCGCGCCCAGGCTGCCATCGGCATTGACCATGAACTTCGGCACCAGGAACAGCGAAATGCCTTTCGGCCCCGCCGGTGCGTCCGGCAGTTTGGCCAGCACCAGGTGGATGATGTTTTCAGTCAGGTCGTGCTCACCGCCGGTGATGAAGATCTTGGTGCCGCTGACCTTGTAGGAACCGTCAGCCTGAGGCTCGGCCTTGGTACGGATGATGCCCAGGTCGGTGCCGGCGTGCGGCTCGGTCAGGCACATGGAACCGGCCCAGACGCCGGCGTACATGTTCGGCAGGTACGCGGCTTTGAGCTCTTCGCTGGCGTGGGCATTGATCGACAGGCAAGCGCCGGCGGTCAGCATCGGGTACAGACCGAAGGACAGGCTGGCGGAGTTGACCATTTCTTCGACCTGAGCCGAGACGGCTTTGGGCATGCCCATGCCGCCGTAAGCCGGATCACCACCAACACCGACCCAGCCGCCTTCGGCATAAGTCTGATAGGCCTGTGGGAAACCGGCCGGCGTGGTGACGGCACCGTCGGCCCAGTGGCAGCCTTCTTCGTCGGCGGCACGGCTCAGGGGCGCGATGCTTTTGCTGGTGACCTTGCCGGCCTCTTCGAGAATGGCTTCAACGGTTTCCGCGTCCACGGTCTCGGCCAGGGCCGGCAGTTCGGCCCAGAGTTTGGCGACTTCGAACACTTCATTGAGGACGAAGCGCATATCGCGCAGCGGCGCTTTGTAGTCAGCCATGGCAAACCTCGCAAAGATCTAAACAGGTGATTCGTGGAAGGGTGATTTCGTTGAGCTGGAGTGTAACCCAACAACTTTTGCGACACATAGGGTCAGGCGGTGACTGATTTGTTATTTTTAGTCATCAGCAATCAACCATAAAGAAGCCCGCTATCAGCGGGCTCTTTTGTTTAACAGTGCCGTGTTACAGCGCGAACAACTGCGCCGGCAGTTTCATCAGGCAATCGCTGCCCGCCTCGATCGCCGCACGATGCGCAGCGGTGCGCGGCAGCAACCGCTTGAAGTAAAACTCGCACGTCGCCAGTTTGCCCTGGCAGAAATCACCATCACCCTCACCCGACTCCAGCTGCGCCTGGGCAACCAGCGCCATGCGCAGCCACAGGTAGCCGAGCACGATGTAACCGCTGTACATCAGGTAATCCACCGACGCGGCGCCGACTTCATCCGGGTTCTTCATCGCGGCCATACCGACCTTCATGGTCAGGTCGCCCCACTGCTGATTGAGGCCATCGAGCTGCGCGACAAACTCGCCAAGTTGCGGATGCCCGGCGTTGGCCGCGCAGAATTTGTGGACGATCTTGGTGAAGTTGCGCAGCAGCTTGCCCTGACTGCCCAGCACTTTGCGCCCGAGCAGATCCAGCGCCTGAATGCCGTTGGTTCCCTCATAGATCGGCGCGATCCGGCAATCGCGAACCAGTTGTTCCATGCCCCACTCGCGGATAAATCCGTGGCCACCGAACACCTGCATGCCGTGGTTGGTCACTTCCAGCCCGGTGTCGGTCATGAACGCCTTGCAGATCGGGGTCAGGAACGCCAACAGGTCTTCGGCCTCCTGACGCGCCTGGGCGTCCGCGCTCAGGTGCGCGACATCGAGCATCTGCGCGGTGAAATAGGTCAGCGCGCGGTTGCCTTCGTTGAAGGCTTTCATGGTCAGCAGCATGCGCCGCACGTCCGGGTGGACGATGATCGGGTCAGCCGGTTTGTCCGGAGCTTTGGCACCAGTCAGGGCACGCATCTGCAGACGGTCGTTGGCGTATTTGATTGCGCCCTGGAAACTCGCTTCGCCCAGACACAGGCCCTGCATCCCGGTGCCGAGACGCGCGTGGTTCATCATGGTGAACATGCAGTTCAGGCCCTTGTTCGGCTCGCCGATCAGGAAGCCTTTGGCGTCGTCGAAGTTCAACACACAGGTGGCCGAAGCCTTGATGCCCATCTTGTGTTCGATCGAACCGCAGGAAACGCCGTTGCGCTCGCCCGCCTCACCGGATGTGTCCGGGAGAAATTTCGGCACGATGAACAGCGAAATCCCCTTGGTCCCGGCCGGTGCGTCCGGCAGTTTGGCCAGCACCAGATGAATGATGTTGTCACTCATGTCGTGCTCGCCGGCGGAGATGAAAATCTTGCTGCCGGTCACTGCATAACTGCCGTCGGCCTGAGGCACGGCGCGGGTCTTGATGATGCCCAGATCGGTGCCGCAATGGGCTTCGGTCAGGCACATGGTGCCGGTCCACTGGCCCGCAGTAAGTTTGCGCAGATAGGTGTTTTTCTGTTCTTCGGTGCCGTGGGCGTGGATCGCCGACATGGCGCCGTGGGTCAGGCCCGGGTACATGCCCCAGGAGGTGTTGCTGGAGGCGACCATTTCGCTGATCACCAGTCCCAGTGAACTCGGCAGGCCCTGGCCGCCGTAGGTCGGATCTGCCGCCAGACCGTGCCAGCCACCTTCCACGTATTGTGCGAAGGCTTGCTTGAAGCCTGTAGGCGTTGTCACTACACCATTGTCGAAATGGCAGCCCTCTTCGTCGCCGCTGCGATTGAGCGGTGCCAGAACGTTCTCACAGAACTTTGCGCCCTCGTCGAGGATCGCGTTGATCATGTCCGGGCTGGCGTCGTGGGCGCCGAGGGCCGCGTACTGAGTGTGAAAGTCAAAGACGTGGTCGATCAGAAAGCGCATGTCGCGCAGGGGAGCTTTGTACTCGGGCATGGTGGCTTCTCCTTCAGCAGATTGCTTCAACCTACTGCCGGCCACCCTGCCCCACAATCACTGTCCAGACGCTGAATGCGCCGTCATCACTCAACCTGCGGCGCTGTCCATGCGCACCGCGCCACGGCGGTTCTGCCCAAACGCCATCACACAGTTTCGCCCTGCGCCCTTGGCACTGTAGAGCGCCTGGTCGGCGGATTTCAGCACCTCTTCCGGGGTGCGCTGTTCCAGGCGTTCGGCCACGCCGATGCTGACGGTGACCGACACGCTGGACGCGCCCGACCCCGAGCGACGCTGACGGCCCTGCTGATCATCCTGCGGGCGGCTTTCCTGATTTCGCAGCTGAATGTTGTAGGACGCAATCGACTCACGGATGACTTCCAGGTGCGGCATGCACTCTTCAAGAGTCTTGCCCGCAAACACCAAGGCGAATTCCTCACCGCCATAGCGATAAGCCCTACCGCCGCCGCTGATTTTGGACAGCTTGCTGGCGACCAGCCGCAGGACCTGATCCCCCACGTCGTGGCCGTGGGTGTCGTTGAATTTCTTGAAGTGATCGACGTCGCTCATCGCCAGCACATAGTTGCGCCCCAGACGCTGCATGCGCTCGTTGAGTGCACGGCGGCCCGGCAGGCCGGTGAGTTCGTCGCGGAAGGCCATTTGATAAGCCTCGTGCGCTACCGCCGCCGCAATCATCAGC
Organism: Pseudomonas sp. GW458-11-26-14-LB4; assembly: GCF_059423925.1. NCBI lineage: Bacteria > Pseudomonadati > Pseudomonadota > Gammaproteobacteria > Pseudomonadales > Pseudomonadaceae > Pseudomonas > Pseudomonas sp. GW458-11-26-14-LB4. Next base: position 79,669 of record NZ_JBWKYU010000001.1, read on the forward strand.
ATGACCTGACTGCACATGATGTTCAGGGTAAACGGCAGGATGAAGGTTTTCGGCAGCATCCAGAACACCCCGAGCAACCCCACCAGTTGCGCCGCGTGCAGCGGACGCGGGTTGCGCCAGTATTGCCAGGCCAGCAGCAGGAACGCCGAGATGAACACCGGATACGACAACTGGATCAGGCTCATCCAAGCGCCGTGCAGCGCCGGCCAGCGGATCTCGGAAAGCCACATCAGCAACGCCTGCGGGTAACTTTGCTCAAGCCCCAGCGCCACGCTGCCAAAGGCCAGCAGCACGGCGAAGCGCGCAACCATGTCCTGAAACAGGTGCGTGCGTTCCTGCCACGCGGCGAATAGTCCGAACAACAGCGGCAATAGCAGACAGACCAGGTGGAACACCACGGCCGCGTCTTCGCGAACCTTGCCGTTGTCGCGGTAATAGTCGGTCTGGGTGTCGAGCAGGAAGTAGGCGATATACACCGTGACCATCAGAAACAGCTCGCGCTGGCGTCGGTAAACCGCACAGTACGAACCGCCCAACAGCAAAACCAGGGTAGGCAACACGTTGAACAGCGAAGTGAAGAACACGTTGAGGTCTTTGACGTACGCAGCCGCCAACCCCGCGAGCAACAACAGCAGTGAAGGTAGAAAATGACTGAAACGTACAGCGGAAGAACGCGGCAAGGGAAAAAGCTCCGATCCGTCATAGCAAAGAGATGGCATTGTGCCTGCAATGTGGCCAGTTAAGCACACACAATGTGATCCAGATCACAGGCTGTCTCTTTAACGGCCGAAATCGGCAGTTGCTGAGTAATTCAGTAAGGTTTTTTGCGCAATGGCCGCTAGACGGCCACCATGGCCATCATTCTTGATGGCCATGGTGTGTTTTTCTGCTCAGAGATCGTTGTAGAACGGTTGCAATGGCCCCTCTGCTGCCGGCCGGCCTTCAGCGCCGTAAGGCTTGAGGTTGAGCGAGGCGTCCATCGCCTGACGGGTCGTGACTTTCGGACTGGCCGGGCGCTGGGTCACGGCATTCTCGTCGCCGATATGGCCCTGCGGGATCACCAGCGATGGATGATCGAACGGTGCGCGTTCCCAGGCCACGCGCGGATCGGTCAGGCCGACTTCCATGAATTTCACCACGGCATCGATTTCGGCAGGCGTCAGGTTCAGCGCCGTCATGTCCGGATCGAGGTTGGAAGTGTTGTGCTGGTTCACCGCCGGATGCTCGAAGCCGCTGGTGTTGTTGGCGTCTTCGCCGCGCCGGTCACCGCCACGGTTGTAGAACTCCATCACCTGTTTAAGCGTCGAGCGGCTGCCGTTGTGGAAATACGGGCCGGTCAGGGCGATGTTGCGCAGGGTCGGCGTCTTGAACGCGCCATCGACCGAATCGCGGAAACCGACATTCGGCTTGAGCGTGACATCGCACGGATTCGCCGCGCTCAACGGCGCCTCGAACGTGCAGACATCGACGTCCAGCGGATCCACCGAACGGCCGCCCTGCAACACGCTGTTGTACTGCCGGGTGAACGACCAGGGATTGCCCCACGCATCTGCGCCGCCGAGAGCCAGGTCTTCCGAGGTCGGGCGTACACCGGTGTTGTAGAAGCCGTTGTCGTAAAGGGTGGTCAGGTTGTCGGCCATCACCATGCGTTCGATGCGTTCGCGCGGATGCATCAGCAGGCGGCTGGCGGCGTTGGTCAACTCCGGCCCGCCGTGGCAATTGACGCATTTGCCCTTGCCGAGAAACAGGTTCATGCCCTCGACCTGTTGCGCGTTCATCGCGGTGTGATCGCCCTGCAGGTAGGCATCGATCGGCGCCTGATCGGACACCAGCGTGGCCTCATACATCTGGATCGCCAGGCCGAAAAACAGCGGGAAGTTGGCCTCCATCTGGGTGTACGGCACGCCGCCCACCAGAACGTTTTGCGTGGCGTTCCACAGCCGGGGCTGGAAGGCGTTCTTGATCAGTTCGCGATAGGTCGGCCGCCGTGCGCCCGATACTGGAGCCAGCACCGAGTCGGTGGATGAAATCCTTTGCTGCTTGAGCATCAGCGTGTCGAGCATCCTGCGGCCGATGTCGGCAAAGGTACGGCCACCGCAGGACATTTCCACCGGGCTGCCGGGCGGGCCGACGGCTTGCGAGGCGGCAGAGGCGTCGTTGAGCGCCAGCCGCACTTTGGTGGCGACCGTGCTGCGTTCGCTGGTCACGTAGATCCCGGCATCCGGATCGCGATTGCCGAACGGCGAGAAACCGTTGAAGACGTTATTGGCCCGACCGTCCCAGAAGTTGCGCACGTTGAACGCGGCGTTGATCACCGACGGCGCATTGCGCCCGGTGCTGCGGCGAACGTTGATGCCGCCGACCTGAAACAGACCGTCCGGCTGTTGGGTGCATTTGTCGAAACGCGGCTGGTTGGGTTTGACGAAGTTGGCGTCGAACACGCCTTGCGAGCCAACCACATCGTCCGTCGAGTACACGATGGGCGAGTTGCGCTCCAGGGGATTGCTCAGCACGTGGGTCGGGAAGTCGGTTTTCTTCAGCGTGTAGTTCGGACCGCCCTTGCCGCCGGACAACGTCGCGTAGGACGCCACATCACCGGGAATGTCCGAGGCTACAAACGGTTTATTGAAGATCGACGCGACGTTGGCGTTGGTGTGCGCCTGGCCGGGGTTGAGCTGGTTGGTGATGCGGTGATCGACGCCGGCGTGGTAGTGGCAGGACGCACAGGCCGTGGAGCCATCGCTGCCGATCTCCATATCCCAGAACAACGCCTTGCCCAACAGGATCGCGGCCTGGCGATTGAGCACGTAGTCGGTCATCAGGTCGACCTTGCGCCCGCCTTCGGTTCCGGACGGATCGGGGGGCACCATCCCGCGCAACGATTGCAGCGAGGGAACCTCCGGCAAGGGAGGATCGACTTCGGCGGGGTCGGCGGCCCATGCGCTTTGGACTGATAGCGCAACGGGTAACCAGAAGGTCAAACGAGCGAGTCGACTGATGTTCATAGGCTTCACCCTGACTGTTGTTGTTAAGTGCCGGGCGTCTTGCTTCTTTGAGCAGGCAGTTCTGGTTAGCACCGGTAAATCGGGCAGTGCAATTAATTGGCCACTCTTCTGGAAACATCTTGAATCAATAAGCACAGCGGTTCAGCTGAGCGGAGCTGTCATCAATGCTGGGGAATCAGCCCCGGGATTGGGGAAATCCGGGCACAAAAAAACCGCTGCCCCCGAAGGAGCAGCGGTTTTTTGAAGGACTGCGTTAAGGCTTAGTAGCCCAGTGCGAAGTCTTCTTCTTTCATGTCCATCAGGTTGTTGGCGCCCGACAGCATGGTGGCCACGTGCGTACGGGTACGCGGCAGGATGCGCTGGAAGTAGAAGCGCGCGGTTTGCAGCTTGGCGGTGTAGAACGCCTCGTCGGTGGTGCCGGCAGCCAGTTTTTCAGCAGCCAGACGCGCCATGTCAGCCCAGAAGTAGGCCAGGCAGGCGTAACCGGAGTACATCAGGTAGTCCACGGAGGCCGCGCCGACTTCTTCGCGATCTTTCATGGCGGCCATACCGACCTTCATGGTCAGCTCGCCCCACTCTTTGTTCAGTGCAGCCAACGGTGCGACGAATTCTTTAACGGCTTCGTTGCCTTCGTTGTTCTGGCAGAACTTGTGGACGATCTTGGTGAAGCCTTTCAGGGCCTCGCCTTGAGTCATCAACACTTTACGGCCCAGCAGGTCGAGTGCCTGGATGCCGGTGGTGCCTTCGTACAGCATCGAGATGCGGCTGTCGCGAACGTTCTGCTCCATGCCCCACTCGGCGATGAAGCCGTGGCCGCCGTAGATCTGTACGCCGTGGTTGGCGGATTCGAAACCGACTTCGGTCATGAACGCTTTGGCGATCGGAGTCATGAAGGCCAGCAGTGCGTCGGCTTTCTTCTTTTCTTCTTCGTCCACGCCGTATTTGACGATGTCGACCTGCTTGGCGGTGAAGTACACCATCGCACGGTTGCCTTCGGCGAATGCTTTCATGGTCAACAGCATGCGGCGTACGTCTGGGTGAACGATGATCGGGTCAGCGGCCTTGTCCGGCGCTTTCGGGCCAGTCAGGGAACGCATTTGCAGGCGATCGCGAGCGTACTTCAGGCCGCCCTGGAAGCCGATTTCGGCGTGGGCCAGACCTTGCAGCGCGGTACCCAGACGTGCGGTGTTCATGAAGGTGAACATGCAGTTCAGGCCTTTGTTCGCCGGGCCGATCAGGAAACCGGTCGCGCCGTCGAAGTTCATCACGCAGGTCGCGTTGCCGTGGATGCCCATCTTGTGTTCGATCGAACCGCAGGTCACGGCGTTGCGTGCACCAACAGTACCGTCAGCGTTTGGCATGAACTTCGGAACGATGAACAGGGAAATGCCTTTGGTGCCGGCCGGTGCGTCCGGCAGGCGGGCCAGCACGATGTGGACGATGTTGTCGGCCATGTCGTGTTCACCGGCCGAGATGAAGATCTTGGTGCCGGAAACTTTGTAGGAACCGTCGGCCTGAGGTTCGGCCTTGGTGCGCAGCATGCCCAGGTCGGTGCCGCAGTGCGGCTCGGTCAGGCACATGGTGCCGGTCCACTCACCGGAGACCAGTTTGGTCAGATAGGCTTCTTGTTGTTCTGGGGTGCCGTGCTCGGAGATGGTGTTCATCGCGCCGTGCGACAGGCCTGGGTACATGCCCCAGGACCAGTTGGCTTCGCCGACCATTTCGCTGACTGCCAGACCCAGCGACTCAGGCAGGCCCTGACCGCCGTGCTCGACGTCATGGGCCAGGCTTGGCCAGCCGCCTTCGACGAATTGCTTGTAGGCCTCTTTGAAGCCGGTCGGGGTTTTCACGCCGGACTCGCTCCAGGTGCAGCCTTCGGTGTCACCCACGCGGTTCAGCGGTGCCAGCACCTGCTCACAAAACTTGGCGCCCTCTTCGAGAATGGCGTCAACCATGTCCGGCGTTGCTTCTGCACACGCTGGAAGGCTCTGATAGTGCGCTTCGTAGCCGAGCAGTTCGTCACGAACGAAGCGAATATCACGCAAGGGGGCCTTGTAGTCAGGCATAGCGATAAACCTCTGCTGATGTAACCGGGAATGAACGACCGCGTTGATTTGTTGTGACGGTCAAACAGTTGTTTGAAACATACGTTTACGCCGAAATCTTGTCAAGCGTCGTTCTTTTGCCATTCGTCATCACATTTTCCGAACGCCGGACACAGCAACACGACATACGCCCGACCGAGCCATGTGCACTGAAAAAAGATTAGTTGAGGGAGAAGGACTTACAACGAAAAACGCCGCGAACAGTCGCGGCGTCTGGCAAAGCGCAGATCAAAAAATCAGGCGAAGGTATCGATGATCGTACCGAGCATTTCATCGGAAGCCTTGGCGACTTTCACGCCCAGTTCCGCCTGAAACTTGCCTTGAGCCATCTCGACCATGTTGCTTGCCAGATCCGATTGCTGGGCGCGATCCACGGAACGCAGACGATCGACCTGTACTTCCGAAGATTGGCTGGTGACCGAACGCTCGATGGTGCTGCTGGCAATCTGGCTGGCGGCCTGATCGACGCGGTTCTGCCCGGTCTGAATGGTACTCAGACCTGCATAAAAAGCTGTGTTTCCGGAGATTTCCATGGGAGCTCTCATCCTTGGGAGGGATCAATGGGTGCCATTGAACCAGAGGCATCAGAAAAACACCCGTCAAAAACACTAATGGCACAGTGCCTTGTCATAGCCAAAATCAGTCGAGCAGATCCAGTTGCAAGTGATCGGCGACCGCTTCGGCGCTGACCGCCTTCAGCTTCGGCACCCGGCCCAGGCACGGCGCCGGAATCCGCTCGGCCAGTGTCGCCAGGTTTTCCTCCAGCCGCGACGTCTTCGGATCAATGATATTCGCCACCCATCCCGCCAGTTGCAGCCCGTCCCGGGCAATCGCCTCGGCCGTCAGCAACGCATGGCTGATGCAACCCAGACGCACGCCGACCACCAGAATCACAGGCAGCTTCAGCGCAATCGCCAGATCCGACAGATTGTCCTGATCCGCCAACGGCACCCGCCAGCCGCCCGCGCCTTCGATCAGCGTGAAGTCGGCATTCATGGCCAGAATCTCGCGCATCGGCGCCAGCAACGATTGCACGGTCAGCGCCACACCCGCCTCGCGCGCTGCCAGATGCGGCGCGATCGCCGGCTCGAACGCCACCGGGTTGACCTGTTGATACGTCAGCGGCAACGAGCATTCGGCCTGCAACGCCAGCGCATCGGAATTGCGCAAACCTCTGGGCGTCACCACACAACCGGACGCCACCGGTTTGCCCGCCGCCGTACTCAGCCCCGCCGACCGCGCAGCGTGCAGCAACCCGGCGGCGACGGTGGTCTTGCCAACGTCAGTGTCGGTTCCGGTGATGAAATAGGCTGCGCTCATAAGGGTTTCTCCAACACGGCGTAGACCACCTGATAAGTCGCCGGCAAGCCCTGCGGCTGACGGAACTGCTCATAGGCTTCGACCAGCCCCAGAATCCGCGCCCGACCGGTCAATCCGCCCGGCCGGCCGGGGTTCAGGTTATGCGCACCCAGGGCCTTGAGTTCATGGGTCAGGCTGCGCACATCCGGGTAATGCAGCACATGCGGCCGGTTCTCCAGACAAACACTGCGCAAACCACTGGCCGCGCACAATTGCTCGTAGCGGGCGAACTCGCGGAAGCGGTTGACGTGCACCAGACCATCGACCTGACGCCAGCTGTCGCGCAATTCGTACAGCGTCCCTGCACAAAGACTAGCAAACGCGAAAATCCCCCCCGGTTTCAGCACCCGAAACGCTTCGCCGAGCACAGCTTCAAAGTCCGCGCACCACTGCACGGCGAGGCTGGAGAAGATCAGATCACACGTAGAATCCTGCAACGGTAAACGTTCGGCATCGCCAGCAATGAAGTGCGTGGCCCCGCCCAACGGCCGCGCGTGATTGAGCATGCCCTCAGCGATATCCAGCGCCAGCCCCTCACCAAATCGCTCGGCCAGTGCCCGAGTGAAATACCCGGTGCCGCAACCCAGATCCAGCCAGCGTGCCGGCCGAAAATCCGCCGGCAAGCGATTCATCAACTGCGTACCGACATCACGCTGCAACTCGGCGACGCTGTCATAGCTGGCCGCTGCACGAGAAAAAGAAGCCGCGACCTGGCGCTTGTCAGGCAAGCCGCCGGGCAACGCCGCAACAGACAAATCAGTCATCACCGCACTCACTTAAAAACGCCTGGATCGCACCCGCTACACCGTGGGGATCTTCCAGAAGAAACGCATGGCTGGCCTGCTCGATCAGACCGACCTCGACATCTGCCAGCAACGCGAACAGCTCACCCGCGGCCTCCGCCGGCACCAACCCGTCCAGCCCGCCGAACAGATGCAATTGCGGGCCACGAAACGCCTGCAAGGCTTCGCGCGTATCGATCTGCGCCAACAATTCCAGACCGGCCATCAACGCGGCCGGCGAGGTATTCGGCGCGCCGCCGAGCAACAGCCGCGACAAGCCGCGCGCGTCTTGCGCGCCCTGGGCGCACAGCAGAGAGAATCGTTTGAGGGTCGTGCGCGGATCGACGCTGCAGCCGGCCAGAAACGCATCGAAGGTCTCGCCGGGCATCGCGCTCGGCCACTGTTCATGGGCGACAAACGAAGGATTGCTCGCCAGGGTCAGCAAGCCGCAGCAATGTTCGCCACGCCGCGCCGCCAGCTCGGACGCGAGCATGCCTCCCAGTGACCAGCCACCGAGCCAGGTATCTTCGGAGATGCGCTCATCGAGCTCGTCGAGCCAGTCTTGCAGATCGCTGGAGTCCAGCTCCGGCAACGGCTCGATGTCGACCTGCAGGTGTTCGTCGAGTCCGCGCAACGCAGCGACCAGCGGCTCCAGCGGCGAAACGCCGAGGCCCCAACCCGGTAGCAGAATCAGGCGATCACGCATGGCTTGGCTCCGACTTGAGTTGCGCAAAGCAATCGGCCAGTCCTTCTAACAATAGCTGCACCTGCGCCTCGCTGTGGGCAGCGGTCAGCGTCACCCGCAACCGCGCGCTGCCGGCAGGCACGGTCGGCGGGCGGATCGCGGTGACCATCAGCCCACGCTCGCGCAGCATCTGCGACAGACGCACAGCGCGACCGGCATCGCCGATCAGGATCGGCTGAATCGGCGTGAAGCTGTCCATCAGTTCCAGACCTATCTGCTCGGCGCCATAGCGGAACTGGCGGATCAGCGTTTGCAGATGCTCTCGACGCCAGTGCTCGCTGCGCAGCAGTTCGAGGCTCTTCAAGGTCGCGCAGGCCAGCGCCGGCGGCTGGCTGGTGGTGTAGATGTACGGACGGGCGAACTGGATAAGGCTTTCGATCAGCTCCTCACTGCCGGCGACGAACGCACCCGCCGTACCGAACGCTTTGCCGAGCGTGCCGACCAGCACCGGCACATCCTCCTGGCTCAAACCGAAATGCTCGACGATTCCGCCACCGTTTGTCCCCAGCGGACCGAAACCGTGAGCGTCGTCAACCATCAGCCACGCACCTTTGGCCTTGGTTTCCCGGGCCAGCGCCGGCAGATCGGCGAGGTCGCCGTCCATGCTGAACACGCCGTCAGTGACCACCAGCGTATTGCCGGTGGCTTTCTCCAGACGCTTGGCGAGGCTGTCGGCGTCGTTGTGCAGATAACGATTGAAGCGCGCGCCGGACAACAATCCGGCATCCAGCAAAGACGCATGGTTGAGCCGGTCTTCCAGCACCGTATCGCCCTGCCCGACCAATGCGGTGACCGCGCCAAGGTTGGCCATGTAACCGGTGGTGAACAACAGCGCACGCGGCCGTCCGGTGAGATCCGCCAAAGCCTCTTCAAGCGCGTGATGCGGGCCGCTGTGGCCGATCACCAGATGCGAGGCACCGCCGCCGACGCCCCACTTCGACGCACCGGCGCGCCAGGCTTCGATCACTTGCGGATGATTGGCCAGGCCCAGGTAATCGTTGTTGCAGAACGCCAGCAACGGCTGACCGTCGACCACCACTTGCGGCCCTTGTGGGCTTTCAAGCAGCGGTCGCTGGCGATAGAGATTGTCGGCACGACGGGCAGCAAGGCGTGCGGCGAGATCGAAAGACATGCAAGCCTCGAACAGTCAAATCACATGAATCAGGATGGACACCGACCTTGTGGGAGCTGGCTTGCCAGCGATGGCGGCGCCACATTCAACATCAGTGTCGACTGTCAGTCCGCTATCGCTGGCAAGCCAGCTCCCACAGGGGAGTGTTCCTTCAGCAAATCGGGGCGAGTTTCAGACCGCCGCGTTGTAGAACTGCTCGCTGCTCTTCTGCTCCACCAGCGCCTGCTCGATGGCGGCCTGGTGGACTTCGTCGGCATGCTCTTCGCGGGCTTCCGGCTGAATGCCCAGACGTGCGAACAGCTGCATGTCCTTGTCGGCCTGCGGGTTGGCGGTGGTCAGCAGTTTGTCGCCGTAGAAGATCGAGTTGGCGCCGGCGAAGAACGCCAGGGCCTGCATCTGCTCGTTCATCGCTTCGCGGCCGGCAGACAGGCGCACGTGGGATTGCGGCATGAGGATGCGCGCCACGGCGAGCATGCGGATGAAGTCGAACGGATCGACGTCGTCGGCATTTTCCAGCGGCGTACCGGCGACTTTCACCAGCATGTTGATCGGCACCGACTCCGGATGCTCCGGCAGGTTGGCCAGCTGGATCAGCAGGTTGGCGCGGTCATCGAGGGACTCGCCCATGCCGAGGATGCCGCCGGAGCAGATCTTCATCCCCGCGTCGCGCACGTAGGCCAGGGTCTGCAGACGCTCGGCATAGGTGCGGGTGGTGATGATGCTGCCGTAGAACTCCGGCGAGGTGTCGAGGTTGTGGTTGTAGTAGTCGAGCCCGGCCTTGGCCAGCGCTTCGGTCTGATCCTGATCGAGACGACCGAGGGTCATGCAGGTTTCCAGGCCCATGGCCTTCACGCCTTCGACCATCTTCAGCACGTACGGCATGTCCTTGGCCGACGGGTGCTTCCACGCCGCGCCCATGCAGAAACGGGTCGAACCGATGGCCTTGGCGCGGGCAGCCTCTTCGAGGACCTTCTGCACTTCCATCAGCTTTTCTTTTTCCAGCCCGGTGTTGTAGTGACCGGACTGCGGACAATATTTGCAATCTTCCGGGCAGGCACCGGTCTTGATCGACAGCAGGGTGGAAACCTGGACGCGGTTGGCGTCGAAATGCGCGCGGTGCACCGTCTGCGCCTGGAACAGCAAGTCGTTGAATGGCTGAACGAAGAGTGCTTTGACTTCGGCCAAAGTCCAGTCGTGACGCAGGGTGGCAGTGGTGCTGGCGCTCATGGGCGTTTCCTTGGTTATGCTTGGCTGGCGCCTGGGGAAACGGAATACCCACAGGCACGACACGGATGTTCGGCATATTTAAGGAAGACCCATGCGCTGTCAACCACACTACGAAAGGCCGGTTTACATCTGGTTAAAAAACAAACAGAACTGTTTATTGTGCGATGAACCGGCAGACGCGCAAATCCCGATCTGCACCGCCTGCGAAACCGATCTGCCGTGGCTGGGCGATCAATGCCTGACCTGCGCCCTGCCCTTGCCCACTGGCGGCCTGACCTGTGGGGGCTGCCTGAACGATCCACCGGCCTTTGAACAGGTGGCCGTGCCATGGACTTACAGCTTTCCGGTGGACACGTTAATCACCCGTTTCAAGCACAACGCCAAATGGCCACTTGGCCACTTGCTCGCCGACGTTCTCGGCGAGTTCCTGCAACATCGCTTCGAAGAAGACCTGCCTCGCCCGGACGCCTTGCTGCCGGTTCCACTTGCACCGAAACGCCTGCGCCAGCGCGGCTTCAATCAAGTGGCGATGCTGGCGCAGTGGCTGGGCAAGGCACTCGACCTGCCTTGCGAGGAACACAGTCTTTTGCGCGTGCAGGATACCGACGCCCAGCAGGCCCTCAGCGCCAAGGCGCGTAAACGCAATCTGCGTCACGCCTTCGCCTTGAGCCCCGATGCAAAGATGAAAGGCCGGCACCTGGCCCTTGTCGACGACGTGCTGACCACCGGCGCCACCGCTCAGGCACTGGCCCGTTTGCTGATGGACGCCGGCGCCGCGCGGGTGGATGTGTACTGCCTGGCCCGCACGCCAAAACCCGGCGACGCGGCTTGACGGATACGTCCCGAGCCGCCAACGTCCTCCCTCAACCCTTCAGCACAAAGCGTCCGCCATGTCCCTGCCCACCCTGTTGTCCCAGCACATCGTCCGCCGTCCGCAGCGCATCGCCTTGCTGCAACACATCGCCGAACAGGGTTCGATCACCCGCGCCGCAAAAAGCGCCGGTCTGAGTTACAAGGCGGCGTGGGATGCCATCGATGAGCTGAACAACCTCGCGCAAAAGCCTCTGGTCGAGCGCGCGGTCGGCGGCAAGGGTGGCGGTGGCGCCAAACTGTCGAGCGAAGGCGAGCGAGTGCTGCGCCTCTATCAAAAGCTGCAAGCCTTGCAGGCTCAAGTACTGGAAGCAGCCGAGGACGCCAGCGATCTGGACCTGCTCGGTCGGCTGATGCTCAGGACCAGCGCGCGCAATCAACTGCACGGCAAAGTCGTGCTGATCGAAGGTCAGGGCCGCAACGACCTGATCCGCCTCGAACTCGCCGAAGGTCTGTCGATCGACGCGCAGATCACCCACGACAGCACCGTGCATCTGGAGCTGCAACCGGGCACCGAAGTGGTGGCGCTGATCAAGGCCGGCTGGCTCGAATTGCTCGCGCCAGAGGCCACGCCTGCCGTCGGCCACAACCTTTTGAGCGGCCGGATCGAGGCGATTCTCGACGCCGAGGACGGCCCGAGCGAAGTGCGCATCGCCCTGCCCAATGGCCAGACCCTGTGTGCGCTGGCCGAACCGCTGGACTTGCGCACCCGAGGCCTGACGGTCGAGCAACCGTTGCAAGTGCAGTTTTCTCCGTCCAATGTGCTGCTCGGAACACCGCTCTAAACAGCGCTGCAACGAAAGCGTCATCGACCCGCATTAAGGTGGCTGCCAAAACCATGCAGGGAGCCTGATGTGAGCCTATTAGAAGAAAACCAATCCACAGACCTGGAAAAAATAGTCGGCCTGAGCCGTCGCGGTTTCATCAGCGCCGGCGCGCTGTGCGGCGCGGCGATGTTCCTCGGCGGCAACCTGCTGAGCCGCAGCGTACTGGCCGCCAGTGTCAGCGCCGGCAACAGCCGTCTGCTCGGCTTCGACAGCATTCCGGCGGCCACCACCGACACCATCAGCCTGCCCAAGGGCTACAAGTCGTCGGTGCTGATCAGCTGGGGCCAGCCGCTGCAAAAGAACGGCCCGGCCTTCGACCCGAGCGGCAACGGCACAGCGGCTGCGCAGGAAGTGCAGTTTGGCGACAACAACGACGGGATGAGCCTGTTTGAATTCCCGGGCGAGAAAAACCGTGCGTTGATGGCGATCAACAACGAATACACCAACTACCGCTACCTCTATCCGCACGGCGGCATGCCGCAATCGGCCGAGGACGTGCGCAAGGCCCTGGCCTGCGAAGGCGTGTCGGTGATTGAGGTGCAGCGCAAGAACGGCCAGTGGCAGTTCGTCCAGGGCTCGCGCTACAACCGGCGCATCCACGGCAACACGCCGATCCGCCTCAGCGGCCCGGCTGCCGGCCACGAGCTGATGAAAACCAGCGCCGACAAGCACGGCAAGAAAGTTCTCGGCACCTTCCAGAACTGCGCCAACGGCAAGACGCCGTGGGGCACCTATCTGACCTGCGAAGAAAACTTCACCGACTGCTTCGGCAGCAGCAACGCCCAGCAACAGTTCGACCCGGCGCAGAAACGCTACGGCGTGTCGGCCGCCAGCCGCGAGATCAACTGGCATCCGTTCGATCCGCGCTTCGACATGGCGAAGAACCCGAACGAACTCAACCGTCACGGCTGGGTCGTGGAAATCGATCCGTTCGACCCGCAATCAACCCCGGTCAAACGCACCGCGCTGGGCCGCTTCAAACATGAAAACGCCGCACTGGCCGAGACCGACGACGGTCGCGCCGTGGTGTACATGGGCGACGACGAACGCGGCGAGTTCATCTACAAATTCGTCAGCCGCGACAAGATCAACCACCGCAACGCCAAGGCCAACCGCGACATCCTCGATCACGGCACGCTGTACGTGGCCAAGTTCGATGCCGGCGACGGCAATCCGGATCACCCGAAAGGCCAGGGCCAGTGGATCGAACTGACCCACGGCAAGAACGGCATCGACGCCAGCAGCGGTTTCGCCGATCAGGCCGAAGTGCTGATTCACGCGCGTCTGGCAGCCAGTGTGGTCGGCGCCACGCGCATGGACCGTCCGGAGTGGATTGTGGTCAGCCCGAAAGACGGCCAGGTTTATTGCACCCTGACCAACAACGCCAAACGCGGCGAAGACGGCCAACCGGTGGGCGGCCCGAACCCGCGCGAGAAGAACGTCTACGGTCAGATCCTGCGCTGGCGCACCGACCGCGACGATCACGCGGCGAAGACCTTCGCCTGGGATCTGTTCGTGGTCGCCGGCAACCCGGGCGTCCATGCCGGTACGCCGAAGGGTGGTTCGTCGAATATCACGCCGCAGAACATGTTCAACAGCCCCGACGGCCTCGGTTTCGACAAGGCCGGACGGTTGTGGATTCTCACCGACGGCGACTCGAGCAACGCCGGTGATTTCGCCGGGATGGGCAACAACCAGATGCTCTGCGCCGATCCTGCAACCGGTGAGATTCGCCGGTTCATGGTCGGGCCGATCGGGTGTGAAGTCACCGGGATCAGTTTCTCGCCGGATCAGAAAACCCTGTTCGTCGGGATTCAGCACCCGGGCGAGAACGGCGGTTCGACCTTCCCCGAGCATTTGCCGAACGGCAAGCCACGCTCATCGGTGATGGCGATTACCCGTGAGGATGGCGGGATCGTCGGCGCCTGATCTGACGACGCTCTGATCGTTCCCGTGCGCTGCACGGGAACGATCCCACTCAAGACAGCCCGTCTGCGCTACCATGCTGAGCCGGACGCGGCAGCCTGCTGCGCGCAGGAGTCAGCATGGCCCACCCGTTTGAAACCCTCACCCCAGACCTCGTGCTCGATGCCGTCGAAAGCATCGGCTTCCTGAGCGACGCGCGCATTCTGGCGCTCAACAGTTATGAAAACCGCGTCTATCAGGTCGGCATCGAAGACTCGGAACCGCTGATCGCCAAGTTCTATCGCCCGCAGCGCTGGACCAACGAAGCGATCCTGGAGGAGCACCAGTTCACCTTCGAACTGGCCGACGTCGAGATCCCGGTGGTGGCGCCATTGATCCACAACGGCGAAACCCTGCACGAACACGCCGGTTTTCGTTTCACCCTGTTTCCCCGTCGCGGTGGCCGGGCGCCGGAACCGGGCAATCTCGACCAGTTGTATCGCCTCGGCCAATTGCTCGGGCGCATGCACGCGGTCGGCGGGACCAAACCGTTCGAGCACCGCGAAGCGCTGGCGGTGAAGAACTTCGGCCATGACTCGCTGGCCACTTTGCTGGAAGGCAACTTCATTCCCAAGAGCCTGCTGCCGGCCTACGAGTCCGTCGCCCGCGACCTGCTCAAGCGTGTGGAAGACGTCTACGCCAACACGCCGCACCAGAACATCCGCATGCACGGCGATTGCCACCCCGGCAACATGATGTGCCGCGACGAGATGTTCCACATCGTCGACCTCGACGACTGCCGCATGGGGCCGGCGGTACAGGACATCTGGATGATGCTCGCCGGCGATCGTCAGGATTGTCTCGGGCAGCTGTCGGAGTTGATGGACGGCTACAACGAATTCCATGACTTCGACCCGCGCGAACTGGCGCTGATCGAACCGCTGCGCGCCCTGCGCCTGATGCATTACAGCGCGTGGCTGGCCCGACGCTGGGACGATCCGGCGTTCCCCCGCAGCTTTCCGTGGTTCGGCAGCGAGCGGTATTGGGGCGATCAGGTGCTGGCGTTGCGTGAGCAACTGTCGGCGCTGAACGAAGAGCCGTTGAAGCTTTTCTGACACGACACGTCTATACAACTGCCCGTACAATCGCTGCTTTGTTAGCTGCCTAAGCAAGGATTCTGCATGCAAGCCGCCAACCCGCGTCGCGGGTACATTCTGGGCCTTAGCGCCTACATCATCTGGGGACTGTTCCCGCTCTACTTCAAAGCCATCGCCGAAGTGCCGGCGGTGGAAATCATCATCCACCGGGTGCTGTGGTCGGCGCTGTTCGGCGCGCTGCTGTTGATGGTGTGGAAGCATCCCGGCTGGTGGCAGGAGCTGCGCGACAACCCGAAACGCCTGGCGATTCTTGCACTGAGCGGCACCTTGATCGCGGCCAATTGGCTGACCTACGTCTGGTCGGTGAACAACGGCCGGATGCTGGAAGCGAGCCTCGGTTACTACATCAACCCGCTGGTGAACGTATTGCTTGGCATGCTGCTCCTGGGCGAACGCCTGCGGCGCATGCAGTGGCTGGCGGTCGGTCTGGCGGCGGTCGGCGTTGCGCAGCAGGTCTGGCAGGTCGGCAGTCTGCCGTGGGTGTCGCTGGTGCTGGCGCTGACCTTCGGTTTCTACGGGCTGATCCGCAAGCAGGCGCCGGTCAAGGCGTTGCCGGGGCTGGTGGTGGAAACCTGGATGCTGGTGCCGATCGCCCTTGCGTGGCTGCTGTTCAATCCGACCGCGACCAGTGCTCAGGCCGAGTTCTGGACCACCTCCGAAGCCTGGTGGCTGGTGGCGGCCGGTCCGGTGACGCTGGTGCCGCTGGTCTGCTTCAACGCGGCGGCACGGCACCTGCCCTACACCACCCTCGGATTCCTGCAATACCTGGCGCCGACTTTGGTACTGCTGCAAGCCGTGCTGCTGTTCGGTGAGCACTTGTCGTCCAGCACGCTGATCGCCTTCATGTTTATCTGGGCCGGTCTGGCGGTGTACAGCGTCGATGCGTGGCTGAGCCTGCGCCGGCGCAGCTGATCAAAAAACGCACAAACCTCCGCAGGCCACGGTTCTCGTGGCCTGTATCGTTCCTTCCCAAGGTTATCCACAGCGTGATCCCCGCCGTTTGTGCGCAAGTTACTGAATGCTGGCGGTTTTTTGATCAATCTTCGCCAAGCCACGGCGGACGTGGCTTGGCGGTCAGTCTCTACAGGTTATCCACAGGCAGGTGCACGTTTAAACTGGATAACCCGATCCCTCTTCACAGGTCGGTGCGCAGCACCAATTCCACCATCAAGTCATCGGCCAGGGTTTCCAGGCGCGATTGCAGCACGTCCAGCGACAGGGTCAGCGGCACCGCCAGAATCGCCTCGGCGTGGAACAGCGGTTCGCTGCTCATCGGTGCCGGGCGCACCTCGGTCACCAGCCGCTCCAGGTTTACGCCCTGCTCGCTCAGCAACCGGGTGATGTCACGCACGATGCCCGGACGATCATTGCCCACCAGCTCCATGGCGATCGGCTTCCACGTGCAGGCCTGCTCGATACCGCTTTCGGCCACCAGCACGCGGATGCCCTGTGCCGACAAAGCTTGTAGGGCATCGACTAATTCGTCGTAAGCCTCCGCTGGCACGCCGACCCGCAGGATCCCGGCGAACTGCCCGGCCATGCGTGACATGCGGCTTTCCAGCCAGTTGCCGCCGTGTTCGGCGATACATTGGGCGATGCGCTCGACCTGCCCGGGCTTGTCCGGTGCGAAGACGGTGAGTACGAGGTGATCCATGGCGCAGCCCTCTTGTCATGACTTTTGTTATAGAAAAGCAAGTATAGGCAAGCGTTCGACAGACGCCTCAGACGCTCGAAATCACAAATCGTGTACAACTTTTTATATTTAACTGGAACAATCCATTGGTTTTTTGAGAACATCCCGTTCCGCGCCGTGACCGCAATGCGTCATGGGGTCGCAGAACGACGTAATTAGTCTGATTTTCACAACCGCAACTCATCATGTAGTATGCCGCAGCGCGCACTACATAACGCTGGATCGATGTCTGCCCAAGGCACGTTCGCAACCCTGAAAGCCCCGTCAGCAAGGCCCCCAAGCCGTTGATTGGTCCCAGCCCAGCCGCCAGCGATGGCATGTACTGGTCGAGGGGTTTGTGGTTTAAATGGCCAGAGGCTTCATTGTTAAATTGAAGAGCTGAAAAGCGAAATAGCTGAGCAGAGTGAGGCAAGCAATGACTGAACACGTTCAAGTCGGTGGCCTGCAGGTCGCCAAAGTCCTGTTCGACTTCGTGAACAACGAAGCCATTCCCGGTACCGGCCTCACCGCCGACAAATTCTGGGAAGGTGCCGACAAGGTCATTCACGACCTGGCGCCAAAGAACAAAGCCCTACTCGCCAAACGCGATGACTTCCAGGCTCGTATCGATGGCTGGCACCAGAGCCGTGCCGGTCAGCCGCACGACGCCGTGGCCTATAAAGCCTTCCTGCAAGAGATCGGTTATCTGCTGCCAGAAGCGGCTGATTTCCAGGCAACGACGCAAAATGTCGATGACGAAATCGCCCGTACCGCCGGCCCGCAACTCGTGGTTCCGGTGATGAACGCCCGCTTCGCCCTCAACGCCTCGAACGCCCGCTGGGGTTCGCTGTACGACGCCCTCTACGGCACCGACGCCATCAGCGAAGCCGGCGGCGCGGAAAAAGGCAAAGGCTACAACAAGGTGCGTGGCGACAAAGTCATCGCCTTCGCCCGTGCGTTCCTCGACGAAGCCGCGCCACTGGCGAACGGCTCCCACGTCGATTCCACCGGCTACAAGATCGCTGACGGCAGACTGGTCGTCACCCTCAAGGGCGGCAGCACCAGCGGCCTGCGCAACGATGCACAGCTGATCGGCTTCCAGGGCGACGCCAACGCGCCGATCGCGATCCTGCTGAAAAACAACGGCCTGCATTTCGAAATCCAGATCGACGCCAGCACCCCGGTCGGCCAGACCGATGCCGCCGGCGTCAAAGACATCCTGATGGAAGCGGCGCTGACCACCATCATGGACTGCGAAGACTCCGTCGCTGCCGTCGATGCCGACGACAAGGTTGTGATCTACCGCAACTGGCTCGGCCTGATGAAGGGCGACCTGGCGGAATCCGTATCCAAGGGCGGCCAGACCTTTACCCGCACCATGAACCCGGATCGCACCTACACCAAGGTCGACGGCAGCGAGCTGACCCTGCACGGCCGCTCGCTGTTGTTCGTGCGTAACGTCGGTCACCTGATGACCATCGACGCGATCCTCGACAAGCACGGCAACGAAGTGCCGGAAGGCATCCTCGACGGTCTGGTGACTTGCCTCGCGGCGATGCACAACCTGAACGGCAACACTTCGCGCAAGAACACCCGCACCGGTTCCGTCTACATCGTCAAACCGAAGATGCACGGCCCGGAAGAAGCGGCGTTCACCAACGAGCTGTTCGGTCGCATCGAAGACGTGCTGGGCCTCAAGCGCAACACCCTGAAAGTCGGGATCATGGACGAGGAACGCCGTACCACGGTCAACCTCAAGGCCTGCATCCAGGCGGCCAGCGAGCGCGTGGTGTTCATCAACACCGGTTTCCTCGACCGCACCGGCGACGAAATCCACACCTCCATGGAAGCCGGCCCGATGGTGCGCAAGGCCGACATGAAAGCCGAGAAGTGGATCGGCGCCTACGAGAACTGGAACGTCGATATCGGTCTGAGCACCGGCCTGCAAGGTCGTGCGCAAATCGGTAAAGGCATGTGGGCGATGCCCGACCTGATGGCGGCGATGCTCGAACAGAAAATCGCTCACCCGCTGGCCGGCGCCAACACTGCCTGGGTTCCGTCGCCAACCGCCGCTGCGCTGCACGCGCTGCACTACCACAAGGTCGACGTGTTCGCCCGTCAGGCCGAGCTGGCCAAACGTGCCCGCGCTTCGGTCGATGACATCCTGACCATCCCGCTGGCGGTCAACCCGAACTGGACCCCGGAGCAGATCAAGAACGAACTGGACAACAACGCCCAGGGCATTCTCGGTTACGTGGTGCGCTGGATCGACCAGGGCGTGGGTTGCTCGAAGGTGCCGGACATCAACGACGTCGGCCTGATGGAAGACCGTGCGACGCTGCGTATCTCCAGCCAGCACATCGCCAACTGGTTGCGTCACGGCGTGGTGACCGAAGCGCAAGTGATGGAAAGCCTCAAGCGCATGGCGCCGGTGGTGGACCGTCAGAACGCCAACGACCCGCTGTACCGTCCGCTGGCCCCGAACTTCGACAGCAACATCGCCTTCCAGGCAGCGGTCGAACTGGTGATCGAGGGCACCAAACAACCGAATGGCTACACCGAGCCGGTCCTGCACCGTCGTCGTCGCGAGTTCAAGGCTGCCAACGGCCTGTAACCTGCGCTGATGCCGGACATGAAAAAGCCCTGATCTTTCGATCAGGGCTTTTTTGTTTGCGCCGGATTGGCTAGGACTCGATGCCCAGCTCATGTCTGACGAGACCGAGCAGCTTGGCGGTATCAATCGGCTTGAGCAAAAAATCCACCACGCTCAAATGCATCGCCGCAATCGCATCCTTCACGTCGGCATCGCCGGACACAATGATGATCGGCATCGCCGCCCTGACCGATTCGCGCACCTGGCGGATCAATTCAAGGCCATCGACATTGCCCATGCGCAGGTCTGTGATTACCAGCCCGATCAAAGGTTTTTCCGCGAGCATTTTCAGTGCGGTTTCGCCGCTGGCGGCGGTCATGCAACGAATGCCATCCAACCCGAGAATTTCCGACAACAGCTCCCGGGCGTCCTTGTCGTCATCGACGATCAATACACGCTGCGGTGGCAGATCGGGTTCGAGCATTACAGCGCTGAGCGCTTCCCGCTCGGCGTCGCTCAAAATATCGTGGTCGGACATGGCGTTCTCTACGTTTTCAAAATCGATCCCCTGGCACAGTGGTCAGACATCGCTGGGCAGAGCTTCAATGTGCACTTCGTCGGATTTTTTTCCAAGGGGCGAACCGAAGAATTTCCGACTGATTTTGTAGGGCATATCCGAAAACTACCCAACGGCATGCCCAACCTAGACTTACGTCCAATGGGCACCCCGCGCGATGGGGCCGACCATGGCTGCAACGATCCGACAACAACAATTCGAAAAAGACTGCGGTAATGGTTATGAGTAAAGCGGACGCCTTCACCCAGGCAGGGAAAACCGCGGTGTTGCAGAACATTCAGGGCACTTTGCAATTCCTCCAGCGCTTCCCCCCTTTCAATCAAATGGAACACGCCCACCTGGCCTATCTGGTGGAGCAATGCCAGCTGCGCTTCTACGGTCAGGGCGAGAGCATCATCAAACCCGCCGACGGGCCGGTCGAACACTTCTACATCGTCAAGCAGGGCCGGGTGGTCGGCGAACGTCCACACACGGCCAAGGGCGGCACCGAAACCACCTTTGAAATCACCACTGGCGAGTGTTTTCCCCTTGCCGCGCTGCTCGGCGAACGGGCAACCCGGACCGAGCATCTGGCCGGTGAAGACACCTTCTGTCTGCAACTGAACAAACTGGCGTTCATCAAGCTGTTTGCTCTCTCCAACACCTTCCGCGACTTCGCCCTGCGCGGGGTCAGCAGCCTGCTCGATCAGGTCAACCAGCAAGTCCAGCAAAAAGCCGTGGAAACCCTCGGCACCCAGTATTCGCTGAACACCCGTCTCGGCGAATTGGCCATGCGCCATCCGGTGACCTGCAGCTCTTCCACCCCACTGCGCGAAGCGGTGAAGCTGATGCACGAACAACAGGTCGGCAGCATCGTCGCGGTGGACGAACACAAGGCGCCGCTGGGGATTTTCACCCTGCGCGACCTGCGGCATGTAGTGGCTGAAGGGGTTGGCGATTTCAGCGAGCCGATCGAACGTCACATGACCCGCTCGCCGTTCTATCTGTCGCCGGATCACAGCGCCTTCGACGCGGCGATCGCCATGACCGAACGGCACATCGCCCACGTGTGTCTGGTCAAGGATCGACGCCTGTGCGGCGTGGTTTCCGAGCGGGATCTGTTCTCGCTGCAACGGGTCGATCTGGTGCATTTGGCGCGCACCATCCGCAGCGCCCAGCGGGTCGAACAACTGGTGACCCTGCGCGGCGAGATCGGTCAACTGGTGGAGCGCATGCTCGCTCACGGCGCCTCGTCGACCCAGATCACCCACATCATCACCCTGCTTAACGATCACACAGTGTGCCGGGTGATCGAACTGACCCTCGCCGAAAAAGGCGATCCTGGTGTGCCATTCAGCTGGCTGTGCTTCGGCAGCGAAGGCCGGCGCGAGCAGACGCTGCACACCGATCAGGACAACGGCATTCTGTTCGACGCGCGGGATGCGGCCCACGCGGCGGAGATTCGCGGCAAGCTGCTGCCCATCGCCCAGCAGATCAATAACAGTCTGGCGCAATGCGGCTTCACCCTGTGCAAGGGCAACGTCATGGCCGGCAATCCGCAGCTGTGCCTGTCCCGCGCCGAATGGGCCCGACGCTTTGCCGCGTTCATTCGCGAGGCGACGCCGGAGAACCTGTTGGGCTCAAGCATCTATTTCGACCTGCGCGTGGTCTGGGGTGATGAACAGGGCTGCGAGCAATTGCGCCGCGGGATTCTCGATCAGGTCGGCGACAACCGGCTGTTCCAGCGGATGATGGCCGAGAACGCCTTGCGCAACCGTCCGCCGGTTGGCCGTTTCCGTGAGTTCGTGCTCACGAAAAAGAACGGCGAGAAAGCCACGCTGGACCTGAAAATCCAGGGGCTGACGCCGTTTGTCGACGGCGCGCGTCTGCTCGCGCTGGCCCATGGCATCGATGCCAACAACACCCTCGAACGCTTCCGCCAGCTTGTGGATAAAGACGTCATCGACCGCCTGGATGGCGCCGCGTACGAAGAGGCTTATCACTTCATCCAGCAGACGCGCATGCAACAGCATCAACTGCAGACCCGGGAAAACCTGCCGTACTCGAACCGGGTCGATCCCGACAGCCTCAATCATCTGGACCGGCGCATCCTGCGTGAATCCCTGCGCCAGGCCCAGCGCCTGCAAAGCAGCCTGACCCTGCGGTATCAGCTATGAGCCTGTTTTCGTGGCTGCGTCCGGCCAGTCCCGTCGTGCCGGACGATCTGCAACAGCGCCTGGCGAAACTGCCGGCCATCGGTGAGCTGCGTGAATGCAGCCTCCGCGAACAGCGTTGGGTGGTACTGGATCTGGAAACCACCGGGCTGAACCTGAACAAGGATCGGGTGCTGTCGATTGGTGCGGTGGCGATCGAGGACGGTGCGATCGACTTCAGTCAGCAGTTCGAACGCACCCTGCAATGTCACGAGTTGAAACTCGGTCCGAGCGTGTTGATTCACGGCTTGGCCCCGAGCGCGATTGCCGCCGGCAGCGAGCCCACGGAAGCGCTGGTCGAGCTGCTGGAGTTTATCGGCGACAGTCCGGTGCTGGCGTTTCACGCTTCGTTCGACCAGCACATGCTCGGCCGCGCACTGAAGGAACATCTCGGGCACAAGTTGCAGACGGTGTTTCTCGATGTGGCGCAGATCGCCCCGCTGGTTTGCCCGCAGGCGCACATTCGCGAAGCGGGGCTGGACGAGTGGATCGACTGGTTCAAGCTCGAAGTGTTCGAACGCCACCACGCGAGCGCCGATGCTCTGGCCACGGCGGAACTGGCGCTGATCCTGTTCAGCCGGGCACGCCAGCAGCAGATCCAGAGCCCGCTGAATCTGCAGCAACGCTTGAGTCAGTGGAAACGCCGCCAGCAGACGCATTCGTTCTGAATCCGGGTTGTCGCCCGACAACCCGACCGGTGGCCAATTGCTAACCATTCCCACCTCTGCCACAATCGCGAACAATTCTCGTTAGTTAACACTTCCCAGTCGGTGTCGTCGTGTCTTCAGCCCAAAGCCCTCACAGTGAGCTCGTCGGTGCGTTGTATCGCGACCACCGCGGCTGGCTGCTGGCCTGGCTACGCCGCAACGTGGCATGCCCGCAACGCGCCGAAGACCTGAGCCAGGACACCTTCGTCCGCCTGCTCGGCCGCGACGAACTGCTGACACCGCGCGAACCCCGGGCGTTTCTGGTGGCGATCGCCAAAGGCTTGTTGTTCGACTACTTCCGTCGGGCGGCGCTGGAACAGGCGTATTTGACCGAGCTGATGCTGGTCCCCGAGGGCGAACAGCCCTCGGTCGAAGAACAGCAACTGATCCTCGAAGACCTCAAGGCCATCGACCGCATGCTCGGCAAGCTGTCGACCAAGGCCCGCGCCGCTTTCCTCTATAACCGCCTCGACGGCCTGACCCACGCCGAGATCGCCGACAAACTCGGCGTGTCTGTCCCCCGCGTGCGCCAGTACCTGGCCCAGGGCATCCGCCAGTGCTACATCGCACTGTACGGTGAGCCGACATGAGCCCGGCCAGTTCCCGACCGGTCCCGGCCCATGTGCTGGATGCGGCGATTGCCTGGCAATTGACCCTCGATTCCAGCACGCCGCTGGAGCGCGAAGAGTTCGCCAAATGGCACGCGGCCAACGAAGAACACGCTCGCGCCTGGCGCCAGTTGGGCATGCTCGACCAGCGTTTCAGCGTGGCCAACGGCCCGGCACGCAGCGCACTGCTGCAATCGCGCGAAGGCATCCGCCGCCGCGTGCGCAAGCTCGGCAGCGGGCTGGCCAGTGTCGTGGCGGTGGTCGGTCTGGCGCTGTTTGCCGGCGAACGTTATCTGCCGCTGGATTACTGGCTCGCCGACCAACGCACCGCCACCGGCGAACAGCGCACCGTGCGCCTGGCCGACGGCACCATGCTCAACCTCAATACCCACAGCGCGGTGGATGTCCGCTTCGATGAGAAGCAACGGCTGATCGTGTTGCAGGAAGGCGAAATCCTCGTCGAAACCGGTCACGGCGATGCGCGGCCGTTCATCGTCGAAACCGCCGAGGGCAGCATGCGCGCCCTGGGTACGCGGTTTCTGGTCAAGCGCGAAGACGCCGGCACGCGCCTTAGCGTGCTGCAATCAGCGGTGGCGGCGCATCCGCAATCCGATCCGCAGGAACAGATCCTGCGCGAAGGCCAGCAAGTGCTGATCCGCCACAACGGTCTGGATTCGGTGCTGGCGCTCACCCCCGGCGCCGATGCCTGGACCCGCGGCATGCTGGTGGTGGACAACGCGCGCCTGGAAGACCTGGTGCATGAACTCGGCCGTTATCGTCGAGGCCATCTGGGCATTGCGCCGGAAGTCGCCGACCTGCGCATCACCGGCAGCTTCCCGCTGCACGACACCGACAAGGCGCTGAACGCCCTGCTGCCGACCCTGCCAGTGCAGATCGAACAGCACACGCCATGGTGGGTGACCGTGGCCAAGGCTGATCCGAAGCCCTGACATTCAGCGCTTCCTGAGCAATCGCTGTCAGGAGCAGGTCGCGACAGAAACACCCATCACACCCCATGAAAACGGACTTTCTGCTGACTTGTGCAGCGATGTCATTCGTTAATCGAAATTATTTTCATCCAGCCCTATCACTTTTCGAATCTCGTCCGGCACACAGGCAATTGAGAAATATTTCCATTCAGGAGCCGCCGTATGTCCCGTTCGCTAGACACCTTGTTGCGCCCCAGTTTGCTGGCGGTCGCCATTGCCCTCTGCACCCCGCTGGCCAGCAGCCAACTGATCGCCGCTGAACAGGCGTCGAGCGTACGCGCCTACAACCTGCCGGCGGCTCCGTTGTCGACCACCCTGAACCAGATCGCCAGCCAGGGCGGCCTCACGCTGTCGCTGAACCCGTCGCTGGCGGCGGGCAAGACCTCGGCGCCGGTCAACGGCCAATATGACGCGGCCGGCGCTCTGCGCGCGGCCCTGCGTGGCACCGGTCTGCAACTGGAACAGAGCAGCGCCGGCACCTACACCCTGGTCGCCGTGCCGGAAGGCGCGATGGCCCTGCCGGAAACCTCGGTGATCGGCGTGGAAAACTATGAAAGCGCCTGGGGCCCGGTCGAAGGCTACACCGCCACCCGCACCGCCGCCGGCACCAAGACCGACACCGCGCTGGTCGAAGCGCCGCGTTCGATTTCGGTCGCCACTCGCCAGCAAATGGACGACCGTGGCG
Organism: Pseudomonas sp. GW458-11-26-14-LB4; assembly: GCF_059423925.1. Classification (NCBI taxonomy): domain Bacteria; kingdom Pseudomonadati; phylum Pseudomonadota; class Gammaproteobacteria; order Pseudomonadales; family Pseudomonadaceae; genus Pseudomonas; species Pseudomonas sp. GW458-11-26-14-LB4. Next base: position 104,806 of record NZ_JBWKYU010000001.1, read on the forward strand.
TGCACAGCCTCGATGACGCCGTGCGCTACATGCCTGGCATCACCGCCAGCAGCTACGGCAGCGACACCCGGATCGACTGGCTGCGCGTGCGCGGTTTCGAACCGACCCAATTCCTCGACGGCCTGCCGTTGCCACGCGGCATCTACGCCAACCCGAAACCGGAAACCTGGAACCTCGATCGCCTCGCCCTGCTGCGCGGCCCGGCTTCTTCGGTGTACGGCCAGACCCCGCCGGGCGGCCTGCTGGACATGGTCAGCCGTCGTCCAAGCGATGTGCAAAGCAGCGAAATCCAGTTGCAGTACGGCAGCGACAATCATCGCCAGATCAACTTCGCCAGCACCGGCAAGATCGATGAAGCGGGTCAGTTTTTGTATGGCATCAGCGGCGTGGTGCGTGACAGCGACACGCAGATCGACCACATCGAAAACAAGCGCTACAACATCGCCCCGAGCCTGACCTGGAACATCGACGAAGACACCAAGCTGACCTTGCTCTCGCAGTTCACCAGCGACGATACCGGTGTCACCAGCCAGTTCTACCCGATCCAGGGCACCAGGATCGACATGCCGTTCGGCAAGATTTCCCATCACAAGAACCTGGGCGATCCTGACTACGACTTCTACGACCGTACCTACTACGCGCTCGGCTATGCCTTCGAACATCGCATCAACGACGTATGGCAGTTCAAACAGAATCTGCGTTACACCAAGTCTGATCTGTCGTTCCAGACGGTGACCGTCAACAGCTACAACCCATCCTTCGCCGGCTTCACCGTCGATGATCAGGGCAATGTCGGCCGCGGCACCACCAACGTCGATGAGGACATCAGCCAGTTCGCCGTGGACAACAACTTCCAGGCGGACTTCGCCACCGGCGATATCCGTCACACCCTGTTGCTCGGTCTCGATCACCAGCGCAGCAACGACAACTACACCTCGATCTTCGGCTCCGCACCGGACATCAACGTCAATAACCCGGTCTACGGCCAGACGATCATTCGTCCACCTCGTTCCTCGGCGTTCTATGACTACAACCAGAAAACCTACCAGAGCGGCCTCTACGTGCAGGACCAGATGGCCCTGGACCAATGGCGTCTGACCCTGGGCGGTCGTGAAGACTGGGTGCACACCAGCACCAAGTTCTTCAACAAGGGCGACGCCACCAACACCCAGCGTGACAAGGCGTTCAGCGGTAACGCGGCGATCAGCTACGTGTTCGACTCGGGTTTCGTGCCGTACCTGTCGTACGCCGAATCCTTCCAGCCAACCAGCGGCGCCGATGCCACTGCCACCGACTCGTTCAAACCGACCGAGGGCAAGCAATGGGAACTGGGCATCAAGTACCAGCCACCGGGCAGCAAGACCCTGCTCAGCGCAGCGGTGTATGACCTGACCCAGAAGAACGTCTCGGTCAACTCCATCGTCAACAACGTGACCATCACCAGCCAGACCGGCGAAGTGAAAGTCAAAGGCCTGGAGCTGGAAGCCGTCTCCGACGTTACCGACAACCTGAAAGTCATCGCCGCCTACACCCTGGCCAAGTCCGAAGTGCAGAAAGGCGTCGACAAGGGCAACCGTCTGCAACTGATGCCGAACCAGCAAGCCTCGCTGTGGACCGATTACACCTGGCACAGCGGCGTGCTCGACGGCTTCGGCATCGGCGGCGGCGTGCGCTACACCGGCAACACCTACGGCGACAAGGCCAACACCTGGCTGGGCAAGGCGGACGCCTACACCGTGTTTGACGCCGCCGTGCATTACGACCTCGGCCGTCTGGACAACAGCCTCAAAGGGGCGTCGCTGGCACTCAACGCGACCAACCTGTTCGACAAGGACTACATTTCCACCTGCGACGGTTTCTACTGCTACTACGGCGACCAGCGCAGCGTCATCGCCAGCGCCACCTACAAGTGGTAAGCGCCTGAGCTGAAACAGGCCCTGCAACCAGGCCGTCCCTCGTGGACGGCTTTGGTGTTTTTGAAGGTCATGAAATGAAAAGTAAAACAATTCGCCGCTGGTCCTTCGTCCACACCTGGACCAGCCTGATCTGCACCGTGTTTTTGCTGCTGCTGGCCCTGACCGGCCTGCCGCTGATTTTCCATCACGAGATCGACCACCTGCTGGGCGATGCGCCCGAGTTGCGGGTGATGCCGGCGGATACGCCGCATCTGAACCTGGCGCAACTGGTCGAAGCGGCGGAGAAGCATCGGCCCGGTGAAGTCGTGCAGTACTTCGGCTTCGAAGACGACGAACCGAATGCCGTGCTGACGATCATGGCCAAGACCGCCGGCACCGAGCCCAACTCCTCGCACACCTTCATGCTCGATGCGCGCACCGGCGAAGCCCTGGAAATGCCTTCGGCCAACGGTGGCCTGATGCTGTTCATCCTGCGTCTGCACGTCGACATGTTCGCCGACCTGCCGGGCAAGTTGCTGCTGGCGTTCATGGGTTTGCTGTTCGTGGTCGCGATCGTGTCCGGCACGGTGTTGTACCTGCCGTTCATGCGCCGCTTGAAGTTCGGCACCGTGCGCCAGGACAAATCCACCCGCCTGCGCTGGCTCGACCTGCACAACCTGATCGGCGTGGTCACCCTGACCTGGGCGCTGGTGGTCGGCGTTACGGGAGTGATCAGCGCCTGTGCCGACCTGATCATCGCCGCCTGGCGCAGCGATTCGCTCAACGCCATGATCGCGCCCTATCGCGATGCCCCGCCGCTGACGCAACTGGCCCCGGCCACCCGTGTGCTGGACATCGCCGCAAGCGTCACACCGGGGATGAAACCGGACTTCATCGCCTTCCCCGGCACCCGTTTCTCCAGCGAGCACCATTACTCGGTGTTCATGAAGGGCGGCACCCACCTGACCTCGCACCTGCTGACCCCGGTGCTGATCGACGCCAGCACCCTGCAGGTCACGGCGGTGGCAGAACGACCGTGGTACATGGACGCCATGGGCATGTCGCAGCCGCTGCACTTCGGTGACTACGGCGGCATGCCGATGAAAATCCTCTGGGCCACGCTGGACGTGCTGACCATCATCGTCCTCGCCAGCGGCGTGTACCTGTGGGTGGTGCGGCGCAAGGCCGCGAAACCGGTACTGGAACCGGCGGAGGCCGCTGCATGAAGCCGCGTCAGTCGAATTTCTGGAAGGTCTTCAGCACCCCGCTGGTGATCGCGCTATTGAGTGCAGCGGGCCTGTTCGCGGCGCTGCTGGGCGACGGGATCTGGGATGGTTTGAGCTGGATTGGTCTGGGCATTCCGGCCGCCATTGCCCTGCGCGGATTGCTGCAACGTCGCTGAACGGCTTGAGCCTGACGGGCAACGCGCTATGCTGCCCGTCATTGCCCCTGACCGAGACCCTGCCGATGTCCGCTCCCAGCATGACCCTGTTCCACAACACCCTGTCCCCGTTCGTGCGCAAAGTCATGGTGCTGCTGCACGAGACCGGCCAGCAGGATCGCGTCGCGCTGCAGGACTGCGTGCTCAGCCCTGTCAGCCCGGACGCCGCGCTCAACGCAGACAATCCGCTGGGCAAGATCCCGGCCCTGCGTCTGGCCGACGGCAATGTCATCCATGACAGCCGGGTGATCCTCGATTACCTCGACCACCAGCACGTCGGCAACCCGCTGATCCCTCGCGACGGCGCGGCCCGCTGGCGGCGCCTGACCCTGGCCTCAATGGCCGACGGGATCATGGACGCCTCGGTCATGGTGCGTTACGAGCAAGTGCTGCGCGCCCCGGAAAAGCACTGGGACGAATGGCTCGAGGCCCAGCGCGAGAAGATCCGCCGCGCCCTCGCCCTGCTGGAGCGCGACGCGATTGCCGAACTGACCTGCCACTTCGACGTCGCTTCGATCAGCGTGGCCTGTGCGCTGGGTTATCTGGATCTGCGCTTCCCGGATCTGGGCTGGCGTGACGCCAATCCGCAACTGGCCAACTGGTTCTTTGAAGTGAGCCAGCGGCCGTCGATGATTGCGACGATGCCGAAGGCTTGACGCACCGGGCGGGAGGCAACGACGCAAAGATCAGCGTCATCAACACTTCGGCCTCCCGCTGCTCCTCACGCAACCCCACAAACCGGCTCATTGCACCGCTCCGATATCGAACTCCAGCGGTTTGGCCGGTTTCTGCCCGATCCCGTACCAGTCCAGATTGCGGGTCAGCACCATGAACACACCCAGCAGACCGAACAGCAGCAGCGAGCCCATCAGCAGCGCGTAATCCTCGGCGCTCAGCAAGCCGTAGAGCAAACCGTACAACGCCGCCAGCCCCGCCGAAAAACTCAAGCCATGCCGCACGCTGCGCAGCACATGGCAGACGTAGAACCCGATCAACAACACACAACCGCTGGCCGACAACAGATACGCCAGGGCAAAACCGATGTGCTCCGACAACGACAGCAGCAACAGATAAAAGAACGCCAGCGCCACACCTACCAGCGCGTATTGCACCGGGTGCACTGCCAGGCTTTTCAGTACTTCGAACAGGAAGAAACCGGCGAACGTCAGGACGATGAACAACAACGCATATTTGATCGCCCGATCGCTCTTCAGGTACTGATCCACCGGATCGATGAAGCTCACGCCGAAACTGCGCCCGTTGAACGTCTCGCAATCATTGCCCGACACGCAGCGGCTCATCGCCTCTTGCAAATTGGTGGAGAAAAACGAGGTCTGCCAATCGGCGGTGAAACCCTGATCGGTGATCTCGCGTTTGGCCGGCAGGAAGTTGCCGATGAAGCTTGGGTGCGGCCAGTTGGCAGCGAGGTTCACGCGGCTGGTCTTGCCCACCGGCAGCACCTGCAACGAGCCGGTGCCTTGCAGGCGCAGGTCGAAGCCGAAGGCCAGTTCCGTGGTCTTGCTGGTGTCCAGCGCCGGCAGCGTCACTCGCACACCCTCGCCCAGCCAGCCGACCTGGGTGCCAGGCACGAAGTCCAGGCGTTGCGCGCCGAGTTCCAGCTTCAGTGCATTTTCGATCCCGCGAATGTCGCTGATGCCGACCGCCAGGAACGGCGCATCGAAGGTGTAATCGACGAAATCTTCCTTGATCCCCAACTGCGCCGGCAGCGAGAAATGGCCACTGATACGGTTATCGGCATGGAACAGCCGCGCCTCGTAAATGCCCCGGGCGCGCAGTTCGGTCTGCACCTGGCCGTCGAGTTCAAAACGCTCCGGCAGAAAATACAGGCGCCCGCGCTCTTCGCCGATTTCCTGGTAGCGCTCGTCGCTCTTCTCCTTGGTTTTCCAGGTGCGCACCACTTTGCGATACGGCACAACCATCACCGGCCCGCTGAGTTGCTGGCTGTAGCTTGAGCTTCTGGCAATGTCTTCCAGCACACCGTCACGCAGTTGCTGGCGATCGTCGATGATGCCGTCGATCATCAGCAGCGGCACCAGCAATACCAGGATCAGCAGGGCAATGGCCCCGAGTTTTATCGTCAGACTTTTGTTCATGGGACTCTCCCTGTTTCGATGGGCAGAGTCTGCAAAGGGGATGTGAGGGTTTTGTGGGAGGACTGTGGAGTTTGTGTGGAGACTACAACTGCAGGACGACTTCCACCCCGCCTTCGACGTTGCCGATGCGCATTGAACCACCGTGCAACTTGACCACCTCTTCGACGAAGTTAAGCCCGAGTCCGGTGCTTTTACGTCCGCTGTCCGGGCGTGGCAAGGAGTAGAAACGCTCGCTCAAACGGGGCAAGGCATAGTCGGGAATCGGCGTGGTTTCGTTGAACAGGCGAAGCTCGACCTGCTCGCCGATTCTCTCGGCACCAAAGCGCAGCAGACCGTGTGACGACGTGAAATCCAGTGCGTTCTCCAGCAGATTGCCCAGCGCCTGTCGCAACAGAAACGGCTCGCCGATCAACGCCAGATCCGCCGCGATGGTTTGTTCGATACGCAGTTGCCGGCCTTCGATGCGTGCCATCTGTGCCTGAAGCAGCTCACTCACCAGCGCCGCCAACGGCACGGCGACACGCTCCTCAAGACCCTGCCGCTGTTCGACCTGGGCAAGGTTCAGCAGACGTTCGATCAACTGCTGCATCCGGGCACTTTCACTGTCGATGTTGCCGACAAAGCGCAATCGCTGATCCGCCGGCATCTCGCCCTGCAACAACTCGGCGGCACCGCGAATCGCCGCCAGCGGGCTCTTCAATTCATGGGTCAGGGTGTGCACATAGCGTTCGACGTAGGCCTTGCCTTCGAGCTGGGTGCGCATCTGTTCCACGGCGGTCGCCAACTGCTCCAGCTCGCCGCCGCGATAGCGCGGCACCGCCACCCGACGGCCCTCGCTCACGGCCTGGGCGTAAACGGTCAAGCGGTGCAACGCGCGGCTCAGCCACCACGACAGCACGGCGCCGAGCAGCAGGCCGAGGCCGATCAATCCGGCGCCGTAACCGAGCAAACGGCGTTCGGTGCGATCGACGTAGGGTTGCAGTGAACTGTTGGGCTTGGCCACGGTGACCACGCCAATGATCGCGCCGTTGTCGCGGATCGGCGCGCCGACGTGCATCACTGAAGAATTCGGATCATTCGGGTCACTGCGGCTGGAACGTGCGCCGTATTCACCGCGCAGGGTCAGGTAGACGTCGTTCCAGCGCGAGTAGTCCTGACCGACGGCCAGACCACTGGAGTCCAGGACCACGATGCCCTTGGCGTCGGTGACGTAGATGCGGTGGTTGACCTGGTTTTTCGCCAGGCCCCAGATCGTCGCCTTCGGCTGGCGTTCGCCATAAGCGCGGAGCAGTTCCGGCCAGCGATTCTGGTTGAGGGTGCCGGCCTTGAAATCGTCTCGCAGGATTTCCGCCATCAGGTTGGCGGTGTCGACCAGGGTTTCTTCGGTGGACTGGCGCACGCCGGGGCGGATTTCTTCCATCACTGTGTTGAGTACGAAGTAACCGGTGAGGCCGATGAACAGCACATACACCAGGAAAATCCGCAGCCCCAGCGACATCAACTGTGCCCCGGGCTGTAGCTGTAGCCAAGGCCGCGATGGGTCTGGATCGGCTCGGCCTCGGCGCGCACCAGACGCAATTTGGCGCGCACGCTTTTGATATGGCTGTCGATGCTGCGCTCGTAACCGGCATCCGCCGCCACGCCCAGCGCATCGAGCAGTTGCTCGCGGCTGAACACCCGCTCGGGTTGTTCGAGCAGGCATTGCAGCAGACGGAATTCGTGGCGGGTGAGGCTCAGGGGTTGGCCGCGATAGCTGATCTGCACACGTTCGGGATCGATGCGAAACAGCGCCGAGGATGCTTCGATGACCGGACGTGGCGCCATGCGCTTGAGAATCGCCCGGACCCGCGCCGCCACTTCTCGTGGGCTGAACGGTTTGACCACGTAATCGTCGGCGCCGATTTCCAGGCCCACCACGCGGTCGATTTCGGCATTGCGCGCGCTGAGGAACAGCACCGGCACTTCACTGAAGCGACGCAGCTGTTTGCAGGTCTCGAAGCCGCTGATGTCCGGCAGGCCGATGTCGAGGATGATCAGATCCGCCGGGTTCTGGCGCTGATGCTCCAGCGCCGCCGCGCCCAGGCTCAGCCAGGTCGTGGTGAAGCCCTCGCCCTGCAAGGCAAAAATCAGCGTGTCGGCAATCGCCGCTTCGTCTTCGACAATCAGGATATGAGGCATGGCGTCCGAGCCTGTGGGTTAAGTGCGCGAACGGTGCCCCAAGCCCGGCGTTACGTCAATGAGACCACTTGGTTTAGCAGTCCGGCTTGTCCGCCGTGAAGCGTCGCGCCGGGTTCACCGCCGCGCCGAACTCGCGCAGGGCCTTGGCCCCGATCAGCAACGGGTAGTTGAAGTTGCTGCGGTCAGTCAGGTTGACCTCCACGGTACGCTTGACGTCGCCCAGGCACAGCTCCAGATCGACCACCGGACGCTTGGCCACTTCGGTGCTTTCGCCCTCGTCTTCTTCATCCGAGCGACTCTTGATCTTGCTGATCCGCGCGACCTTGTGCTCGTACACCTTGTTGCTGGCGTCCTTGGTGGCCAGACGGAAACGCACCCAGTCTTCGCCGTCGCGTTTGAACGTCTCGATGTCCTTGGCCGACAACGAGGCGGTCAGCGCGCCGGTGTCCATCTTGGCCTTGAGCACTTCGCCGCCGATTTCCGGCAGCGCGATGTATTCGTAACGACCGTACAGGGTCGGTTCGGCGGCGAGCACCGGCAGGGCGACGAGGGAAAGCAGTGCAAGGAGGGATTTCACGTAAAGGGCTTCCTTGGGAAATGGGGGCGTCAGACGCGAGATTTTAGACCGTTGTTTACTTGATCGTTCCCACGCTCCGCGTGGGAACGATCAGACTAACGCGCCACAGGTGAAACATTCGTCACCGGCGGATTTGGCCTGTCGGCCGAAGCCACTTATCATGGCGCGCCCATCCGTTTTCCAAGAGTTGCTTATGCGCCGCCTGCTCACCGGCTGTTTCGTCACCCTGCTGCTGTTGTCCAATACCCTCGTGCTCTTCGGACCGCTGATGGTGTTCGCCCTGCTCAAGCTGATCCTGCCGGGGCGCTTTCGCGACTACGCCTCGTGGGCGGTGATGTGGATCGCCGAAACCTGGGCGGAAATCGACAAGCTGATCTTCCGCCTGTGCATTCCCACGCAATGGGATATTCGCGGCGGCGAAGACCTGCGCAGCGACACCTCCTACCTGGTGATCAGCAACCATCAGTCCTGGGTCGATATCCCGGCACTGATCCAGACCCTCAACCGGCGCACGCCGTTCTTCAAGTTCTTCCTCAAGAAAGAGCTGATCTGGGTGCCGTTCCTGGGCCTGGCCTGGTGGGCGCTGGATTACCCGTTCATGAAGCGTTACACCAAGGCGTTTCTGGCGAAGAACCCGGAACTGGCCGGCAAGGATCTGGAAATCACCAAGGCCGCCTGCGAGCTGTTCAAGCGCCAGCCGGTGACGGTGGTGAACTATCTGGAAGGCACGCGTTACACCGCTGCCAAAAGCACTCATCAGCAATCGCCGTTCAGTCACCTGCTCAAACCCAAGGCGGGCGGCGTGGCGTTTGTACTGGCGGCGATGGGCGAACAGCTGGACGCGATTCTCGACGTGACCGTGGTTTATCCACAGCAGAAGATTCCGGGGTTCTGGGACCTGATCAGCGGCAACGTGCCGCGCGTGATCATCGACATCCAGACCCGCGAGCTGGATCCGGCCCTGTGGCAGGGCGATTACGAAAACGATCCGGCGTTTCGCGAGAAGGTCCAGAACTGGGTCAACCAGCTCTGGACCCTCAAGGATCAGCGCATCGCCGAACTCAAGGGCGAGCGCCGCTGAGTCACCCGTTGGTGCCGGTGCCCCAGATGCTGCCCAGGCTTTGCAGCAACGAACCGCCGACACCCTGCTGACCGAGGTATTGCAGGAGGATCGGGGCAAACTGGCCGACCATACCGCTGTCCATGCCCAACGCACCGAAAGCGTTGTTCAGGTCATTGGTGTCCTTGACGTTGCCCAGCGCATTTTCCAGCCCGGCGGACTTGCCCGACGAGCCGAGCAAGCCGCTCAACGCCGCCAGATTACCGCTGCCGCCCGACAGCTTGTCGATGCCCGGCACTTCCTTGGCCAGCTCGGAATAGTCCGTGTTGCTCAGTTGGTTCTTCGCCAGGCCCAACATGGCACTGGTACCGCCGACCGCTTGCTGCGGCGTGACGTTCAGCGCGCTCAAGGCACTCAACAGACCGGCGGTTTCCGACGTCGGCGCCGCGGCGGCGGCCTTGTCCCCGCCCTGCATGCCCGATACCGCACCGGCCACGTCATTCAAACTGAAACCGGCAAACACCGGCCCTGCCGCCAGGGTCAGGAGCGATGCCAGGGCAAAACCGCGTGAAATCTTCATTCAGACATCCTCTTGTGGCGTGAAGACCTTCCGTCAAGGGAGGGTCAAACTGCCCGGTTTGACCGGGCATCCGCCGGCATGTTCCGGCGCGGGCCAGCCATTTTCATACCGAAGGCGTGCATGAAACGTGAAAGTCCGAACGCCGGGCGATGAATGGCAGATCCGCCGTTTTGGAACGCGAGGGACAGTTATATAAACCTCATAAAAAACGGCGACCCAGGGTCGCCGTTTTTTTATTGCCTCACCGCTTACGCCGCACTGAACAACTTGTGCGGATCAATCACAAACTTCTTCGGCACGCCGGCATCGAACTCGCCGTAGCCTTCCGGCGCCTGATCGAGGCTGATGACTTGCACGCCCACCACTTCGGCAATGTTGATGCGATCCCACATGATCGCCTGCATCAGCTGACGGTTGTACTTCATCACCGGAGTCTGGCCGGTGTGGAAGCTGTGGGATTTGGCCCAGCCCAGGCCGAAGCGAATGCTCAGGCTGCCCATTTTCGCGGCGGCATCGACAGCACCCGGATCTTCGGTCACGTACAGGCCCGGAATACCGATCTTGCCGGCGACGCGCACCACGCCCATCAGCGAGTTGAGCACGGTGGCCGGGGCTTCGGATTTGACGCCGTCGTGACCATGACCACGGGCTTCGAAGCCCACGCAGTCCACTGCGCAATCCACTTCAGGCTCGCCCAGCAGCGCGGCGATCTGTTCGTGCAGCGGGGTGTCTTTCGACAGGTCGACGATTTCGAAACCCTGAGCCTTGGCGTGGGCCAGGCGGATGGTGTTGACGTCGCCGACGATCACCACCGCGGCGCCGAGCAAACGGGCGGAGGCGGCAGCGGCCAGACCGACCGGGCCTGCGCCGGCAATGTAAACGGTGCTGCCCGGACCAACGCCAGCGGTAACGGCGCCGTGGTAACCGGTCGGCAGAATGTCGGAGAGGCAGGTCAGGTCACGGATTTTCTCCATGGCCTTGTCGCGGTCCGGCAGTTTCAGCAGGTTGAAGTCGGCGTACGGCACCAGCACGTATTCGGCCTGGCCGCCGGTCCAGTCGCCCATGTCGACGTAACCGTAGGCACCGCCGGCACGGGCCGGGTTGACGGTCAGGCAGACGCCGGTGTGTTGCTCCTTGCAGGAACGGCAGCGCCCGCAAGCCACGTTGAACGGAACGGACACCAGATCGCCGATTTTCAGGTTCTCGACGTCGGAGCCTTTTTCGATCACTTCACCAGTGATCTCGTGGCCCAGCACCAGACCGGTCTGCGCCGTGGTACGGCCGCGCACCATGTGCTGGTCGGAGCCGCAAATGTTGGTTGAAACCACACGCAGGATGACACCGTGCTCGATCTTCCTGCCGCGCGGATCCTGCATTTTCGGATAGTCGATTTTCTGTACTTCGACCTTGCCAGCGCCGAGATACACCACACCACGATTGCCAGACATGCTTTCACCTCGCTGTTGTTTTTATGGAACCGCGCCGCCCAGGCAGGCAGCGCGTTAAGTGCTCGGGTTATTGCTTGTTGGTTTTGCGTTGTTATGACTTAAAGAACGACGGTGCGATTGGCGTTCAGGAACACCCTCCGCTCAATGTGATACCCCACGGCCCGGGCCAGGGTCAGGCCTTCGATGTCGCGGCCCTTGGCGATCAGGTCTTCGGGGTAATGACTGTGATCCACGGCCTCGACGCCCTGGGCGATGATCGGCCCCTCGTCGAGGTCGTTGTTGATGTAGTGCGCGGTGGCGCCCACCAGTTTCACGCCCTTGTTGTAGGCCTGGTGATACGGCTTGGCGCCCTTGAAGCCCGGCAGCAGCGAGTGATGAATGTTGATCGCCTTGCCATCGAGCTTGCGGCACAGCTCCGGCGACAGCACCTGCATGTAGCGGGCGAGGATCACCAGTTCAGCGCCGGACTCCTCGATCACCTGCCACACCTGCCGCTCCTGAGCCGGTTTGTCGTTCGGGTCGAGGGGAAAATGGTAATAGGGAATCTGGTGCCAGTCGGCCAGCGGCTTGAGGTCCGGGTGATTCGACACCACCGCCGCCACGTCCATCGACAGCTGGCCGATGCGCTGGCGGTAGAGCAAGTCGTTGAGGCAGTGATCGGCCTTGGAGACCATTATCACGACTTTTGGCCGGTAGTTCGGCGCGGTCAGCTCGAAGATCATGTCGAACGCCTGACCGCGTTCGGCGAGGCCGGCGCGGAAGGATTGCTCGTCGAAACCGTCGGGCTGACGGAACTCCACCCGAATAAAGAAGCGGCCCGAGAGCCGGTCATCGAACGAGTGGTGCTCGGTCACGTAGCAACCTTGCTCGAACAGAAAACGCGTCACCGCGTCCACGGTGCCGAGAACGCTGGGGCAGTCGGCGGTCAGAATCCATGTGTCTGGGGCGCGGCTCATGGTGCGGTGACTCCTGTTCTTTGTGCGGGTGTCAGGGAGCTTCCCCTCACCCTAGCCCTCTCCCGGAGGGAGAGGGGACTGACCGGGTTGTTCTTTCGAGCTACGCCGACGTGAAATACCGAGCCGAACTCAGGCTTTGAAACCAACCGAGATCAGCTCCCTTTCCCCCTCGCCCCCTTGGGGGAGAGGGTTGGGGTGAGGGGGCAAAAATCTCAGGCCCTACACGCAAGCAAGATCGACGCAATTCACCTCAAGCCTGAACGCTAAGGCCGTATTCTGCGGACGCATCCTGCAACCACAACCACCAGTAATCCGAGAAGCTGCGTCGGATAAGCAGTTCCCAGGTGTCTTCGGCGGTGTGGCGGATCATCAGCTGCGACTTGGCGAACACCGTGCCCACAGCCTTGCCGACCGGGAAGTTGTTCGGGTGCACGTCGTAGCTGGTGGATTTCATCAGCACCTGACGTACGTTCGGGCCGCTCAATTCAAGCACTTGCTGGCCGCCGCTGACGTTGACGATGGCGATGTGCAGATCGCCCAGCGCTTCGCGCAGTTTCTGCTCGGCGGCAAACTCTTCACCGCTCGGCACAATCAGCAGCCACTCATCCGGGCCCATCCATTGCAGGCTGGTTTCGCCTTTGACGATCACACTCAGGGCGCCCGGCAATTCAATGCCCAGCGCCTTGTGCACACCGGCGGCGAACGCGGCATCGTGGCCATCGCCACGGATGGTCAGATGGCCGAGGAGTTTCTTCTCGCGCACGGTCACGCCGGCGGTCTTGCGGCCCTTGCCGACCAGGCTGGCGAGGTCGGCGTGATGCAGCGACGACTCGGCCTTGGCCCCGGTGGTCGGGCGTTGTTGGTAAACGTTGGCTGCGGTCATAAAGCACCCTTCCTGAATTCGGTGTCGCTCCCGCGCCAGGCGCGGGAGCGATCAATTAGATGTTCTGGCGATCGCCTTTCGGATCGAAGAACACCGAAGAAACGATTTCCGCCTCGATCACGCTGCCATCCGCCAGCGGTGCGAACACCCGCTCGCCCATGCGCTTGAGACCGCCCTTCACCACGCCCATGGCAAACGAATAGCCGAGGGAGTTGTGCGCGTAGCTGGAGGTCACGTGGCCGACCATGGTCATCGGGATCGACTGCTTGGTGTTGAACACCAGCTGTGCACCTTCCGGCAGCCATACGTTCGGATCGATCGGCTTCAGGCCCACCAGTTGCTTACGCTGGTCCCGCACGCAGTCTTCACGGTTCATGCCGCGCTGGCCGATCCACGAGAACGGTTTGGTGCGACCAACGCACCAGCCCATGTTCAGGTCGTCCGGCGTCATCGAGCCGTCGGTGTCCTGGCCGACGATGATGAAGCCCTTCTCCGCCCGCAGAACGTGCATGGTTTCGGTGCCGTACGGGGTCAGGTTGTACTGTTTGCCCGCCTCGACGATTTTTTCCAGCACGCCCATCGCGTAGTCGGCCTGGACGTTGACTTCGTACGACAGCTCACCGGTGAATGAGATGCGGAACACCCGTGCCGGTACACCGCCGACCAGACCTTCTTTCCAGGTCATGAACGGGAAGGCTTCGTTGGCCAGGTCGATGTCGGTCACGGCGCTGAGCAGCTTGCGGCTGTTCGGGCCGGACAGGGTCATGGTCGCCCAGTGGTCGGTGACGGAGGTGAAGTACACCTTCAGGTCCGGCCATTCGGTCTGGTGGTACAGCTCCAGCCACTGCAGGACGCGAGCCGCACCGCCGGTGGTGGTGGTCATGACGAAATGGTTGTCGGCCAGACACGCCGTCACACCGTCGTCGAAGACCATGCCGTCTTCCTTGCACATCAGGCCGTAACGGGCCTTGCCCACGTCGAGCTTGGTCCAGGCGTTGGTGTACACGCGATTGAGGAACTCGCGGGCGTCCGGGCCCTGGATGTCGATCTTGCCCAGGGTCGAAGCGTCCAGCAGACCGACGCTGTCGCGCACAGCCTTGCATTCGCGTTTGACGGCGGCATGCATGTCTTCGCCGTTTTTCGGGAAGTACCACGGACGTTTCCACTGACCGACGTCTTCGAACTCGGCGCCGTTTTTCAAGTGCCATTGATGCAGTGCGGTGTAACGCACAGGTTCGAAGATGTGCCCGCAGTGACGACCGGCTACCGCGCCGAAAGTGACCGGCGTGTAGTTCGGACGGAACATCGTGGTGCCCATCTGCGGGATGGTCACGTTCAGCGAGCGGGCGGCAATCGCCAGGCCGTTGACGTTGCCGAGCTTGCCCTGATCGGTGCCGAAGCCCAGCGCCGTGTAGCGTTTGACGTGTTCGACCGACTCGAAACCTTCGCGGGTCGCCAGTTCGATGGCGGCGGCGGTCACGTCGTTCTGCAGGTCGACGAATTGCTTCGGTGCCCGGGAAGTGCCCTTCTCGTGCGGCACCTGGAACAGCGCCAAGGTTGGTTCTTCGAGACGGCTCAGGGCTTTCGGCAACACGGCTTCAACGGCCTGAAAACCGGCTTCGGACGCAGCGCGCACGCCGCCTTCAAAACCGTCAGCCAGCGAATCGCCGAGACCGTAGACGCCGTTGATGCCACCGACGCAAACACGTTTCTGCGGTGCTTCGCCCGGTACGAAACCGAGGATGTCTTCACGCCAGATCGGCTTGCCGCCGAGGTGCGACGCCAGGTGAACCACCGGGCTGTAACCGCCGGAGCTGGCGATCAGGTCGCAGTCGAGCCATTCGCCCGGGCTGGTGACCTTATGGCCTTTGACATCGATCGCCGCCACGCGGGCAGCGGTCACGTGCTTGCTGCCACGGGCCTCGATCACGGCGCTGCCGGTGAGGATGCGAATGCCTTTGGCGCGCGCTTCCTCAACCAATGCGCCACGCGGATTGCTGCGGGCGTCGGCGATGGCGACCACTTGCAGGCTGGCGTCGAGCCAGTCCAGCGCCACGCGGTAGGCGTGATCGTTGTTGGTCGACAGCACCAGTTTTTTGCCCGGTGCCACGCCGTAACGGCGCACGTAAGTCGAGACCGCGCCGGCGAGCATGTTGCCCGGCACATCGTTGTTGCCGTAGACCAGCGGACGCTCGTGAGCGCCGGTCGCCAGCACCACACGCTTGGCGCGGACGCGGTGGATGCGCTGACGCACCTGGCCGATCGGCGCGCGGTCACCGAGGTGATCGGTGAGGCGTTCATGAATGGTCAGGAAGTTGTGGTCGTGGTAGCCGTTGACCGTGGCGCGCGGCAACAGCAGCACGTCCGGAGTACTCTTCAATTCAGCGATGACGCCGGCCACCCATTCCATCGCCGGTTTGCCGTCGAGGCTTTCGCGAGAATCGAGCAGGCTGCCGCCGAACTCTTCCTGTTCATCGGCGATGATCACCCGCGCACCGCTGCGCGCAGCCGCCAGGGCAGCGGCCAGACCGGCCGGGCCGGCGCCGACGATCAGCACGTCGCAGTGCTGGTTCATGTAGTCGTAGGTGTCCGGATCGACTTCGGTCGGCGAACGACCAAGACCTGCGGCCTTGCGAATGTACTTTTCGTAAGTCATCCAGAACGATTGCGGGTACATGAAGGTTTTGTAGTAGAAACCCGGCGGCATCAGCTTGCCGCCGACCTTGCCGAGAATCCCCATCATGTCGTTGTTGACGCTCGGCCAGCCGTTGGTGCTGGTGGCGACCAGCCCTTGGTACAACGCCTGTTGCGTGGCGCGCACGTTAGGGATCTGGGTGGCTTCGGTAGCACCGATCTGCAGCACCGCGTTCGGCTCTTCGGCACCGGCGGCGAAGATGCCGCGCGGACGCGAATACTTGAAGCTGCGGCCAATGATGTCGACGCCGTTGGCCAGCAGGGCTGCGGCCAGCGAGTCGCCTTCAAACCCTTTGTAGGTCTGGCCGTTGAAGGTGAAGCTCAGCACTTTGTTGCGGTCGATCCGTCCACCGTTGGACAGGCGATTGGTCTGGCTCATACCTTCTCTCCCAGCGCCGTCGTGGCTGTTTTCGCAGTGTCAGCCTTGTCGGTGAATTGCGGCTTGGTGCCGATCTTGTAGGTTTCGAGAATCTCGTAGGTCACGGTGTCGCGGGTGACGTTGAAGTACTGGCGGCAACCGGCGACGTGATCCCACAACTCGTGGTGCAGACCGCGCGGGTTGTCGCGGAAGAACATGTAGTCGCCCCACTCCTCGTCGGTGCAGCTGTTCGGATCCAGCGGACGCGGGATGTGCGCCTGGCCGGATGCGTGGAATTCCTCTTCGGAGCGCAGTTCGCCGCAGTGAGGACAGAAGATATGCAACATGGGGATTTCTCCTGTTAGTGGGCGACAGCCGCAGCGCCGTGTTCGTCGATCAACGCACCGTTGTGGAAACGGTCGATGGAGAAAGGTGCGGCCAGCGGGTGCATTTCACCCTTGGCCAGACTCGCGGCAAACACGTTGCCCGAGCCAGGTGTGGCCTTGAAGCCACCGGTGCCCCAACCGCAGTTGAAGAACATGTTCGGTACCGGAGTTTTCGAAATGATCGGGCAGGCGTCCGGCGTGGTGTCGACGATGCCGCCCCACTGACGGTTCATGCGCACTCGCGACAGCACCGGGAACATCTCGACGATGGCCTGGATGGTGTGCTCGATCACCGGGTACGAACCGCGCTGGCCGTAGCCGTTGTAGCCGTCGATACCGGCGCCGATCACCAGGTCGCCCTTGTCGGACTGGCTGATGTAACCGTGCACGGCGTTGGACATGATCACGCTGTCGATAATCGGTTTGATCGGCTCGGACACCAGCGCCTGAAGCGGGTGGGATTCGATCGGCAGACGGAAACCGGCGAGCTTGGCCATGTGCCCGGAGTTACCGGCGGTGACCACACCGACGCGTTTGGCGCCGATGAAGCCCTTGTTGGTTTCAACACCGATGCACACGCCGTTTTCCTTGCGGAAACCGATCACTTCGGTCTGCTGGATCAGGTCCACACCGAGGGCGTCGGCGGCACGGGCAAAGCCCCACGCCACGGCATCGTGACGGGCCACGCCACCGCGACGCTGAACGGTTGCGCCCATCACCGGGTAGCGGGTGTTTTTCGAGCAGTCGAGGTACGGAATTTCGTCCGCGACTTGCTTGGCGTTGAGCAGTTCGCCGTCGACGCCGTTGAGGCGGTTGGCGCTGACCCGACGCTCGGAATCACGAATGTCCTGCAGCGTGTGGCACAGGTTGTAGACGCCGCGCTGGGAGAACATCACGTTGTAGTTCAGATCCTGAGACAGGCCTTCCCACAGTTTCATCGCGTGTTCGTACAGGTGCGCCGACTCGTCCCACAGGTAGTTGGAGCGAACGATGGTGGTGTTGCGCGCGGTGTTACCGCCGCCCAGCCAGCCCTTTTCGACCACGGCCACGTTGGTGATGCCGTGCTCCTTGGCCAGATAGTAGGCGGTCGCCAGACCATGCCCGCCGCCACCGACGATGACCACGTCGTAGACCTTTTTCGGGGTCGGCGTGCGCCACATGCGCTGCCAGTTTTCGTGGTGGCTGAGGGAGTGTTTGAAGAGGCCGAAGCCCGAATAGCGTTGCATAGTCATGTACTCCAGAACGCTCAGCGATAAACCGGGAAGTCAGCGCACAGGGCCGAAACCTGCTGGGCGACGTTGGCCTCGACATCGGCATCGCCGAGGTTGTCGAGGATGTCGCAGATCCAGCCGGCCAGCGTCACGCACTGGGTCACCTTGAAGCCGCGAGTGGTCACCGCCGGGGTGCCGATGCGCAGGCCGGAGGTCACGAACGGCGACTGCGGGTCGTTCGGTACGGCGTTCTTGTTGACGGTGATGTGCGCGCGACCGAGGGCGGCGTCGGCGTCCTTACCGGTGAGGCCCTGACGGATCAGGCTGACCAGGAACAGGTGGTTGTCGGTGCCGCCGGACACTACATCGTAGCCACGTTTGATAAAGACGCTCGCCATCGCCTGGGCGTTGTCGATCACTTGTTGCTGATAGGCCTTGAAGCCCGGCTCCAGTGCTTCCTTGAAGCACACGGCCTTGCCGGCGATGACGTGCATCAGCGGGCCGCCCTGGGCGCCGGGGAATACCGCCGCGTTGAGCTTCTTCTCGATTTCTTCGTTGGCCTTGGCCAGGATCAGCCCGCCACGCGGACCGCGCAGGGTCTTGTGAGTGGTGGTGGTGACCACGTCGGCGTACGGCAGCGGGTTCGGGTACAGACCGGCAGCCACCAGACCGGCGACGTGAGCCATGTCGACGAACAGCAGCGCACCGACCTTGTCGGCGATCTGACGAAAGCGCGGGAAGTCGAGGGTTTTCGAGTAGGCCGAGAAACCGGCGACGATCATTTTCGGTTTGCACTCGACGGCCAGACGCTCGACTTCGTCGTAATCGATCAGGCCGGTCTTGGTGTCGATGCCGTACTGCACGGCGTTGTACAGCTTGCCCGAGGACGACACCTTGGCGCCGTGGGTCAGGTGACCGCCGTGGGCCAGGCTCATGCCGAGGATGGTGTCGCCCGCTTGCAACAGGGCCAGGTACACGGCGCTGTTGGCCGAGGAACCGGAGTGCGGCTGGACGTTGGCGTAATCGGCGCCGAACAGCTGCTTGGCGCGTTCGATGGCCAGGGCTTCGACCTTGTCGACGTGCTCGCAGCCTCCGTAGTAGCGCTTGCCCGGATAGCCTTCGGCGTATTTGTTGGTCAGGCCGCTGCCTTGCGCTTCCATCACGCGCTTGCTGGTGTAGTTCTCCGACGCGATCAGCTCGATGTGATCTTCCTGACGTTGCTCCTCGGCATTCATCGCCGCCAGCAGTGCATCGTCGTAACCCTGGATCTGGTCTTGCTTGCTGAACATCGCGTCTCTCCCAGCGGCATCTGTGCGCCATTCGTCTCGGTAAGGCACGGCGTTCAGCCAATGCCCTTTGATGCGATGGTATGGCCGGCGCAGGGAGGTCAAATGCCTACGGACGCCACGCAAAGGTGCGTTTACGACATGGCGGCGGCGACGGACTCAAACAAGCAGCTGGCGCAAGGCCAGAAGAACCACGAAATGCGCGGGATAGAGCGCATACGCCCAGCGCCGCATGGGTGACGCGTGAAGGTAAGTGGCGTGTCGCAACAGGAACATTCCGAGCAGTGGCGCGATCAGGCAGGTCGCAATCCCGAGGATGGCGACCTGGTTGCCGAACTGCGCGGATTCGTAGAGCACCCGCCATTGATTCGCGGCCAGACATAGCAGGCCCGGCAGCAGGCTGAAATACCAGGGCCGACGAAACACCAGCAACATCGCCAGTGGCAGCAGGACGCCGAACAGACCGAACATCAGTCGCTCCGGGAACATCGCCGCCAACAGCAGCGCGCCGACGGCCAGCAATCGCGAAATCAGCGCTCGCGCCTGCCAGCCCCGCGCCACCAGCAGGCCCAGCGCCAGCGTCGGCATCACGTTCAACGTGTCGGGCTCTGGAATGTACAAACGGTAGGGAATTTCACTCACAGCGCTGAACAGCAACAACCAGCCCAGATAACGCCATTCGGTCTTGCGCGCGCCGTCACGGGCCAGGTTCGCCGCCATCGCCAGGCAGAACCACGGGAACGCCAGCCGTCCCGGCACATACAGCCAATCGGCGCTGATCCCGACATATCGCAAGTGATCGAGCAGCATGCTCAGCAGCGCCAGCCACTTGAGCAGATCGAGTGCGCCGTCGCGCCGGCTCAGGTGCATAATCGGCTCGCATCCTTGTAAAGTTCTGACAGCGACATCCCGTGTGCTCCCCGGATGATCTTCGGTAAAGTGCGCACCATCATTGACCAACGGAGCGCCACAAGCGCACCGACCACGGAAGCCGGCCATGACCGACAAGAGCCAACAATTCGCCAGCGACAACTATTCCGGTATCTGCCCTGAAGCCTGGGCTGCCATGGAACAGGCCAACCACGGCCACCAGCGCGCCTATGGCGACGATGAGTGGACAGCACGCGCCTCCGATTATTTCCGCAAGCTGTTCGAGACCGACTGCGAAGTGTTCTTCGCCTTCAATGGCACCGCCGCCAACTCCCTCGCGCTGTCGTCGCTGTGCCAGAGTTACCACAGCGTGATCTGCTCGGAAACCGCCCACGTCGAAACCGACGAATGCGGCGCTCCGGAATTCTTCTCCAACGGTTCGAAACTGCTGATCGCCGGTACTGAAAACGGCAAGATCACCTCGGCCTCGATCCGCGAAGTCGCCCTCAAGCGCCAGGACATTCACTACCCGAAACCGCGCGTCGTGACCCTGACCCAGGCCACCGAAGTCGGCAGCGTCTACACCCCGGAAGAAGTCCGCGCCATCAGCGACACCTGCAAGGAGCTGGGCCTGAACCTGCACATGGACGGCGCGCGTTTCTCCAACGCCTGCGCCTTCCTCGGCTGCTCGCCGGCAGACCTGACCTGGAAGGCCGGCGTCGACGTGCTGTGCTTCGGCGGCACGAAGAACGGCATGGCGGTGGGTGAGGCGATCCTGTTCTTCAACCACAAACTGGCCGAAGACTTCGATTACCGCTGCAAACAGGCCGGGCAACTGGCCTCGAAAATGCGCTTCCTGTCGGCGCCGTGGGTCGGCATCCTGGAAAACGACGCCTGGCTCAAATACGCCCGCCACGCCAACCACTGCGCGCAACTGCTGGCCGAACTGGTCAGCGACATCCCGGGCGTGGAACTGATGTTCCCGGTCCAGGCCAACGGCGTGTTCCTGCAACTCTCGGAACCGGCCATCGCCGCCCTGACCGCGCGCGGCTGGCGCTTCTACACCTTCATCGGCAAGGGCGGCGCGCGCTTCATGTGCTCGTGGGACACCGAAGAAGAACGCGTACGCGAACTGGCACGCGACATCCGCGAAGTCATGTCGGCCTGATCGCCTCCCCGTGGCGCGGGAGCCTGCTCCCACGCCACAGCTCCTCCCCCTCCTGTTTCAGCTCCATCGTCTACATTGTCTGTCGAGCCATCGCTCACATAACAATAAGCAGGAGCTTGCGCATGTCGCTTAAAGGCAAAACCTTGTTCATCACTGGCGCCAGCCGTGGCATCGGGCGCGAGATTGCGCTGCGGGCTGCACAGGACGGGGCCAATATCGTGATCGCGGCCAAGAGCGCCGAGCCGCACGCCAAGTTGCCCGGCACCATCCACAGCGTCGCCGCTGAAGTCGAAGCGGCCGGCGGCAAGGCCCTGGCGCTGCAACTGGATGTGCGGGATGAGGAGGCGGTGCGACAGGTGCTGGCCCAGGCCAATCAACATTTTGGCGGGATCGATGCGCTGGTGAACAACGCCGGGGCGATCAAGTTGACCGGTGTGCAGCACATCGAGCTCAAGCGTTTCGACCTGATGCACCAGATCAACACCCGCGCGGTTTTGCTGTGCAGCCAGGCGGCCCTGCCCTACCTGAAGAAATCCTCCGGGCACATTCTCAACCTGTCACCGCCGCTGAATCTGGCCAGCAAATGGTTCGCGCAATACAGCCCCTACACCGTGACCAAGTACGGCATGAGCATGCTGACGGTGGGCATGAGCGAGGAGTTTGCCAACTACGGCATCAGCGTCAATTCGCTGTGGCCGCAGACCATGATTGCCACGGCGGCCATCGAGTTTCAGCTGGGCAATCGGGAGTCGTTCAAGCATGCGCGCACGCCAGCGATCATGGCGGATGCGGCGCATGTGATTCTGAGCAGCAGCGGGCGGCGGATTACCGGGCGGTTGTTGATTGATGAAGAGATCTTGCGCGAAAGCGGCGTGAGCGAATTCGACCACTATCGGTTTGAGCCGAAGAGTGACGCGAAGTTGATGACGGATCTGTTTATCGACTGAGCATTTTCAGAATAGACCTACACCAGGACCTACATAAACCAAACAGGCTTCGCCATAGACTGCCTGCTCCTTTTTCGAGGAGTGCTGACTATGGCGAACCCTGCCTACATGACCATTACCGGCAAGACTCAAGGCCTTATTTCAGCCGGGTGTTCGACCCCGGAATCGGTCGGCAACAAATACCAGAAAGCCCATACCGATGAAATCATGGTGTTCGCCTTGAGCCATGAAATGCGCCGCGACAACAACCTCGGCAAAGCCGTCCACCAACCGGTCATCATCACCAAAGCGGTCGACAAATCCTCCCCCTTGCTGGCCCAGGCGCATTCGAACAGCGAAGAACTCGAATGCACGATCAGCCTTTACCGAACCTCGCCTCAAGGTCAGCAGGAGAAGTTTTATTCAATTTCCCTCGATGGGGCCGTTCTGGCTGAACTCTCGCAGGAAGTGCCCCACGTCATTCTGCAAAACGACGCTCAACCTCAAGAACAACTGGCCATTCGTTACCGCGGCATCAGTTGGGTACACCACATTGCGGGCACCACCGGCCATACCTCGTGGGGCAGCCAGGATTGAACCCTCGATCACATGATCCCTGCGGCGTTGAGGATGCCGCAGGCAACTTGCTCGGCCAGGCGCTGACCGCCAGTGCTCGCCATCTGGCGTTCGGCATCGCGCGGGTGCAGTTCAATCAACAAGTCGCATATTTCGCCAAGCACATCACCGATGAGGTTGCCGCCGGACGCCTGACTCCGGAGCAGGGAATCCTTGCGCTTGTGCAGGAACAACACAACCTGCTGAACCAGTCTCGGATCCTGCAGCAAAACAGGCACGGAGCGATCACCGGCACGGCCAAGGCACGACGCTTGTCGATGCTCCCACAGCCTGCAGCAACTCCCGATCCGGAACGTCTGCTGCGGGCCGCTCACCAGCAGAACCTGAAAGTGACACGCCCGAACTCAGCCCCGCCCTCCTCTCCGCGTCCGGTCAACGACTTGCGAATGGTTCCCCGCGAGCATTGGCCGCAGGAGCTGCCGGCGCCCGAAGAGCCGGGGTTCTACATCGTGCCGAAAAGCGTGTCCGCCGAGAAACTTCAGGCGCAGCTGTTTGCGTCGCCAAACCCGAGTGTCATCGCCAAATTCAAAAGCCTGAATCCACTGGAGGACGTGGTGAAGGCCGGATCGATGATTGTTCTGAGTGATCCAGACAATCAGCAATGCACTTATGAAGAATCACTGCTGATGGAAACCGCGCACATCGTCAGCATGGCGCTGGCGCCGTTGACGGTGGAAGAGGCGGACTTTTTTGCCCAGCACTATGAGGTCATCAGAAGGACGCTTTCAGATGGGTCAAAAGTTATTGGGGTTGGTACTGCCATGGCGGCTAATCATCTGGATGGCATAAAAGCCGCTTTGAAAGACATTGAGGCATTGCATATCAGCACTATCGAGACCAATGGCAGCCTGAACTCAAAAGCATTCAAAAAGCGGCGCGCCGAATTACTTCAACGGCTGGACGGACAGCTAACCGGATTGACGAAGAAAGTCATTGGCCTCCCTGATCACCCAAACCTCAAGATCGCTCTAGGAATCGAGCATCCGCACCTGGTGCACCGCTGGAGGAAGGCTGGCGGCATCGGCCAGCCGCCCGGGTACGCCACTCACATTCAAGGCGTGGTGAAAGCCTCGCAATACGTAAAATATGGCGGATGGATTGGTACGGCCGTGGCTGGCGGAGCCTCGGCAATGAAGGTTCAGGATGTCTGTACGAACGAGAACGCCGAGGAGTGCGAAAAGATTAAATTCACCGAAACCGGAAGTTTTCTGGGTGGAGCTGTCGGTTCTGCTGTAGGTGCAAGCACGGCCTCCACCATTTGCGTAGCACTCGGGGTATCCAGTGCAGGAATCGGTGGGGCACTGTGCGGGATCGTGGTTGCGGGAGCCGGATCCTTTACGGTCGGCTATATGGGCGAAAAAGGCGGCGAAATCGCCGGTGAATTGATTTACGAGAAAACCCGATGAGTTATGAAACTGCAAGAGATGCCTTTATCATTCTAAACATCATAAACGTCGCCGCACTCATAATAATCAACTGCATCGTTTTATATATCGCAAAAACAAAAATAGAACTAATAATGAACAGCCTTCAAAACAGTTCGATCGCCGGAGGCCTTATGATGCTATGGCATGGAGGCGTGCGGGGGCGGATCTACATGATGGGGGAAATTTTTAGCTTCCTGAAACGTCCAGAAATCTACCTTTACCAAGGGAAACTGAGCGCAAAAGATATTAAAAATTTTCCGCCAGACTTCAAACGCACGCTACTTACACTATATAAATATCAGAGAATTTCCGGCTTAACTTTTTTGCTCTTTGGACTTCTCGCCGCATTAGAAATTATTTAAAAACAGCAACTAATGACTTCATACGATCTCCCCTACGAGAGATCGCCCCCAAGCCTGCAAACTGAATTCAATATTCGATCCGAACATCCCCCTTCGGCACACTGCAGCAAGAAAGAATGTACCCCTCCGCCTCGTCGTCCTCGGTGATCCCGCCGTTGTGATCCATCTCCACCTCGCCGCCCAGCTTGAGTACCTTGCACGTCCCGCAGATCCCCATGCCGCAGGCTTTCGGGATCATCAGGCCGACCTTCGCAGCCGCCGCATGCACGGTCTCGCCCGGGGCCACACGGATGCTCTTGTCCGAAGAGGTGAATTCCACCAGGTGCAGATCCGCCGCCGGCACTTCCGGTGCTTCCGCCGCCTGTTCCGCCTGCTCCACCGCATCGGCGCGGGCTTCCGGTGGCGTGGCGCCGAAGGATTCCTCGTGATAGCGCTTCATGTCGTAGCCGGCGTTTTCCAGCAGGCGTTTGACCGCCGTCATGTACGGCGTCGGGCCGCAGCAGAAGACTTCGCGCTCGAGGAAGTCCGGCACCATCAGTTCCAGCATCTTGTGGTTGAGGTAGCCGCGATAGCCGGCCCACGGCTCGCCCAGCCCATGCTTTTCGCAGATCAGGTGCAGGCTGAAGTTGTCGATCCGCGACGCCATGTGTTCCAGCTCGCGGTGGTAAATGATGTCTTTCGGTGAGCGAGCGCTGTGAATGAACGTCATGTCGACGTTGCCGTTGGTGTCGTAGAACCAGCGCGCCATGGACATCACTGGTGTGATGCCGACACCACCGCTCAGGTACAGCACTTTCGGGCTCGGGAAATCGATGGCGTTGAACAGCCCGACCGGGCCGTGCACCGCCAGCTCCTGGCCTTCATGCAGCGTGTCGTGCAGCCAGTTGGACACCTTGCCCCCCGGCACGCGCTTGATGGTCACCGAAAAGCTGTACGGCACCGACGGCGAGCTGGAGATGGTGTACGAACGCATGATCGGCTGGCCTTCGATCTCCAGCTCCAGGGTCACGAACTGTCCGGGCTTGAAGAAGAACAGGATCGGCTGGTCGGCCATGAAGCAGAAGGTGCGCACATCCCAGGTTTCCTGGATGACTTTGACGCAACGGACGATGTGTCGGCCATTGGCCCAGGTCTGGGTGGTGACCGGATTCAGGAAGCTGTTCGACATGCTGTTCTCCACGGCCGACTGTCGGCCTTCATGTGGCGATTCTGCGTATAGCGCGAACGCCCCGTTTACCTATCCGCGACATTGACATACTTATCGCGACCAGCCCCCAACCACCGGGGGTTGCGCGTCGGGAACAGATTGCACCATGTCGCCCACGGATAAGGTTCCGGGCAGCGGCGGCCCCACACTCGCCCCAACACAAACAGATTCTTTACACCTTGCGTAGCACCCCTTAGCCGCACACCCGATCAGCCACTTTCGCGGCCACGCAGATGGCCTTGAGGATTACATCGATGGACACCGCAAAAATCAGCCTGGGCGACCCGCTTGAACCCGCACGCAAGGCCACCGCACAAATGCTGCAGGAACGCGAGCGCACCTACTCCCTGCCGCAGCCGTTCTACAGCGACGAGCGGCTGTTCGATATCGACATGCAGGAGATCTTCCAGAAAGAGTGGTTGATCGCCGGCATGACCTGCGAGATCCCGGCCAAGGGCAACTACATCACCCTGCAGATCGGCAAGAACCCGATCATCGTCATTCGCGGTGCCGAAGGCGTGGTGCACGCGTTCCACAACGTCTGTCGTCACCGTGGCTCGCGCCTGTGCACCAGCGACAAGGGCAAGGTCGCCAAACTGGTCTGCCACTATCACCAGTGGACGTATGAGCTGGACGGTCGCCTGCTGTTCGCCGGCACCGAAATGGGCGCCGACTTCGACATGAAGCAGTACGGCCTCAAACCGGTGAACGTGAAGACTGCCGGCGGCTACATCTTCATCAGCCTGGCGGAGAACCCGCCGGCCATCGATGACTTCCTGTCGACCCTGAACCACTACATGGAACCGTACGACATGGAGAACACCAAGGTGGCGATTACCACCACCTTGATGGAAAAGGCCAACTGGAAACTGGTGCTGGAAAACAACCGCGAGTGCTACCACTGCAGCGGCTCTCACCCGGAACTGTTGAAAACCCTGCTGGAATGGGACGACGTCACCGACCCGCGTGCCGATCAGGCGTTCAAGGATCACGTCGCCGCCTCCGCCGCTGCCTGGGAAGCCGAGAAGATCCCTTACGCCCACGCCAGTTTCGGCCTGCGCAACCGCATCGTGCGCATGCCGCTGCTCAAGGGCACCGTCTCGATGACCATGGACGGCAAACAGGGCTGCGCCAAACTGATGGGCCGGATCAAGAACCCGGACCTGGGCTCGATGCGCATCCTGCACTTGCCGCACTCGTGGAACCACTGCATGGGCGACCACATCATCGTATTCACCGTGTGGCCGATCAGCGCTCAGGAAACCATGGTCACCACCAAATGGCTGGTGCACAAGGATGCGGTCGAAGGCGTGGATTACGACGTCGAACGCATGCGCAAGGTGTGGGACGCGACCAACGATCAGGACCGTCGTCTGGCCGAAGAGAACCAGCGCGGGATCAACTCCACCGCGTACCAGCCGGGTCCGTACTCCAAGACTTATGAGTTCGGCGTGGTCAACTTCGTGGACTGGTACAGCGAGCGGATGCTGAGCAACCTCGGCGCCGAGCCTGCACCGTACCTCAAAGGCGTGCCGGTCCAAGGCTGATTGCATCTGACCGATCGTTCCCACGCTCTGCGTGGGAACGATCATGGCGTCCTTATAGCAACCGCATCATTGCGATGACCACCTTACCGAGCCATCCTCCCCGATAAACTCCTCGAAAATCTCCTCCCCCACCAACCTGATCTTCGCGTACCCATTCAACACCCGCAGCGGATAGTCCGGATCGTTCGCATCCTGCGTCTCCGAAAACAGCACCCGCGAATGCCCGTTCAGTTCGCTGGTGGTGCCATAGGGAATCGCTCCATGCCCGGCACAGCGCGCATGCAGCCCACCCTGCGGCGCATAGACGATGCCATTGTGCAGATGCCCCCAATACCAGTAATCCGGCTCACGCCCCAGCGCATCGCACACCGGTTGATACAGCGCGGTCTTGTTGTGCCCGGTGATGTCGAAACCCTGATGGTGGCTGAGCACCATGAGTTTCTTGCGTTTGGGCAGACCTTTCATCCACTCGATCTGCGGCTTGTTCAGGGTGCCATCCATGTACAGGTTCATGACGTCAGAGGCGTACGCCGTGTCCAGTCCGACAATCAGCCAGTCGTCGTTGATCAGGGCAAAGTAGCTGGTGCCCTGCTGCCCCGGAAAACGCGCGGCCAGTTCCTTGAAATAGCCGTGGGCGCCGCTGTACATCTCGTGGTTGGAATTGAGGGTGAACGAACCATGGGTGCCCATCGGCCAGCCCGCCATGTCGGTGTCCTCCTGGGAGTGGGTGCCGGCGTAATAAACATCCCCCAGGTGAATGGTGAAATCGGCATTGGCGAGTTGCATCTGGTTCGCCACCGACACCGCCGGCGCATGGCTGTTGAACGGCCCGGTGCCCCAGTCGCCGGCAATCGCCAGCGTCACTTCGCGATCCATTTTCACCAGCGCCGGATCGGTGCCGAAGGTCGCGTGATGGCGCAGGTTTTCGATCCACTTGAGCAGCGCCTCGCTCCACAACAGATCCAGCAGCTCCCATTTGCGACAGCCCAGCAGCGTGCCGTCCTTGAGTACCTTGGTCTGTAGTTGATCGGGCGATTGCGGCAGCGGCGTCGCGTTGCCGATACGCAGGATCGACAAACCGTGGGCCAACTCCCACGGCACGGCCGGCTCGTCGGTCGGCAACTCGCCGTGCTTGAGCACGTATTGCGCCTGATCGTGACCGCGCTGGAGCAACTTGATGATGGCTTGAAACTCCTGCGGCTCCAGCTCGCTGATGAGCTTCATCCAGGCCATTTCGATGCGCGTGAACAAGCCGTGCAGGCGCAGCTTGACCTTGTCGTATTCGTGTTTCAGATGTCCGACCGCTGACATGGCGTAATCCTCTATCCGTAAGGGTTCACAGGGTTTTCATGAATTCGATCAGCGCACGCTTGTCGTCGTCCGACAGCGTCGTGCCGTACAGGTGACCGCTGTTGTGATTGCCTTCCAGGCGCGTGTCGTACGTGAAGTCCGCCGAGGCTTTGGCCTGGGCGCCGCTGGTGACGAAGCCGACGTTGACCGGGTCGTAGACATCGGAGCCGGTGATGAACACCTGCGGACGTTTTTCCGGCGGTTGCAGCAAGTCCCACAGGGTCGGCACCGAGCCGTTGTGCAGGTACGGCGCGCGCAGCCAGATGCCGTCGGTGGGCGTGTTGCTGTAGCTCTGGGTCTTGCGGTAGGCGCCGAAATCGAACGGCGGTTTCTTGAAGGTGTGGAACGCTGCCACCAGCCCGGTGGTGAACGAGTTCAGCCGGTGCGGATCGGTGCCGAGCTGATCGATGTTGGTGGTCACCTGCCCGGTGTCGGTACGCCCGAAATCATGACAACTGGCGCAATTGGTTGCCCAGATCGGTTTGCCCTGGGCGACTTTGGCCTGATTCAGTGCCCATGGCCACGCTGGCGCCTTGTGCCCGAGCAGCCAGTTGGTCACCCGGTTGAAACTCGGCGGCAGCACCGATTCCGGCGTCGCGCCCACGGCCATCGCAGCCGCGTAGTTGCGCTCGTGGATCTTGTTGTTATTGCCGTCCCAGTGCAGGTACATCGATTCCCGGGGTTTCTGGTTCCACACTTGCGGCAGGTCGACGGTGCCGATGGTCGAGTCATCCGGGAAGCCGAACACCACCATTTTCGTCGGGTTGAAGGTGTCGGTGCGCCCCGGTCCCTGTTGCGGGCGCAACTTCTGCCAGGCGTAGGCCTGCTTCTGTTTGAGCAGCGCGGTCTTGGCCATCGGGATGATCAGGTAGCGGTTGTAGAGCTTCTCGAAAAAGCCCAGCTGGAACTTGCTGTTGATCGCCGCCATCACCGCGTCGGTGGTGAATTTCGGGTCGCTGGCACAATCGTAGGCGAACCACTGGAAGGCTTGCAGTTGCAGGGTGTTGGCCGGTGCACTCGGCACATTGACGGCAACGTCGCTGGCATTCGCCCGATAGGAGCCGGTATGACACAGCGCGCAGTTCGGCTCGACGGTCGGGTAGCCGATCTGTCGTTTGGCCATGCCGATCGGCAGGTCCTTGCCGTTCTCGAACAGGAAACCGAAGACTTCCCAGCCACCGGGTTTCGGCAGTTTTTCCGGGCACATCTGCGGCAGCACGGAGAACAGGTAATACGGAATTCGCGCTTCGATACCGAGACCGATGGCGGCGTATTTATAGTGATCTTCGTCGGAGGCGTAATCCTGCTCCGGCACCACGCGCAGCATCTGATACCAGGTCTGGTAACCGATGAACGCCAGCAGCGCCACCACGACCAGCGTGCCGACCTTGAACGCGTGACTCTGCCACTGCCGCGCCCACGCTGCGCGCCATTCGCGCCAGCCGTCACAGAGCAGCGTCAGCGGTCGGTTTTCAGGGGTGGTGCCGAGGTACAGCAGGATGCCGAGGATCAGGAAGAAACTCAGGTCGCCCATCAACATCGGTACGAACACCGAACCCTGGCTGCTGGTGTTGATCAGGTAGATCCAGAACGCCACGGCGATCAGCCGTGTCAGCACGCACAGCCAGGAATGCACCACGTAGCGCGGCGCGTTGAAGCCCGACGGCATGTAGAACACGCTGATGCCCACCAGCAGCATCCCGGCGTTTTCCAGCCACGGGTCGGAGAGTTGCGGCGGCAGGCCGACCACCGATGTCAGCAACCCCGGCGCGAACAGCGCCGGGATCGCGAACACCATGTTCATCGCAATGCCGAGCCAGATGAAGCGTTGAAACCAGCGGATGTAGCTGTCCATATCAGTTCCCCAGATCGTTCCCCCGTCGAAGCGTCGAACCGTCCGCGAGGGAATGCATCTCGTGACGCTCCGCGTCACAAAAGCGGACGCAGAGCGTCCATGCGGCGTTCCCACGCAGAGCGTGGGAACGATCGACACGATCGGGGCTATCCGAGGGCTGTTTTCTCCAGGTGTTCAAGGATGATCGGATACACATCGACCACCGCGTTCTTGCCGAACATGCAATCGATGTGGCCGTAACCCGGCACAACATGCCGGCTGTAGCGCTCCGGCCCGTGCTTCTCGCAAACCCGCTGGTAGGTCTTGAGCGTGCTCTCCGGCAGATAACACTGGTTGTCGGCGCCGCTGATGAAACAGATCGGCATGGTCAGCCGGTCAAAGTGCGGCATGTACACGTCGTGCCCTTTGAAATCCACCAGATGCCCTTTGCGCACGATCAGCGCCAGGTGCTCGAAGGTCTCGATGTTCGACTCGCCGAACAGCTCGTGCAGGTTGTCGTGCAGGGTTTCGTTGAGGGTGTCGTGGCGATACAGCGAGGCGTACATGAAGGTGATGCGGTGGCACACCGGGTTGGTGCAATAGCCCTGGGCTTCGATCCGCGCGTAGCCGTTGAGCGCCTTGTCGTAGAGCCGGTTGAACCAGTTCTCCTTGCTGTCGGCGTAGGCGGTCATGGATTTGATACCGATCGCGTCGAGCATTCCCGGCAAGTGCAGACCGGCCTTCAATCCCGTTGCGGTCGCGACCACCGTGTCGGCGGCAATCTGCGAGCAGACCACCGAACGCACGCCCTGCAAACCGGCGAGCAGCGACATGAAGAACGTGGTCGCGCCGTAGCAATGCACCACGCACTGCACGTCCCTGGCTCTGGTTTCCTGCTGGATCTGTGCGATGGCGGCCTTGAAGTCGTACTGGGCGATCTGGTCGCCGTTCCATTCCTTCTTGCTTGCCGGCAGCAGGATGCTCACCCGGAAATCCAGCAGCCACACGTCGTAGTCGTGCTTGCACAGAAACTCCAGCAGGTTGGTCTGGATCGTATCGGTCGAGAAGATATTCGAGCCCACACCCAGACCATGCACCAGCATCACCGGGCCTTTGCTGCCGGCCTGATAACGGGTCAGGCGCAACTGCACGCCGTCTTCAGTAGGGAAGAAATGCACGGCCGGCGTCGGTGCATCCAGTGGCCGTTTCAGCCGTGGCGGCGCGTCGGGATTGAAGTATTTGTCACCGGCAAACACCCCGCCATAACTCTCCCAGAGAATCCCGGCGAAGAACTTGCCGAACCGCGCCAGCCCTTCGATGCGCTCACGCTCGTTGCGCGCATTGAGGACTTTCATGGTGGTCATCTGCTTGGCGAAATCGGTCGGTTTGATGTGCATCACACCCGAACCGATGACTTCGCCGGATTTGTCCGGCCCGCGATACAGCGTGACGTAGAGGGTGCTGGTGTCGTGCCAGATATTCAGCACGCCGTTGTCTTCCGGCACGGTCTTGAAGGCGCTGAAGAAATAGTCGTGGCCGTCCTCGGCGGTCAGCTTCATGTCGTACTTCATGTGGCGCGTGTCGACCTGCTGCTCGAACTGCTCGAACAGGTTGAACACACCGTTGCTGGCGGTCAGCGGTTCCGGCGACAGCGCCGGGGCGATCACCGTGCCGACGATGGTCGCGGCGTGTTCCGGCTCCTTGATCATGCGGTTGAGGTCGTTGGCGGTGATGGTCAGGGTGAAGTCGATCGGCGAGTTGTCCGCCTCGCCACGTTTGGCGGCAGCTTCATAGACTTTGAGGTCGGTACTCTGCGCGGCGGTGAAAGCGCGAGAGAAGTAGCCTTTCATGGTTTCGGTGAACTGCACGCCAAGGGTCGGCGGCGCGGTCTGTTTGCGCGGCGCCGACGGCAGCGTGTAGTCGATCGTCCAGCCACGGTCGGCCGCCAGCAGGCCCATGTTGCGCTCGCTCACGGCGGAGATGGTCAGGAGCGGGTTGACTGCCAGTGACGTCGGGATCACCGCGCCGTCGGTCACGTACAGGTTGGCGTAGACATCGGTGCCACTGGCGCCGCTGAACACCTGGCCCTTGTGGTTGACCACGCCTTGCGCGGCGTCTTCACCCATCACGCAACCACCCAGCGGATGCACCGAGACGATGCTGTGCTTGAGCAGCTTGGTCCAGATCGGATTCTCGACCCAGATCCCGCCCAGGGCTTTGGTGCTCTGGTACAGGCGTTCGTTGCCGATCTTGAAGTTTTCCTGCTCGCCGACGCCCGGCCAGTCGATGCGCAGTTGATCCTTGCTGTCGAGGACCATGCGTCCCTGGCCGCTATCGTGGCTCATGATCAGGTAGGTCTGCATGTTGTGCAGCGCGCCGTGATACGGGCCACGCAGGAAGCTTTCGGCTTCACGCTCCTTGTACTTCACTTTGCCGCTGAAGCTGTCGTCGGTGGGCTTGCCGATCATCTCGGCGAACCCGGCCATTGCCGGCACCATCGGCCGGCCAAGGGCGCCCGGGATCGAACCTTCCTCGATGACCATGCGACTGCTGCGGTCACCCTCGGTGCGCATGTCGATGATCGAGGTGATGCACGGGCCGACCGGTTGCAGTTCCTTGGCCGAGTGCGCGCCGAAGCCGATGCCGTTGATGGTCTGCTCGCAGTTATGGCCGAAGCCGAGGATGTCGCCGTTGCCGCTCATGTTCTCGCCGAGCTGCCCGGACATCACCAGGCCTTTGTCCCGCGAGCGCAGCAGAATCTCGGTGGAGCCGAGGGTGCCGGCGGAGACCACGACGATGTCGGCCTTCACGAACAAGGTCGGCGCGTCGAATTTCTCGCGGCCGCTGTCGAGGTACTGGAAGTGCACGATCCAGCCATTGCCGTCGCGCTCCAGATGCCGCACCTGGGCCTGACAGAAAATCTCCGCGCCGTGATTGGTGGCGTCCGGCAGATAGTTCATCAGCGTGGTGTTCTTGGCCTTGTTGTTACAGCCCGAAACGCAGTCGCCGCAGTGGTTGCACGGCAGTTGCTCGACGCCGACGTGATTGAGATTGTTGGGCAGTTTGTCGAAGGTCACGTTGATCGGCGGCTTGTAGAAGTGCGCGCCTTGCTTGAGGAAGTCTGCGGATTTTTTGTTGGCATCGAGTTTCGGCAGGTTTGGCGAGGTGCTCGGGTAGGGATTGGGCTTGAGCATCTCCCGGGCCTTGGCGTAACCCGCCTTGAGCAAACCGTCACGGTCCTCGCGCACGGCCAGTGGCCAGCGCGGATCCTGGAACACATCGGCTGTCGGCTCCAGCGAGACGTTGGCATTGATCAGCGACGTGCCACCGAGGCCGCAACCGACCACCACGTTCTGCTGCGCGTTGACGTGCAAGTCGAACAACCCGGTGCGCGAGCCGATGTGACCGTCCGGGTCGTGTACCTGCAATTCCTCGGTCGCGGCGATCATGGTGTTGGGATATTCGCCGGGCTGGATCTCCCGACCGCGTTCCAGCAGACAGACCTTTTTACCGGCCCGGGACAGGCGCGACGCGGCAATGCCGCCGCCGTACCCGGAGCCAATGACGATGACGTCGTAGTGTTCCTTGATTTCGCTGATGGGCGTTGCGATCCGTGTCATGAGGTGGTTCCTCTCTCAGGCAGATGGGGCAACTCTGCGGTTGCCTGCAATCAATGGGCGAACGGGCACCTGGCCTCCGGGAAATCCCGACGGCAGTACAACGATTTGGGGCAGGAATCAGGCGCTACAGACGGGCGTGCTGATTGGCGGCACGACGCAACGTGCGCTTTCGCGGCGAAGCTGCCGGCCGAGCGCGGAGCGTGCAGGGACTGAGGGGTAAGCGGTGTGGCTGGGTATCCATCACGCGTTCTCCCTGAACCAGATGTGGATAAGTGACAGCTGTCCTTGTGCCATTGCAGTGAAGACAGGCACCGGATCGAAGTCAAGGCTGCCTCTTAGAACTGTATGAAATCTGATCAATTGCCTTTTGGACTAAGCCCGCTGGGGGTTGCAGGGTTTGGCGAACAAGTTATCCACATAGACACCCACAGCTAATGGGGACAACTGTGGATGACCTGGAAAAATAATCGGGATTTTGTGAAGAAAATTCGTGACTTATCCAGAAGCAGGGTTTCCATTAGCGATTGGTTGTTTTTTGATCAAGTCGCTGCATGGCACGGATTACGTGGATTGCGGAGGATGGCGAACACCTTATCCACAGAAGCGCCAACAGAGTTCGGGGGTAACTTGTCGGGTGCTGTGGAAAAGCGCTGCAGGCGTTGATAAATAGGGGTTTGCGTGGGGATTGGCGGGTTAAAAGACTGAATTGAGCGTTTTTTGATCAGATCTTTGTAAGCCACGGTTTATATGGCTTGCAGCGTACAGCGAACATCTTATCCACAGAAGCGCCAACAGAGATTGGGGGCAAGTCTGAGAGTTGTTCTGGGGAAAAACTCAGAAAAAACCGCGAGTTAGGCTGGTTGTTTTTTGATCTGAGGGCTGAAGGACTTGGTTTGTATGGGGTTGGGAGAGGGGCGAACATGTTATCCACAGAGTGGTTAACAGGGATTGTGTGTAAATTCTGAGGAGTGGATGGCTTGTGACCGCTGCCCTCACCCCAGCCCTCTCCCGGGGGGAGAGGGAGCCTACGGTGGTGATCTCGCGAGGTACATCGACCTGAGCGTTTATCGTGACCTCAGGTTTTCTCAAATCTGGCGAGAGAGTGATCGAGTCTTGGCGAACCAAGGTCACCACCGGAGTCGCAGGTCGATGTAAGTGGCCGGCCCAACTCGGTCAGTCCCCTCTCCCCCCGGGAGAGGGCTAGGGTGAGGGGGCGTCTAGCGGACAACACCTTCTTCGATCAACAACTTCAAAATCGCTTCAGCACCGGCCTGCGCCGTCACACCTTTTAGTACTTGCCCACCACCCCCACTGGCCTTGGCCGTCGCCGCCTTCATCCGGTCCGCCCCGCTCTTGGCCTTGATCACCTTCAACCGTTTCGGTCGGGGCTTCGCCGGTTGCAGGGTCGCCACCGCCAGCAATTCGTCGTCCACCACTTCCACGTCCTCAGCCTGGAGAACGCCACGTCGCGCCGGGCCATAAGCACTTTGCCGAGGCTTGGGCGCAGCGTTATCCACAGTCGCCAGAAACGGCAGGCGCACTTTCAACCGGCGCCGCTGCCCACGGGGCAACGCTTGCAGCACCAGTGCCGAACCGTCGTTGATCGACTCAACCTGAGCCAACCCCACCACCAGCGGCCAGCCCAGCCCTTCGGCCAGCAGGAACGGCAGCATCCCCGAACCCTCGCCGGTTTCCGCCTGGCTGCCGGTCAACACGACTTTTGCACCGGCATCACGCAGATACTCGGTCAACGCCGGCAGCGCATCGGCGCCCGCCGGTTGTTCCAGCACATGCATCTGCGCAAGTCCCATGCCCAGATAGGCGCGCAGCGCCGGTTCCGCGATGTCGCCGGCGTGCAGCACTTGCAGGTTATCCCCTGCCAGTTGCAGGCCGAGTTCCACCGCGCGGGCGTCCTGATCGGCGCGGCGCGGGCGGCCGGAGGTCGGGTGGGCGCCGATTGAAACCAGACTGATGATCTTTGTGCTCATAACCGTTCCTTAAGCCGCATCGCGCTTGGCTTCGTTGCGGTAAGCCTCTACCGCCGCGATCAAGGCCTGAAGAATTTCCGCGCTCTCGCCGATCACCGACAGGTCGGCACGCTTGATCATGTCGCAACCCGGATCGAGGTTGATCGCCACCACCTTGTCGCAGGCACCGATGCCCTGCAGGTGCTGGATCGCCCCGGAAATCCCCACGGCCACGTAAACCCGCGCCGTAACCCAGGTGCCGGACGCGCCGACCTGACGATCACGAGCCATGAAGCCATCGTCCACCGCCACCCGCGAAGCACCTTCGGTGGCGCCGAGGGCGGCGGCAGTCCTGTGGAAAAGCTCCCAGTCCTTGACCCCGTTGCCGCCGGAGAAGATGAACTCCGCTTCGGCCATCGGAATCGCCGCCGGATCCACCGCCACAGCGCCCAGATCCTCGATCCGCGACAGGCTGCGCGCGACGGGTGTGGATAACTCCACCGGCAGCGCTTCGTGACGGGTTTCGCTGACCGGTTCTGCACATTCGGCGGACGCCAGAATCAAACGCGCCACCGGGCGGGCCAGATCCTGCAACCCCGCACCGGCGCGGCCGATGCACTCCTGATCCTTAACCTGCCACACCCGTGTCGCCGGACGTTCACCCAGTGCGGCAGCAAAGCGCCGACCGAGTTCGCCGCCACCGCTGCGGCTGTCCGGCAGCAGCCAGTGACGCGGGTTGAACTGGTTATCCACAGCCCGCAGGCCCTGGATCCGTTGCTCCGGTGCATAACCGCTGAATTCTTCGCCTTCCAACACCAGCAGGCGGTCAACGCCCGCCGTGGCGAAAGCGTTTTCCTTGTGCTCACCAAACACCACGGCCAGCACCGCGCCTTCGCTGCCGGCCAGTTGATGAGCCAGACCGAGCAGGTCACGGTCGTGGCTGCTCAAGCGGCCGCCGACCATGTCCGGCACCACGCTGATGTAGAACGCCGGGGCCGGCACCTGATGCAGCGGCAATTGCACTTCGACCGCGGCCGAACGTTTGACCGCCCCGCCCTGTTGAGCGCCGCTGCGGTCGATGCGCTTGATGCCGTTCGGCCCGATGAAGCCGATGCCGTGCAGGTTCTTGCGGATGATCCCGTTGGGGCCCATCCAGCTGTGTTGCGCCGGTTGCATGGCCGCGTGCAGAGGGTGCAGACGGTTGCGTGCGATCCATTCGGCGCGGGGGTCGCGGCGGATAATGTCGCTCATCAGTGGGCCTCCGCAGGTTCACGTTTGGCCGGGGTGGCGGGCTTGTTCGGCGCGGCGTCTTCGAGCAGCGCGTCGGCCACCAGTTCGGCGATGTCCTTGATCAGCGGACGCGGTTCGACCACGCCTTCAAGCATCGCCGTGCACTGTGGACAACCCACGGCCACCAGCTCGGCGCCGCTCTCGCGGATGTCTTCCATGCGCATGTCGGGGATCCGCTGCTTGCCCGGAATGTCGGTGATCGGCGCCCCGCCACCGCCGCCGCAGCAGCGCGAACGGAAGCCGGAACGTTGCATTTCCTTGATCTCGATGCCGAGGGCGCGCAGCACTTCGCGCGGCGCCTCGTACTCGCCGTTGTAGCGGCCGAGGTAGCACGGATCGTGATAGGTCACGCTGTTGCCTTTGTGCTGACCGAGGTTCAGCGCGCCGGCCTGGATGATTTCCGCCAGATAAGTGCTGTGGTGCTGCACGAGGTAGTTGCCATCGAACGCGCCGTACTCGTTTTTCAGCACATGGAAGCTGTGCGGATCGCAGGTGACGATGCGGTTGAAGCTGTAGTTGGCCAGGGTCTGGATATTGCGTTTGGCGAGCAACTGGAAGGTCGCTTCGTCACCCAGACGGCGGGCCACGTCGCCGCTGTCACGCTCTTCAAGACCGAGTACAGCGAAGTCGATTTTCGCCGCTTTCAGCACTTTGACGAACGCACGCAGCGTGCGCTGATTGCGCATATCGAAGGCACCGTCGCCGACCCAGAACAGTACGTCGGTGGATTTCTTTTCGCTAAGCAGATTGAGGTTCAAGTCCGCCGCCCAGTTCATCCGTCCGCCCGGGGCAAAACCGCCGGGGTTGTCGGTAGCGATCAGGTTTTCCAGGACTTCGGCGCCCTTGTTCGGCGTCGCGCCTTTTTCCAGCGTGAGGTGGCGGCGCATGTCGACGATGGCGTCGACGTGCTCGATCATCATCGGGCACTCCTCGACGCAGGCGCGGCAGGTGGTGCAAGACCACAGGGTTTCGGCATCGACCAGACCGTTGACGATCGGTTGATGTGGATTGCCGCCGTGTTCGCCCACCGGTTTGCCGGGGTACGGGCTGCCGGCGAATTTGGCATCGGTGCCGCCAGCGAGGCCGACGACCATGTCCTGAATCAGCTTTTTCGGGTTCAACGGCTGGCCGGCGGCGAACGCCGGGCACGCGGCTTCGCACTTGCCGCACTGCACGCAGGCGTCGAAACCGAGCAACTGGTTCCAGGTGAAATCCTTGGGTTTCTCCACGCCCAGTGGCGCGGTCGGATCGTTCAGGTCCAGCGGTTTCAAACCGGTGGAACGACCACCACCAAAACGTTCGGCGCGACGGTGCCAGGCCAGGTGCAGGGCCCCGGCGAAGGCGTGTTTCATCGGCCCGCCCCAGGTCATGCCGAAGAACAACTCGGACACGCCCCACAACACACCGATGCCGAGAATCGCTGCCAACACCCAGCCACCGAAGTTCTCCGGCAGGATTCCGGCCACCGGCAAGGTCACCAGGAAGAACGAGGCCGAGAACGCCAGCAGGCTTTTCGGCAGGCGCATCCACGGGCCTTTCGACAGCCGCGACGGCGGGTTGAGCCGACGCCGGTAAACGAAGATCGCTCCGACGAACATCACCGCCGCCATCAGCAGCAACGCGTAGCCGAGGATCCGGTTATGCAGGCCGAAACCGTGCACCAGAATCGCCAGCACGATCGACGCCACCGCACCGCCCGCCGTGGCGACGTGGGTGTTGGCGATGTATTTGTCCCGCGCCACCACGTGGTGCAGATCGACCATGTAACGCTTGGGCATGGCTAACAGGCCGCCGATCAGATCGACCTTCGAGGCCCGGCCTCGGCGCCACATGGCCACCCGCCGCAACGCCCCCAGCACCGCGAGGGCCAGGGCTGCGAACAACAGGATTGGAAGAAGGGTGTTCAACATCAGAGTCACCTCTGGCGAGGTGCAAGCTACAAGCTACAAGCTGCAAGAAAGAGCAGTGGAAACTGCAGTGCTTTTACTTGCGGCTTGCAGCTTGGGCTCGCAGCTGAGCCGTCAAAAATCCTTACAGAGCCGGAGTGCGTCGTAGATGGCGGCGTGGGTATTACGCTGCGCCACGCAGTCACCGATGCGGAACAGCAAGTAACCGTCGCCGGTGCTGCTCAACGAAGGTTGTGGCTGGATCGCAAACAGTGCCTCGACATCGATCTGGCCCTTGTTGCGCGAGCCGTCCTTGAGGGCGTAGTAGATTTCTTCGTCCGGGCGCACGCCGTTCTCGACGACCACCTGATCCACCACCCGCTCCTCTTTGGCGCCGGTGTATTCGTTCTCCAGCACGGCAACGAGCTTGTCGCCTTCGCGGTAGACCTTCTCCAGCATCATGTCGCCGGTCATGATCACTTCTTTCGGGTACATGCTGCGGTAGTAGGTCGGGAACGACGTACCGCCGATGGCCACACCCGGCTTGATGTCGTCGGTGACGATCTCGACCTGGCTGCCCTTGTCGGCGAGGAAGTCGGCCACCGACATCCCGGTGAACTCGCAGATGGTGTCGTAGACCAGCACGTTCTTGCCCGGCGCGACCTTGCCGTCGAGCACGTCCCAGCTGCTGACGACCAGCCCTTCAGCGGCGCCCCAGTGTTCGTTCTGTTCCAGGTACGGGTGACCGCCGACCGCCAGCACCACGATGTCCGGACGCAGGTCCATGATGGTGTCGGCATCTGCGGCAGTGCCCAGGCGCAGGTCGACTTTCAGCCGTGCCAGTTCCAGCTGGAACCAGCGAGTGATACCGGCAATCTGGTCACGCTGCGGTGCTTTCGAAGCCGTAGTGATCTGGCCGCCGATGAATTCCTTCTTCTCGAACAGGGTCACATCGTGGCCACGCTCGGCCGCCACACGGGCAGCTTCCATCCCCGCCGGGCCGGCACCGACGATCACCACCTTGCGTTTCGGCCCGGTGGATTTCTCGATGATGTGCGGCACGCCCATGTATTCACGGGAAGTCGCAGCGTTCTGGATGCACAGCACGTCCAGACCTTGATACTGACGGTCGATGCAGTAGTTGGCGCCGACGCACTGCTTGATCTGGTCGATCTGGCCCATCTTGATCTTGGCGATCAGGTGCGGGTCGGCGATGTGGGCGCGGGTCATACCGACCATGTCGACGTAACCGCCCTCCAGAATCCGCGTGGCCTGGTTCGGGTCCTTGATGTTCTGCGCGTGCAGCACCGGAACCTTGACCACTTCCTTGATCCCGGCCGCCAGGTGCAGGAACGGCTCCGGTGGATAACTCATGTTCGGAATCACGTTGGCCAGGGTGTTGTGGGTGTCACAACCCGAGCCGACGACGCCGATGAAATCGAGCATGCCGGTGTCGTCGTAATATTTGGCGATCTGCTTCATGTCTTCGTGGGACAGACCGTCCGGGTGGAACTCGTCACCGCAGATACGCATGCCGACGCAGAAGTCGTCACCGACCTCGGCACGCACGGCTTTCAGGACTTCCAGACCGAACTTCATCCGGCCTTCAAAGGTGCCGCCCCATTCGTCGGTACGCTTGTTGACGCGCGGGCTCCAGAACTGGTCGATCATGTGCTGGTGCACGGCCGACAGTTCGACGCCGTCCAGGCCACCGGCCTTGGCGCGGCGCGCGGCTTGCGCGTAGTTGCCGATCACCCGCCAGATTTCTTCCGGCTCGATGGTCTTGCAGGTGGCGCGGTGCACCGGTTCGCGGATACCCGACGGCGACATCAGGGTCGGCCAGTGGAAACCGTCCCAACGGGAGCGACGGCCCATGTGGGTAATCTGGATCATGATCTTGGCGCCATGCTTGTGCATGGCGTCGGCGAGATTCTGGAAGTGCGGGATGATCCGGTCGGTGGACAGGTTCACCGAACTCCACCATTGCTGCGGGCTGTCGATCGCCACCACGGACGAACCGCCACAGATCGCCAGGCCGATGCCGCCCTTGGCTTTCTCTTCGTAATATTTGACGTACCGCTCGGTGGTCATGCCGCCGTCGGTCGCGTAGACCTCGGCGTGCGCGGTGCTGAGCACGCGGTTGCGGATGGTCAGTTTGCCGATCTGGATCGGCTGGAACATTGCTTCGAAAGCCATGGCGGGTTCCTCGACTTACAACGGCTTGACGGTGAACAGGCCGTCGTCGTGGCCTTCTTCGGAGCCACCGTAGACCTGCTCGGCCACGGTGCGGATCTTGCTGCCGCGAGCGGCGAGGATCTGGTCCATGGCACCGGCAAACCAGCCGGTGAACATGTAGTCGACCTTGCGCCCGACCTTGCCGTAGACGTAGACGAACGCCGAGTGTTCGAGCTTGACGCTGGCGGTGCCTTTGTCGAGGTCGATGTCCTGGATCTTGAACAGGCCCCAGCCGCGCTGCGACAGGCGCTTCATGTAGTGCTCGAACACCGCGACGCCTTCCAGGCCGTGGCACTCGGCTTCTTTTTCACACCAGTGCCAGGCGGATTTGTAGCCGGCCTTGTAGAGGATTTCGGCATAGGCGTCAGCGCCCAGTACTTCCTCGATGCCCATGTGGTTGTTGACGAAGAAATGCCGTGGCACGTACAGCATCGGCAGGGCGTCGGAGGTCCAGACACCGGTCTCGCTGTCGACTTCGATTGGCAATTGCGGGGCGATCTTGGCCATGGAAACTTAACTCCAGAAAAATTTTGGTGTTGCCCCCGGCGCGGACGGCCGGGGGGAAGTATTCGGGAAGCGGCGGCTTACTCGCCCCAGACGTCCTTGAGGACGTTGACCCAGTTTTCACCCATGATCTTGCGTACCACGCGCTCGGAGTGGCCGCGCTTGAGCAGGGTTTCGGTCAGGTTCGGGAACTCGCCGACGGTGCGGATGCCCAGCGGGTTGATGATCTTGCCGAAGTTGGTCAGACGGCGGGCGTAGCCCTTGTCGTGGGTCAGATATTCGAAGAAGTCCTGACCGTGACCCTGGGTGAAGTCGGTGCCGATGCCGATGGCGTCTTCGCCGACGATGTTCATGGTGTATTCGATGGCTTCGGCGTAGTCGTCGATGGTCGAATCGATGCCCTTGGCCAGGAACGGCGCGAACATGGTCACGCCGACGAAACCGCCGTGGTCAGCAATAAACTTGAGCTCTTCATCGGACTTGTTGCGCGGGTGCTCTTTCAGCCCCGACGGCAGACAGTGGGAATAGCAGACCGGTTTTTTCGATTCGAGGATGACTTCCTCGGAGGTCTTGGAGCCGACGTGGGACAGGTCGCACATGACGCCGACACGGTTCATCTCGGCGACGATTTCGCGACCGAAGCCCGACAGGCCGCCGTCACGTTCGTAGCAACCGGTGCCCACCAGGTTCTGGGTGTTGTAGCACATCTGCACGATGCCGACGCCGAGCTGCTTGAACACCTCGACATAGCCGATCTGGTCTTCGAACGCATGGGCGTTCTGGAAGCCGAAGAGGATGCCGGTCTTGCCCTGCTCCTTGGCCTTGCGGATGTCGGCGGTGGTGCGGACGGGGATCACCAGGTCGCTGTTTTCGCGAATCAGTTTCTGGCTGGCAGCGATGTTGTTGACCGTGGCCTGAAAGCCCTCCCACACCGACACGGTGCAGTTGGCCGCCGTCAGACCGCCCTTGCGCATGTCTTCGAACAGCTCGCGGTTCCATTTGGCAATGATCAGACCGTCGATAACGATGCTGTCGGCGTGTAATTCGGCTGGGCTCATCAGGCGTCCCCTTATTGGCGATTCATGCGCCGAATCGTCTGCCGGCGCTTTGGGGCCAGCATATGCCTCGGTGCGCGACCAGCCGGGTGCAAAAACGACAGGGGAATTGCCGAAAGCGTCAATCCGCGACAAAGGGTCGCCAACCGGTCCGACCGGCCACCTGTTCAAGCCCGCGAGCTTGAGCCAGAATCTGCCGCATCCCGGAAACACCACTGGATTAGAGCGGCGACATCAATGAAATCGATCTTCCTGGCCCTGGCCCTGATTGCGACCGGCGTACACGCCGCCGAAGAGTCCGACAACAACCCGTGCGACGCGGTGGAAAACGACATCCAGACCCTGGAATGCTCGACCTACAGCCGCACCACCGCCGAAGACCTGCTCAAGGACAACTACGCCAGCCTCAACGAGCGCATGCAGACGGCCTACGGCAAGAACCCGGCGCAACTGGCCGACATCACCGCCAAACTCAAGGCCGCCCAGCAACAATGGCTGAAAACCCGCGACGCCGACTGCGCCGTCGAAGCCTTCCCGGCGACAGACGGCAGCAAGGCATTCAAGATTGCGCAGAATGACTGCGTGGCGCGTATGAGTGACGAGCGGTCGGAGTTTTTGGAGTCGATAGGACAGGAGTGAGGGCTTGAGCTGTAAGCTGCACCTCTTCAGCCAATCAAGGGATTCACATGAACATCTGCGGTATCGAAATCAAAGGCAGTGAAGCGATCATCGCCGTGGCGTCCCTCGACGGTTCGGTGTTGAGCCATGTCGCGCTGAGTACCAAGAAAATCGCGCTGGACGATGACGACGAGGCGGCCAACGTGAAGCTGTTCGCCGCTCAGGTGGCGTCGTTCGTGCGCGAGAACTCGATAGATCGCATCGCGATCAAGAAGCGCAGCAAGAAGGGCGAGTTTGCCGGTGGGCCGACCACGTTCAAGATCGAGGGCGTGTTTCAGTTGCTGGACGGTTGCGAGGTGACGCTGCTGTCGCCGCAGACGATCAATGCCCAGGCCAAAAAGCACAATTTCGAGCTGCCGGGCACGCTGAACAAGTATCAGCATGAAGCCTACAAGGCAGCGTGCTCGGCATTGGTGAAGAAGTAACTAGCGCGTTTTACGCGCACTCAGCCAGTCACCGAAGGATTTGTCTTCCAGCGCATAGCCACCGCGGCTCGACTTCCACACCAGCTCTTTGTCACGCAGGGCATCGATGCAGGCCTGAATGGTCTGGGTGCCCGGCACCACGTCGCTGCCCATGTTTTCCAGTGCCTTGCCGACTGCCATGAGTGTGCTGTCAGTGAACGGTGCAAAAGGCTCGTTGTTCTGTGAGCGCTCCACCATCACCTCCAGCACGGCGCGCTGAGGGATGGTCAGAGCGTTCCAGGCGCTCTCGAACTCGGTCCACACGCCTGCGCGCAACAATTCGGCACGGCTTTGCAGCAGCTGCCCCAGATTGCTGGCCTCGCCCAACTCCAGCGCGACTTCGCCGATGATGGTGCGCAACATTTCCGGGCGTCGCCCCACCAATTCAAAGGCGTCATCGATATCGG
The DNA here is from genome assembly GCF_059423925.1 of Pseudomonas sp. GW458-11-26-14-LB4. Lineage (NCBI taxonomy): Bacteria > Pseudomonadati > Pseudomonadota > Gammaproteobacteria > Pseudomonadales > Pseudomonadaceae > Pseudomonas > Pseudomonas sp. GW458-11-26-14-LB4. The sequence continues at coordinate 149,306 of NZ_JBWKYU010000001.1, forward strand.
CCGCACTGAACTGGTTGGTCTCGGCCAGATGGGCGTTGAGGTGCAAGGTATACGCCTGGGTGAACTCTTTCCCCAGCAATGGAAAGGGCGTGATGCTCGAGCCGAAGAACGGTTGGCTCTTGCCCAGCACCAGATGGGCGAGTTTGTCGCGATTGGAACCGGTGAACACCAGATGCAAACCGCTGCCCTCGTTTTCCCGTCCCTGGTTGAGCTGATCCCGTGCAGCCTTCAGGGCAAACATCGCGTTGATGCCGGCGGCGGTGGTAAGCGCATGCTGGGCTTCATCGATCACCAGCACTACGGATTTTTCGGCGGCGCTGTGGAGCAGTTCCAGCGCTTGAGTCAGGGTCGCGCCCGCCGGCAGCTGCGGCTTGGTGAAATCCCAGGACAAGGTGCGCAGAAAGCTGAGTTTTTCGATGCCGATATTCTTCGCCAGTTTGCGGATGCCCTTTTCAAAGGGGACCAACGCGCCTGCAATGGCACTGGCGATCAAGTCAGCAGGGTCTTTTTCCTTGTCGGCCCACAGGTCGACGTAAACCGTCAGCCAGCCTCGGGCCTGGCATTCCGGGATCAGGTCCTCGCGCAGGAAGGTGCTTTTGCCGGTGCGACGCGGCGCTGCCAGAAAAAGGCCGGAGGTGAAATCCTGCAGACCTGCACCCACCAGACCATCGGCAACGCTGCGGGCCAGAGCGGGGCGGCGGAAAACGAAGCCGTTGTTTCGGGACATGGTTTTACACTCAATTATTCAAACGACTGTAATTTATACCTCAAAGTATAATTAACTATAATCGCCCGTCAAACGGCCTCCCGTCGCCGATCCTCCCGCGGACACCGGGCAAACTTCGCCCGGTAGCTGCGGGTGAAATACGACGGTGATTCAAACCCGCAGGCGATGCTGACTTCCAGCACGCTCATGTCGGTCTGACGCAACAGCTGCCGGGCCTTTTCCAGTCTCAAGCGCAGATAGAAATTGCTCGGCGTGTCATTCAGATGCAGGCGGAACAACCGCTCCAGTTGCCGCCGCGTCACCTTGATCGACTCCGCCAGTTCCAGGGTGGTCAGCGGTGGTTCGCTGTGCTGCTCCATCTCGCCGATCACATGCACCAGCTTCTTGTTGCTGATGCCGTAACGCGTGGCGACCTCCATACGCTGGTGGTCCTTGCGCGGACGAATCCGCCCCAATACAAACTGCTCGCTGACCTGGATCGCCAGTTGCGGGCCGTGGGCCTGGGCGATCAGGTCGAGCATCAGGTCGATGGACGCGGTACCGCCGGCAGACGTGATGCGCCGACGGTCGATCTCGAACAGCTCCTGGGTGACGCTGAGCTGTGGATAAGATTCCTTGAAGGCGTCGATGGCTTCCCAGTGCAGGGTCAGGCGATGACCATCGAGCAGGCCCGCCTCGGCAAGGACGAAGCTGCCGGTATCGATGGCGCCGAGGGTCACGCCTTCGTTGTCCAGCCGTCGCAGCCAGTGCTCCAGCGCCGGTGTGGCGAATTTCAACGGTTCGAAACCGGCGACCACCAGCAGCGTCGCCCCTTTCTTCAGCGGTTCCAGCGCCGCATCGGCGTTGACCGACATCCCGTTACTCGCCAGCACCGCCCCGCCATCGGCGCTCAAGACGTGCCAGCGATACAGCTCGCCGCGAAAGCGGTTGGCCACCCGCAGCGGTTCGATTGCCGAGATGAAACCGATGGCGGAAAAACCCGGCATCAACAGAAAGTAGAAATCCTGGGACATGGCGCGCACTCGGTCAGCGGGTAGCGTGCAACGTTGATACGCCAGTTGCGAGCGGCATTCAAGAGCACAGGTCGCTGCAGTGCAAGAGCTGGTCGCCGCAGTGCGTTTTTGCGGGGGCATTGCTGCGTAATTTGAGCATCACCGGCGCACAGACACCGGAACCCACAATAACGACCTGCCGAGGAACCCGACATGAAACGACTGATCAGCAGCTGTGTTCTCGCACTCAGCGGTACCGCGTTTTTAAGCGCCAGTGTCATGGCGGCCGATTCCGCATCGTGTCAGAACGTGCGCATGGGCGTGGTGAACTGGACCGACGTGATCGCCACCAGTGCCATGGCCCAGGTTCTGCTCGACGGCCTCGGCTACAGCACCAAACAGACCAGCGCCTCTCAGCAAATCGTCTTCGCCGGTATACGCGACCAGCGTCTGGACCTGTTCCTCGGCTACTGGAACCCGCTGATGACCCAGACCATCACCCCGTTCGTCGACGCCAATCAGGTCAAGGTGCTTGAAGCGCCAAGCCTCAAGGACGCCCGCGCCACTCTCGCCGTGCCGACCTACCTGGCGGACAAGGGCCTGAAAACCTTCGCCGACATCGCCAAATTCGAGAAGGAGCTGGGCGGCAAGATCTACGGCATCGAGCCAGGCTCGGGCGCCAACACCCAGATCAAGGCAATGATCGCCAAGAACCAGTTTGGCCTCGGCAAGTTCCAGCTCGTGGAATCCAGCGAGGCCGGCATGCTCGCCGCCGTCGATCGCGCCGTGCGCCGCAAGGAAGCCGTGGTGTTCTTCGGCTGGGCGCCGCACCCGATGAACGTCAACGTGCAGATGACCTATCTGACCGGCAGCGACGATGCCCTCGGCCCGAACGAAGGCATGGCCACCGTGTGGACCGTCACCGCGCCGAAATACGCCGAACAATGCCCGAACGTCAGCCGCCTGCTGAGCAACCTGACGTTCACCGCCGAAGACGAGAGCCGGATGATGCAGCCGCTGCTCGATCACAAGGACGCTTTCGAATCGGCCAAACAATGGCTCAAGGATCACCCGCAGGACAAACAGCGCTGGCTCGAAGGCGTTACCACTTTCGATGGCAAACCGGCGGCTGAAAACCTCCAGCTCACCAGCAAATAAACCGCAACGAATGAACCACTTCGCAGCCCGCCACGGGCTGCGAACAGACCCATCACGCCTGAAGGAAAACGCACCATGAACCACGACGTCATCATCACCTGCGCACTCACCGGTGCTGGCGACACGACCGCCAAGAGCCCTCACGTGCCGGTCACCCCGAAACAGATCGCCGCAGCCGCTGTAGAAGCGGCCAAGGCCGGCGCCACGGTCGTGCACTGCCACGTCCGTGACCCGCAGACCGGAAAGTTCAGCCGCGACGTGGCGCTGTACCGCGAAGTCATGGAGCGCATCCGCGAAGCCGACGTCGACATCATCGTCAACCTCACCGCCGGCATGGGCGGCGATCTGGAAATCGGCCCGGGCGAGAACCCGATGGAGTTCGGCCCGAACACCGATCTGGTTGGCCCGCTGACCCGTCTGGCCCACGTCGAAGAACTGCTGCCGGAAATCTGCACCCTGGATTGCGGCACCCTGAACTTCGGCGACGGCGACACCATTTACGTCTCCACCCCGGCCCAGCTGCGGGCTGGCGCCAAGCGCATCACCGAGCTGGGCGTGAAGGCGGAGCTGGAGATTTTCGACACCGGCCACCTGTGGTTCGCCAAACAGATGATCAAGGAAGGCCTGCTCGACAATCCGCTGTTCCAGCTGTGCCTGGGCATCCCGTGGGGCGCGCCGGCCGACACCACCACCATGAAAGCCATGGTCGACAACCTGCCCGCCGACGCGGTGTGGGCCGGCTTCGGCATCGGCCGGATGCAGATGCCGATGGCCGCGCAAGCGGTGCTGCTTGGCGGCAACGTGCGGGTCGGCCTGGAAGACAACCTGTGGCTGGACAAAGGCGTGCTGGCGACCAACGGCCAACTGGTCGAACGCGCCACTGAAATTCTCAGCCGCCTCGGCGCCCGCGTGCTGACCCCGGCTGAAGGTCGCAAGAAGATGGGCCTGACCCAGCGCGGCTGAAATCACCCTTTCCCCCGGTGGGCGGGCCATTGACGCCCACCGTTTTTTTGCCTCATTCCAGGAAGTGACCATGAGCTTTATCACCGAAATCAAAACCTTCGCAGCGCTGGGCAGCGGCGTCATCGGCAGCGGCTGGGTCGCCCGCGCCCTCGCCCACGGCCTCGACGTGGTGGCCTGGGACCCGGCGCCGGGTGCCGAAGCGGCGCTGCGCAAACGCGTGGCCAACGCCTGGGGGGCGCTGGAGAAAAACGGTCTGGCGCCGGGCGCGTCGCAGGATCGCCTGCGCTTTGTCGCGACCATTGAAGAATGCGTGCGCGATGCGGACTTCATCCAGGAAAGCGCCCCGGAACGCCTCGAACTGAAACTGGATCTGCACAGCAAAATCAGTGCGGCAGCCAAGCCGAATGCCCTGATCGGGTCCAGCACCTCGGGTCTGTTGCCAAGCGAGTTCTACGAGAGCTCGACCCACCCGGAACGTTGCGTGGTCGGTCACCCGTTCAACCCGGTTTACCTGCTGCCGCTGGTGGAAGTGGTCGGCGGCAAAAACACCGCGCCGGAAGCGGTTCAAGCGGCATTGAAAGTCTACGAATCCCTTGGCATGCGCCCGCTGCATGTGCGCAAGGAAGTGCCGGGCTTCATCGCCGACCGCCTGCTCGAAGCGCTGTGGCGCGAGGCGCTGCATCTGGTCAACGACGGGGTGGCGACCACCGGTGAAATCGATGATGCGATCCGCTTTGGTGCCGGTCTGCGCTGGTCGTTCATGGGCACGTTCCTGACCTACACCCTGGCCGGTGGCGATGCCGGCATGCGCCACTTCATGTCGCAGTTCGGCCCGGCGTTGCAGTTGCCGTGGACGTACCTGCCGGCACCGGAACTGACCGACAAGTTGATCGACGATGTGGTGGACGGCACCAGCGATCAACTGGGCCGGCACAGTATTTCGGCGCTGGAGCGCTATCGTGATGATTGCTTGCTGGCGGTGCTTGAGGCGGTGAAGACCACCAAAGAAAAGCATGGAATGAGTTTCAGCGAGTGATGTGTCTGGCTTGAAACCGCTGCCCTCACCCTAACCCTCCCGAAACGTCGGACCGCCCAAGGGGAGAGGGGATTGACCGCGGTGAATGTACGAGCTACGCCGACCTGAAAATCCCAAGTCGAACTCAGCTCTCGAAAAGCTTGAAGATCGGCTCCCTTTCCCCCTCTCCCTGAGGGAGAGGGCTGGGGTGAGGGGGTAGCTTTTGATCTTGAACACCAACTTCCAGCGGAACCCAATCATGCCCACCCTCACCACCTACCAGACCCGCATCATCCCCGACTGGGTCGACTACAACGGCCACCTGCGCGACGCCTTCTATCTGCTGATTTTCAGCTACGCCACCGACGCTCTGATGGATCGTCTCGGCATGGACAGCAACAACCGCGAAGCCAGCGGTCACTCGCTGTTCACCCTCGAACTGCACCTCAATTATCTGCACGAAGTGAAGCTCGACGCCGAAGTCGAAGTGCGCACGCAGATCATCGGCCACGACCAGAAACGCCTGCACCTCTATCACAGCCTGCACCTGGCCGGCGGTGACAAGGAGCTGGCCGGCAACGAACAGATGCTGCTGCACGTCGACCTCGCCGGGCCGCGTTCCGCACCGTTTACCCCGGACACCCTGAGCCGTCTGCAAGCCATCGTCGCCGAGCAGGCCGACCTGCCCGCCCCGGCTTACATCGGCCGGGTCATCGCCCTGCCCCCAGCCCGGTAAACTCATCCATCGCAAGGAGCCACCATGCAAACCGCCGCCGCAGTTGCCGATTTTCGTACTTATCCGTTGATCAGCGCGCTGAACGGCGTGCAGAACCTGGCGGATCGCGTCCTGATTGAATGGGCCGACGGGCGCGTCAGCCCGTTCCACCATGTGTGGCTGCGCGACAACTGCCCGTGTCCGCACTGCGTCTACAGCGTCACCCGTGAGCAGGTGTTCGAGATCATCGATGCGGCTCCCGACCTGACGCCATCCGCGGTGCACATCGACACCGATGGCTGCCTGCGTATCGACTGGCAGGACGGCCACCTCAGCCGCTTCGATGCCGGCTGGTTGCGCGCCCACGCCTACGATGATGAATCGCGCACCGAACGCCTCGCCTCCAAGCCGAAACCCTTCCTGTGGCGCAGCGATTTGCAGTTGCCGGTGTTCGACTACTCAGCCCTGATGAACGACAACGCCGCGTTGCTGCAATGGTTGCTGGCAGTACGCGATATCGGTCTGACTCAGGTGCGTGGCGTGCCCACCGAACCCGGTTCACTGAAGCTGATCGCCCAGCGCATTTCGTTCATCCGCGAGAGCAATTTCGGCGTGCTGTTCAACGTGCAATCCAAGGCCGATGCCGACAGCAATGCCTACACCGCTTTCAACCTGCCATTGCACACGGATCTGCCGACCCGCGAGCTGCAACCGGGGCTGCAATTTCTGCATTGCCTGGTGAACGACGCCGAGGGTGGCGAGAGCATTTTCGTCGACGGTTTTGCGATTGCCGAAGCGTTGCGTCAGGAAGACCCCGCGTCGTTTCAGGCGCTGTGCGAGATCCCGGTGGAGTTTCGCAACAAGGACCGCCACAGCGATTATCGCTGCCTGGCGCCGATCATCGCCCTGGACGCGTTGGGCCGGGTCGCGGAAATCCGCATGGCCAACTTTCTGCGCGGGGCGTTCGACACGTCTGTGGAGCAAATGCCCTTGCTGTATCGCGCTTACCGGCGCTTCATCGCCATGACGCGCGAGCCACGTTTCCGGGTCATGCAACGACTCAATCCGGGCGAGCTGTGGTGCTTCGATAACCGGCGTACCCTGCACGCGCGCAATGCGTTCGACCCGACCACCGGGGCCCGGCATTTTCAGGGCTGCTACATCGACCGAGACGAGTTGCTGTCGCGGATTCTGGTGTTGCAACGCTAGACCGCATCATCGTAATTCGCAGGTAAAAAAAGCCCCGATACAAGCCGTGACAGGATCGGGGCGAGGGTACTGTTGAGGAGCTGCCGTGGCGAGGGTGACCAAACCTTCGTGAAGCGAGCTGAGGCCAGTGTGCCCACTCCCCTTGCCGGCAAGTTAGCCGAAAACGACATGCTCATAGCCAATGTGGACACTGCGACAAATCGCCCTTGCCGTGCCTGGGCAGGCCTACCAGAATCGAGCCACGACCTCCGTTGCCGAAGAAGGATTCGCGTCATGATGTATGCCGATTTGATCGATCAGGAAGACCTGTTGGGCCAGCTCAAGTCGTTGGGATTCGAAGTACCGTCGGGCTCCACTGCCCAGCAGGCCTGCGAGTGCGCGGTGCGGGGTCTGGACGATGTGCGGGCCAACACGCTGCGCACCATGGTCAAGCAGATGTACACCAGCAGCGCGAGCATTCAGCCGACCGTGCGCGAAGCCATCGACAAGCAGTTGCTGCCGGCCCTGGCGCAGTATCAGCAAACCCGCGCCTGACATCTGACCGAAAAAAAAGATCGCAGCCTGCGACAGTGCCCTTCCTGAAGGCGCTGTCGCAGGCTGCGATCTTTCGTTTTAGAGGCGCACGCTGGCGAAGGTCGACTCGTTGCGTGCCTGGCTCAACGCCGACATCGGCCCGGACAACGGCGACATCACGATGGCCTGCGGCAGCGGCATCATCGCCACCTGCTGGGTGGTGTTGGAGCCGACGCGCTCGTCACGCGGCGGAATGCCGAAGTATTCGCGGTAGCACTTGGAGAAGTGCGGTGTCGACACGAACCCGCAGACCGACGCCACTTCGATGATCGACATCGGCGTCTGCTTCAGCAGTTGCCGCGCGCGGATCAGGCGCAGCTTGAGGTAGTAGCGCGACGGCGAGCAATGCAGGTATTTCTGGAACAGGCGCTCGAGCTGACGACGGGACACGGCGACGTACACCGCCAGTTCGTCGAGGTCGATCGGCTCTTCCAGGTTGGCTTCCATCAGCGCGACGATTTCCTGCAGTTTCGGCTGGTTGGTGCCGAGCATGTGCTTGAGCGGCACACGCTGGTGATCCTGCTCGTTGCGGATACGTTCGTAGACGAACATTTCCGAGATCGCGGCGGACAGTTCACGGCCGTGATCGCGGCTGATCAGGTGCAGCATCATGTCCAGCGGCGCGGTGCCGCCGGAGCTGGTGAAACGGTTACGGTCGAGGGTGAACAGGCGGGTGCTCATCGCAACGCGCGGGAAAGCTTCCTGCATCGCCGCCAGACATTCCCAGTGCACGCTGCAATCGAAGCCGTCGAGCAGGCCGGCGCAGGCCAGCGCCCAGCTGCCGGTGCACACGGCGCCGAGGCGGCGCGACTGACGCGCCTGGCTTTGCAGCCACGAAACGTGTTCACGGGTAACGGTGCGCTGAATGCCGATCCCGCCGCACACGATAACGGTGTCGAGGGCCGGGGCTTTGTGCATGGAGGCGTCGGGGGTGATCTGCAGACCGTCACTGGCCCAGACCTGGCCGCCATCGACAGTGAGGGTGGTCCAGCGATACAGCTCGCGACCGGACAACTGGTTGGCCATGCGCAGGGGTTCGACTGCGGATGCCAGGGAAATCAGCGTGAAATTGTCCAGCAGCAGAAAGCCGATGGATTGAGGCGCACGGTTCTGGGGTTGAGCCCCGGAGTTGAACGACGTCATCGCGGTATCTCCTCACACAAAGCGGGTGATGGCCTCAGGCGGAGGCTCTTGTTATTGCCATCGTTCTCTTGCGTGAGACGGGCTTTGTTATGACAGAGCAATTGCCATGCCTAAAATTGAATGGCTGTTCAATAACTCCTGAAAACGACGTCGCGACGCGTCTATACAAGCGCTCCGACGGAGGGTAATTCGAAGTGCCATCAGCGGCCGCAAAAGCCCTGCCCCGGAGCGTGTGAGCAAATCGGTAGCACTTGTGGGAACTGGCCTGCGCACGATTGTCCTACAGTGTCACCGCAGGCACGGGTGACGGACGGTAGCGCCTGCAAATCAGGCGCTGGAGGTGGGAAAGACTCTTATCTGATAGCGACGCGCCAAAAGGTGGCGCGTTTTATTACCGATGCTCACTTGGTGCGCAGTTTTGACTGGTCCGAGGTTATCGAAGGAATCAGCATTCAACCGCGCTGACCGCCAACCCGCCCCGCGATGTCTCTTTATATTTGTCATGCATGTCGGCGCCGGTATCGCGCATGGTGCGGATCACCCGGTCCAGCGAAATAAAATGCTGACCGTCCCCACGCAAGGCCATCTGCGCCGCGTTGATCGCCTTCACCGCCGCAATCGCATTGCGCTCGATGCACGGCACTTGCACCAGGCCACCCACCGGATCGCAGGTCAGACCGAGGTTGTGTTCCAGGCCGATTTCCGCCGCGTTGCACAACTGCTCAGGGCTCGCACCGAGGATTTCCGCCAGCCCTGCCGCCGCCATTGCGCAAGCCGAACCGACTTCACCCTGACAGCCGACTTCAGCGCCGGAAATCGAAGCGTTCTTCTTGCACAGAATCCCCACCGCCGCCGCCCCGAGGAAGTAATCGACCACGTTGGCGTCGGTCACCGCCTCGCTGAATTTCATGAAGTAATGCAGCACCGCCGGAATGATCCCCGCCGCGCCATTGGTGGGCGCCGTGACCATGCGTCCGCCAGCAGCGTTTTCCTCGTTCACCGCGAGGGCGAACAGGTTGACCCACTCCATCGCGCTGAGGGTCGAGCCGATCACATTGGGCTTGTTCAATTCCTGAAGACTGCGGTGCAACTTCGCCGCGCGGCGGCGCACGTTGAGGCCGCCGGGCAGGATGCCTTCGTGCTTGAGGCCCTGCTCGACGCAATCCTGCATCGCCCGCCAGAGCTTCATCAGGCCGGCGCGGATTTCTTCTTCGCTGCGCCAGACCTTCTCGTTGGCCATCATCAGTTCGGCCACGCGCAGGTTGTGGATCTTGCACAGTTCCAGCAGTTCCACCGCGCTGGAAAAGTCGTAAGGCAACTCGGTGCGATCCAGATCCACCACACCGCTGGAGGCTTGCGCCTCGTCCACCACAAAACCGCCGCCGACCGAATAGTAGGTGTCGCGATGCAGCTCGCCGTGATCGCCTTCGGCAACCAGGGTCATGGCGTTGGGGTGGAACGGCAGGTTCTCGTCGATCAGGCGCATGTCGCGGCCCCATATAAAGGGCACCGACAAACGACCGTCGAGCAACAGCGTGTGGGTTTCACGCAAGGCCTGGATCCGCGGGCCGATCTGCGACGGGTCGATCGCGTCCGGCCACTCGCCCATCAGGCCCATGATCACCGCGTTGTCGCTGCCGTGACCGACCCCGGTGGCCGACAGCGAACCGAACAGCTGCACCTCGATGCGGCGCACCTGCTCCAGTAGATGTTTGTCGCGCAACGACTCGACGAACAGGGCGGCGGCGCGCATGGGCCCGACGGTGTGGGAACTGGAAGGGCCAATGCCGATTTTGAACAGGTCGAAAACGCTGATAGCCATTGCTGCAGAGCTCCTGAGAGTGCCGGTCCGGGGCGTGAAGCGCCCGCTGGCGGAGCTGCTACGCTCAAGCTGCGATCCGCCGGAATGCCCGCATCATCGGGCTTTTCCCGGGTCGTTCGGCGTCTGACACCGACGTACTCATGCCCACTAACGCCGTGCCGGTTTCAGCCCGTGTTTTCGCCGTTTTTATGCGGTTCAGATGGCCAGACAGGGCAGAAAAAAGCTGTAAACGACGTCACTGACACTGGATGCGACCATCCCTGTACTGGATACGACGCACCCTGTAGGCGTCAGATTTTCACTGGTACATGATCGTATCGACTCGATTGCAAGGCGCTGCGGTAGAGCTGTCTCCAGAACGCCATCCAACCGCAACCCATAAGTGCGGTGGTCCAATCGGAACACTGCCAAAAAAACACCAAGGAGTCCATTCATGAAAGGTTCCCCGTCGTTGTTGTTGGCCGCCATGCTGAGTCTGCCGTTACTGGCTCAAGCCGCAGAACCGGCGCAGTGCAGTACCGTGAACTTCTCCGATGTCGGCTGGACCGACATCACCGCGACAACCGCCACCACCTCCGTCGTGCTTCAGGCCCTCGGCTACAAGACCAAGACCACCATGATTTCCGTCCCCGTGACCTACAAGTCGCTGGCCGACGGCAAGAACATGGACGTGTTCCTCGGCAACTGGATGCCGACCATGGAAAACGACATCAAGGCCTACCGCGACGCCGGCACCGTGGAAACCGTGCGCACCAACCTCAAGGGCGCCAAGTACACCCTCGCCGTTCCGCAAGCCTTGTATGACAAGGGTCTGCACGACTTCGCCGACATCGCCAAATTCAAGAAAGAACTCGACGGCAAGATCTACGGGATCGAGCCGGGCAACGACGGCAACCGTCTGATCCAGAGCATGATCGACAAGAACGCCTTCGGCCTGAAAGACGCCGGCTTCAAGGTCGTCGAATCCAGCGAGGCGGGCATGCTGTCGCAGGTCGACCGCGCGCAGAAACGCGACACCGCCGTGGTGTTCCTCGGCTGGGCGCCGCACCCGATGAACAAGCGCTTCAAGATTCAGTACCTGACCGGCGGCGATGACTTCTTCGGCCCGGATTTCGGCGCCGCCACCGTGGCGACCAACACCCGCAAGGGCTACGCCGAGGAATGCAGCAACGTAGGCCAGCTGCTGAAAAACCTGGAGTTCACCGTCGACATGGAAAGCGAACTGATGGGCAACATCCTGGACGACAAGATGAAGCCTGACGCGGCCGCCAAGGCCTGGCTGAAAAAGAATCCACAGGTGCTCGATACCTGGCTCGCTGGCGTGACCACCATTGACGGTAAACCTGGCCTGGAGGCCGTGAAAGCCAAGATTGCCCAGTAATCGCTTATGCCGGGCGGGCTAGTCCCGTCCGGGCTGTTTATTTCCTTGCATGCGGACGTTCACTACCATGCTGATTGATCAGAAAATCCCTTTAGGCCAGTACATCGCGGGCTTCGTTGAATGGTTGACGCAACACGGCGCCAACACCTTCGACGCAATCGCCGTGACACTGGAAACGATGATCCACGGCGTGACGTTTGCGCTGACCTGGTTCAACCCGCTGGTGCTGATCGGCCTCATCGCCCTGCTGGCCCACTTCATTCAACGCAAATGGGGCCTGACCGCGTTCGTGGTAGCCTCCTTTCTGCTGATCCTCAACCTGGGGTACTGGCAGGAAACCATGGAAACCCTCGCCCAGGTCATGTTCGCGACCCTGGTCTGCGTGGTCATTGGCGTGCCGCTGGGCATCGTCGCCGCGCACAAACCGATGTTCTACACTTTGATGAGGCCGGTACTCGATCTGATGCAGACCGTACCGACCTTCGTTTACCTCATTCCTACCCTGACCCTCTTCGGGCTGGGTGTGGTGCCGGGCCTGATCTCGACGGTGGTGTTCGCCATCGCCGCGCCGATCCGCCTGACCTACCTGGGCATCCGCGATGTCCCGCAAGAACTGATGGACGCCGGCAAGGCCTTCGGCTGCTCGCGTCGCCAACTGCTTTCACGGATCGAACTGCCTCACGCCATGCCGAGCATCGCGGCCGGCATCACCCAGTGCATCATGCTGTCGCTGTCGATGGTGGTGATCGCGGCACTGGTGGGCGCCGACGGACTCGGCAAACCGGTGGTCAACGCACTGAACACTGCTGATATCGCCCTGGGCTTCGAAGCGGGCCTGGCGATCGTACTGCTGGCGATCATGCTCGACCGTATCTGCAAACAACCCGACGCCAAAGTAGGGGGTGACGCATGAGCATAATTCGCTTCGATAACGTTGACGTGATCTTCACCAGGGATCCGCGCGAAGCACTGAAACTTCTCGATCAAGGCCTGACCCGCAGTGAGATCCTGAAAAAGACCGGGCAGATCGTTGGCGTTGAAAAGGCCAGCCTGGACATCAACAAAGGCGAAATCTGCGTGCTGATGGGCCTCTCCGGCTCCGGCAAGTCGAGCCTGCTGCGCTGCATCAACGGCCTCAACACCGTGAGCCGCGGCAAGCTGTTCGTCGAACACGAAGGCAAGCAGATCGACATCGCCTCCTGCACCCCGGCCGAGCTGAAAATGATGCGCACCAAACGCATCGCCATGGTGTTCCAGAAGTTCGCTCTGATGCCGTGGCTGACGGTGCGCGAGAACATCAGTTTCGGTCTGGAAATGCAGGGTCGCCCGGAGAAGGAACGGCGCAAGCTGGTCGATGACAAACTCGAACTGGTGGGCTTGACCCAATGGCGCAACAAGAAGCCCGACGAGCTGTCCGGCGGCATGCAGCAGCGTGTCGGCCTGGCCCGCGCGCTGGCGATGGATGCCGACATCCTGCTGATGGACGAACCGTTCTCGGCGCTCGACCCGCTGATCCGTCAGGGTCTGCAGGATGAACTGCTGGAACTGCAACGCAAGCTGAGCAAGACCATCGTCTTCGTGAGCCACGACCTCGACGAGGCGCTGAAACTCGGCAGCCGCATCGCGATCATGAAAGACGGCCGGATCATCCAGTACAGCGTGCCGGAAGAGATCGTGCTCAACCCGGCGGACGATTACGTGCGCACCTTCGTCGCCCACACCAACCCGCTGAACGTGCTGTGCGGTCGCAGCCTGATGCGCACCCTGGACAACTGCAAACGCATCAACGGTTCGGTATGCCTCGATCCGGGTGGCGATTCGTGGCTGGACCTGGCCGAAGGCAACACCATCAAGGGTGCGCGGCAGAACGGTTCGGTGCTGAACCTGCAGAACTGGGCACCGGGGCAAGCCGTGGAAGGGCTGGAGCGCAAACCGACGCTGGTGGACTCGAACATCGGCATGCGCGACGCCTTGCAGATCCGTTACCAGACCGGCAACAAACTGGTGCTGCACGACAACAACCATGTGGTGGGGATTCTTGGGGACAGCGAGCTGTATCACGCGCTGCTCGGCAAGAACCTGGGGTAAAGAGAGCAGACACAAAAACGCCGCGAGAGGATCGCGGCGTTTTTGTTTTGATCGTTCCCACGCTCTGCGTGGGAACGATCCTGAATCACAACTCAGCTATAGACCCGGCCAAGGAGCTGCCGATGGCTTTCAAACTGATCGAGCACATCGCGCGTGATCTGATCCTGTGTGAAGCCCATCAGGTCGTAGTCCTGGCTGCCGTTGTGCAGGTACACCTCGGCGCGGTAGAAACGCTGGCGCGCTTCATCGGACTGGACCGACTCGCTCGGGGTCGCCAGGTAGCCGTCCAGGCTCACTTCGTAGACAAAAGGGTTGCCCTCTTCCATCTCGACCCGCACGCCCATGCAGCGCTTGGATTTGCCCAGCAGCGTCTGCACTTCCAGACCCTGTGCACGCATCTGCGCAGCGGCATCTTCCAGCGCCGGGCTGACGTGTTTGTCCATGAAGCGCTGAACCACCGACTGGCTCGGTTGCAGATCCAGCTGGGTCAGGCGCTCGCTGAAACCACGACGACCGCGTTCAGCCAGTTGCGCCTGCTCCTGTTCGATCTGCATGTCCTGGCGCATCGCCTTGTGCAGGCCGAACATGAAGCACACCAGGACCACCGAGAACGGCAGACCGGCCAGCACCACCATGGTCTGCATGGCTTCGAAGTTACCGGCGAACAGCAGGCCGATGGTCACCAGAGTGATCACGACCGACCAGAAGATCCGCAGCCAGTGCGGGGCGTCTTCGTCGACGTTACCGCCCTTGCAGGACAGGTTCGCCATCATCACCGCACCGGAGTCGGCCGGGGTCAGGAACAGCACGAAACCAACGAAGATCGACACGCCGATCACGACTTTCGACGCCGGGTAGTGTTCAAGCAACTGATAGATCGCCATCGACGGCTGTTCCAGCGCCGTCTTGCCGAGTTCCACCGCGCCCTGGTTCATCACCAGATCCAGCGCCGAGTTACCGAAGATCGACAGCCACGCCAAGGTGAAACCCAGCGGAATCAGCAGCACGCCAGCCACCAGCTCACGCACGGTACGACCACGGGAAATACGCGCGATGAACATGCCGACGAATGGGGCCCAGGAAATCCACCACGCCCAGTAGAACAGAGTCCACAGGCCCAGCCAGCGGTCGGACTTCTCGCTGTCGCCTTCATAGACGTACAGGTCGAAAGTCTTCAGCACCACGCCGTTGAGGTAGTCGCCAATGTTCTGCACGAAGCCGTTGAGCAGGTGCAGGGTCGGGCCGAACAGCAGAACGAAAATCAGCAGGCCGCTGAACAGGATGATGTTGAGGTTGGACAGACGACGGATGCCGTTTTCCACACCGGACACGGCAGCGATGGTCGCCACGGTGCTCATCACGATGATCACGATCAGCAGGTTGGTGTTGCTGTGTTCCATGCCGAACAGGTTTTCCAGGCCCGAGGACACTTGCAGCGAGCCGATCCCCAGGTTGGTCACCAGACCCAGCAGGGTCACGAACATGCCGAAGCCGTCCACCGCATGACCGGCAGCGCCTTTGACCCAACGCTCGCCCACCAGCGGGTACAGCGCCGAACGCAGGGCCAGCGGCTGGTTATGACGATAAGCGAAATAAGCCACGGCCAGACCGACCAGCGCATAGATCGCCCAGCCGTGCAGGCCCCAGTGCAGGAAAGTCAGCTGAACGGCCTGACGTGCCGCCATGTTGGTCGCGGACGCACCTTCCGGCGGATTGAAGTAGTGATCCAGCGGCTCGGAGGCGCCGAAGTACAGCAGCGAAATACCGATACCCGACGAGAACAGCATCCCCGCCCAGGCACCGTAGCTGAAATCCGGGGTGTCGTCCTTGCTACCCAGTTTGAGTTTGCCGTAGGAGGAAAACGCCAGGCCGACCACGAAAACCAGGTAAGCGGCGATCACCACCATGTAGTACCAGCCGAAGCTGCGGGACAACCAGGCCTGAGCCACTCCCAGCATTCTGCCGGCCTCTTGCGGGGCGATGATCAGAATGGCGGTCAACAACAGAATCAGCGCGGTAGAGGTGTAGAACACCCAACCGTTGACCGTCACCTTCTCGGGCGGGGTCTTTATAAGCGAGGCAGAACTCATGGCACAAATGCTCCAGGCAGTGCGAGAGAAGAACACAAGGCAACACGGAACCCGACCAATCGGTTAGTTGGCAGCCGACCGGCGGGTGATATAAAGACACCCCGAAAAAAGCCCGAACCTGCAGAGATGGCATCGCGAATCGCCGTCGTGGCCGAGGCATGGACGTTCATCCGAAACCTGGCCTTGAGCGTCTTGCCCATTCAACACGTCCATCGAACGTCGAACCGCGCCTTGCCCCGCGCAGGTTTCGAGCCTTTTCGGATGTCGGTCTTATCGCC
Source organism: Pseudomonas sp. GW458-11-26-14-LB4 (assembly GCF_059423925.1). Lineage (NCBI taxonomy): Bacteria > Pseudomonadati > Pseudomonadota > Gammaproteobacteria > Pseudomonadales > Pseudomonadaceae > Pseudomonas > Pseudomonas sp. GW458-11-26-14-LB4. The sequence goes on from NZ_JBWKYU010000001.1 coordinate 165,460, forward strand.
ACTTACACGTAGGAAAAATCTGTAGGCAGCGACGATTTGTCGCAGATCTTATTCTTTGTTGATTGAACGTTCAATCAAAACAAAATAGACTGGCCCTCAATCCGATAGGCGTCATTCGCCCGTCGGAAGGCCTAAGGAGATGTGCAAGATGCCCAAGGTCGGTATGCAACCCATCCGCCGCCAACAACTGATCGAAGCCACTTTGCAGGCGGTTGATCAGGTCGGAATGGGGGACGCCAGCATTGCGCTGATCGCCCGTTTGGCCGGTGTCTCGAATGGCATCATCAGTCACTATTTTCAGGACAAGAACGGCCTGATTGCCGCCACGATGCGGTATCTGATGAGCGTCCTCAGCGAGAACGTCACCGCGCGCCGTCAGGCGCTGGCAGACAGCAGCCCCCGGGCGCATCTGCAGGTGATCATCGAAGGCAACTTCGACGCCAGCCAAGTCAATGGCCCGGCAATGAAAACCTGGCTGGCCTTCTGGGCCACCAGCATGCACCAGCCGTCTTTGCACAGGTTGCAGCGGATCAACGATCACCGTCTGTATTCCAACCTGTGCTGCGAGTTCCGCCGTGTGTTGCCGCTCGAAGATGCGCGCACCGCCGCCCGTGGACTGGCAGCTCTGATCGACGGTTTGTGGTTGCGCGGCGCGCTGTCGGGAGACGCTTTCGACACTGCGCAGGCGCAACAGATCGCTTACGAATACATGGATTTCCAATTGGCCAAGCAGGTGAGCTAGAGCACAGAGAAAACGCTCGGCCCCTGAACTGTCACCGACCAGTGATGCCACAGCTATATGGCTCACCCGGTGACCAACGCCAACCACTAATGCACTTGCGAGGACACTATGGCCCGTTTCGAACTGCAAAAACTCTACATCGATGGCGCGTACTCCGACGCCGGCAGCGATGCCACCTTCGAAGCCATCAACCCGGCTAACGGTGAAGTCCTCGCACAAGTGCAACGTGCGACCAAGGAAGACGTCGAGCGTGCTGTGGTCAGCGCCGAAAAGGGCCAGAAAATCTGGGCCGCGATGACCGCCATGGAGCGTTCGCGCATCCTGCGTCGTGCCGTCGACATCCTGCGCGAGCGCAACGATGAACTGGCAGCCCTGGAAACCCTGGACACCGGTAAAGCCTTCTCCGAAACCAAGTACGTCGACATCGTCACTGGCGCCGACGTGCTGGAATACTACGCAGGCCTGGTGCCCGCCATCGAAGGCGAGCAGATCCCGCTGCGTGACACTTCCTTCGCCTACACCCGTCGCGAGCCGCTGGGCGTTGTCGCCGGTATCGGCGCGTGGAACTACCCGATTCAGATCGCTCTGTGGAAATCCGCTCCAGCCCTGGCGGCCGGTAACGCGATGATCTTCAAGCCAAGCGAAGTCACCTCGCTGACCACCCTGAAACTGGCCGAAATCTACACCGAAGCCGGCGTTCCGAACGGCGTGTTCAACGTACTGACCGGCAGCGGCCGTGAAGTCGGCACCTGGCTGACCGAGCACCCGCGCATCGAGAAGATCTCTTTCACCGGCGGCACCGACACCGGCAAGAAGGTCATGGCCAGCGCTTCGGCTTCGTCGCTCAAAGACGTGACCATGGAACTGGGCGGAAAGTCTCCGCTGATCATCTGTGACGACGCCGATCTGGATCGCGCCGCCGACACCGCCATGATGGCCAACTTCTACAGCTCCGGTCAGGTCTGCACCAACGGCACTCGCGTGTTCGTGCCGAGCCACCTGAAAGCCGCTTTCGAAGCCAAGATCGTCGAGCGCGTTGCGCGCATCCGCGTTGGCAACCCGGAAGACGAAAACACCAACTTCGGCCCGCTGGTCAGCTTCCCGCACATGGAAAGCGTGCTGGGCTACATCGCCAAGGGTAAAGAAGAAGGCGCCCGCGTTCTGTGCGGCGGCGAACGTTTGACCGACGGCGAATTCGCCAAGGGCGCGTTCGTGGCTCCGACCGTGTTCACCGACTGCACCGACGACATGACCATCGTCCGTGAAGAAATCTTCGGCCCGGTAATGGCGATCCTGACCTACGAAACCGAAGAAGAAGTGATCCGTCGCGCCAACGACACCGACTTCGGCCTGGCCGCCGGTATCGTCACCCGCGACCTGAACCGCGCCCACCGCGTGATTCATCAACTGGAAGCCGGTATCTGCTGGATCAACGCCTGGGGCGAGTCCGACGCAAAAATGCCGGTTGGCGGTTACAAGCAGTCGGGCGTCGGCCGTGAGAACGGCATCAGCTCGCTGAACAACTTCACTCGCATCAAATCGGTACAGGTCGAGCTGGGCGATTACGTCTCGGTGTTCTAAGACCCGCCATCGTGTGCTGCCCGCGAAGCCGCCTTCGCGGGCAAGCCCGCTCCCACAGGGAAGCGCTGGCTGTCTGACCTGACCAACTTCAAAGAGGGTGCATTCAATGTCCCAAGAATTCGATTACATCATCGTCGGTGCCGGCTCTGCCGGTAACACCCTGGCGACCCGTCTGACTGAAGACGAAGGCGTCACCGTCCTGCTGCTCGAAGCCGGTGGCCCGGACTACCGTCTCGATTTCCGCACGCAGATGCCGGCAGCCCTGGCATTCCCGCTGCAAGGCCGCCGCTACAACTGGGCGTACGAAACCGATCCTGAGCCACACATGGACGGTCGCCGGATGGAATGCGGTCGCGGCAAAGGCCTCGGCGGTTCCTCGCTGATCAACGGCATGTGCTACATCCGCGGCAACGCAATGGACTACGACGGCTGGGCCAAACTGCCAGGCCTGGAAGACTGGTCCTACCTCGATTGCCTGCCGTATTTCCGTAAAGCGGAAACCCGCGACATCGGCCCGAACGACTACCACGGTGGCGACGGTCCGGTCAGCGTGACCACTCCGAAAGCGGGCAACAACCCGCTGTTCCACGCCATGGTTGAAGCTGGCGTGCAGGCCGGTTACCCGCGTACCGAAGACTTGAACGGCTACCAGCAGGAAGGCTTCGGCCCGATGGACCGCACCGTGACGCCGAACGGCCGTCGTGCTTCCACCGCCCGTGGTTACCTGGACGTGGCCAAGAAGCGTTCGACCCTGACCATCGTCACCCACGCCCTGACCGACAAGGTTCTGTTCGAAGGCAAGCGTGCCGTTGGCGTGCGTTACCTGGTCGGCGCCGCTGAAGAACGCGTTGAAGCCCGCGCCCGTAAAGAAGTCATCGTCTGCTCCGGCGCGATCGCTTCGCCGCAACTGCTGCAACGCTCCGGCGTCGGCCCGGCAAAACTGCTGGAAAGCCTCGACATCCCGGTCGTTCACGATCTGCCGGGCGTCGGTGAAAACCTGCAGGATCACCTCGAGCTGTACCTGCAATACGCTTGCACCCAACCGGTCTCGCTGTACCCGTCGCTGCTCTGGTACAACCAGCCGGCCATCGGTGCCGAGTGGCTGTTCAACGGCACCGGCATCGGCGCCAGCAACCAGTTCGAAGCCGGCGGTTTCATCCGTACCCGTCCGGAATTCGAGTGGCCGAACATCCAGTATCACTTCCTGCCGGTGGCGATTAACTACAACGGCAGCAACGGTGTGAAAGAGCACGGTTTCCAGGCGCACATGGGTTCCATGCGTTCGCCGAGCCGCGGTCGCGTCCAGGTCAAATCCAAGGATCCGCGCCAGCACCCGAGCATCCTGTTCAACTACATGGCCACCGAGCAGGACTGGCAGGAATTCCGCGACGGCATCCGCCTGACCCGTGAAATCATGCAACAGCCTGCACTGGACGCCTTCCGTGGCCGTGAAATCAGCCCGGGCATCGAAGTGCAAACCGATGAGCAGCTGGACAAGTTCATCCGCGAGCACGCCGAAACCGCGTTCCACCCGTCCTGCTCGTGCAAGATGGGCACCGACGACATGGCAGTAGTGGATGGCGAAGGCCGCGTGCATGGCATGCAGGGTCTGCGTGTGGTCGATGCCTCGATCATGCCGATCATCACCACTGGCAACCTGAACGCGCCGACGATCATGATCGCCGAGAAAATCGCCGACAAGATCCGTGGCCGCCAGCCGCTGCCGCGCAGCAACGCACCGTACTATGTCGCTGGCGATGCGCCGGTGAAAGGCAAGGCGCTGCGTGATGTGAGTGCTGTTGCTCAGTAAACCGTAATACCGCGTCACGGCTAATCGCTGGCAAGCCAGCTCCCACAGGTTTTGCGTCGTTCACAGATTCTGTGACCACCAAAAAACCTGTGGGAGCGGGCTTGCCCGCGATGAGGCCATGCAATTCACCGCAAATTCTCCTGCTTCACAGTAAATCCTCCGACACCCCCTCTTCACTTGATCCTACACCCCACGCAGGCCTACTCTAGTCCTCGCCCAATCGTTTCACCCCCTCCCCGCCGAATCCGCTTCGCCGTTTCTCCCATGACAAGGAGGTTTCCCTGATGTTCGATTTCCACCCCCAGCTCAAGCAGCGCTTCGCTGCCTTGCGCACGGGCGCCGAGTTTTTTTCCTTGCGATATGTGCGCGAGTCCGGCCAGTACCTGTCGGTGCGCAAGAACGTCGCCGAACCGCCGAGCCTGAGCCGCGACGAAGGTGCGATGCTCACCGTCCGGGTCAACGGCGTCGAAGCCTACGCCGCGACCAATGACCTGTCGCAACAAGGCCTGCAAGCCGCCCTCGAGCGCGCCGAGCAGCAGGCCCGGCGGATCAAGCCCCACGCCCTGCTCGACCTGAGCCAGCAGCCGGTGTCCAGCGACCGCGCCGACTACTTTTCACCCAATCTGGAACAACCCTTTCCGTCCCTGAGCGAATGCTTCGAGCTGCTCGGCGCGGAATCCGCCTCGGTGCCAAAGGATGAGCGCCTGGTGAATTGGGAAGTGAGCATCGGCATCACCCACGTCGAACAGATCTACCTGAGCAGCGCCGGCGCTGAACTGCGCCAGGCCCAACGCTTCGTCTACCCGGGCCTGGACGTCACCGCCTACGACGGCAACGACAGCCAGACCCGCAGCCTCGGCCGCGAGAACTTCGGCCAGCAGGGCGGCGCCGACGTGATCAGCCGCTGCGGTTTGATCGGTGCTGGCCCGCAAGTCGCCGATCAGGCGCTGCAACTGCTGCTCGCACCGAACACCCCGCAAGGCCCGCGTGATTTGCTGCTGATGCCCGACCAGATGATGTTGCAGATCCACGAGTCCATCGGTCACCCGCTGGAGCTCGACCGGATCCTCGGCGACGAGCGCAATTACGCCGGCACCAGCTTCGTCAAAGCCTCGGATTTCGGCAGCCTGCAATACGGTTCGAAACTGCTCAACGTGACGTTCGATCCGGGCATTCCCGAAGAACTGGCGAGTTACGGTCACGATGACGACGGTTCCAAGGCCAGCAAGCAATTTTTGATTCACGAAGGCCTGCTGGTCCGTCCGTTGGGCGGTGCACTGTCGCAGTTCCGCGCGGGGCTGGACGGCGTCGCCAACAGCCGCGCCTGTGGCTGGAACCGCCCACCGATCGACCGCATGGCCAACCTCAACATCGAGCCGGGCGACCAGCCGCTGGAGCAACTGATCGGCGGCATCGAAAACGGCATTCTGATGAGCACCAACCGCTCATGGTCGATCGACGATGCCCGCAACAAATTCCAGTTCGGCTGCGAATGGGGCCAGTTGATCGAAAACGGCGAACTCAAGGGCGTGGTGAAAAACCCGAACTACCGGGGCATTTCCGCGCACTTCTGGAAGAGTCTGCGCGCCGTCGGCAACGCCGGCACCACTCAGGTGCTGGGCACGCCGAACTGCGGCAAGGGCGAACCGAACCAGGTGATCCGCGTCGGCCATGCGTCGCCGGCCTGCGTGTTCAGCAATGTTGATGTGTTTGGGGGAGACGCCTGATGAGTATTTCCAAGAACCCGTCCGAGGCGTTCAAGGTGCTGGTCAACTGGCTGCGCGATGCGGTGCGCGAGCCGGAACAGTTCACCCTGAGTTACGACGCCGAATCGTCGGCCTTCGTCCGTTTCAACCACGCCAAGGTGCGTCAGGCCGGGCAGGTGCAGCAAGCCGGTATCGGTCTGAAACTGATCGACGACGGTCGCCATGCGGACCTGCACATCACCCTGTCCGGTGAGCAGGCCACCGACCTGCAACGTCTCGCTGAAGGCCTGCAGCAACTGCGCGAAACCCTGCCGCTGCTGCCGCAGGATCCGTACTTGTTGCTCAACCACAACGGCTGGCAGAGCAAGAACGTGCAGGAGCATCCGCTGCCGGACACCGAGCAGGTTGTCGCTGAAATCGCCCAGGCGGCCAAAGGACTGGATCTGGTCGGCTTCTACGCTGCCGGCCCGATCAGCCGTGGTTTTGCCAGTTCTTCCGGTGCGTTCGGCTGGCATCAGGCCAACAGCTTCAACTTCGACTTCAGCCTGTTCCACGAGAACGGCGAAGCGGTGAAGGCCAGCTACGCCGGGCATGACTGGAACAGCGAAGACTTCGCCAAACGCATCCAGCAGGCCCGCGAACAACTCGAGTTTCTCGGTCGACCGCTGCGCACCTTGCCGCCCGGCCAATACCGCGCCTATCTGGCGCCCGCAGCCCTGGAAGAAATCATGGGCATGCTGTGCTGGGGCGGTTTCTCGGCGCAGTCGATTGCCAGCAAAAGCAGCCCGCTGCAGAAGCTGTATGCCGGCGATCAGGCATTCAGTCCGCTGGTGTCCCTCGACGAGAAAGTCAGCGGCTCGCTGAGCCCGGCGTTCTCCGGCGAAGGTTACCCGCGCAGCGATCTGCGGTTGATCATCGAAGGCAAAGCGGGTGATCAGTTGGTGGGTTCGCGCAGTGCCGCCGAGTACGGTCTGACGGCCAACGGTGCCGGCGGTGGCGAATCGCCGAGCGCGCTGAACATGGGCGCCGGTGATCTGCCGCAGGCCGAGATCCTCAAACAGTTGGGCACCGGCCTGTACATCAGCAACCTGTGGTACCTGAACTTCTCCGATCAACCGGCGGCACGCCTTACCGGCATGACCCGGTTTGCCACGTTCTGGGTCGAGAACGGCGAGATTCAGGCACCGGTCAGCACCATGCGTTTCGACGACAGCGCCTACAGCCTGCTGGGTTCGCAGCTGGAAGCGTTGACTGCCGAGCGCGAGTTGCTGCTGTCGGCGAGCACCTACAGCCAGCGCAATACCTCGTCGGCATTGCTGCCGGGGGCATTGGTGAGCCGATTGACCTTGACCTTGTAAAAGCATCGCGAGCAGGCTCGCTCCCACAGGTTCGCGCAGTCCATGTGGAAGCGAGCCTGCTCGCGATGAAGTCACCCCGGATTTACTGCGCCCATCACCAGAGGTTCCATGCCCAACCGCCCGCCTCTCGATGCCGTCACCGCCCGCTGGTTGCCGTGGGTCGTTGCCATCGCTTTCTTCATGCAGTCCCTCGACGGGACCATCCTCAACACTGCCCTGCCGGCCATGGCCCGGGATCTGGCCGAAGACCCGCTGCGCATGCAGGGCGTGATCATCGCCTACATGCTCACCGTGGCCCTGCTGATTCCCGCCTCGGGCTGGATCGCCGACCGCTTCGGCACCAAGAAAATCTTCTTCGGTGCGATCCTGCTGTTCAGCCTTGGCTCGCTGCTCTGTGCCTTGTCGAGCAGCCTGAGCATGCTGATCGGCGCGCGCGTGATCCAGGGCCTCGGCGGTGCGCTGATGCTGCCGGTCGGGCGTTTGGTGGTGCTGCGCGCCTACCCGCGCTCGGAACTGGTGCGGATCATGGGCTTCATTACCATTCCCGGCCTGCTCGGCCCGCTGATCGGCCCGACCATGGGCGGCTGGATGGTGGAATACCTGACGTGGCACTGGATCTTCCTGATCAACCTGCCGGTCGGCGTCATCGGTTGCTACGCGGTGTGGAAATTCATCCCCGACCTGCGCGGCACCGAGCGCACGCGTTTCGATAGCCTGGGTTTCCTGCTGTTCGGCGCGGCGATGGTGCTGATCACTGTCGCCATGGAAGGCCTCGGCGAACTGCACCTGCCACACCTGCGGGTGATGCTGTTGCTGTTCGGCGGCATGGCGTGTCTGGCGGCGTACTGGCTGCGCGCCGGGCACATTGAAAACCCGCTGTTCGCGCCGTCACTGTTCAAGACCCGCACCTTCGCGGTCGGCATTCTCGGCAACCTGTTCGCCCGTCTGGGCAGCGGCGCCCTGCCGTTTCTGGTGCCGCTGCTACTGCAAGTGGCGCTGGGGTATTCGCCGTCCCAGGCCGGGATGAGCATGCTGCCGCTGGCCGCAGCCGCGATGGTCGCCAAGTGGGGCGCGCGGCCACTGATCGAGCGTCTGGGCTATCGCATCGTGCTGACCGGCAACACCCTGTTTCTAGGGATCATGCTGGCGAGCATGGGCCTGGTCAGCGAGCAGACGCCATACTGGCTGCTGCTGTGCCTGCTGGCGGTTCTCGGGGCGATCAACTCGCTGCAATTCACCGCGATGAACACCGTGACCCTGATCGACCTCGACGACGCCAGCGCCAGCAGCGGCAACAGTTTGCTGTCGGTGGTGGCGCAGTTGTCGCTGAGCCTTGGCGTGGCGTGCGCCGGTGCGCTGCTCGGCGGCTTTACGGCGGAGATCGGCAATGACGGCGTTGAGACCGTGTTGGGCGCGTTTCAGCTCACGTTCGTGACTGTTGGGATCATGGCCATGTTGGCCGCAACCATTTTTTCTCAACTTTCAAAGAATGACGGACGGCGAGTCAGACGTCCGGAAGAGCACATCGAGTCTTAGGGCTATTGGCCACCGGGCTGGTACACTGCGCGACATTTTGTTTTGCAGGCCAGTCCCGTGACCACCATCGCCACCGCTTTTAATACTTTGCCGCTGTCCGCCGCCATGCTGGCTAACCTCGACTCCCTCGGTTATGCCCAGATGACGCCGATCCAGGCGCAGAGCTTGCCGGTGATCCTCAAGGGGATGGACCTGATCGCCCAGGCCAAGACCGGCAGCGGCAAGACCGCCGCGTTCGGCATCGGCCTGCTGAACCCGATCAATCCGCGCTACTTCGGTTGCCAGGCGCTGGTGATTTGCCCGACCCGTGAGCTGGCTGACCAGGTCGCCAAGGAAATCCGTCGTCTGGCCCGTGCCGAAGACAACATCAAGGTACTGACCCTGTGCGGCGGCGTGTCCTTCGGCCCGCAGATCGGCTCGCTGGAGCACGGCGCGCACATCATCGTCGGCACCCCGGGCCGCATCCAGCAGCACCTGCGCAAGGGTTCGTTGGTCCTCGACGGCCTGAACACGCTGATCCTCGACGAAGCCGATCGCATGCTCGACATGGGTTTCTACGACGCCATCGAAGACATCATCGAGCAGACCCCGGCCCGTCGTCAGACCCTGCTGTTCTCCGCTACTTATCCGGTGGGCATCAAGCAACTGGCGTCGAAGTTCATGCGCGACCCGCAAACGGTCAAGGCCGAAGCGTTCCACGACGACACCCAGATCGAACAGCGCTTCTACGAGATTTCCCCGGAAGAGCGCATGAGCGCGGTGACCAAGGTCCTGCATCACTTCCGTCCGGCCTCCACCGTGGCGTTCTGCTTCACCAAGCAGCAGGTGCAGGAAACCGTCGATCACCTGACCTCCAAAGGCATTTCCGCCGTCGGCCTGCACGGCGATCTGGAGCAGCGTGACCGCGATCAGGTGTTGGCGATGTTCGCCAACCGCAGTACTTCGGTACTGGTTGCCACCGACGTTGCCGCCCGTGGTCTGGACATCGATGCACTGGACATGGTGATCAACGTCGAACTGGCCCGCGACTCGGAAATCCACATTCACCGCGTCGGCCGCACCGGTCGTGCCGGCGAGAAAGGCATCGCGGTCAGCCTCGTTGCGCCGTCCGAAGCGCACCGCGCGCAAGCCATCGAGCAACTGCAGAAAACCCCGCTGAACTGGGATCAGGTGGACAACCTCAAGTCCCAGGGCGGTGCCCCGCTGCAACCGCCGATGAGCACGCTGTGCATCGCTGGCGGGCGCAAGGACAAGGTGCGTCCGGGCGACATTCTGGGCGCACTGACCGGTGAGGCCGGCATTCCGGGCGCCCAGGTCGGCAAGATCGCGATCTTCGACTTCCAGTCCTATGTGGCGGTTGAACGTACCGTGGTCATGCAGGCGCTGCAGCGTTTGAACAACGGCAAGATCAAGGGTCGTTCGCTGCGCGTTCGCGTTTTGTAAGAACGCTTGATCGTTCCCACGCTCTGCGTGGGAATGCATCCTGTGACGCTCCGCGTCACGATTCAAAAGCGGACGCAGAGCGTCCATGGCGGCATTCCCACGCAGAGCGTGGGAACGATCTACGTGATGATTGTGTGAGGACACCGTTTTGCGCTCTACCGAAGTCGTGATCATTGGCGCTGGCGCCGCAGGGTTGATGTGTGCACTGACCGCCGCCGGGCGCGGGCGTCAGGTGATGCTGCTCGACCACGCGAACAAGGCCGGCAAGAAAATCCTGATGTCCGGCGGTGGGCGCTGCAACTTCACCAACATGTACACCGAACCGAGCAATTTTCTCTCGCAGAATGCGCACTTCTGCAAATCCGCGCTGGCCCGCTACACCCAGTGGGACTTCATCGGCATGGTCGCCAAGCACGGCGTGCCGTACCACGAGAAAAAGCTCGGCCAACTGTTCTGCGATAACAAATCCAGCGACATCCTCGGCATGCTGCTGGACGAGTGCGATCAGGTCGGCGTCAACCTGCACCTCGACACGTCGATCCAGACCATCGAGAAGGTCGAGGGCGGTTACCTGCTCGACACAACCCTCGGCCAGATCCAGTGCCAGTCGCTGGTAATCGCCACCGGCGGTCTGTCGATCCCGACCCTCGGCGCCACCGGTTTCGGTTATCAGGTCGCCAAACAGTTCGGCCACGACCTGCTGCCAACACGCGCCGGGTTGGTGCCGTTCACCATCACCGATCAGCTCAAGGAGCTGTGCACCGAACTGTCCGGCACCTCGGTGGATTGTCTGGTCAGCTGCAACGACCAGAGTTTTCGCGAGAACATCCTGTTCACTCACCGCGGCCTCAGTGGCCCGGCGATTCTGCAGATTTCCTCGTTCTGGGAGCCGGGCGACACGGTCGAAATCAACCTGCTGCCCGATCATGACGCCGCGAGCTGGCTGCAACAGCAAACCGCCGAGCGTCCGAACAGCGAACTGAAAACCCTGCTCGGTGAAATCTTCACCAAGAAGATGGCCAACCTGCTGGCGGACAACTGGTTCGTCTCCAAACCGATGAAGCAGTACAACCACGCCGAACTGGCGGACATCGCCGAGAAGCTCGGCAGCTGGAAAGTCGTCCCGGCCGGCACCGAGGGCTATCGCACCGCCGAAGTCACCCTCGGTGGCGTCGACACTCGTGAAGTGTCGTCCAAGACCATGGAATCGCTGAAAAGCCCGGGCCTCTACTTTGTCGGCGAAGTGCTCGACGTCACCGGACATCTGGGCGGATTCAACTTCCAGTGGGCGTGGGCCTCTGGTTACGCTGCCGCGCAGTACGTCTGACCCAGGTTTTTTTAGATTTGAAATGCAATCCCTGTGGGAGCTGGCTTGCCAGCGATGGCGGCCTGACAGTCAGCAATGATGTTGGGTGTACTGGCCTCATCGCTGGCAAGCCAGCTCCCACAGGTTTGTGTGCAAGATTCAAAATTTGAAGTCGGCGCAGGAACCCAAAGGAACACTTTTTGCTGTCAGATGTGATCGGCGCCATTGCGTCGGCGTCATTACTGGCTCAATTTAGCGGCATCGCCTCGGAAGGCCTTCGCACTTCATGTCCTCGACCTCGTTTCGTCAGTCTTTGCGGCGCCTGTGGGCGCTGGATAAATTCAGCTACAGCGTGCGGGTGTTCATCGCCCTGACCGGCAGCATGGCGCTGTGCTGGTATCAGGATGAAATGGGGCTGCTGATCCCGCTGTTCCTCGGGATCATCGCCAGCGCCCTGGCCGAGACCGACGACAGTTGGCAGGGCCGCCTCAACGCACTGGCGGTGACGCTGGTGTGTTTCAGCGTCGCGGCGCTGTCGGTGGAATTGTTATTCCCCTACCCCATCGTGTTCGTCATCGCCCTGGCACTGGCCAGTTTCGGCCTGACCATGCTCGGGGCGCTCGGCGAGCGTTATGGCGCGATTGCTTCGGCGACCCTGATTCTTTCCGTCTACACCATGATCGGCGTGGATCAGCGCGGTGGCGCGGTCACGGATTTCTGGCATGAGCCGATGCTGCTGGTGGCCGGTGCCGCGTGGTACGGCCTGCTGTCGGTGCTGTGGCAGGCGATGTTTTCCAATCAGCCGGTGCAGCAGAGTCTGGCGCGGCTGTTCCGCGAACTCGGCTATTACCTGAAGCTGAAATCCTCGCTGTTCGAGCCGATCCGTCAGATGGACGTCGAAGCACGGCGACTGGAACTGGCCCAGCAGAACGGCCGGGTCGTCGCAGCCCTGAACAGCGCCAAGGAAATCATCCTGCACCGGGTCGGCAACGGTCGTCCTGGCTCGAAAGTCAGCCGTTACCTGAAGCTGTACTTCCTGGCGCAAGACATTCACGAACGCGCCAGCTCTTCGCACTACCCCTATAACGCCCTGGCCGATGCGTTTTTCCACAGCGATGTCCTGTTCCGCTGCCAACGCCTGCTGCGCCAGCAAGGCAAGGCCTGCCGGGCGCTGGCCGAATCGATCCAGATGCGTCAGCCGTTCATCTACGACGCGAGTTTCGCCGAAGCCCTGAGCGACCTGCATGCTTCCCTCGAACACCTGCGCATCCAGAGCAACCCGGCCTGGCGCGGACTGCTCCGTTCATTGCGCGCACTGGCCGCCAACCTCGGCACCCTCGACCGTTTGCTCAGCGACGCCAGCAACCCCGACGCCCTGGCCGATGCCACCGACAGCAGCCTGCTCGACCGCTCACCGCGCAACTTCAAGGACGTGTGGATTCGCCTGCGCACCCAGCTGACGCCGACCTCGCTGCTGTTCCGTCACGCCCTGCGTTTGCCGCTGGCGTTGAGCATCGGCTACGGCATGGTGCACCTGATTCACCCGTCGCAGGGTTACTGGATCATCCTCACCACGCTGTTCGTCTGCCAGCCGAACTACGGCGCCACCCGGCGTAAACTCGGCCAGCGGATTTTCGGCACGGCGATCGGCCTGACGATTGCCTGGGCGCTGTTCGATCTGTTCCCAAGCCCGCTGGTGCAGTCGTGCTTCGCCATCGCCGCCGGCGTGGTGTTCTTTACCAACCGCACCACCCGCTACACCGTCGCGACCGCCGCGATCACGATCATGGTGCTGTTCTGCTTCAACCAGGTCGGTGACGGCTACGGGCTGTTTGTGCCGAGGCTGTTCGATACCTTGCTCGGCAGCCTGATTGCCGGGCTGGCGGTGTTCCTGTTCCTGCCGGACTGGCAGGGCCGACGCCTGAACAAAGTGCTGGCCAACACCCTCACCTGCAACAGCATTTACCTGCGCCAGATCATGCAGCAATACGCCGCCGGCAAGAGCGACGACCTCGCCTATCGCCTGGCCCGGCGCAACGCGCACAACGCTGACGCGGCACTCTCCACGACGCTGGCGAACATGCTGATGGAGCCGGGGCATTTCCGGAAGGAAGCCGACGTGGGCTTTCGCTTCCTGGTGCTGTCGCACACCTTGCTCAGCTATCTGTCAGGGCTTGGCGCGCACCGGGAAACCCAGCTGCCGGCCGAGGTGCGCGAACACCTGATCGACGGCGCCGGCGTGAGTCTGGCGGCGAGCATCGATGAAATCGCCCAGGGGCTGGCGAGCAAACAGCCGATTGCGATTCAGAGCGATGAGGAAGAAGCGCTGGCCAATGAGCTGGAGCAGATGCCGGACGAAATCGACGAAGGCCAGCGGCTGGTGCAGACGCAACTGGCGTTGATCTGCCGTCAACTCGGGCCGTTGCGCACGCTCGCGGCGCATCTGATCAAAGACACAGCCGAAGACTGAGCCGCCTCACATTCCATGCTGCCTGAGCAGCTTGTCATAGCTGCCATCGGCCTTCATCGATGCAATCGCCTTGTCGAACCCGGCCACGATCTGTTCGTGCTGCGGGTTCTTCAGGCTGACCAGAATATGCAGGCTGTTCTCGCTCAGTGGCTTGGGCAGAAACTCCACCGCGTTGCGGACTTTCGGTGATTCCCGGGCCAGGTAATAGCGGGCGACGTATTCGTCTTCCAGAGTCAGCTTGACCCGGTCCGCCGCCAGCATGCGCACGGCCATGGCGAAGTTATGCACAGGGACTTTCTGCAACGCGGTGTCGGCATCGAACGGCGCCGAATAGGCGTAGCCGCGCACGACCGCAACCGGATAGGTGTGCAGTTCCTGCAGGTTGTTGTATTCGATGGGCGCGTCTTTGCGCTTGAGGAAGCGCACGCGATTGAGCAGGTACTCAGCGGAAAACTGCCCGATCTTCGTGCGCTCGTCGTTGTACCAGGCGTTGACCAGCACGTCGTAACGTCCTTCGCCAACCCCCATCAACGCCCGCGCCCACGGCACCTGCTCATAACCGCTGGCATAACCGGCACGGGCCAGGGCCGTGCTGACGATGTCGGTCGCCAGCCCACCGTTGACCAGTGTGTCATCGGTAAAGGGCGGCCAGACGTCGAACACCAGACGCAATTTCTCCGCTGCCGCGCTTTGACCCAGCAACAGCAATCCGATCAAAGCAAAGGCTCGATGCAATCGCGGCATGCTTGAAAATCCTTAGCGGGCGGGCCGCCCGGCGTGTTTTCAGTCAAAACCCCAAGGCCCCTTACCGGCGAATCCCAGGCCCTAACCTTAGCTCATTGAAGCCATTGCACAGCGCTTCCCAGCAGATTACACAAAGTACGGCGGGCCGCGATATTGGAATGATGGCATTTTGGCCTTTGTCACAGATTTCTCAGCCATACAGACATATTTCGGCGCTGCGCTTAGTATCGGGCGACGTAGTTCAAGGAATCGGAAGATGACAATCGAGTGGGTCTGCAAACATCACAGCGATCTGGGACTGGAGCAGCTGTACGCCATTTTGAAATTGCGCTCGGAAGTGTTCGTGGTCGAACAGCGCTGCGCTTACCTGGATCCGGACGGTCAGGATCTGGACGGTGACACCTGCCATCTGATGGGCTGGGACGATGATCAGCTGGTGGCGTACCTGCGCCTGCTGGATCCGGAATCCCAGGGTGGCGACGTGGTGATCGGCCGCGTGCTGACCGCGCCGGCCGGGCGTGGCAAAGGACTGGGGCATGAAATGATGGAACAGGCGCTGAAACAGGCGCAGAAGCGTTGGCCTGAAGTGCCGATCTATCTGTCGGCCCAGGCGCATTTGCAGGGGTATTACGGGCGGTATGGGTTTGTGGTGGCGAGTGAGGAATATCTGGAGGATGACATTCCGCACATCGGGATGCGGCGTTCCTGAAAAGCCCCCTCACCCTAACCCTCTCCCGGAGGGAGAGGGGACTGATTGGGGAATATTCGGGAGATACAACGACCTGAACGAGCGTTGTTGAATCCATAATCGCCACACTTGATCAGGTCGATGTATGACGCAAGACACCTCGGTCAGCTCCCTCTCCCTCCGGGAGAGGGCTGGGGTGAGGGCAACAATCTAAAGGCGAACACCCAAACTCAGGGATATTCGAGAACAGCCTTGATCTGCCGCAAATTCCGCTCGATCCACCCCCGATCAATCGCCCCCCACTCACGAATCCGATAGCGCCCCGCATGATTGCGCGCGCCCTCTTCCTGTTCGAACTCGCAGACAATATCCAGATCCGCCAGCGCCGCAATCGTGTCCTGCGCCGTGCGCCGGGGCATGCCAGTGACTTCGGTCAGCGCCGGCACGCTGCTCGCCAGGCCGCTGTCGATCAGGTACGCCACGTACAAGCGCCGGTAAAAACTGCTCTTGGTCTTGCTTACGTCCATGCATGCGCTCCGTTGTTTGATGTCTTATTGCATGTCGCGCCACGTCAGGTACACCCGCAGGTCGAACTCGACCTGGTGGTAGCCCGGCAGCATGTGCTCACATAACTTATAGAACGCCTTGTTGTGATCCGACTCCTTGAAGTGCGCCAGCTCGTGCACGACGATCATCTTCAGAAACTCCGGCGCGGCGTCCTTGAACAGCGAGGCGATGCGGATCTCTTTCTTGGCCTTGAGCTTGCCGCCCTGCACCCGCGACACCGTGGTGTGCAGGCCGAGGGCGCGGTGGGTCAGATCGAGACGGTTGTCGAACAGGACCTTGTCGATGGCCGGGGCGTTGCGCAGGTATTCCTGCTTCAAGTCCAGCGCGTAGCCGTACAACGCCTTGTCGCTCTGCACATCGTGGCGGCCCGGATAGCGTTGGCTCAGGTAATCACCGAGGCGGTTGTCGGCGATCAATTGGCGCACCTGATCCTGCAGATTCGCGGGATAGGCCTGGAGGTATTTCAACGCAGTCATGGGGCGGCACGGGTCATGAAAAGGCCGCCAGTGTAGCGAATTCAACCGGCTAACGCGCTCCAGTCGAACGGCTCGGTAAAGCGTGCGGTGTCCTCGGCGACCAACGGCCGCGCCACCAGGAAGCCTTGCACGTACTCGCAACCATGGGCTTGCAGCCACTGGTATTGCTCGACGGTTTCCACGCCTTCGGCAATCACCAGCAAGCCGTATTCCTTGCATAAGTCGATGACCGTGCGCACCAGCGAAGCGTCGCGGGACGAGTCCGGCAATCGGGCAATCAGGTGGCGATCGAGTTTGAGGGTATCCAGTTCCAGATCGCGCAAATGCGCCAGCGAGCAGGCCCCGGAACCGAAATCGTCCAGCGCCACCCGCACCCCGAGATTGCGCAGCAGCTTCAGCTGCTTGCGGGTCTCGTCCGGGTTGATCGTCAGCGCTTCTTCGGTGACTTCCACTTCCATCTGGTGTGGCTGCAAACCATGGCGCTCCAGCACTTGGCGCAATTCAGTGACCAGATTCGGCAGGCCGAACTGGGTGTTGCTCAGGCTCACGCCGATCACCAGATCCCTGGAGAACTCGGACTCCCAAGCCTTACGCTGCCCGGCGCTGCGATGATAGATCCAGCTGCCGAGCCGGCTGATCAGCGTCGCCTCCTCCAGCAACGGCAGGAACAACCCCGGCGGCACATCGCCGACGCTCGGGTGCTGCCAGCGCAGCAACGCCTCGAAACCACGAACGCGACCATCGCCAATGGCCACCTGCGGCTGATACACCAGATTGAAATCGCGGTTCTCGATGGCATTACGCACGCTTTCTTCCAGCATCAGCCGCGACCGCGCACGGCCGTTCATTTCATGATCGTAGAAACGATATTGCTGACGCCCGGCACGCTTGGCCTCGTACATGGCGATGTCCGAGGCGCGCAGCAGACCGTCGAGGTTGTTGCCGCAGTCGGGGTAGGTGGCAATGCCGATACTCGCGCCCAGAGCAATATCGAGGCCTTCGATCTGCTGACAGATCGACACCCGCTCGATGAGTTTTTCAGCAATCTTCGCCGCTTGTTCGGGGAATTCCAGATCCAGCAGCGCGGTGAATTCATCGCCGCCCATCCGCGCCAGAATGTCGAATGGCCGCAGGCACGCTTTCAATTGTTCGGAGACCCAGCGCAACACCCGGTCCCCGGCATCATGGCCGAGGGAATCATTGACCCTCTTGAAACCGTCGAGATCGAGATACATCAACACCCAACTGCTATCCGTGCGCTCGCCGCGCAACAGCAGGTTTTCCACAGTCTGGTAAAAACCCCGGCGATTGAGCAGCCCGGTCAGCGGGTCGGTGACAGCCTGAAATTCCAGCTGCTGATGCAGATGACGCACCACCGACATGTCCAGCACCGTCACCACCATCGCATGTTGTTCACTCGGCAGCGGCGCGCAGGACAAGGCCACTGGCACCTGCTGCCCCGGTGCGGTGCGCAGCGACGCATCGTGTAGACGCAGCGTCTCGCCACGTTTGTACCCGGCGTAAAACTCGGAATCGGCCCACAGCGGAATGTGCGGTTTCTGCAGATAATCGAGAAACTCCTGCCCTTCCAGCTCCTTCACCGGCGCATTGAGCAACCGGGAAATCGCCGGGTTGGCAAAGCGGATCAAACCATCCTCGCCCAACACCAGAATGCCTTCGGCCGCGTTATCCAGCACCGAGGCATTGAAGGCCCGCGCCGATTCCAGATCCTGACTCAAACGCTGCAAGGCCCGGCGATTGCGCTGGTGCTCGAGCAACGCCTGGACTTTCGGCTTGAGAATCTGCGGATCGAACGGTTTGAACAGGTAATCCACCGCACCGCTGGCATAACCCTTGATCACGGCGTCCTGGGACTGCTCGTTGGCAGTGAGGAAAATGATCGGGGTCAGGCGCGTGCGCTGGCTGCCGCGCATCAGCCGCGCGACTTCGAAACCGTCCATGCCCGGCATCTGCACATCCAGCAGCACCAGGTCGATGTCGTGTTCGAGCAACAGGTTGAGGGCTTCGTAACCGGAAGCGGCGGTCAATACCTGCCAGTCCTGGCGCTGCAGCAACGCGCGCATGCTGATCAGGTTTTCAGGGTAATCATCAACGATCAAAAGGACTGAGCTGCCTTCACCTGGCTGGGGTTGCGCGCATTCCATGCTGCTTCTCTTGTCGGGACAACTCGTGTCGGGGCATCTCGGGTCAGTGTTCCGGGCGGCTTCTCGTGAAAACCATACAGTCACCGAGTCTTCACTCTAGTCCGGGATCTGTAAAAGCAATAGCTGTCATCCAGCCATCATTTAAACAAACCGGCGGGCAGCCGACTAACGGTCACCGCTGAAGCCCCCGAATACCGGGAAAGATGGCACTTCGACAGGATGTTGACGCCAATCATCCGCCAGACGGCCGTTAACAAAAAATCCCTCTACGCTTATAAAGGCCGCCCCCAAGAGGCGCGGGCTAGAGCTTCTGGCACGCGCGTGCAACAGCAACAGAGTGGAAGAACCGACATGATCGACCTCGCAACCTGGAACCTCAGCGTTCCCGTTGGCAGCCCGCCCTACACCGTCGAAACCTCCAAACTGGTGAACGGCTTCAAGGATCAGTACTTCCATTCCGACACCGGCACCCTGTTCTTCTGGTCCCCGGTGACCGGTTCGAAAACCGAAAACGCCATTTATCCCCGCACCGAACTGCGTGAGACCTACAGCAACGGAACATTGCGCAACTGGTATTACCCCGACGCCGACAACCTGCTGCGCGCGACCCTTTCGGTCAACAAGGTGCCCAGCTCCGGCAAGATCGTCATCGGCCAGATCCACGCCTATGAAAGCCAGAAGCCGATGCTCAAGCTTGAATACCAATACAAAGAAAAAACCGAGACCGGCAACCTGGTGATCAAGCTGCGCACCCATCCGGATCAGGACGAAAGCCGCGTCATCACCCTCGCCACCGGGATCAAACTCAATCGCGAGTTCAACTACCTCATTCACCTGAGCCCTGGCGGCGCATTGGGCGTGAGTGCGGCCGGGTATCAGTGGGATTCGCAGATCAGCGCGACATGGCGCAACAAACCGCTGTATTTCAAGGCGGGGGTGTATGTGCAGGACAACACCGGGTACACCAGTGAGGGTGGGCAGGTGACGTTCAGCAAGCTGGATATTGATCACGATAAATAGCCGCGATGCGTTCGTTTAAGGCTGCTGTTTAAAGGCAGTGCGCGTAACGTCCCGAAGCCTACAACGGCTTGCGTCGCTGCCTACCACTACGCCAGAATCCGCCGGCTTGTGCGCCTGGAGGGCCATCGGTAACTTGATTCGGGTCACTGATTCGCAGTGATCGGGTTTAGTAGCCCGAGGGTTCGAGCTTGTGCATAAGCATCTGTCAGTCAGGAATTTCGATTCCTGCACCTGATGGCGACTGTGCGCAGGGCATCTTCGGGTGCGCCGGCTTGCTCGAAACCCCGGTCTACTAACCTGCGTACAGTTGCCTCCACTTTGATTAGTAGCCAGAGCGGGGGCACTCCATTCAGGTTTCGAGCAAATGATTAAATCTACGCCTCATCCGCCGGTCACAGACCCGGCCTCTCCCTACGATTCCATCGACCCCAAAAAACTCAACGAAGCCGCCGAACGCGCCCTAGACCACTACCTCTGCCCCGGCGCCCGCATCATGGCCACGGTCAACGAACCCGACCGCATGTACTTCGCCAATCCCGCCTACAACACCGAATCCCTGCTGGCCAACGCCAGCGAAACCCTCGGCTCCGCCAGCGAAATGCTCAACAACTTCGCCGCCACCCTCGCCCCCGTCGACCGCAAAACCGCGATAGGCATCGCGCAGTTGGTGATGCTGGGGGAACTGGCGGTGAATCAGGCGCTGGATCACGTCGAGTTAAAGGAATAGCCACCCATAACGGCTCGCTCATCGCGGAATCTCAGAAATGTCCGTAATTGGCGACGTTCTTGCCCCTTACCGATAGACCATCGCCTACAAGAAATCCGCGCCATAGCGGGTTTCTTAAATGAACGAGTTACACTCGGATCAATTGACTTTGCAGGGAAGAGGTGGAGCTAGAAAGGCCGACTACTGCAGCGCCGATGCCCGGCCTGAGACATTGAGGCGCCCCGCGCTTGGCGCAGGCCCCTCAGAAATAACACCTACCAAGTAAAAGAAGGAACGACTGAACATGACTTATAGCTTTGCAAGCGAACAAGAAGCAGCACGGGCCATGCTGCTGGAAGTAGCCGGGTTACTAAATCGTCAAACTATCGACTACGCGGTGATTGGTGGATGGATTCCTTACCTGTTTAACTCCAAGCCCATTCCCCACACGGGCACCTATGACGTCGACATCATTCTGAATGCGGCGCTGAGTAAAGAGCATGTTATTCGGGCTCTGGACTCAATGGTTAAGGACTCGGGGTACATGCGGGCGCCAAAGAATGCGTTCCAGGTGTACAGAAAGCTGGTGGTCAATGATGAACCAATGATTTTTCATGTGGATTTCCTGCACAGGAAATATGCAGATGATTCAGCCGACCTGATTATGCAGTGGGGGCGTTATGAGTCCATCGCGACCCCGGGAACGGACGTGATCTTCACTGAAAAGGAAGCCAGGCATCAGTTGATATCGGGGCAGGCCATGGACGGTACGGAGACCTCGCTGAAGATCCCCTTCGCCACCGAAGCTGGCTTCCTTTCTGCCAAGGGGCGCTCGGTTGGTTTTGGGAAACGCTTGCGGGATGCCTTCGATATATTCCTCGTCATCAATCAGTCGAACAACATTACTGAACTGACGGAACACAGTAAGCAATTGATGAAGAGCTCAATATTCGCAGCGTCAATGAGTCGTTTGGAGAACGAGTTCAATAATAAGTCTGCAGCAGATGACGCCGCTGCATTTATCGTCAAACTTGCTCCCGAACATATTCCGGGCTTTATCGAGGGCGCAGGCGAAGCGCCGTTGGCAAATACTCAAAAGGCCAAAGAGTGGGTTTTAAAAGTGATCAATGATTTTTTGACTGCGATAAAGCCAGTGCGCCGCGCAAGCTGATTCCACTCCGACATCAATCAGAGGGACAGATTTATTTATCTGCTGCTCGATTAAATCAATCTGCCCCCGCTTTCCTTTATTTTCAACTCGACCTACGTATATCAAATACGGGTCGTGCCGACTGGCTTTCGCTTCATTCCTGAGCCGACGGAGTCATTCAACGCCACTACCCGCCCCGCATCCCATTCCCGCTGCATATCAGCAAACAACTCGCCGTTCACTCGCGCCTGATGATTCGCCAACGCTTGAGTCATCGCCTCGGCAATACGCTCGATGATCAAGGCTGGCTTCTCTACTGAGCAATGCTTGCGACCAAACTCGATCAGTTGCTGGCGATCCGGGTAGGTTTTCACCTTGTTCATCTTGATTGCCAACGTGCGATCAACCAATGAGCGGCCTGATTTTGGATTGTAGTTTTCGTAAACGGTTGTGGTGGTGACATCGAAAACGGGTGCCAATTGCACGGTTTCAAGGGCTTCTGGGTGGGTATAAATCACGCCGAAGTTCTTTAGATGCGCATCCCCGTTTCGAACCATGACCGAAAGGCAGACCGAAGCGAAAAAACGCTCCAACTCCCGAAGCGAATCACCATGCCGACAGACCTGGCCAATCACGGCCGCGAGGGTTTCGTAGCTCTGCGAATACTTGTAGTTGTCATGGGGATCCTTGTTGAGTCCCAACAGAACCGCCATGTCTTCGAACCCGAGGCGACCGGCCTCGGTCAGGTCAAAACGCTCCATCACAAATAAATCGCCGTTTTCGGACAGCCAGAACGGCGGTGTTTCCAGCCCTGCGAGACGAGCCGCTTCCAGACAGAGAAATTCGTTCTGAGCCAGATGTGCGTACTCATCCGCGCCTGATTTGACGATCAGATCGGAGCTGAGCATGGTTTTTCGATTGCCGGTGAGCTTGTCCAGGTCGGGCACCAGCACCTTGGGCTGTACACCTGAAATACCAGACTCGAAGTAGGTGTCGACGAGAAAGTCGAAAACGCCCTGCGAAACATCGGCAGACAGAATCTCCTGCAATCCGACTTGCGCACGCACGGATACCGGAGTTTCGATTGGATTCTGGTAGGTGAGGCGTCCGATCTGGTTCCCGCCGATGACCGATAACAGGCGCATCTCATCGACTTGCATGTGCTTGGCCATCCGGCGCTTGATCTGATCCGCCAGAAACCCTTCAGGCACATTCATATCGAAGATCGGATGCAGCACGTTGCTCACCGAGGGCGTCGGGTCATAGGGCATGACCAGTGAGACTTCCCTTGTTGCATCGGCGGTTTCATAAACAAAGGAAAACTGCGATCCCTTGGACAGCTCACCAGCGAAGCCTTGCGGCGTGGTGACGTTGAGCCTTTTGACTTTACTCATCGTGCTCTACCAGATCGGCCAGGGATTTGAGGTCAATGCGGTTATCGACAATTTCCAGCGCCATGCCCAGCGCTGCCAGCACCCTGAACGCGGTGTAAAGCGCGACATTCTCCCCGGCCTCAAGGTCAATGATGGTTTTGCGGCTGCATTTGGCTCTGTGGGCCAATATCGCTTGGCTGTAGCCTTTAGCCCGACGCAATTGCCGAATTCTTTCACCGAAAACAGCGGGATTGGGGAGCAGCATAAATGTCACCCATATGGGACTTTTTAAAATATAGAATCGATTATGTCCGTTATGGGTGACATTTCAAGCGCCTTACGTCGGTCGACTGCTTGATAAAACTACAGGCAAAAAAAACCCGCCTCACGGCGGGTTTCTTTCAAATCAGCTAAACACCCAGTCTCAATTGACCTTGGCGTTCAACTCACCCTTCAGATAACGCTGATACATGCTTTCCAGCGAGATCGGCTTGATCTTCGAAGCGTTGCCGGCAGTACCGAAAGCCTCGTAACGAGCGATACATACATCGCGCATCGCCTTGACGGTTTCGCCGAAGAATTTACGTGGGTCGAATTCGCTCGGGTTGGTGGCCATCAGACGACGCATGGCGCCAGTGGATGCCAGACGCAGGTCGGTGTCGATGTTGACCTTGCGCACGCCGTGCTTGATGCCTTCGACGATTTCTTCAACCGGTACGCCGTAGGTTTCTTTGATGTCGCCGCCGTACTGGTTGATGATCGCCAGCCACTCTTGCGGAACCGACGAGGAACCGTGCATCACCAGGTGGGTGTTCGGGATGCGCTTGTGGATTTCCTTGATGCGGTCGATCGCCAGCACGTCACCGGTAGGTGGCTTGGTGAACTTGTAGGCGCCGTGGCTGGTGCCGATGGCGATGGCCAAGGCATCAACCTGAGTCTTCTTGACGAAGTCAGCGGCTTCTTCCGGGTCGGTCAGCATCTGGCTGTGATCCAGAACGCCTTCGGCGCCGATGCCGTCTTCTTCACCGGCCATGCCGGTTTCCAGCGAACCCAGGCAGCCCAGCTCGCCTTCAACCGAAACGCCGCAGGCGTGAGCCATGGCCACGGTTTGTTGGGTCACGCGGACGTTGTATTCGTAGTCGGTCGGGGTCTTGCCGTCTTCGCCGAGGGAGCCGTCCATCATCACCGAGCTGAAGCCCAGTTGAATCGAGCGCTGGCAGACATCAGGGCTGGTGCCGTGGTCCTGGTGCATGCACACCGGGATGTGCGGGAACTCTTCGATCGCCGCCAGGATCAGGTGACGCAGGAACGGGGCGCCGGCGTATTTGCGGGCACCGGCCGAAGCCTGAACGATCACCGGGGAGTCAGTCTTGTCAGCGGCTTCCATGATGGCGCGCATCTGCTCAAGGTTGTTGACGTTGAAGGCTGGAACACCGTAGCCGAACTCGGCTGCGTGGTCCAGCATCTGGCGCATGCTGATAAGTGCCATTGTGTGTGTCTCTCCCGGTTTGGGTCGTTAATCGTGCCAGCCTGCCGGAGCGGCGGCGGCTATTCAAGTGATTGCAGATCGGGGGTTGAGGCCCGGCCTGGTGATTCGATAAAGCAAATTCTGTTTTATTCGGCTTTGCAGCCCCGACCGATCAGATCATTGGTGGCGACCCAGTAGACCAGGCCCTCCTCACCTTTGATGTGAAACGCCAGCATGTCGTCGCTGTACAGCGCGCCCGAGGCGCCCGGCTCTTCTTTCAGGCGATAGACCTGATCGCCGCCGCCCAGACGCACATCGACTTCCTTGCGGGCGGCATCGGTGAAGCGCCACAGCACCTTGGCCTGGCTGTCGCAGGTCCAGGTGGTCCAGTTATCCACAGGGGCGGACGACTGGAACGGGTTCCACTGCGCGCAACCACCCAACAATCCCAGTGCCGCAACGGCGATCAAGCCTTTCATCCGTGTTCCTCGACCGGCAGCGCACGCCGCCGGACTTGAGTAAAGAGTCAGACCGGTCAAGGACAACCATGTTCCTTGGCCGGGGTCTGCGTCTCGTATTTGTCCAGACCGTCCGGGCCCGAGCGCTTGTTCAGCACCGGGTTGGTTTCGGCCTGCCAGTCGGCCTGGTAACAGCCTTTCTGTGCCTCGCCGGGTGCCGGCTCCGGCGCAGCCTTCGGGTTACTCCCGCAGGCTGCCAATGTACCGGTCAGCAACAACAGCGCTAACGACTTGACCATCTGAACACTCCTTTGCCTGGCCAATCGGGCGGCCTCAGGCCTTGGCCCGGCTTTCCAGGACTTCAACGGCCGGCAGCACCTTGCCTTCGACAAATTCGAGGAACGCGCCACCGCCGGTGGAAATGTAGGAGATCTTTTCAGCCACGCCATATTTATCGATGGCCGCCAGGGTGTCGCCACCGCCGGCAATCGAGAACGCCGCGCTTTCGGCGATGGCTTCGGCCAGCACTTTGGTGCCGTTGCCGAACTGGTCGAATTCGAACACGCCGACCGGGCCGTTCCACAGGATGGTTTTCGACGACTTCAGCAGTTCGGCGAAGTTGGCCGCGGTTTGCGGGCCGATATCGAGGATCATGTCGTCGGCAGCGACGTCTGCGATCAGTTTCACGGTCGCTTCAGCGCTTTCAGCGAATTCCTTGGCAACCACCACGTCGACCGGCAGCGGCACGCTGACCTTGGCGGCGATGGCGCGAGCGGTGTCCAGCAGGTCCGGCTCGTACAGCGACTTGCCAACCGGGTGACCGGCCGCAGCGAGGAAGGTGTTGGCGATGCCGCCGCCGACGATCAGTTGATCGCAGATCTGGCTCAGGCTATTCAGGACGTCGAGTTTGGTCGAGACCTTGGAACCGGCAACGATGGCCGCCATCGGCTTGGCCGGGGCGCCCAGGGCTTTGCCCAGTGCGTCGAGTTCAGCGGCCAGCAGCGGGCCGGCCGCGGCGACTTTGGCGAACTTGGCAACGCCGTGGGTCGAACCTTCGGCGCGGTGAGCGGTGCCGAAAGCGTCCATCACGAACACGTCGCACAGGGCGGCATATTGCTGGGCCAGTTCGTCGGCGTTCTTTTTCTCGCCCTTGTTGAAGCGCACGTTTTCGAACAGCACGATGTCGCCGGCCTTGACGTCAACGCCGCCCAGGTAGTCGGCCACCAGCGGCACTTCGCGGCCCAGGGCCTTGCTCAGGTAATCGGCGACAGGCTTGAGGCTGTTCTCGGCGGAGAATTCGCCTTCGGTCGGACGACCCAGGTGCGAGCAGACCATCACGGCCGCGCCTTTTTCCAGGGCCAGCTTGATGGTCGGCAGCGAAGCCAGGATACGCGCATCGCTGGTGACAACACCGTCCTTGACTGGGACGTTGAGGTCTTCGCGGATCAATACGCGCTTACCTTGCAGATCGAGGTCGGACATCTTCAACACGGTCATGGGTCGCACTTCCTACGGTTTTTTTGAAGTCGCTGTTTGCAGATAGTGTTCTGCAACATCCAGCATTCGGTTGGCAAAACCCCATTCGTTGTCGAACCAGGCCAGGATGTTCACCAGCCGTGGGCCGGAAACGCGGGTCTGACTGGCATCGACGATGGCCGAATGTGGGTCATGGTTGAAATCACAGCTTGCGTGAGGCAATTCGGTGTAGGCCAACAGACCTTTGAGCGGGCCGCTGGTGGCGGCGTCGCGCAGGATCCGGTTGACCTCGCCGGCGTCGGTGTCGCTCGCGGTCTGCATCGTGATGTCGAGGCAGGACACGTTGACCGTCGGCACGCGTACGGCTTTGGCCTGAATTCGCCCGGCAAGTTCCGGCAGCAGGCGCTCGATACCACGCGCCAGACCGGTGGACACCGGGATCACCGACTGGAACGCCGAACGGGTGCGGCGCAGATCTTCGTGGTGATAGGCGTCGATCACCGGCTGATCGTTCATCGCCGAGTGAATCGTGGTGATCGATACGTAATCCAGGCCGACCGCCTGATCCAGCAGACGCAACAGCGGCACGCCGCAGTTGGTGGTGCAGGAGGCGTTGGACACCAGCAGTTCGTCGCCGGTCAGGCAATCCTGATTGACGCCGTAAACGATGGTGGCGTCGACATCCGCCTCGCTGGCCATCGGCTGCGAAAACAGCACACGCGGCGCGCCGGCGTCGAGGAAACGCTGGCCGTCTGCGCGGGTGTGCCAGGCGCCGGAGCATTCGAGCACCAGATCGACGCCCAGCGACGCCCAATCGATGCCTTCGGGAGTGGCACTGCGCAGGACCTTCACGCAGTCGCCATTAATATGCAGACAATCGCCGTCGACCTTCACTTCGCCGGGGAACCGGCCATGAGTGGAGTCGAAGCGTGTCAGGTATTCGATGCTGGCCATGTCGGCCAGATCGTTGATCGCGACAATCTCAAACCCGGCCTTCTTGCCTCGCTCGAACAACGCACGCAAGACGCAACGACCAATCCGGCCGTAGCCGTTGAGTGCAACTTTGTAGGGACGCGGTTGAGGCATGGGGTTCTCGATTACCGTGGTGTATCAGTCAAAGCGATGTTGCCTGACCGACCGCCATCGCGGGCAAGCCCGCTCCCACAGGTATCTACATCGCCCATGTGGGAGCGGGCTTGCCCGCGATGGCGTCAGTTAAGACGACACCTGATCTGGATCAGTCTTCCAGCAGCTCTTCAGCCTGACCCAGGATGTTTTCCAGGGTGAAGCCGAACTCTTCGAACAGTGCCGAAGCCGGAGCCGATTCGCCGTAGGTGGTCATGCCGATCACGCGACCTTCCAGACCCACGTACTTGAACCAGAAGTCGGCGTGGGCCGCTTCGATCGCGATACGTGCGCCAACCTGCAACGGCAGGACCGATTGCTTGTAGCTGGCGTCCTGAGCGTCGAACGCGCTGGTGCATGGCATGGAAACCACGCGCACCTTGCGGCCCTGCTCGGTGAGTTTGTCGTAGGCCTGAACGGCCAGACCGACTTCCGAACCGGTCGCGATCAGGATCAGCTCAGGCTCGCCTGCGCAGTCCTTCAGCACGTAACCACCACGACGGATGTCGGCGATCTGGCCGGCATCACGGGTTTGGTGCTGCAGGTTCTGACGCGAGAAGATCAGCGCCGAAGGGCCGTCCTTGCGCTCCAGCGCGTTTTTCCAGGCCACGGCCGATTCAACGGCATCGGCTGGACGCCAGGTGTCGAGGTTCGGCGTGCTGCGCAGGCTGGTCAGTTGCTCGATCGGCTGGTGCGTCGGGCCGTCTTCGCCCAGACCGATGGAGTCGTGGGTGTAGACGTGGATCACACGCTGCTTCATCAGAGCGGACATGCGCACTGCGTTGCGGGCGTATTCCATGAACATCAGGAAGGTCGCGCCGTAAGGGACCAGACCGCCGTGCAGGGCAACGCCGTTCATGATGGCGGTCATGCCGAATTCGCGCACGCCGTAGTACATGTAGTTGCCGCTGGCGTCTTCGGCGCTGACGCCTTTGCAGCCTTTCCACAGGGTCAGGTTGGAACCGGCCAGGTCAGCCGAACCGCCCAGCACTTCCGGCAGCAGCGGGCCGAACGCGTTCAGGGCGTTCTGGCTGGCTTTACGGCTGGCGATGGTTTCGCCTTTGGCCGCAACGTCGGCGATGTAGGCATCGGCCTTCTCGGAGAAATCGGCCGGCAGCTCGCCGCTCAGGCGACGGATCAGTTCGTTGGCTTCGGTCGGGAACGCGGCGGAGTAAGCAGCGAAACGCTGATCCCACTCGGCTTCGGCGGCGCGGCCTTTCTCCTTGGCATCCCACTCGGCATAGATGTCGGCCGGGATTTCGAACGGACCGTGGTTCCAGTTCAGCGCCTGACGGGTCAGGGCGATTTCCGCGTCACCCAGCGGGGCGCCGTGGCAATCTTCCTTGCCTTGCTTGTTCGGCGAACCGAAACCGATGGTGGTCTTGCAGCAGATCAGGGTCGGCAACGGGCTCTTGCGAGCGGTCTCGATGGCGGTCTTGATCTCTTCCGGGTCGTGACCGTCAACGTTGCGGATCACTTGCCAGTTGTACGATTCGAAACGCTTCGGCGTGTCGTCGGTGAACCAGCCTTCGACTTCGCCGTCGATGGAAATGCCGTTGTCATCGTAGAAGGCGATCAGCTTGCCCAGGCCCAGAGTGCCGGCCAGGGAAGCGACTTCGTGGGAAATGCCTTCCATCATGCAGCCATCACCCAGGAACACGTAGGTGTGGTGGTCGACGATGTTGTGGCCAGGACGGTTGAACTGCGCGCCCAGTACTTTTTCTGCCAGGGCGAAGCCCACGGCGTTGGCCAAGCCCTGACCCAGCGGGCCGGTGGTGGTTTCAACGCCCGGGGTGTAACCGAATTCCGGGTGGCCCGGGGTACGGCTGTGCAGTTGACGGAATTGCTTCAGGTCGTCGATCGACAGGTCGTAGCCGGTCAGGTGCAGCAGCGAGTAGATCAACATCGAGCCGTGGCCGTTGGACAGCACGAAGCGGTCACGGTCGGCGAACGATGGATTGCTCGGGTTGTGCTTGAGGTAGTCGCGCCAAAGCACTTCGGCGATATCTGCCATACCCATAGGGGCACCGGGATGGCCGCTGTTGGCTTTTTGCACGGCATCCATGCTGAGGGCACGAATGGCGTTGGCACGCTCACGACGGCTAGGCATCGCTGATCTCCTGGGTGTGAATAGATTGAAACGGAAAAAAGGAGGGCATTTTCCCTCACCCGAGCGCCTCGGGGCAATGACAGATAGTCATCCGGAGGCGTTTTTCCAATGGATAACACCGGTTTCGGTTGGTGAAACCTTTCCGCTGTTCGTTTGTAGAGTTAACCGGGCGGTGAGAAGTGAAATCGAATGCGCCATCCATCGAGCAATATCAAAACTTTTTGATATAGACCTTGCGATGCCTTCAGGCCGTCACTAGACTGCCAGCCCTATGAACTTACGCGTGCCTTCCATTCGCCATGACGATTGCGACGAGCTGGCGGCCCTGTGCAAGGCCGGCGGCGATCCGCTGCGGCTGAATGTATTGCGCGCCCTGGCCAACGACTCGTTCGGCGTACTGGAACTGGCGCAGATTTTCGATATCGGCCAGTCCGGCATGAGCCATCACCTTAAAGTGCTGGCGCAGGCGGATCTGGTGGCGACTCGCCGCGAAGGCAATGCGGTGTTCTATCGCCGCGCCCTGCCCCACACCGAGTTGCTGGGCGGCAAGTTGCACGCGGCATTGTTAGAAGAAGTCGACAATCTGGCGCTGCCGGCTGACGTGGAAACCCGGATCGCACAGGTTCACGGGCAACGTGCGGCCAACAGCCAGGACTTTTTCGCCCGGGTCGCAGAGAAATTCCGCGCCCAGCAGGATTTGATTGCCGGCCTGCCGCAGTACCGTGAAAGCGTGCTGGCCCTGCTCGACAAACTGAACTTCAATGGCGCTGCCACGGCCATTGAAGTCGGCCCCGGCGATGGAGCTTTCCTGCCGGAACTGGCGCGTCGCTTCGGCACCGTAACCGCACTGGACAACAGCGCGGCGATGCTCGAACTGGCCCGTCAGGTATGTGAACGTGAACATCTGGCTAACGTCAGCCTGCAATTGGCCGATGCATTGAATGGCGTGAGCCTTCAGGCCGATTGCGTGGTGTTGAACATGGTGTTGCACCATTTCGCCGCGCCGGCCGAAGCGCTCAAGCACATGGCCAGCCTGCTGCAACCGGGCGGTAGCCTGCTCGTGACAGAGTTATGTAGCCACAACCAGAGTTGGGCCAGGGAGGCCTGCGGTGATCTGTGGTTGGGGTTTGAACAGGACGATCTGGCCCGTTGGGCCACCGCTGCGGGACTCGTTCCCGGGGAAAGCCTCTATGTAGGCTTACGTAATGGTTTCCAGATCCAGGTCCGCCATTTTCAGCGACCGGCTGGCGACACTCACCATCGGTAAATTCAGGAAAACATCGAGATGAGCGAATACTCCCTCTTCACCTCCGAGTCCGTGTCTGAAGGACATCCGGACAAAATCGCCGACCAGATTTCCGATGCAGTGCTGGACGCCATCATCGCCCAGGACAAGCACGCACGCGTTGCCGTGGAAACCCTGGTCAAGACTGGCGTGGCCATCGTTGCCGGTGAAGTGACCACCAGCGCCTGGGTCGACCTGGAGCAGATCGTTCGTGACGTGATCTGCGACATCGGTTACACCAGCTCCGAAGTCGGCTTCGACGGCGCTACCTGCGGCGTGATGAACATCATCGGCAAGCAGTCCCCTGACATCAACCAGGGCGTTGACCGTGCCAAGCCTGAAGATCAGGGCGCCGGCGACCAGGGCCTGATGTTCGGTTACGCCAGCAACGAAACCGACGTGCTGATGCCGGCACCGATCACCTTCTCGCACCAGCTGGTTCAGCGTCAGGCCGAAGCCCGTAAATCGGGTCTGCTGCCTTGGCTGCGTCCGGACGCCAAGTCCCAAGTGACCTGCCGTTACGAAGGCGGCAAGGTTGTGGGTATCGACGCTGTTGTTCTGTCGACCCAGCACAACCCTGAAGTGTCGTACAAAGACCTGCGCGAAGGCGTGATGGAGCTGATCGTCAAGCACGTGCTGCCTGCCGAACTGCTGAGCAAGGACACCCAGTTCCACATCAACCCGACCGGCCAGTTCATCATTGGCGGCCCGGTGGGTGACTGCGGTCTGACCGGTCGCAAGATCATCGTCGACAGCTACGGCGGCATGGCCCGTCACGGCGGTGGCGCGTTCTCCGGTAAAGATCCATCCAAGGTTGACCGTTCGGCTGCCTACGCTGGCCGTTATGTTGCCAAGAACATCGTGGCTGCCGGCCTGGCCGAGCGTTGCGAGATTCAGGTTTCCTACGCGATCGGTGTGGCCCAGCCTACTTCGATCTCGCTGAACACCTTCGGCACCGGCAAGATCAGCGATGACAAGATCATCAAACTGGTCCGCGAAGTGTTCGACCTGCGTCCATACGCGATCACCACCATGCTGGACCTGCTGCACCCGATGTACCAGGAAACCGCAGCCTACGGCCACTTCGGCCGTGCTCCGCAGACCAAGACTGTTGGCGAAGACACCTTCTCCACGTTCACCTGGGAAAAAACCGACCGCGCCGACGCTCTGCGTTCCGCTGCCGGCCTGTAATTTTCCTGGCGGTACAAGAAGCCCCGCACGGTTCGCCGTGCGGGGCTTTTTCATGGCCGCGAAACAACCGGCAAAACAGCCGCCCGGCCCACTTCAAAATCCCGGCTAGCCTTCAGGTATCTCCCTGAGCAAGGACGCTCACGATGCTTGCCACACTGCGCCTGTTTTTGTTTTTCCTGCCGGTTTTCCACCTCAACGCCTTCGCTGACGACTGCCCCGACTGGACCGCCGCCCGAGCATCGAGCGAAGTCGCCGCCCTGCAACAACAGATCGACCGCTGGGACGACGCCTATCATCGCGAAGGTCGCTCGGTGATCGCCGATGAGCTCTACGATCAGTCCCGCTTGCGTCTGAACCAATGGCGCCGGTGCTTCAAACTTCCCTCACCGCCCGAGCCGTTGCGCACCGCATCAGGCCCGGTTGCGCATCCGGTCGCTCACACCGGTCTGGACAAGCTTCACGACGCGGCGGACATCGCGACCTGGCTGCGCGACCGCCAAAACGTATGGGTGCAACCCAAGGTCGATGGCGTGGCGGTGACGCTGATCTATCGCAACGGCCGATTGCATCAGGCGATCAGTCGCGGGGATGGCGTTCGCGGGCAGGACTGGACGGCATCTGCAAAAAAGATCGGAGCCATTCCGCAACAGCTGACGCAATCGGCAGATTTGCTGGTGCAAGGCGAACTCTACTGGCGCTTGAACGGACACATGCAGGCACGTGCCGGCAGCGCCAATGCTCGAGCCACCGTGGCCGGGCTGCTGGGGCGCAAGGATCTCGACGCGGAACACGCTGCCGGCATCGGGCTGTTTGTCTGGGACTGGCCGCAAGGGCCGAAGGACTTGCCGGAGCGAATCGCGGCGCTGACGCAGTTCGGTTTTCCCACCACCGAGCCCTACAGCCAGGCCGTCGCCAGCCTGAACGAAGCGCAACACTGGCGCGATCACTGGCATCGCTCGCCACTGCCATTCGCCACGGACGGAGTGGTACTGCGTCAGAGCCTGCGGCCACCGGCGGAGCGCTGGCAGGCACGTCCGCCCTACTGGGCTGTCGCCTGGAAGTACCCTTTCGCCCAGGCGCTGGCCGATGTGCGCAAGGTGAACTTCAAGATCGGCCGCACCGGGCGCATCACGCCAGTACTGGAACTGTCGCCAGTGATGCTCGATGACCGGCAGATCAAACGGGTCAGCGTCAGTTCGCTCAGACGCTGGCAGGAACTGGACATTCGCCCCGGCGATCAGGTCGCAATCAGCCTGGCCGGGCTGACGATTCCGCGTCTCGACAGCGTGGTGCTGCGCAGTACCGAACGCGCGGATCTGAACGTTCCGCTCGCCAGCGACTTTCACGCCCTGAGCTGCTGGCAACCGACGCCGGGCTGCGAAAGCCAGTTTCTCGCACGCCTCACCTGGCTGAGCGGCAAGCAAGGTCTCGCCCTACCGCATGTCGGTCGCGGCACCTGGGAGAAACTTCTGGAAACAGGCCGCCTGAACAGCCTGCTGGATTGGTTGACCCTCGACGGGCCGGAGCTTGCTAACATTGCCGGTCTCGGCGAGCGCAGCAGTGCCCGCCTGCTGCACAGTTTTCACAGCGCCCGCCAACGGCCGTTCCTGCAGTGGCTCAAAGCCCTGGGGCTGCCACCGACCGGTCAGGCGACATTCGCCGATTCATGGCAGGCGCTGGCACAACGCAACACCGAACAATGGCAGGCAGAAGCCGGAATCGGCCCGGGCCGCGCGGCGCAATTGAGCGCCTTTTTTCGCGACCCGCAGGTACTGGCCCTGAGTGAAACCCTGCAAGCCGCCGGCGTCGACGGCTTCTGAACACGCAACTCCCGGCCCGCCGGGAACCCAATGTCCGCCGGAGCGCTCCAACAGCGCAGTGCTTCACCGACCCGATTGCCTTTGCACATGGAGCTTTTATGAAATTTCTCGCACCGCTCGCCCTGCTTTCATTCTGCGCAGTCCTCGCCGCCCCCGTGATGGCCGACGAAGACGCGCCGGGCCTGACCGGTTGTGCCGCCAAGAAGCAGGGCATCATCAATCAGATCGAACAGGCCAAGTCCCGCGGCAACGCCGACCAGCAGGCCGGCCTCGAAACCGCCCTGCGCGAAGTCACTGAACACTGCACCGACGCCGGCCTGAAGAAAGAACGCGAAAACAAGGTGCTCGACGCCAAGCACGAAGTGAGCAAGCGTCAGGCTGATCTGGACAAGGCCATGAAGAAAGGCGATCCGGAGAAGATCGACAAGCGCAAGAACAAGCTCGCCGAATCGCGCAAGGAATTGCAGGACGCGCTGGACGAACTCGACAAGTAAGAAAGCCGGGGATCACAGCCAAAAACCGTGATCCCTTGAACATCAGTGGTCGCGAAACTCTTTATGGCAGGCACTGCAGGCATCTTCGACTTTCTGCACGGCCGGCCCCAGGTTACTGGCCTTGTAGGGTTGAACCTTGCTGGCGATCACCAGTTCACCGGTGGCCGCCTCAAGCGTGCGGGCCATTTCCTGGAAGCGGGCCTGTTTCTGCCAGACATCGTCCTTGGCGCTGGTGTGATCTTCCTCACGCACCTGCGGGAAATGTTTCCACGGCTCATGGGACAACGCATCGAGCTTGACCGCACCTTCCGCAAATTTCGGCCCGTCGAAGGCAATGCGTCCGCGCAGCATGCCACCCAGGTCTTCGCCGGTCTTGAGCATCTGCTTGAAGATCGCCTTGCGCTGACCCAGCGGGGAATTCGGGTCGACACCGCCACAGGCGGACAAGGTCAGACAGGCCAGCAATACAACAGAAATTCTTTTAAGAGTCATGGTGGCTTCAGGTCACGGAAATCGGCGGCCAGTATCCTCGGGTCACCGCCAAACACCAATAGCCCTATTAACAATAAGGGTTGCTTGAGCGCATGGAGCACTTCTGCAACCGGCACAGGAAATTCTCCATGAACAGCCGTTTCAAGGCCTGGCGTCATCCGCTCATCGCGACCCTCCCGCTGCTGGCGATCCTCGCCGGCTGCACCGGTGGCGACAGCGCCAAGCCGAAAACCCACGCCCTGGCCACGTACTCCAGCGCCACCTGGGAAGCATTGCCTGCGGTGTCCGATAGCGACCTGGTGGCCGGTTTCGGTTCGTGGCGCAGCGCCTGCACCCGGCTCAAGGCTGACCCGGTCTGGGGCGCGACCTGTGCGGCAGCCGCCAACGTGCCGCAAAAAGCCGGCGACATTCGCACGTTCCTCAAGCAGAACCTCGACGTCTTCGGCCTTCGCGCCGAGAACGACAACCCCAACGGTCTGATCACCGGCTATTACGAACCGGTCTATCCCGGCAGCCTGACGCAAACCGCCACCGCCAACGTGCCGGTGTATGGCGTGCCCGAGGACATGATCATAGTCTCGCTGGACAGCATTTACCCTGAACTCAAAGGCAAGCGCCTGCGCGGCCGCCTCGAAGGTCGTGTGCTGAAGCCTTACGACGACGCGGCGACCATCGAGAGCCAGGGCGTCAAGGCGCCGGTCGTGGCGTGGCTGACCGACCCGATGAACCTGCAATTCCTGCAGATTCAGGGTTCGGGGCGGATCCAGACCGATGACGGTCGCCAGCTGCGCATCGCCTACGCCGACCAGAACGGTCATCCGTACCGGCCGATCGGCCGCTGGCTGGTGGAACAGGGCGAGCTGAAAAAAGAAGAAGTGACCATGGGTGCGATCAGCAACTGGGCCAAGGCCAACCCGTCGCGCATTCCGGAACTGCTGGCGAGCAATCCGAGCTACGTGTTTTTCACCCGCAACCCGGACAGCAACGAAGGGCCGCGCGGCTCGCTCAACGTGCCGTTGACCGCCGGTTACAGCGCGGCTGTGGACCGCAAGGTGATTCCGCTGGGCAGCCTGTTGTGGTTGTCGACCACCCGCCCGGACGGCACGGCACTGGTACGCCCGGTGGCCGCGCAGGACACCGGCGGCGCGATTGCCGGCGAAGTTCGTGCGGATCTGTTCTGGGGCACCGGCGATGCCGCCGGACAACTGGCCGGCGACATGAAGCAGCAAGGGCAGATCTGGATGCTCTGGCCGAAAGGCGTGGCGTTGCCGCAAGTGCCGCAGGTGGCCGACAAGCCGTAAGTACAATGCAAAAGATCGCAGGCCTCGTCAGCCTGCGATCTTTTCAGGTTCAGACCGAAACGAAGAAGAAGCTGGCAATCAGCACCATCCCGACAAACCAGACCAACGAGCGCAAAGCCGCCCAGTCCGCCAGATAGCAAATGATGTAAAGCAGGCGACTGGTGATGAACAGCACCGCCAGCACATTGACCGTCACCAGCTCTGCCGTGCCCACCAGGTGCGCGACGATCACCGCCGCCGCAAACGCCGGGGTCACTTCAAAACTGTTCAGTTGCGCCGCATGGGCACGGCGCGCCACGCCATCCACGCTGTCCAGAAAGTCCCGGGGATCATGATTGTCCCGCAGTCTGAAACCACCCGAGGCCTTGGCCACGACGGTGCACAGATAGGGCAGAAAGATCGCGATCAACACACACCACAAAGCCACCGTCATAACACCGTCCTTCTTTCGAGTTTTAGAGTTGCCGGGCGCTCAGAACTTCATCACCAGCATGCCGATCAGCACCAGCCCACAGGCTAAGAGCCGCGGCCGGCCGAAAGGTTCTTTCAGGTAACGCATACCGAACAGCACCACCAGAATCACGCTGATTTCACGCAACGCCGCCGCTTCGGCAATCGAGCCCAACTGCATCGCCCACAGCACCAGAGCGTAGCTGAACAACACGCAGAACCCGACCGCCAGTCCCAGCTTCCATTGCTCGCGCCAGAACAGCTTGAACGCCGGACGCTTGGCCACCCACGCCAGCATCGGGAAAGGCCAGGCACTGAGCAGCGTGACCCAGACCAGGTAATCCAGCGGATGCGACCAGCGCCGCAGCGCCTGGCCATCGATGTAGGTGTAGCAACCGATGCACAAGCCGATCAGCGCCACCACCGGCAGCATCGACCACGGCAAGTGTTTCCCGCCGCCGCCCTGCCAGAGCAGGCAAGCCATGCCCAGCGGGATCAGCAGGATCCCGAAGATCTGCTGGGTGGTCAGCACTTCACCGGCGAAGATCAGGGTCAGCGCCAGCACCACCAGCGGCGACAATCCGCGCATCAACGGATAGACCAGCCCCAGATCGCCGACCCGATAGGCCTGGATGAGCAGATAACGATAGAGCAGCTCGAACGCCGCCGACGCCAGAATCCAAGGCCAGATTTCCGGCGGTGGCAGGCTGATGAAAGGGAACGCCAGCGCGACGAACAACAGCGCCACGGTGTCCATGCAGGCCACCACCAGCAGCCGCTCGGCGCTGAACTTGATCAACGTATTCCACGCTGCGTGCAACAGCGCCGCCACCAACACCAGAGCTGTCGCCAGCACGTGCCACTCCTTGATTCTTGTTGTTGAGCCTGAGCCAATTAGTCAGATTATTGATTCGCGATGTGTCAGCAGCTGTTTATACTGCAAGCGACCACGCCGCACTCAGTTGCGCACAGATAAATTCCAATAATTCCTGCCTGCCCCGTTCTCGTCCGAGACGGGTCGCCGGCCTGCGTATGCCTGATCAAAGCGTCAAGACTACCGACAGAGACCTTGCGCATGCCACTCGCCTTGCTTGCACTCGCTGTTGCCGCTTTCGGCATCGGCACCACTGAATTCGTCATCATGGGCCTGCTGCCCGATGTCGCCCGCGACCTCGCGGTGAGCATTCCCCACGCTGGCCTGTTGATCACCGGCTACGCCCTGGGCGTAGTGTTCGGTGCGCCGATCCTCGCGATCGGCACCGCCAACATGCCGCGCAAGGCCACGCTGCTGGGCATGACGCTGATGTTCATCCTCGGCAACGTGCTGTGCGCA
This sequence comes from Pseudomonas sp. GW458-11-26-14-LB4, assembly GCF_059423925.1. NCBI lineage: Bacteria > Pseudomonadati > Pseudomonadota > Gammaproteobacteria > Pseudomonadales > Pseudomonadaceae > Pseudomonas > Pseudomonas sp. GW458-11-26-14-LB4. Next base: position 203,304 of record NZ_JBWKYU010000001.1, read on the forward strand.
CTGGCGCCGAACTACGCGACGCTGATGGCCGCGCGAGTGGTCACCGCGCTGTGCCACGGCGCATTCTTCGGCATCGGTTCGGTGGTGGCCGCCGGGCTGGTCGCGCCGAACAAACGGGCGCAGGCGATTGCGATGATGTTCACCGGTCTGACCCTGGCCAACGTTCTCGGCGTACCGCTGGGCACTGCGCTCGGCCAGTACGCCGGCTGGCGCTCGACCTTCTGGGCGGTCTCGGTGATCGGTGTGATCGCCGCCCTCGCCCAATGGCTGTGGTTGCCGAAACACATCCCGATGGACAAGGCCAACCTCGCCAGCGAGTTCAAGGTGCTGGGCAAGGTCAACGTGTTGCTGGCGCTGGGCATGAGCGTGCTGGCGTCCACCAGTCTGTTCAGCGTGTTCACCTACATCGCGCCGATTCTGCAGGACATCACCGGCGTCAGCCCTCACGGCGTGACGGTGATGCTGCTGTTGTTCGGCGTCGGTCTGACCGGCGGCAGCATGCTCGGCGGGCGCCTGGCCGACAGCCGTCTGTTGCCGTCGCTGGTGGGTGTCGCACTGGCGGTGGTAGTGATTCTGGCGGCGTTCAGCCAGACCAGTCGCTCGGTGGTTCCGGCGGCGATCACGCTGGTGCTGTGGGGGATTTTTGCCTTCGCCCTGTGCCCGATCCTGCAACTGCTGATCATCGATCAGGCGCATGAAGCACCGAACCTCGGTTCGACCCTGAACCAGAGCGCGTTCAACCTCGGCAATGCCGCCGGTGCTTGGATTGGCGGGCTGGTGGTGGCCAGCGGCGCGGACCTGGCGGACTTGCCTTGGACGGGCGCGCTGGTGGGTGTGCTGACCGTGCTGACGGCGCTGTTTTTCATCTACCTGCAACGTCGGGGTGTCGCTGCGGTCAATGTGTCCGGCTGATTTTCCCGGGGGACACAATTGTGTCCCCACCCGGCGTCAGCCCATCCAACCCTTGCGTCCATGAACGGGCGCGCTGTCTTTCCACCCCCATCCAAAGGACCCCGGATGCTTGAACTCGTCGCCGCTTTCATCTGCCTCACCACCCTCCTCACCTTTGTGAATTTCCGCTTCATCGGCCTGCCTCCGACCATCGGCGTGATGGTTACCGCACTGATGTTTTCCCTGTTGCTGCAAGGCCTGAGCCTGCTCGGCTACCCCGGCCTCGAAGAGCGCGTGCAGCAATTGATCGGCCAGATCGACTTCGGCGATCTGCTGATGAACTGGATGCTCTCGTTCCTGCTGTTCGCCGGTGCGTTGCACGTGAACCTCAACGACCTGCGCAGCTACCGCTGGCCCATCGGCCTGCTGGCGACCTTCGGCGTACTGATCGCCACCGCCGTGATCGGCAGCCTCGCCTATTACATTTTTGCCCTGTTCGGCTGGCACGTGAGCTTCCTCTACTGCCTGTTGTTCGGCGCGCTGATTTCCCCGACCGACCCGATCGCGGTACTCGGCGTGCTGCGTACGGCCAATGCCTCGAAGCCGCTGAAGACCACCATCGTCGGCGAATCGCTGTTCAACGACGGCACCGCCGTGGTGGTGTTCACCGTGCTGCTGGGCATCGCGCAATTGGGCGAAACCCCGACCGTCGGCGCCACGGCCATGCTGTTTGCCCACGAAGCCATCGGCGGCGTGCTGTTCGGCGGGCTGATCGGTTATCTGGTGTACCTGATGATCAAAAGCATCGAGCAGCACCAGATCGAAGTCATGCTGACTTTGGCGCTGGTGATTGGCGGTTCGGCGATGGCCACCGAGCTGCACGTCTCGGCACCGATTGCGATGGTGGTCGCCGGTCTGATCATCGGTAACCTCGGTCGCAACCTGGCGATGAACGACATGACGCGCAAATACCTGGACGGTTTCTGGGAATTGCTCGACGACATGCTCAACGCGCTGCTGTTCGCGCTGATCGGGATGGAGCTGTTGCTGCTGCCGTTCAACTGGTTGCACGTGGCGGCAGCAAGTCTGCTGGCGCTGGCGATTCTGCTGTCGCGCCTGCTCACCGTGGCCCCGGCCATCGTCCTGTTGCGCCGCTGGCGCACCGTGCCGCGCGGCACTATCCGGATCCTTACCTGGGGTGGTTTGCGCGGCGGAGTTTCGGTGGCACTGGCACTGGCCCTGCCGCTGGGCCCAGAGCGCGATCTGCTGCTGAGCATCACTTACATCGTGGTGCTGTCATCGATCCTGTTGCAGGGCCTGACCATCGGCAAACTGGTCAAGCACGCAACGCGCGACGAGCCGGCGAGCGCTGCCGAGCCCGTGCACCATTGATCATTTCTTGATCTGCTGCGGATCGGGCTTTTCGGCCTGATCCGCAGACTCTTTCGGAGCGCCGCTTTCACTGCGGATCTGCGCATGACTGATCAGGGCGAAGATGAAACTGCCGCCGATGATGTTCCCCGCCAGGGTCGGCCCGGCAAACACCGCCCAGAAATCACTCCACGGCAACTCGCCGGCAAACACCAGATACGACACCTCCGCCGACCCCACCACGATGTGAGTGAAATCGCCCAATGCCATCAGATAGGTGATGAGGATGATGATCCACATCTTCGCGCTCTCCATGGACGGAATCATCCAGACCATGGTGGCGATCATCCAGCCGGAAACGATGCCCTTGGCAAACATCTGACTCGCGTGGTTCTCCATGACCTTGCGGCCGATTTCGAGGAAGGCCTCGTCGGTCTTGCTGTCGAAGATCGGCAGTTCGAGCATCACGTACGCCACCAGAATCGTCCCGCACAGGTTGCCGAACAGCACCACTGTCCAGAGCCGGATCAACCGACCGAAATTGGCCAGGGTCGGTTTAGTCATCACGGGCAGCACGGCGGTCAGGGTGTTTTCGGTGAACAGTTGCTGGCGGGCGAGGATCACCGCGAGAAAACCCGCGCAGTAGCCGAAGCTGGCGATCACCTTGAATTCGTCGCCCTCGGGCAGACGCGAGTTGAGCAGGCCCATGCCCATCAGCGACAGGCCCATGGTCAGCCCGGCCGCGAGCGCCGACCACCACAGCGCAGCGATGCTGCGCTCCAGTTCCTGGTCGCCCTGTTTGCGGATGATTTCATGCAGAACCGCCGCGCGGGGCGGCTGGTTTTTCTCGACTTCGTGCTGTTCCTTGGCCGAGAGATCGGGGGTCTTGCCGTCTGTAGGTGTGGTCATGGCGGGAAACCGGTGGCGGGGTCATAAGGCTACGACACGCGCCGCTCGGCTTCCGTTCGCCGGTGTGACGCGATTACTCGGTAACGGGCACGTCATCCTTGAACTGGTCTTTGACATACCTGATCTCGGTTCGCCCGTGCGGCGCCGGCAAGCCGTCTTCGCCGAGGTTGACGAAGACCATCTTCTCGACGGTCAGGATGCTCTTGCGGGTGATCTTGTTGCGCACTTCGCAGGTCAGGGTGATCGAGGTGCGGCCGAACTCGGTGGCGGTGATGCCCAGTTCGATGATGTCGCCCTGGCGCGAGGCGCTGACAAAGTTGATCTCGGAAATGTACTTGGTCACCACGCGCTGGTTGCCCAGTTGAACGATGGCGTAGATCGCCGCTTCTTCGTCGATCCAGCGCAGCAGGCTGCCGCCGAACAGGGTGCCGTTGGGGTTGAGGTCTTCGGGTTTTACCCACTTGCGGGTGTGGAAATTCATCTTCACTCCTGAGCGTCTTGCCGAATGATGGCGCCATCTTGGCAGACTGAGCGGTCATGCTCCATGAGGCTTCTACTATGGTCGCGATTGGCGATCTTCATCTGGCCGACAGAAACCCTTTGGAAGATCAGTCTAGACGGCTATAATCGCCCCCGTTTCAAAACGGTAACCTTCACTTGCTACCGTTTTCCCGCCACCTGTCCGAGGGGCGCTGCAGCAGGTTCAACCTGTCAGGCTCGGATGGGGCGTTGACCGGCTCAGGCCGGACACTAAACGCACAACGGCGCCCATTCGCATACATTACGAATGGAGGCTCTTCATGAGCGCTGTTATCACGCCTGCAGATTTTAACGATTACAAAGTTGCCGACATGTCCCTGGCTGCCTGGGGCCGTCGCGAAACCATCATCGCCGAGTCGGAAATGCCGGCCCTGATGGGTCTGCGCCGCAAGTACGCTTCCGAGCAGCCGCTGAAAGGCGCAAAAATCCTCGGCTGCATCCACATGACCATTCAGACCGCCGTGCTGATCGAAACCCTGGTTGCCCTGGGTGCCGAAGTGCGCTGGTCGTCCTGCAACATCTTCTCGACTCAGGATCAGGCCGCCGCTTCCATCGCCGCTGCCGGCATCCCGGTATTCGCCTGGAAAGGTGAGACTGAAGAAGAGTACGAGTGGTGCCTGGAGCAGACCATCCTGAAAGATGGCCAGCCATGGGACGCCAACATGATCCTCGACGACGGCGGCGACCTGACCGAGCTGCTGCACAAGAAATACCCACAGGTTCTGGACCGCGTTCACGGCGTGACCGAAGAAACCACCACCGGCGTGCACCGCCTGCTGGACATGCTGGCCAAAGGCGAGCTGAAAATCCCGGCCATCAACGTCAACGACTCGGTGACCAAGTCCAAGAACGACAACAAGTACGGCTGCCGTCACAGCCTGAACGACGCCATCAAGCGCGGCACCGACCACCTGCTGTCCGGCAAGCAAGCGCTGGTCATCGGCTACGGTGACGTGGGCAAGGGCTCGGCCCAGTCCCTGCGTCAGGAAGGCATGATCGTCAAGGTTTCCGAAGTTGACCCGATCTGCGCCATGCAAGCCTGCATGGACGGTTTCGAACTGGTTTCGCCGTTCATCGACGGTATCAACGACGGCACCGAAGCAAGCATCGACAAAGCGCTGCTGGGCAAGATCGACCTGATCGTGACCACCACCGGTAACGTCAACGTTTGCGACGCAAACATGCTCAAAGCCCTGAAGAAGCGCGCCGTTGTCTGCAACATCGGTCACTTCGACAACGAAATCGACACCGCTTTCATGCGCAAGAACTGGGCATGGGAAGAAGTGAAGCCACAGGTACACAAGATCCACCGTACCGGCCCGGGCGCTTTCGACGCTCAGAACGACGACTACCTGATCCTGCTGGCGGAAGGCCGTCTGGTGAACCTGGGCAATGCCACCGGTCACCCAAGCCGCATCATGGACGGTTCGTTCGCCAACCAGGTTCTGGCGCAGATCTTCCTGTTCGGCCAGAAGTACGCCGACCTGTCGCCAGCCCAGAAAGCCGAGCGTCTGACCGTTGAAGTACTGCCGAAGAAACTCGACGAAGAAGTGGCCCTGGAAATGGTCCGCGGATTCGGCGGCGTGGTCACTCAACTGACCAAGCAACAGGCTGACTACATCGGCGTGACCGTCGAAGGCCCGTTCAAGCCGCACGCTTACCGCTACTAAGACAAGAGCAGCTGCGAGCTACAAGCTTCAAGCGGCAAGCAAGGTCAAAAGCCGGACTTGCCGTACGAAGCTTGAGAGCTCTGCCCCTATTTCAGAACAGTTTCAGGCAGCAGGTTTCACGCACGAGAGATCAGCGCACCTCCGCTTCTCTCGCAGCTTGTAGCTTGCCGCTCGTAACTGGAGGCTTCCTCCATGTCCCAAGAACGTCGCTACAGCTTCGAGTTCTTCCCGACCAAGACCGATGCTGGGCATGAAAAACTGCTCGCCACTGCCCGTCAGTTGGCCACCTACAACCCTGACTTCTTTTCCTGCACCTACGGCGCGGGCGGTTCGACCCGTGACCGCACGCTGAACACCGTTCTGCAGCTGGAAAGCGAAGTCAAAATCCCCGCCGCCCCGCACCTGTCGTGCGTCGGCGACAGCAAGGACGACCTGCGCGGCCTGCTGAACGAGTACAAGGCCGCCGGCATCAAGCGCATCGTCGCCCTGCGCGGTGACCTGCCGTCCGGCATGGGCATGACCAGCGGCGAGCTGCGTCACGCCAATGAACTGGTTGAATTCATTCGTGAGGAAACCGGCAATCATTTCCACATCGAAGTCGCCGCCTACCCGGAGATGCATCCGCAAGCGCGCAACTACGAAGACGATCTCGCCAACTTCGTGCGCAAGGCCCGTGCCGGCGCCGACAGCGCGATCACCCAGTACTTCTTCAACGCCGACAGCTACTTCTACTTTGTCGACCGGTTGCAGGCGCTGGGCGTGGACATTCCGGTCGTTCCGGGCATCATGCCAATCACCAACTACAGCAAACTCGCACGCTTCTCCGATGCCTGCGGTGCGGAAATCCCGCGCTGGATCCGCAAGCAACTGGAAGCCTACGGCGATGACAGCCAGAGCATTCAGCGCTTTGGTGAACAGGTCGTCAGCGAGATGTGCGAACGCCTGCTGCAAGGCGGCGCGCCTGGCCTGCACTTCTATTCCATGAACCAGGCGGAACCGAGCCTGGCGATCTGGAATAATCTGAAGTTGCCGCGCTAAACGATTCAAGACAGTAAAAAGTGCCCTCTTCAGAGGGCCTTTTTACATTTAAAAGTACCAATGGAATATTGTCGTCAATGATCTGCGATTCTTCGAACCCACGCCCTCAACTCGTCTACCTGGTTTTTGGCTCTGAAACCTATCACCAGGAAGCCGTGTTCAGCATCGCGAGTGCCCTGGCCTGGCTTCGTGAATCACCAGATGTGACGATTGATATCCAGGTGTTCAGTGACAATACGCAGCCTTACGAAAAACTCCCGGTACGAGTGCGTCCCCTCGATGCTGCCACCCGTCAGCGCTGGAGCGAACCTCACGGCTACCACTTCCGCACCAAACACGTTGCCTTGCGAACGGTGCTCGAAGAGTCCGAGACAGCCTTGCTGATCGACACCGACACTTTTTTTCATTGCTCGCCAGTCAAACTGTTCGAACGGGTGCAACCCGGCACGCTGCTGTGCAATGACTACTACTTGCAATACGGCACCAACAAGGAAAACCTGCTCTACAGCGCTCTGTCGAAAACCCTGCTGGAGAGAGGCCTGGCTGACGATCAAATGATGCTGCTCAACTCTGGCGTCATCGGCCTGCATCGCCAGGATGCGCAAGTGCTTGATCGCTCGATTGCGCTGATCGACGAGCTGTTCCCGCTCGCCCAAGGTGCCTACACCCTGGAAGAGTTCTGCCTGTCAGTGGCAGCCTATCGCACACTGGACATCAAGAAGTGTCCGGACCTGATTCATCACTACTGGAGCCGCAAGCAGCTGTTCAGGGCCAAGGTTCAGGCCTGGGTCGCCAAGCATGGCGACAACCCGACCTGTCAGGCTGCACTGGATGACACCCGTCTCGTTTCCGCGCGACTGCCACGTCCGCCACGTATGCAGCGCATGCTTTACAAAGTCATCACCCTGATGCTGCCCGCGCACCTTCGCCAGTTCATTCGCGAAATTCTCTACGGTTGCTATAAGCACCCCAACGAATTCGACCAGGCCTGCGCACCGGTGTGGTGGGAAAAGGCACTGAAAAACCAGCAGGAAAGGATTGGCAAGAAAGTTTGTCAGCATTTGCTGGAAGAATGGTTCAGCAGAAGACTGGTCAGACTGGTTCTGGGCTCGCGCTACACGACAATTCATCAGCACCTGCTCAATTCATCCGGCAAATAGCGGCATCGCATCGAAACTCTTCGCTTGCAGCGTTAAACATGCATGCCAGAGCTTCTCATCAGGCGATTCGCGTACTAACCTCAGGCCATGCCTGTCATTGTCCAGTTGCTGAGCGTTTTGCTGTTTACTTGCCTGAGCTTCGCTGCTCGGGGCGAGAAGTTGCGCATTGTCACCGAGCCATGGGCGCCGTATGTCTATGAACAAGGCGGCAAGAATCTCGGGCTGGACTACGAAACCACTGCCATCGTATTCAAGCGCTTGGGCATCGAAGTCGAATGGCAGTTTTTGCCCTGGAAACGCTGCCTGTCGATGCTCGAAACCGGCCAGGCCGACGGCGCGCTGGACATCTTCCACAGCGACGAACGCGACGCCACCCTGCTCTACCCTAGCGAACCGCTGTCGGACGTCGAGTTCGTGATGTTCTACGCCAACGAGCGTCCGCACCCTTTTCACAGCCTTGAAGACCTCAAAGGCCTGACGGTCGGCACCTCGCCGGGCTATCTGTACAGCCCCGACTTTCGCGAATCGACCCTGTTCACCCGCGAGCCGGCCCCGACCCACGAAGCCAATTTCGGCAAACTGGTGCGCGGGCGCATCGACCTGCTGATCACTGATCGCCGCGTGGGTCAGCATTTGCTCGATGAACTGGGCATTCGCGACAAGATCACGGAAAACCCCACGGTCATCAGCCGCCAGAGCCAGTTTCTGGCCGTGCGGCGCAATGCCGGGATGGATTTGCTGGTGCAGCGCTTCGGCGCCGAACTCAAGCGTTTCAAGCGCGAACCGGCCTATGCCGAGCTCAGCGCCCGCTACGGCGCGGCCCCCGCCCTGACGGCGCCACTGGGCAACGCCACCGCCAGCGGCAAAACCGTTGAGCAGCAGGAAAGCGGCGCGCAGTGATTGCTCTGTTATACTCCGGCGTTCCCGCCAGGCTCACGCCCGGACGCCCGGAACCGTAACAGGCCTCCCGACCCGCTACAGCGCAGCTTTTCAGCCCGCGCGAGCGCTCCGGACGTGCCTTCGGAACCGCAGCAGGACCGGACGGGATTGCGTCCTCTTAAACGCCATTCGCGCCAGGCAAGACTCCCATTGGGCCAAGCCCTAACTGAAACAGGATTACTCATGTCCTTTGCTTCCCTCGGTCTCTCCGAGGCTTTGGTCCGCGCTATCGAAGATGCGGGCTATACCGAGCCTACTCCGGTGCAACAGCGGGCCATTCCCGCCGTGTTGCAAGGTCGCGACCTGATGGTTGCGGCACAGACAGGTACCGGTAAAACCGGCGGTTTCGCCCTTCCGATCCTGGAGCGGCTGTTCCCCAACGGCCACCCGGACAAATCCCAGCGTCACGGCCCGCGCCAACCGCGCGTGCTGGTCCTGACCCCGACCCGCGAACTCGCGGCCCAGGTTCACGACAGCTTCAAGATCTATGCCCGTGACCTGAAATTCGTCAGTGCCTGCATCTTCGGCGGCGTCGGCATGAACCCGCAGGTTCAGGCCATGTCCCGTGGCGTGGACGTCCTCGTTGCCTGCCCGGGTCGTCTGCTCGACCTGTGCGGCCAGGGCAGCGTCGATCTGTCCCACGTGGAAATCCTCGTGCTCGACGAAGCCGACCGCATGCTCGACATGGGCTTCGTCCACGACGTGAAGAAAGTCCTCGCGCGTCTGCCGGCCAAGCGTCAGAACCTGCTGTTTTCGGCGACCTTCTCCAAAGACATCACGGATCTTGCCGGCAAGCTGCTGCACAACCCGGAACGCATCGAAGTGACGCCGCCGAACACCACGGTCGAGCGCATCGAACAACGCGTATTCCGCCTGCCAGCCAGCCACAAGCGTGCGCTGCTGGCCCACCTGATCACCGCCGGCGCGTGGGAACAGGTGCTGGTGTTCACCCGCACCAAGCACGGCGCCAACCGTCTGGCCGAGTACCTGGACAAGCACGGCCTGCCGGCTGTGGCGATCCACGGCAACAAGAGCCAGAACGCCCGCACCAAAGCTCTGGCCGACTTCAAGGCCGGTGAAGTGCGCATCCTGGTTGCCACCGACATCGCGGCGCGCGGTCTGGACATCGACCAGTTGCCACACGTGGTCAACTTCGAACTGCCGAACGTCGATGAAGACTACGTGCACCGTATCGGCCGTACTGGCCGTGCCGGTCGTTCGGGCGAGGCGATCTCGCTGGTCGCACCGGACGAAGAAAAACTGCTGAAAAGCATCGAACGCATGACCAAGCAGAAAATCGCCGACGGCGACCTGATGGGCTTCGATGCCAGCACCATCGAGGCCGAGAAGCCTGAAGTTCGCGAGCGTCCGGACATGCGCAACCCGCGCAATGCCCGCGGCCCACGCGGTGACGGCCCGAATGGCGGCGGCGGTGGCGGCGGTCGTAAAGACAAAGGCAAAGACAAGGGCAAGGAAAAACCGGCCGGCGAACGTGGCGAGCGTCCAGCCCGTCAACAGAAGCCGCGCGAAGGCACCCCGGCCCGCGAACAGCGCCAGCCAAGCCAGCCGCCACGCGCCGCTGCTGACCGTGCTCCGGACGAATTCCTCGACGACGATATCGATAACTTCGGTAACCGCGTCGATTACGTGCCGAAGCAGGCTCCGGCCGGTGGTCGCAACCGTCGTCCAGGCGCTCCGGCGCAAGGCGCAGGTTCGGGCGCACCCCGCGGCGGTCAGCCACAAGGTCGCCAGAACGGCCCACGCAACAGCAACGGTTCGAGCACCGGCACTCCGCCAGGCAAGCGCAGCGGCCCACGCAACGGTGCTCCGCGTGACGGTCAGGGTCGTCGCGATGAAAACCCGCGCAACCGCCGCCCGGCCCGTGACGATCAGCAACGCGCTGAACCGGCCGTGCAGAACCCGCGCAGCAGCGGGCCGAAGATCATGCACAAGGAATCGAAAGCCGACCGCTTCCCGACCCCTGAGCAGCTGGATCAACTGCCAAGCCGCCCACGCGGTGAAAAACCGGCCTTGCTGACCCGCAATCGCTGAGTTTTCGACTGCAATGAAAAATGCCCCGGTCTGAAAACCGGGGCATTTTCTTGTGCGCCGCCGAGACGAGGGTTGCGACAGGCAATAAAAAACGCCCCCGATCGCAAGACCGGGGGCGTTTTTGTATGGCTGGCGAAAATTACTTCGCTTTCACACCTTCAAACGAAACGTACAGCTCGACCGCGTCGGACTTCGGACCCAGGTCTTTCTGCTTGCCGAAATCGGAACGCTTGATGGTGGTGGTGCCTTCGAAGCCGGCACGGTAGCCACCCCATGGATCCTTACCTTCGCCCAGGAAGGTCGCCTTCACGACCACTGGCTTGGTGACGCCCAGGATGGTCAGGTCGCCGGTCACGTCAGCGGTGTTGGCACCGGTGGACTTGACGCTGGTGGAGACGAAGGTCGCCTTGGCAAACTTGCTGGCGTTCAGGAAGTCAGCGCTGGCGATGTGCTTGTCGCGCTCGGCGTGGTTGGTGAACACGCTGGCGGTGTTCACGTTGAACTCGATCTTGCTGTCTTCAGGCTTGGCAGCGTCGAAGCTGAACTTGCCATCGATGTCCTTGAAGGTACCGGTGATGAAGCTGTAGCCCAGGTGGCTGATCTTGAAGTCGACGAAGGCGTGCTGGCCTTCTTTGTCAACCACGTAGTCAGCGGCCATCACGTTGGCGGACAGGACGGCAGAGCCGATTGCCAGAGCGGCCAGAGTCTTTTTCAACATGCTTTGTTTTCCTTTGGAGTCGAGGTTGAACATCAGGCTTTGCGTCCCAGCATTCGTGTCAGGGTCGCATCACGATCGATAAAGTGGTGCTTCAATGCTGCCAACGCATGAAGGCCGGAAAAAATTACCAGCGCCCATGCCAGCCAGAGATGAATCACACCGGCGGTATCTGCCTGATCCGGTAGTCCGGAAACCAGTGCAGGAACTTCAAACAGGCCAAACACCGGGATCCCGACACCGTCTGCGGTGGAAATCAGGTAACCGGCAATCATCACGGCGAACAGCGCAAGGTACAGAAACCCATGGCCAAACTTCGCACCGATGCGGGTCATGCGGCTGTAGCTTTGCAACGTTGGCGGCGGTGGACTGACAAAGCGCCACAACACCCGCAACACCATCACACCCAGCAGCACCAGACCGATGCTCTTGTGCAGATCCGGCGCGTCTTTGCGCCAGGTGCTGTAGTAATCCAGCCCCACCATCCACAGACCCAGCGCGAACAGCCCGAAGACCGCCAGCGCCACACCCCAGTGCATGAAGATGCTGACCCAACCGTAGCGCGAAGAAGAGTTACGTAGCTGCATTGCCCAAATCCTGTGAGAACTGCGAACCAAGACTAGCGAGTTATCTATCGAATTAAAGCGGAAAATTTCGCTTTGAAATATCGAGAAATACGATCAAGAGTCTTGAACAGGGGAGTTAAGGAAAGATTAAAGACAAAAGTGTGGCGGGATGTTGTGAATCACGGGCAAAAAAAAGCGCGGCCTGAAAGCCGCGCTTTTTCATTTACCGCAAAGCCTTACTGCGCTTTGGTCTCGGTGGTTGCCGCCGGTTTAGCCGCTGGCTTCTTCGCCGGTTCAGCTTTTTTCGCCGCTGGTTTGGCCGGAGCTTTTTTCGCTTCGGTCTTCGCCGCCGGTTTCTTCGCTGCTGGCTTGGCTGCCGCTTTCTTGGCTGGCTCGGCTTTTACCGGAGCTGCTGGCTTCGGTGCTTCCACCGGGGCTGGCGCAGGGGCCGGGGTCGGTGCAGGCGCTGGGGCGGTTGGAGCAGGTGCCGGCTCTGGCGCTTTTACAGGCTCTGGTTTCTTGTCGTCGTCCGAACCGCCGAACAAGTTAGTGAAGAAGTTGCCTTTCTTCGCCGCTACTGCCGCGCCCGCCCCCGCCGCTGCGGCGGTGGCTGCTGCCGGGCCGACTTTGGCCGGTTCGAAGGATTTGCCCGCCGCCAGGTCTTCAACCTGACTGGCCGCGCGCTGACCGGTGCGCAGTGCGCCTTCCAGCGTGCCCGGGTACAAGGTGTCGGTGTGTTCGCCGGCAAACGCTACGCGCTGCAGCGGACGCTCCCACAGGCGCCAGAATTTGCTGATCTGGCCAGGGCCGAAGGCCAGGTAGGAACCACCGGTCGATGGATCGGTGCTGTAGCGACGGATTTCATAACCGGTGAACGAGCCACGGGCCTGTGGATAAAACGTGTGCAGACGAATCAGCACCTGATCGACCATCTGCTTGTCGCCGAAGGCCTGCATGACGCGGGCGTTGTCGCCGGACAGGTTGATCACCACGTTCGCGCCGCCCTTCAGAGCCGGCTCGATCCACAACATGCCCAGGCCGGTGTTGCTATAGATCTCGCCGGACATCCGCGCCTTGCTTTCCCATACCGGCGTCTTGAACTTCAGCATGATCTGGTCGCGCCAGCCGTAGTTGGTGCCTTTGATCGCGGCCAGGTGCTGGGCGTCCAGCGCCGGAGTCAGCTGGATCTTGTTGAGGGCGCGCAACGGCACCGCCAGCACAACGTAATCGGCCTGGTAGCCAACGCTGCCGACCTTGACGGTCACGCCGTCCTTGTCCTGGGTGATGGCAGATACTGGCGAGTTGGTCTTGATGGTTTTCAGCTGTTTGACGAAGGCCTGAGCCAGCACCGGGCTGCCACCGACCAGACGCGAAGCGCGCAGGTCACGGTCGGACACGCCGCGATACACCCGGCTCTGCTGTGCGAAGTACAGCAGCGACAGGCGCGAAGGCTCGTCGTAGTGGGTGCGGATGTCCTGGTTGATCAGCTGACGTGCGGTGGCCGGCAGGTTCTGCTTGTCGAGCCAGCTCGAGACGTTGATTTGGTCCAGAGCGTGCAGGGTGTTGGTCGCCGCCGGGTTCTGCGGATCGTCGATCGAGCGCGCCAGATCGTCACGGGTTTTCTCGTAGCGCTTGAGCGCTTCGGCCGTGGCAGGCTGTTTGGCGGTCAGGTCGGCGGCGGAAAAATACTCGCCGTCGATCAGGTAACCCGGAGTCCGTACGAATTCAGGCGCCGGCGTGGTGTTCAGCTTGAAGGTCGATACGTATTTGTTCAGCACCGGTTGAGTCTTGTCGTTGCCGATCCACTCGCTGGTGGCCATGCCCGAGCGACCGCCCAGGCTCGGTTTGGCTTCGAGCAGCGTGACCTGCCAGCCCTTGTTCTGCAGTTCGTAAGCCGCCGTCAGGCCCGACAGGCCGCCGCCGATCACGATTGCGGTTTTATCCTTGGCCAGCGCCGTAACGCTAAACAGCCCCAACACCACTAGCGCACAGGCGCGCAGCCAACCGACAGACATTCAGCGAACTCCGGATAAACACGTAGGAAAATGCAGTTTTGCGGGTCAGACGACCCAAAGAACCGCGAAGAATACGTCAGCCATCAAAACGCCGCCAGCGACGTCTATCGGCCCATACAAAGTAGCTCAATCGACACAATGGGTTGTCCCGGCGCGACGCATTGCATAGGCTTGCGCGATTGTTTGCCCGCGCCTGACGCGAGCCGCCTCGAGGAGACTGAACATGGGCTTGAACAACCAGTGGATGCAACGCGATCTCGCGGTGCTGTGGCATCCCTGCACCCAGATGAAAGACCACGAACAGCTGCCGCTGATCCCGATCAAGCGCGGTGAAGGCGTCTGGCTGGAAGACTTCGAAGGCAAGCGTTATCTGGATGCGGTCAGCTCCTGGTGGGTCAACGTGTTCGGCCACGCCAACCCGCGCATCAACCAGCGCATCAAGGATCAGGTCGATCAGCTGGAACACGTGATTCTGGCCGGTTTCAGCCATCAGCCGGTGATCGAGCTGTCCGAGCGTCTGGTGAAGATGACGCCGGAAGGTCTGAACCGGGTGTTCTACGCCGATAACGGTTCGTCCTGCATCGAAGTTGCGCTGAAAATGAGCTTTCACTACTGGCTCAACCGCGGCCAGCCGAACAAGAAGCGCTTCGTCACGCTGACCAACAGCTACCACGGCGAAACCATGGCGGCGATGGCGGTCGGCGATGTGCCGTTGTTCACCGAAACCTACAAAGCCCTGCTGATGGACACCATCAAGGTGCCGAGCCCGGATTGTTACCTGCGCCCGCAGGGCATGAGCTGGGAAGAACACTCGCGCAACATGTTCGCCGCCATGGAACAGACGCTGGCGGAAAATCATGACAGCGTCGCGGCCGTGATCGTCGAGCCGCTGATCCAGGGCGCCGGCGGCATGCGCATGTATCACCCGGTGTACCTCAAGTTGCTGCGTGAGGCCTGCGACCGTTACGGCGTGCACCTGATTCACGACGAAATCGCCGTCGGCTTCGGCCGCACCGGGACGATGTTCGCCTGCGAGCAGGCCGGCATCCGCCCGGACTTCCTCTGCCTGTCGAAAGCCCTGACCGGCGGTTATCTGCCGTTGGCGGCGTGCCTTACCACCGACGAGGTGTACAGCGCCTTCTACGACGATTACCCGACCCTGCGCGCCTTCCTGCATTCGCACAGCTACACCGGCAACCCGCTGGCCTGTGCGGCGGCATTGGCGACCCTGGATATTTTCGAGCAGGACAACGTGATCGAGAACAACCGGGCGCTGGCCCAGCGCATGGCGTCGGCGACAGCGCATCTGGTGGATCATCCGAATGTTTCGGAAGTGCGTCAGACCGGCATGGTCCTGGCGATCGAGATGGTCAAGGACAAAGCCACGAAAGAGGCTTATCCGTGGCAGGAACGTCGCGGTCTGAAGGTGTTCCAGCATGCGCTGGAGCGTGGCGCGTTGCTGCGTCCGCTGGGCAGCGTGGTGTATTTCCTGCCGCCGTACGTGATCACCCCGGAGCAGATCGACTTCCTCGCCGAAGTCGCCAGCGAAGGCATCGACATCGCCACCCGTGACAGCGTCAGTGTGGCGGTGCCGAAGGATTTCCATCCCGGGTTCCGTGATCCGGGCTGATCTAACTTACTTGAGTTGAAGGCTCGTTCCCACGTCGAGGCGTCGAACCGTCTGCGTGGGAATGCCTCACCGGACGCTCTGCGTCCGCTCTTGGGACGCAGAGCGTCCCGAGCTGCATTCCCACGCGGAGCGTGGGAACGATCTAATCAGAGAGACCCGAAATGAGACTGTCCCGCTTCTTTATCGACGCCCCGCTCAGCACCGGCGAACACGAACTGCCGGAAGCCCAGGCGCATTACATCAGCCGCGTGCTGCGCATGGCCGAGGGCGATGCGGTGCAGTTGTTCGACGGTTCCGGCCACGAGTTTCGCGGATCGCTGGTGGAAGTCGGCAAGAAACGCGTGGTGGTGCAGATCGACGAGCAGTTCGCCGGTCAGGTCGAATCACCGCTGCAAATCCACCTCGGCCAGGGCCTGTCCCGGGGCGAGCGGATGGACTGGGCAATCCAGAAAGCCACCGAACTGGGCGTGACCGAAATCACCCCGATCTTCAGCGAGCGCTGCGAAGTCCGCCTCAAGGACGAACGCGCCGACAAACGCCTGCTGCACTGGCGTCAGGTGGCGATCAGCGCTTGCGAGCAATGCGGTCGTTCGCGGGTGCCGGTGATTCATCCGCCGGTGCTGCTGGCCGACTGGCTGAAACAGACCGAAGCCGAACTGAAACTGGTGCTGCACCCGGTGGCCGAGCCGCTGGTCAGCCACGCCAAACCATCGACCCTGGCGTTCCTGATCGGCCCGGAAGGCGGTTTGTCCGACGCCGAAGTCGAGCAAGCCAAGGCCGGCGGCTTCCACGCCGCCCGCCTCGGCCCGCGCGTGCTGCGCACCGAGACTGCGCCGGTTGTGGCGCTGGCGGTGGCGCAGCAACTGTGGGGTGATTTCTAACCCGTCACTGCACCGGATCACTGGTTGGTCTGGCAATGATTGCCTTGAGTTCGCTGGTCATCGGGAACTCAAGGTTCAGGCCCTTCGGCGGGATCGGCTGTTCGAACCACTTGCGGTAGATCCCGTTGATCTCCCCCGAGCTGTACAGGTCGGCCAGCACACCGTTGACCAGCGCGAGAAATTGCGGATCATCCTTGCGCACCATGCAGCTGTAGATTTCCCGCGATTGCTCCTCCCCCACCACGACCCAGTTATGCGGGTCGCGCGCCTTGGCCCGCTCGCCGTAGAGCAGCGCATCGTCCATGTAGAACGCCGCCGCGCGTCCCGATTGCAGCATCTGGAACGCCTCGCCGTGATCCTTGGCGCTAATCACGAACATGTTCAGTTTGTGGTCGAGGTTGTAGCTCTTCAGATACCGCTCGTTGGTGGTACCGGCGGTGGTCACCACGTTCTTGCCGCGCAAATCATCGAAGCTGTGGATGCCGCTGTCCCTGGCGGTCAGCAACTGCCCTTTGACGTAGATGAAACCGTAGGAAAACGCGACTTGCTTCTGTCGTTCGGCCGTAACGCCGGTGGAGCCGCATTCAAGGTCGACCGTGCCGTTCTGCACCAGCGGAATCCGCGTCTGGGAGGTCACCAGGTTGTACTTCACCTTCAGCTCCGGCAGCGCCAGTTGCTGCCTGATGCGCTCGACGATCTTGTCCGCCAGCTCCACCGAATACCCCATTGGCTGGCCGGTGTGATCGCCCACATACGAGAACGGCACCGACGCATCGCGATAACTCAGGGTGATGCTGTTGGCGCTGGCGATCTTGCCGAGCGTACCGGTCAGCGGCACTTCATTGGCCTGCGCCTGAGCGCCGAAAACCAGCGCCAGAGTGCAGCCGAGCAACGTGATTTTTTGCATTGTTATTCTCCGTTGTGGGTGGGGTGTTTTAGCAGAAACCGTCACGCCGCATGGGGATTGAACCCGTGCAGATCAATGGATGTGCGCTGCTGGCCAATCAGCTCGCTGAGCAACTGCCCGCTGCCGCAGGCCAGGGTGAAACCCAGCGCGCCGTGGCCGAGGTTGAGCCACAGATTGCGATACGCCGTGGCGCCCAGCAACGGAACGCCGGTGGGCGTGGCCGGTCGCATGCCGGCCCACTCCACGGCCGCGTCGTAGTGGCCGGCGTCGGGAAAGGTGTCGCGGGCCTGGCGCTTGATCAGCGCCAGCCGCTCGGGGTCCACCGCCGGGTCGAAACCGACGATGTCGACCATCGCCGCCACGCGCAGTTGTTCGCCGATGCGCGCGTAGACGATCTTGCGGTCGTAGTCGGTGATGCTCACATCTGGTGCCCGGTGTTCGTTGCCGATCGGCACGGTCAGGCTGTAGCCCTTCAGCGGATACAGCGGCAGGCGCAGGCCGGGCAGCGCCAGCAACGGGCTGCGATGGCCGGCGGCGATTACCAGTTGTTCGACCGGCAGCGTTTCGTCGCCAAGCTCAATCGCCGTGACGACGCCGTGGCTGTGACGAATGCCGGTGACTGCCTGACCAAGGCGAAACTCGCAGCGACCCGACGCCTTCAATCGCGCCGCCAACTGCTGGCAGAAACCGTGACAATCGCCGACTTCTTCATCCGGCGTGTAGATCGCGCCTACAAACGGCGCATCGGCCAGTGCCGGTTCCAGTTGCGCACATTCGGTGGCGGACAAAACCTGCTGTTGCTGCGGATCGGCCAGGCCTTTGCGTGCATGCTCGAA
This sequence comes from Pseudomonas sp. GW458-11-26-14-LB4, assembly GCF_059423925.1. Classification (NCBI taxonomy): domain Bacteria; kingdom Pseudomonadati; phylum Pseudomonadota; class Gammaproteobacteria; order Pseudomonadales; family Pseudomonadaceae; genus Pseudomonas; species Pseudomonas sp. GW458-11-26-14-LB4. Next base: position 221,424 of record NZ_JBWKYU010000001.1, read on the forward strand.
GCTGGAGGCGTTGCGGAAGGTCACCAGTTTGCCGTTGCGCCGCCAGTTGAAACCGACCAGCCCGTCGTCCTCGCGCCAGCGTTTCAGGGTGCTCTGGCTGAACAGCGCCAGACGCAACAGATGCGCGGCGTTTTCGCGGTTGACCGAGGTGCGGCACGCGGCGAGAAACGAGGCCATCCAGCGCCATTGCGCCGGGTCCAGGCGTGGGCGCAGCTTGAGCGGTGAATCGCCGCGCAGCATCCAGCCGATCGCCTGCAGCGGCACGCCGGCATCGGCCAGCGGTGCAACGTAGCGATAGGACAACTGGCCGCCATTGGCGAAGCTGGTTTCACTGCCCAGCGACCGCCGCGCCTCGACCACCGTCACCTCGAAGCCGTCGCGCACCAGCGCCCAGGCCGTTGCCAGCCCGATCACGCCGCCGCCGATGATGCACACACGCTGAGCCATGTCCGTCCTTAACAGTTCTTGAAGACGAGGCCGAGGTTAGGGTGAGGTGACAGGCGCCGAACAATGAATAAAGATGCCAGACCTATAAACAAAGGTTATGGGATCGTCATGCGCCTTCGTCATATCGAGATTTTCCAGGCCATTCGCCAGACCGGCTCGGTCAGCGCTGCTGCGCAGTTGCTGCATGTCTCGCAACCGGCGGTGACCAAGGTGTTGCAGCACGCCGAGCAGCAGTTGGGTTTTCCATTGTTTCTGCGAGTGCGCGGAAAGTTGCAGGCGACCCCGGAAGCGCTGGAGCTGGAGCGCGAAGTCGACAAGGTCACCGAAAGCCTGCAAGGCGTGCGGCGTCTGGCCCAGAGCCTGCGCCGCGAGCCCGGCCACAGCCTGCGGATCGGCGCGACTCCGGCGCTGGCGCTGTCGTTGCTGCCGCCGGCGATCCAGCAATGGACGGCGCAATTCCCGGACATCGCCTGCGAACTGTCGAGCGCCCACAGCCGCGAGCTGATGCAGAACCTGCTGATGCGCGAAGTGGACGTGGCGCTGACGTTGCAGTTGCCGGACCATCCGGGGCTGAAGGCCCAGGCATTGGCTTCGGGGGTGCTGGTGGCGCTGGCGCCGAAAGGTTATTGGCCGGAGGAAGATGCCGGTCAGCCGTTGCCGCTGATGGCTCTGGCCGGGGCGCCGCTGATCGGCCTGTCTAGCGCCGATCCATTGGCCGCCCGCCTCGATAGTTATCTCGAAGCGGTCGAACCGCCGCCGCGTGTGCGGATCGCCGTGCAGACGTATTCGCTGGCGCGAGCGATGGTGGAGTCTGGCGCTGGTGTCACGGTGATCGATCCGTTCACCGCGCTGGGTGCCTCACCGGCCACCACCACTATCCGCCCTCTCGCCCCGCCGCTGCCGATCACGCTGTACGCCGTTACCCGCGCCACCGAGCCACCGCCGCATACGCTGCATGATTTGCTGCAGATCTTCAGTCAGCGCGCCGGCGAACAACTCGGTCGGCTGATGGGCGCTTAAAGGACGTAAAACAGAATCGCCACAAAATGCAGCAGGCTCCCGGCGATCACGAACAGATGCCAGATCCCGTGGGCATGTCGCAACCGGTGATCAAGGGCAAAAAAGATGATCCCCACGGTGTACAGCACACCGCCCGAGGCCAGCCAGGCAAACCCCGCCGTCCCGAGCGCTGCTATCAGCGGCTTTACCGCCACCAGCACGATCCAGCCCATCACCGCGTAGATCACGATCGACAGGATCCGCGCCTCCGAGCGCGGCTTGATCTCTTGCAGAATGCCTATCAGCGCCAGCCCCCAGACAATCCCGAACAACGTCCAGCCCCACGGCCCGCGCAAAGTCACCAGGCAGAACGGCGTGTAACTGCCGGCGATCAGCAAGTAGATCGAAAAGTGATCGACCTTCTTCATGATCGCTTTCTTGCGCCCGCGCACGCTGTGGTACACGGTGGACGCGCTGTAGAGCACCAGCAACGTAAAGGCATAAATCGCCACGCTGACAATCTTCCACGGGCTGCCGTCGAGGCTGGCAATCACCAGCATCCAGACGCCCCCGACAAACGCCGCTACCGCACCGACCAGATGCGTCCAGGCGTTCAGTTTTTCTCCGTGATACATGTGTCGCACACCTCGATTTCGTTACCGCAACACGCAAGGCTCGGGCCTTGAGCGTAAAAGCGCAATGTTTCCGTTCAACGCAGGCAGGCACCTGTCCTGATATTTGGGCACAATCGACCGATACCAAGAAGAGTCCGCGCCATGCTGATCGACGAAGAATTGACCCTGAAGAAACTCGAGGTGTTCCTCGCCTTCATGCGCACCGGCAACCTCGCCCGCGCCGCCGCCGAGTTGCAGACCAGCAACGTCAGCGTGCACCGCGCGATCCATTCGCTGGAAAGCGCCCTGCGCTGTCCGCTGTTCAAGCACGAAGGGCGCAACCTGACGCCGCTGGAGAGTGCCTACGTGCTCGAGGAGCGGGCGCAGAAACTGATTCAGGACGTGGTCGAAAGCGTGCGCCTGACCCGCGAAGCCGCCGGGTTCTCGGCCGAGCGCTTCAAGCTCGGCTCGCTGTATTCGCTGACAGTGAAAACCGTGCCGCAGCTGATCATGGGTTTGAAGATCCGCCGCAGCGAACTCAACATCGACCTGATCCTCGGCTCGAACATCGACCTGCTCTACAAGCTGAAAAACATGGAAGTCGACGCGATCCTGGTGTCGCTGGACGACACCGTCAACGACCCGGACTGCGAGCAGATTCCGCTGTTTTCCGACGACATTTTCCTCGCCACCCCGGCCGATTCCCGCTTCGCCCAACGCAGCGAAGTGGATCTGGCGGAGGTGCGCGACGAAACCTTCATCACCCTGACCCAAGGCTTCGCCACTCATCAGGACGGTATTCGGGTGTTCAGGCAGGCGGGGTTCGAGCCGAAGGTGGCGATGCAGGTCAACGACATCTTCACCCTGCTGAGCATGGTCAGTTCAGGGGTCGGTTATGCGTTGCTGCCGGGGAGGATTGCGGCGGTGTACGAGAACCGGGTGAAGCTGATTCCGTTGCAGGAGAAGTACCGGTTGCAGCAGCACATCGGGGTGGTGTTTTTGAAGGCAAAAGAGCGGGATCCGAATTTGCTGGCGTTGTTGGCGGAGTGTCGGATGTACGCCAATCGCCAGACCTGAAACCGAGTCGCCTGCATCGCTGGCAAGCCAGCTCCCACAGGGATTTGTGCTGATTCGGAAATCTTCTTACAACACAAAACCTGTGGGAGCTGGCTTGCCAGCGATGGCGTCAGACCCGACAACCCAGAATCCGAAAATCAGCCCACAATCCCACGAACAATGAAGAACAGCAGCGAAGGCCCAAGCAAACACCCAAGTCCGGTGTGAAACGTAGCCGTCAACGCCCCATAAGGCACCAACCGCCGATCCGTCGCCGCCAGCCCCGCCGTCACGCCGCTCACCGTCCCGGCCAGCCCGCCAAACACCATCGCCGAGCGCGGGTTATCCAGGCCCATCCAGCGCGCCGCCACCGGCGTGCCGACCATCACCAGAATCGCCTTGATCAACCCGGTGGCAATCGACAGCGCCATCACATCCGACGTCGCGCCAATCGCCGCACCGGTCACCGGCCCGACGATGTAAGTCACCGCACCCGCGCCGATGGTGGTCATGCTCACCGCATCGCGATAACCGAACGCGTAAGCCATGCACGCGCCGACAATGAACGGCAGGATCGTGCCCAGCAGCAGCGCAATCACCCCGATCATCCCGGCCTTCTTCGCCTCGGTCGCCTGCACTTCAAACGCCGTGGCAACGATGGCGAAATCCCGCAGCATCGCGCCGCCCATCAGACCGATGCCGGAGAACAGCGTCAGATCCGCCAGCCCCTTCTGCCCGCCCGTCATCGTCCCGCCGACCCAGGCCAGCACCAGGCCGATGACGATGGCAATCGCCGAGCCGTGAATCAGCCCGAACGTCAACCGCTTGGAGAGAATCACCGAGACCCACATGATTACGCCGACGAAGGCGAACGCGGTTATCAGACCGTTGTGTTCCAGACCTTTTTCAATGAGATCCCACATATCAGCGACCTCCTACCGGTGTGCCGACCGGGGAGATTTCCGCCGGTTCGTCGGGCAATGGCTCGCCCTTGTGGGTGCGGCTGATCAAGGCAATCGTGCAGCCACAGACCACCACCGAACCGATCGCCGCCAGCACCGCCACCGGGCCGCCGTGCAGGGCGGTGACGACGTTCTGTTGCGCAGCCATCGCCACCACCACCGGAATGTACATGGCGCCCCAGAAGCCGACGCCCATCTCGCAATCCTTGGTCATGCCGCCGCGTTTCTGCATCCACAACCGCGCGCAGATCAACAGGATCATGGCGATGCCGACCCCGCCGACGTTGGATTTGACGCCCAGAAGAACACCGAGCAGGTCACCCATGATCACCCCTGCCAGCGTACAGATCGCCAGCAGCGCCACACCGTAAATAATCATTGTTGTAGTCCTCAAAGTGCATCGTCGAATGTTGTTTTTGTTGTTCGAAGCCTGAGTCGGTGATTTAGGGTCGTCGGCCCTCCTCTTCACGCAACAGCGCCTGCAAAGTGTCGAGCCGGGCACTGTCGAAGGCAGTGACAGTCCCCTGTTCGAACACCCGGCGTGCCAGCCCGGTCAGCACCGCACCGGGCGGCAGTTCGATCTGTAGACGTACGCCGCGCTCGTAAGCGCTTTGTACGGTGCCGCGCCAGTCCACCACGCGGCACATGTTGAATGCGAGATCGTCACGCAGCGCTTCAACCTTGGTCACAGGCCTTGCGCGACTGCCGCTCAGGTAAGCGATTTTCGGTGTTTTCAGTTCAACCCTGGCGAACGCTTCGGCGAGGGTTTGCGCAGGCTCATCCAGCAACGGGCAGTGCGACGGCACGCTGACCGCCAGCCGTTTTGCCAGCCCGGCACCGCGACTGCGCGCGAGCTCGGCGACCATCTGCATCGCCTTGTCACTGCCGGCAATCACCACCTGGTTATCGGCGTTGATGTTGGCCAGGTACACCGGTGTTTCTGCGCCGTGCACCTGCGCCAGCAGCGTTTCGACTGTGGATAATTGCAGACCGATGATCGCGGTCATGCCGAAGCCCTGTGGATAAGCCTGCTGCATCAACTCACCGCGCAGACTGACCAGCTGCAACGCATCGCTGAAGCGCAACGCTCCGGCGACCACTGCTGCCGGGTAGGCACCGATGGACAGACCGGCGACGTAATCTGCGGTGAGTCCGTCCCGCAGCAACTGCCGCGAGGCTGCGACCCCGGCGATCAGCAGGCAGAGCTGAACCGCTCGGGTGCTGCGCAACGCTTCGCTGGAATCCAGCCGCAAGACATCTTCACCGAGCACATCGCTGGCCTCGATCAGCGTTTCCCGAGGCAAACGCTGGAGCATGCCGGGCTGCTGCGCGCCCTGACCGGGAAGCACCAGCAGACTGCTCACGCTGCCTGCTCCTGCGGGTTCCACGGATCAGACACCAGACAGGCTTCATGGGCGTTTTTCAGCAGCACCCGTGAAGCATTTCCGGCCCATTCGCGCAGGGCGACGGCACCGAACGGCGTCTGTAATTGCAGATCGACCCGGCAGATTGCCTGATCGAAAACCGCGACCAACTTGCGCGCCTGATTACGGGGGATAAGTTGCGGTGTACGCAGAATCAAGTCGAGATCGCTGCGCTCGTGCATTGCCGTAAATCCACTGGCCAGCTCAAACCCGACGCTGCCGCTGACACCCCAAATCCAGCCGCAATCATCGAGCACCGGCCGCAGTTGCCGGAGCGCCTGCATGACCGGCAAATCACGCTCGCTCTCGACCTGACAAAGCGCTTCCGGGCTGACCCGACAGGCAATCGAATCCACAGACATAAACGCCGCCAGCCGCTGCTCGCGCAACCGACCGCGCACGCCCACCGCCACGAACCCGTCTTCACTCAACGCCCGCCGCACCACCACCGGTTGCCCGGCAGCCAGCGAATCAATCGCCCACTGCGGCGCATCCGCCGGCAACTGCGCCGGCGTCATGCCCCACAGCAGGTCGTGGGCCAGAGGCGTGTTCACCACTGCGCCCTCAGCAATTCACGCACGCGGCTGGAGGCTTCGCGATTTTTCGCGCCGAGACGATTGCTCAAGTCAGTCGCGCCAATATCGCCGATGGCTTGCTTAAGGCATTCGCTGACTCGCGCCAGATCCTCCCCCGTCGGCTGTTCGATCTGCTGCACCGACAGGGTTTCCCAGAGCAACCCAAGGCTGGCATAGCTGTCGATGTCATAGGCCATCGGCGGCACGCTGGACGCCAGGGCTTCCAGTTCTTCGACGCTGCGCAAGGTCACCCGCGCCGCCGAAGCCTTGCCCATCGCATGCACCATCACCCCCGGATCACGCAGGGCGATCAAGCGATTGGCCTGATATCCGTGAGCGAGAAACGCCCCGGACATGGCCTTGCCCACCAGTAGCGCAATCACCGGATGCCCGGCCAGACACGCGCGGGCATAAGCGTCCGCCGCGCCGGCCAGGGCCTGATGAATGCCGAGGGCTTCTTCGCGGCGACCGTAGGCCTGGCTCGGCACATCGACGATTGCGATCAAGGGCCGTTTTTGCGTTTTGTCACGGTCGGCGGTGATAGCGTCATCCACAGCCTTCGCCAGCCCCCAGCCTTCGAGCAAACCGACTTCGCCATTGCGAGCGCGAGGGAAACGGTTTTGCGGATCGGCGACCACGGCGATAAAGCGCCCAAGTGGCCCGTCGGCAACCCTCAGCGATGGCGGCAAACCTTCAACCGCATTCGCGCCAGCGCTCAAGGCGTTGAACCAGTTCAAACCGCGCACGGAATAACCACTCATGAGCGCTCTCCTTGATACAGATCGCGAACCACCGAAGGCTCGATTTGCTTGTCAGTGTCCAGGCTCGTCAGGCGTTGCAGGAACCAGTCGGCCCGCTGACTGCGCGGTTGCGCCGGCAGGCCTTGTTGCAGCAACTCGCCGACCTGCTGGCGAATCTGCGCCACGTCATCGGCGACATAACGGTCCACCAGACCACTGGCAAACCGTTGCTCGCCACCGGTCAGGCTCCAGATGAAGGGCCGGTCGCGGGAGTCGTATTCCTCGATCCCGGCTTCCTGCTCGATCACCTGCGGGCCGTTCAGGCCGAGGCGCGCTTCCTGGGTCACCAGCAAATAGCTGCACAGCGCAGCGGCAATCGACATCCCGCCAAAGCAACCGACGCTGCCGGCCACCACGCCGACCACCGGTTGGTACTGCTGCAGATCGACAATCGCCGCGTGGATATCGGCAATCGCCGCCAGCCCGAGGTTGGCTTCCTGCAAGCGCACGCCGCCGGTTTCCAGCAGCAGGATGGCGCGGGTCGGAATGCCTTTGCGGTTGTCCTCGGCGGCCAGTTCCAGCGCGCCGGCGATCTTCGCGCCGCCGACTTCGCCGAGGCTGCCGCCCTGAAACGCGCCTTCAATCGCCGCGATCACCACCGGCAAACCATCGAGGCGGCCCTTGGCGATCACCACGCCGTCATCGGCCTGCGGCACCACGCCCTGACGTTCCAGCCACGGCGACATGACGCGTTGAAACGGGTCGAGCAATTCGCGGAAGGTGCCGGTGTCGAGCAAGGCTTTCGCCCGCTGCCGGGCGCCGAGTTCGACGAACGAATGTTTGTGCAGAAGCGCTGAGGCATCAGTCATGACCAATCTCCTCGAAGCCTTGTTCCAGCCGCAGGCGCACCACGCCGGGTGTCGCGCCGAAATCGTGGATATCGATGGCCATCGCCGGCGGTGTGGTGCCGTCGAACATCCGCGCAAACAGATGCTGCCAGCGCTGCTCGGCGCCATTGACCGAGGTTTGCACGTTGATCGTCAGCTTGCCGGCCAGGCCCGGTTCGATCAGCACTTCCAGATCGCCCGAGCCGACACAACCGACCAGCGCCCGACCGCGCGGCGGCTGCCCGGCGGGGAATTCAAAAGATAAGGTTTCCATCAAAACGCTCCCTGAAGGATGCCGTCGCGCTCGATTCGATCAAGCAGCAGAGTGGCGGCGAGCAAGTCGGCGGCGCCACCGGGCGAGGCATTCAATGCGATGAGTTGTTGATCCAGTTCGTGCAGGCGGCGGCGACCGGTAAGGCTGGCGCTGCCACCGGCGTCGAGCACTGCCTGAGCGCCGTGCTGCATGGCGTGCAGGCCCGGTTCGCCGGCGCGGTACAGCACGCAGGTGTCGGCGAGGTCGGTCATGATTGCGAGCAAGGCGTCGAGCCTAGCGTTCTGTTCGCCATGACCGGTGGCGCGGCTGCGTTTGAGCTGCGGCAGGCCGCGTTGCATCACCGACGGGAAGCCGAGTTGCGCTTCTTCCCGGGCACCGCGGGCGCCGTAGCGTTGGGCGACTTGCGCGCCATGACTCAGCGGACGCGGCGCATAACGATCATCGAGCAACGCCAGACGTGCGGCGCGCAGGGTGACGACGCCAGCGTTGGTGGACTTGGTATCCAGCGCAGCAGCCGTGACCAGCAGGCCCAACGCCCAGATCGCCCCGCGATGGGTGTTCACGCCGTGGGTGGTGGCGAGCATCGCCTGTTCACCTTCTCGTCCGATGCGGCCGATGGCTTCGCGCAGCGGCAAGCCGATTTCGCCGAACTCAAGCGCGGCCTCGGCCATTTCCTTGAACGCCGGCCACAACGCCAGCGCCGAGGCATGCATCAATCCGAGGTGCAGATCGGTGTGCGCACCGTTGCCGCGACGGTCGACCAGCGCCGGTTTCGGCGACAGGTCGGCTTCGTCGATCAGCGCGTCCACGGCCAGATCCGCCAGCCGTTCGGCGAGGGTGATGGTTTTGGGTTGCAGGTTGAGTGCGTGCATTACCAGCTCCTGAACTTGGCGGGCGGGTTGTAGAGGCCGCCGGACCACTCGACCAGATCGGCCACGCTCTTCGCCGCCAGCAATTCACGGGTGGCGTCGGTGCGACGGATGCCGAGGTCCTCGGGCAAGGCGATCAGGCCTTCGCGGCGCATGCGTTCGGTGTCTTTCGGGTTGTGGCGCAGGCCGATGGCGGTGACGCCGGCGACCGCAGCGATCATTGCCTGACGCTCTTCCAGCGAGCGCGCCTTGTACAGGTAGGCGATGCCTTCTTCCGTCAGCAGGTGGGTGACGTCGTCGCCGTAGATCATGATCGGCGCCAGCGGCATGCCGCTTTTCTTCGCCACCTCCACCGCGTCGAGGGTTTCGACGAAGGTCGGTTTGCCGCCCTCCTGGAAGGTCTCGACCATCTGCACTACGAGTTTCTTGCCGCGTTCGAGCATCGGTTGCTGCGAATCGTCATGACGCATGTCGAGCCAGGCTGGAGTGCCGTGGCGCCGACCGCGTGGGTCGTGCCCCATGTTCGGTGCGCCGCCGAAACCGGCGAGGCGACCTCGGGTGACGGTGGAGGAATGACCATCGCCATCGACTTGCAGGGTCGCGCCGATGAACAGGTCTACCGCGTACTGCCCGGCCAGTTGGCAGAACATCCGGTTGGAACGCAGCGAGCCGTCACGCCCAGTGAAGAACACATCAGGGCGGGCGGCGATGTAGTTTTCCATGCCCAGTTCGGTGCCGAAGCAATGCACGCTTTCGACCCAACCGCTTTCGATGGCCGGGATCAGCGTCGGGTGCGGGTTGAGCGTCCAGTTGCGGCAGATCTTGCCTTTGAGGCCGAGGGATTCGCCGTAGGTCGGCAGGATCAATTCGATGGCGGCGGTGTTGAAACCGATGCCGTGGTTCAGCGACTGCACGTTGTGTTTTTCGTAGATCCCGCGGATCGCCATCATCGCCATCAACACGTGCACAGGCTTGATGTGGCGCGGGTCGCGTGTGAACAGCGGTTCGATGTAGAACGGCTTGTCCGCCACCACCACGAAATCCACCCACGATGCCGGAATATCCACGCGAGGCAGTTCGCTGACGTCGTCCACCAGTTGATTGACCTGGACGATGACGATGCCGTCGCTGAACGCGGCTGGTTCGATCAGCGCCGGGGTGTCTTCGGTGCTCGGGCCGGTGTAGATGTTGCCGGCACGGTCGGCCATGAACCCGGCCGAGAGCACGACGTTGGGGATCAGGTCCACCACCAGCCGGGCGTAGAGTTCGATGTAGGTGTGGATCGCACCGACTTCCAGCAGACCGTCTTCGAGCAACTGGCTGATGCGCAGGCTCTGGGTGCCGGCGAAGGAGAAATCGAGCTTGCGGGCGATGCCGCGTTCGAACAGGTCCAGATGCTCGGAGCGACCGACGCTGGGCATGATCATGTGCAGGTCGTGGAGCTTTTCAGGATCGGCCTTGGCCAGAGAGCGTGAAAGGAAATCCGCCTGCTTCTGGTTGTTGCCCTCCAGCACCACACGGTCGCCCGGATGGATCAGCGCTTCGAGTGCCGCAACGATTTTGTCGGTGGGCAACACCGCACCGTCGGCCAGCCCGCGCACCTTGTCGAGGCGCCGCTGCTTCTCGTCACGCCGCCGCGTCCAGCGCGAGTCGGGGGAAATGGTTGTTGTCATGCTCACTCCACGGGGTTCGCTGTCGTGGAGCTACCTTAGGAGTGTGTTCGAGGGGCATCAATCAAGCGCGGTGGCGAACCGTTACGGTGAGCGTAATGAATGCTGGCCTCATCGCTGGCAAGCCAGCTCCCACAGTGAGTGTGGTGATCCAAGCTTTTGTGAACGACCTAGAACTTTGTGGGAGCTGGCTTGCCAGCGATGAGGCCAGTGAGATCGCCGCAGACCCTGGTTCAGTGAACCAGTCCGGCATCCACCAACAATTTCTCCAATGCCAACAGATCCGGCACCTTCGCCACCTGCTCCCCCACCTGCACTGCCGCCTGCTCCAGCGCACACAGCGGCACGTCGACATAACTCAACTGGCTGTCGAGCTTGTACGAGCGCGGAATCCCCTGCACCAGCAGCGCGATGAACTTCAACTCCGGCCGCCCGCCGAGGGCATTGAGGATGACGATCCGTGCCCGTTCGCCGATGACGATCTTGTTGCCGCACGCCGACTCGAAACTCAGCAGCGGAATCTGCCGCTCGCGCCAGGTCACCCGACCGAGATACCACGGCGGTGTGTCGAGATCGAAGGCGCTGGACTGGTAGTCGATCAGCTCGGCGACGGCGACGTTGGGCAGGATCAGGTTGCGATCCGCCAGCGGCAGCAGCAGCCCGGTGAGCTGACTGGCGCGTTGATTGTGCTGGCGCTCATGCATGTTTTTTGCTCCACAGGGCGATGCTTTCGAGCAGCACCGATTCCTGGTACGGCTTGCCGAGGTAGTCGTTGACGCCGATGGCCATCGCGCGGTCGCGGTGTTTCTGGCCGGTGCGCGAGGTGATCATGATGATCGGCAGGTGTTGCAGGCGTTCGTCGCGGCGTACCTGGGTCGCCACTTCGAAGCCGTCCATGCGCGGCATTTCGATGTCTAGCAGCATCAGGTCCGGCATGTGTTCTTCCAGCAGCAACATCGCATCGACCCCGTCCTTGGCGGTCAGCACGTTCATGCCGTGGCGTTCGAGCAGACGGCTGGTGACCTTGCGCACCGTGACCGAATCGTCGACCACCATCACCAGCAGCGGCTTCTGCGGTTCGCTCTCGATTTCGTGACTGGCCGGACGCTGCGGCAACCGCGCCTGCATCGCACGGATCGGCGCCAGCAGGTCGAGAATCAGCACCACCCGGCCATCGCCGAGAATTGTCGCCCCGGACACGCCCTGCACCGATGCGAACTGCGGGCCGAGGCTCTTGACTACGATTTCGCGGGTGCCGGCCATCGTGTCGACCTGCACCGCGATGTGCCGGTCGTTGCACTGCACCAGCAAGACCGGCACCGGCAGGCTCTGGCCGGACAGTTTTGGCCGGGGAGCGGTTTTCAGCAGCTCGCCGAGGTAGCACAGTTCATAACGCTGGCCGCCGTACTGATAACTCGGTGGGTCGAGACGGAAATGTCCGTCCAGTTCATTCGGCAGTACGCGGACGATGCCGTCGATGGTGTTCAGCGGAATCGCGTATTGATCTTCACCACACTGCACCATCAGCGCACGGTTGACCGACACGGTGAACGGCAGGCGAATGCGGAAGTGCACGCCCTGCCCCGGCACTGAGTCGATGCTCATGGTGCCACCCAGTTGCCGGACTTCTTCGTGGACCACGTCCATGCCCACGCCGCGCCCGGAAATCTGGGTGATTTTCTCGGCCGTGGAAAAGCCTGGCTGGAGGATGAACTGCAACACTTCGCGGTCGCTGATGTCGGCGTCCGGCGCCAGCAGGCCACGCTTGATCGCCTTGCGCCGCACGGCGTCCAGCGGCACACCGGCGCCATCGTCGCGGATGTCGAACACAATGTCGCCGCCCTCGCGGGACAGGTCGAGGCTGATCTGCCCCTGTGCCGGTTTGCCCGCCGCCAGCCGGACTTCGGCGGACTCCAGACCATGGTCGACGGCATTGCGCAGCATGTGTTCCAGCGGTGCGGCCATGCGTTCGAGGACGTTGCGGTCCATCTCGCCTTCGGCGTTGCCGACGCTGAACGCGACGTCCTTGCCCAACTCTTCGGCGACCTGCCGGACGATGCGTTTCAAACGCGGCAACATGCGCTCGAACGGCACCATGCGCGTGCGCATCAGGCCTTCCTGCAATTCGGTGTTGATCCGTCCCTGCTGCTGCAACAGGTTCTCGGCGTCGTGGGTGCGCCGGTCGAGGGTTTCCTTCAAATCCAGCAAGTCGGAAGCGGATTCGAACAGCGCCCGTGACAACTGCTGCAACTGCGAATGGCGGTCCATTTCCAGCGGGTCGAAATCTTCGTAGCCGAGGCGTTCGGCGTCCACTTGCTGACGGCTGAGGATCCGTCCCTGAGTTTCGGTGTCGAGCCGGCGCAACTGGTCGCGCATCCGCTCGATGGTGGTTTCCATCTCGTGCAGGGCGGTCTGCGCATCGCTGACTTGCTGTTCGATACGCCCACGGAAAATCGAGGTTTCGCCGGCGAGATTGACCAGGTCATCCAGCAACTCGGCGGAGACCTTGACCATGTCCGCCCCGGCCTCGGGCGCCGGGGCGGCAGGCTCGACCTTGACCGCCACCGGCGGCACGGGCGCCGGGGTTTGCACGACCAGCGGATGGCTGAAATTCTGGATCGCGCTGATCAACCGGTCTGCCGGTGGGCACGGCTGGCCGGCGCGCACCGCGTCGAGCATCTGCGCCAAGCGGTCCTGGCCGCGCTGCAACAGCGCGAACAGTTCGGCGCTGCCTTGCAGGGTGCCGGCGGACAAGCTTTCGTAAAGGTTTTCCAGCTCATGAGCGAGGTCGCCAATCGGCCCGATTTCCACCATCCGCGCGCCGCCCTTGAGGGTATGCAGGTCACGCAGCAGGGTTTCCACTTCCTGGCGATTGCCGGGCTCGGCCTGCCAGCGCAGCAGCGCGGCACCGGAGTTTTCGATGATGTCGAAACCTTCCTCGAGGAAGATCTCCAGCAGCTCCGGATCGTGTCCGGGGCCGTCCTGCGTGACAGTGGCTGATGGCGTTTCGGGACTGGCGCTCGGACCCTGGCGAAAGCGGCGGATCGCCTCGATCAGGTCCTGCGCCGGATCCAGCGGCTGGTGCCGGTGCAACTGTTCGAGGAACAGCGCCAGGCGCTCGTGGCTCTGGCGCAACAACCGACCCAGAGCTTCGCTGTGGCTGTAACGCCGATCCACCAGCCCTTGGTAAAGGCCTTCCAGCTCATGGGCCAGATCGCCGACCGCTGCAACCTCGGCCATCCGCGCACCGCCCTTGAGCGTGTGCAGATCCCGTTGCAGCGACGACAGCGGTGCGCCGTTTTCCGGGTCCTTCAGCCAGCGCTGCAAGGCTTGGCCGGCGCTGTCGAGAATGTCCACCGCCTCTTCGAGGAAGATCTCGACGATCTCGTCGTCCGGCCCGCTATCGACGCTGTGTTGTTGCAGTTCGGCGGTGGCGCTGCCCAGTTCGCGGATGCTCAGGGTGCGGCTGCCGTCGCTGCGGATCAGGCCCATGGCCGACGGATCGAGGCTCTCGTCGAGCAGTTCGTGCAAGGCGCGGATGCGTTGCGGTTGCGGGGTGATTTCCTGGCCGGCCGCCAGTTCGTCGAGCATGTTGATCAGCGCTTCGTGGGCCTGCTGCGCTTCATGGAAAAACCGCTCGCTGACCGCCAGGCTGCTCTCTTCGACGGCGCCGTACAGGTCGAGCAAGGCTTCACACAACACATCCACCGGCAGCAGATCTGCGAGGTGCGCGCCTTCGCCCAGGGTGGTCAGCTCATCCAGCAATGCACTGAGTTCCTGACGTTCACCGGGGTGCTGCTGCCAGCGCTGCAAGAGGTTTTCGGCGTCGAGCAGGATGTCCATGCCCTGGGCCAGGAAGTTGTTGATCAGTTGCGGATCGCGCTTGACCCGCAACGCACTGCTCGGGGCATTGAGGATCAATTCCAGACGCTCGCCGAGCAGGGTTTCGGTGCGTTTGATCAGTGACTGCGCACCGACAATCGGCGCCAGTGGATCGTGTTTGAGCTGACGCAGACCGACGCGGAACAGGCCCTCGGCTTCGAGCAGCAGTTCCACTTCGTCCAGATCCAGCGCCAGCTGATGGGCCTTGAATTCCCGGGCCAGCTTATCGAGCGGCGCCGCCAGTTCGGCAATCGGCGACACCCCCGCCATCGAGGCGCTGCCCTTGAGGGTGTGCAGCGCTCGCTGCAATTCGTCGCTGGCCTGTAACGGCACATGCTCGGCAGCCTGATCGAGAAAACGGTTGAGACTGGCGAGGTGGGTTTCGGCTTCGTTGCGGAAAATCTCCAGCAACAGCGGATCGAGGGCCGCGACGTCTTCCACGTCTTCGGCCGGCAGCGGCGTGTCGCCCTTGGCCAGCGCGTGGGCGCGGGCCGCCAGTTGATCGACATCGTGGCGCTGACGCTGGCCGTTGGTGGCGAATTCGGCGATCAGGTCCGGCAACAGCAGCAGCGTGTCGGCCAGCAACTGGCGCACCGCCGGGCCGGGTTCGACGCTGTGTTCCAGCACGCGGTTGAGCAGGTTCTCCACCGCCCACGCCAGCTCGCCGAGGACCAGCGCACGCACCATCCGGCCGCTGCCCTTCAGCGTATGGAAGCCGCGGCGCAGCTCACTGAGGGCGGCGCGGTCATCGGGCTCGGCAGACCAGCGCGGCAGGTATTCGCTCAGCACCTCGAGCACTTCCCCGGTCTCTTCGAGGAACACTTCGCGCAGCTCGTCGTCCACCGGTTCTTCATCGGCCGGTGGCGGCAGCAGGCTGCCCGGCGTGGTCAGCGCCGGCGGGTTGACCGCCGACACCGGGCTGGCCAGCACTTCGGCCAACGACTGCACGATCTGCGGGTCGTCCAGCTCCTGCAAATCCTGCATCACCAGCGCTTCGCTGGGGCTGAGCACGTCGTCGAGCACCGGCACATGCGGCTCGCCGGGCTGTTCGTCAGGAAAGAAGCCGAGACTGGCGAGGCTTTTCTGCGCGATATCCAGCAAGTGTTCGCTGGGTGCCTGCGGGTCGTCGGTCAGGCGTTCGAGGTAGTACTCAAGGCTGGTGATGGCGTCGGCGAGGCTGTCGAGTTGCTGCCAGCCCGGCTCGTGAGGGTCGAGCAACAGATGCTCGCGGATAAATCCGTTGCAGGCTTCGAGCAGACTTGCCGCGCGCGCCAGCGGAATCATCGCCAGCGCGCCCCGAACTTGGGTCAGCAGTGCCGGCAGGCTTTGCAGTTGCTGGCGATCCCAGTCGGCGTCGATGTAGTCGACGATCATGTCCTTGGCCTGTTGCAGGCAGATGCGTGCTTCCTTGATCACGATCTGATGGATCTGCGTCAGGTCGGTGGTCGGCAGGCGCGAGTCTTCCGGGCTCTCCGGCTCGACGGTGCCGACCATCCCGGCCAGGGTCGCTTCGACGTAGAGCAAGGCGCCGGCGACGTCCATCAGCGTGGCGTCGTTCGGTTCGCGCTGGCCCTGCGCGAGGCTGAGCACCACCGCCAGTTGATCGATGATCACCTTGCGCGGCTGGCCGAAACCAAGCACCGCGAGGGTGTCGGCGATCTGCCGCAGCGGCGCCAGCAGGCTGTCCAGATCCGAAGCGTGCTGGCGGTCGCTGCGCACGAACAGGTCGAGGCGTTCCTTGACCCGCACCAGTTCTTCGCACAGCGCCGCGAGCACCGAGCGCATGGCATCGCGATCGGGGCCGGCCAGGCGCGCGCGTTCTTCGTCGACCATCGCGCTGTCGGGCAGCGCGTCGTCCAGGGAGTAGCGATCTTTCATGGTCAGCATCTGCCCGGTGGGATGTTCGGCTTTGGCGATATAAAACAGCAGGCTTTTCAGCAGTTCAGGCGGTGGCGGCTGGTTGAGGCCAGGCATGCCCTGTTCGAGCAGGCGCTTGAGTTCCTTGTCGGCATCCTTGAACAGGCTGCGCAGAGCCGGGCTGTTGGCGATCCGCCCTTCGCGCATGCCCTCGACGAGTGCCGAGGCGACCTGCCACAACGGGCTCAGCGGCGAGTTACCGCTGAGTGCTTCAAGCCGGGTAAAGACTTTGGCGAGATAACCGAGGTGCGTCTGATCGTCCTGTTCGCGGAGCAATCCGACCAACGCCATTTGCAGCATCTGACGCAACTTGCGCAGCACATTCGGCAGCTCCGCCGGTTCCAGCAGCGCCAGGGTTTCCTCGCCCAACGGCGCCAGTTCAGGCAACTGCGGGCTGAACAGGCTGGTTTCCGACAACAGGCTTTCGCCCCGGGCGCTGCGTAAATCGTTGATCAGCGGCAGCACCACCAGCGGCAGGTCACGGCGGGCGCCCTGCACGCGGTCCAGGTAAATCGGCAACTGACCCAGCGCCTGCAACAGCAAGTGCAGCGCTTCGTCGCGGTGGCTGACGCGGTCGTTCTGCAACGCTTCGACCAGGTGTTCCATTTCTTCGGCGAGCAATGCCGCGCCGTAGAACTCGACCATCTGCAGGCTGCCGTGCACCTGATGGATGCAGGCCAGGCATTCGTCCAGCCCGGGCACCGACTGCGGATCGTCGAGCACGGCTTCGATGGCCTGATGCGCCTGCCTCAGCGTCTCGGCGATTTCACCCTTGACCCATTCGAGGGCCACGTAATCGTGCCGGTCACCCATAACCACTCCGCTCGACATTGCCTCGCCCGCAGGCCTCACGCCTTGTCCGCGACGGGCGCAGGCGCCGCCGGCAAGGTGAACCCGGACACCGAGCGACGCAACTGGCTGGCCATTTTCGCCAGGTTGCCGATGCTCTCGGCGGTGGCCGTGGAGCCGGACGAAGTCTGCGAGGTGATCTG
This sequence comes from Pseudomonas sp. GW458-11-26-14-LB4, assembly GCF_059423925.1. Classification (NCBI taxonomy): domain Bacteria; kingdom Pseudomonadati; phylum Pseudomonadota; class Gammaproteobacteria; order Pseudomonadales; family Pseudomonadaceae; genus Pseudomonas; species Pseudomonas sp. GW458-11-26-14-LB4. Next base: position 238,732 of record NZ_JBWKYU010000001.1, read on the forward strand.
CTGGATCACGTTCATCGTCAGGGAAATCTGCCCGGCCGAAGACGTCTGCTGCTGCGCCGCGTTGGAAATGCTCTGGATCAGCGCCGCGAGTGTCTTGGACACGCCTTCGATTTCTTCCAGGGCCACACCGGCATCCTGCGCCAGCCGCGCGCCGCGCACCACTTCGGTGGTGGTCTGCTCCATGGAAATCACGGCTTCGTTGGTGTCGGTCTGGATCGCCCGCACCAGCGTTTCGATCTGTCGGGTCGCGGCGGACGAGCGCTCGGCCAGCCGTTGCACTTCGTCGGCAACCACGGCAAAACCGCGCCCGGCGTCACCGGCCATCGACGCCTGAATTGCCGCGTTGAGGGCGAGGATGTTGGTCTGGTCGGCGATGTCGTCGATCAGGCTGACGATGTCGCCGATTTCCTGGGACGACTCGCCCAGACGCTTGATGCGCTTGGCGGTGTCCTGGATCTGTTCGCGAATGTTGTCCATACCGTGGATGGTGTTGTGCACCACCTCGTTGCCCTTGTTGGCGATCTCCACCGAACGCTCGGCAACCGCCGAGGATTCAGCGGCGTTGGCCGACACCTGATCGATCGACTGGGCCATGTCGCTGATCGCGGTCGAGGCTTCGGAAATCTGCTGGGCCTGATGCTCCGAGGCCTGGGCCAGGTGCATGGCGGTGGCCTGGGTTTCCTGCACCGCAGCGGCCACCTGGCCGGCAGTGAGGTTGATGGTGGCGACCAGATCGCGCAGCTGGTCGACCGAATAGTTGATCGAGTCGGCGATGGTCCCGGTGAAGTCTTCGGTCACCGAGGCGGTCACGGTCAGGTCGCCGTCGGCGAGGTCTTCGATCTCGTCGAGCAGGCGCATGATCGCGTTCTGGTTGCGTTCGTTCTTCTCGGCGGTCTCGCGCAACTGACGGTTGGTTTCCCGGACCATGACCATGCCGATCAGGATGATCGAGGCCAGCGCCAGCAGGCCCAGCACGTAGCCGCCGATGGTGTCGGTATTGCGCCCGCCGGCGAGGTTTTCGAAACCGGTGGCCAAGTGCGAGGCTTCGTCGAGCAGGGTCTGCGACAGGCTGAAGATATTGGTGGCCGATTCACGGACCTTGAACAGCTCCGGCGAGGTTTCGAGGATTTCATCCACCGAACCCGAGACGAACTGGAACAGTTCGGAAATCTCGCTCAAGCGAGCACGGGCGTCGCGGTCTTCGACCTGACTGATCTTCAGCGCCGGGTTGCCCTGCAACATGCCGTTGAGCACCTGGCCGAAGCGCGCGGCATCGCGACCGAAGGCGTCGGCGGCCTGCTGGGAGTTTTCATCGCCCGAGAGCACGGTGTTCACCGCGCCGAGAATCCGTTCGGCCAGCAGCGACTGACGCTGGGCCATCGCCACCTGCGCCGCCGGCGCGCCGCGTTGCAGGAGTATTTCCACGACCTTTTCGTATTCGATCTGCAACTGCGGCACGGTTTCGGCCAGGGTCGCGGCGACCTGATGCAGGGACAGCACGGTCTGTTCGCTGGAGAGAATCGCGTCAGTGTTTTTCAGCAGGCGTTCCCAGTCCAGCTGCACGGCGCGCATTTCCGGGCGCACGACGGACGGCGCCGGCGGCAGGCCGGTGGCCGGGTCGCCCTTCTTGAGGTAACCCCAGCGCTGGGCGAAGTCGTTGCGCGCATCGCTCAACAGCTTGAACGCGGCGGCCTTGCCGGCGGCGGCTTCGGTGGCGTTCTTGGCGATCCGCTGCGACAGCACCCGCAGCTCGCCGGCGTGGCCGATGTACTGCTTGTCGTAGTTGGCCTGGGTGTTGAGGTAAGCGAAGTTGGCGAACAGCAGCATGATGAACACGATCAGTGCGATGAACAGCACGATGATCTGTGAGCGGCTGCGCGAGCCTTCTGCGGGCTTGCCTGTTTTTGCTTTGATCATCGGTCCTCGCCTGTTAAACCGCGACGTGCATGAAACTCGGTGACTGCGCCAGCGCAAACAGGCTGAACACCCGCCAGTTCTGCTCGCGCCGGAAATAGCCCTTGATGAACTCGCCCTTGGAGCCTTGCCGTTTACTGATCGAGACGGATTCGAAGCTGTCCTGCTCGAAGTGCTGCAGGCCGAAGACTTCATCGACCAGCAACCCGGCAAACACGTCCTGATGCTCTACCACCAGTACCCGCCGCTGTTTGCGCATCGGTGACAGCTCATGGCCGAAGAAGCCGCACAGGTCCATGACCGGCAGCAGCCGTCCGCGCAGGTTGGCCACGCCCTTGACCCACGGCTTGACGCCCGGCAACTGGGTGACACGCAGTTCGGGCAGCACTTCGCTGACTTCGCCCATCGGCGTGACGTACCAGTGCTCGCCCAGACGAAAGCCGATGCCGCTCCAGCGATCCTGGCGCGCCGGTTGCGACGGCAGGTCCGCCGCCAGCAGGCGACAGCGCTGGTCGATCTGCCACAACAGCTCGAACGCGGTCAGCGACTCGCTCATGGCGGCGCGATCAACCGGCCAGCACGTTGTTCAGGGTCTTGATCAGCGTGTCTTCGTCGACCGGTTTGGTCAGGTAGTCCTTGGCGCCCTGGCGGGTGCCCCAGACCTTGTCGGTCTCCTGATCCTTGGTAGTAATGATGATCACCGGGATGTGGCTGGTTTCCGCATCCTTGGTCAACTGACGGGTGGCCTGGAAGCCGTTGAGGCCGGGCATGACGATGTCCATCAGTACCGCATCGGGTTTTTCCTGACGGGCCAGGGCCACGCCGTCGGCGCCGTTTTCGGCTTTCAGCACTTCGTGCCCGTGCTTTTCCAGCATGCCGGTGAGTTTGTACATTTCGGTCGGCGAATCATCGACGATCAGGATACGTGCCATGGTCTTCCCCATTTTTCTTGTCGACACCGGGCCCGCTGGCCGAGCGTCTCTGTGCGTGTCTTACTGCGGCAAAGCGGCAGCGAAGCCCGGAACATGGGCCGAAATCGCGTCGAGCAGTTCTTCCTTGCTGAAAGGCTTGGTCAAAAATTGATCGGAACCGACAATCCGCCCCTTGGCCTTGTCGAACAGCCCGTCCCGGGACGACAGCATGATCACCGGCGTGCCCTTGAACGCATTGTTGTTCTTGATTAAAGCGCAGGTCTGATAACCATCCAGACGCGGCATCATGATGTCGACAAAGATGATCCCGGGATGGTGGTCGGCGATCTTCGCCAGGGCGTCAAAACCGTCGATCGCGGTGATGACTTCGCACCCTGCATTTTTCAACAGGGTCTCGGCGGTGCGACGAATCGTTTTCGAGTCGTCGATCACCATGACCTTCAAGGCGCTGGACTGCTGTTCCATAAGGGGGCTCTACCGTCGCCTTTGCGAATCAATTTGTCCGTTTTGCGATGCGTAATGGCTGGAAACCCTTGATGTTCAAGGGCCAGCACGACATGGCAGCCTTTTTAGCACAGTCTCCTGATCCAATCTATCGACGGGTTTTTCCTTGACCGAAAACCCGCCCGGCGCCACTCTGGCGGCACTTTTTTCATACCGATCCGGTAGCCAATTTTCGAGGAAAACCCAATGAGCGTTCGCGTCGGGATTGTCATGGACCCTATCGCCAGCATTTCCTATAAAAAGGATAGCTCGCTGGCCATGCTGCTGGCGGCGCAGAAGCGCGGCTGGGAACTGTTCTATATGGAACAGAAAGACCTTTATCAGGGCGAAGGCCAGGCACGGGCGCGGATGAAGCCGCTGAAAGTCTTCGCCAACCCGGAAAAATGGTTCGAACTGGGCACCGAGCAGGATTCGCCGCTCAGCGACCTGAACGTGATCCTGATGCGCAAGGATCCGCCGTTCGACATGGAGTTCGTCTACTCCACCTACCTGCTCGAACAGGCCGAAGCCGCCGGGGTGCTGGTGGTCAACAAGCCGCAGAGCCTGCGCGACTGCAACGAAAAACTGTTCGCCACCCTGTTCCCGCAGTGCACGCCGCCGACCGTAGTCAGCCGCCGCGCCGACGTGCTGCGTGAATTCGCCGCCAAACATGGCGACGTGATCCTCAAGCCGCTGGACGGCATGGGTGGCACCTCGATCTTCCGTCATCGCGCCGGCGATCCGAACCTGTCGGTGATCCTGGAAACCCTGACCGCCCTCGGCGCCCAGCAGATCATGGGTCAGGCCTACCTGCCGGCGATCAAGGACGGCGACAAGCGCATCCTGATGATCGACGGCGAGCCGGTGGATTACTGCCTGGCGCGGATTCCGGCCCAGGGCGAAACCCGTGGCAACCTCGCGGCCGGTGGTCGTGGCGAAGCTCGTCCGTTGACCGACAAGGATCGCTGGATCGCCGCCCAGGTCGGCCCGACCTTGCGCGAAAAAGGCCTGCTGTTCGTCGGCCTGGACGTGATCGGCGAGCACCTTACCGAAATCAACGTCACCAGCCCGACCTGCATCCGCGAAATCGACAATGCCTTCGGCACCGACATCGGCGGCCTGCTGATGGATGCGATCGAAGGCAAGCTGCAAGCGTCGAGCCGCAAGCCGCAAGCTTAAAGCCAGTGGTGTGCAGCTTGTCGCTTGAGACTTCAAGCTTGCAGCTAAAAACCAACATTGCGTTATCATGCCGAGCCCGTAAAAACGCGATGTTGGTTTTTCTCGAATGACACTTCCGTCCGATCTGCCCGCTGAACTCGCCCATAAAGGCGTGCGCCCGGTCGATCGCCTCGGATTTACCCTGTTTCTCGCGGCGCTGATCCATCTGGCGCTGCTGCTCGGCGTGGGTTTCACCATGGTCGAGCCCAAGCAGATCAGCAAAACCCTGGAAATCACCCTCGCTACCTTCAAGAGCGAAAAGAAGCCGGCGAAGGCCGATTTCCTCGCCCAGGAAAACCAGGAAGGCAGCGGCACCCTCGACAAGAAGGCGATCCCCAAGACCACCGAGGTCGCGCCGTTTCAGGCAAACGAAGTCAAGACAGTCACCCCGCCGCCCGCCGCCAAGCCGGAAGTGCAGGAAGCCGCGCCCAAGGCGGCCGTGACCACCGTCGCGCCGAAACCGAAAAAGGCGCCGACCAAGAAAGAAGAAGCCAGGACCGAGACCAAACCGACGGTCGACGCCCCGACCTTCGACAGTTCGCAGCTCTCCAGCGACATCGCCAGCCTTGAAGCCGAACTGGCCAACGAACAACAGCTGTACGCCAAGCGCCCGCGTATCCACCGCCTCAGCGCCGCCTCGACCATGCGCGACAAGGGCGCCTGGTACAAGGACGAGTGGCGCAAGAAGGTCGAGCGCATCGGCAACCTCAATTACCCCGACGAAGCCCGGCGCAAGCAGATCTACGGCAATCTGCGCCTGATGGTGTCGATCAACCGCGACGGCTCGCTGTATGAAGTGCTGGTGCTGGAGTCTTCCGGCCAGCCACTGCTGGATCAGGCGGCGCAGCGGATCGTGCGTCTGGCGGCACCGTTTGCACCGTTTACCGGGGACCTGTCGGACATCGACCGACTGGAAATCATCCGCACCTGGAAATTCGCCCGGGGCGACCGGTTGTCCAGTAACTGAGTCGATCTTTTGCCCGCTCCAGCTTGTCAGTTCGCCCCCCGAACGCCACACTAGCGCACATGAAAAACGTCAGCCCCAGCTACCTCAAGCATCACTTCCTGATCGCCATGCCACACATGGCCGACCCGAACTTTGCCCACACCTTGACCTACATCGTCGAGCACACGGCCAATGGCGCCATGGGGCTGGTGGTCAACCGACCGCAAGAGCTGAATCTGGCCGACATCCTCGAACAACTGCGCCCGGACATCGATCCGCCGGCGCTGTGCCAGCATGTGCCGATCTTCATCGGCGGCCCGGTGCAGACCGATCGCGGTTTTGTCCTGCACCCGGCGGGCAAGACGTTCCAGGCTACCGTTGAGCTGGAGGGCGATCTGGCCCTGTCCACCTCGCAGGATGTGCTGTTCGCCATCGCCGACGGCGTGGGCCCGGCCAAAAGCGTCATCACCCTCGGTTATGCCGGTTGGGAAGCCGGTCAGCTGGAGGCCGAACTGGCCGACAACGCCTGGCTGACCTGCCCGTACGACGCCGACATCCTGTTCAACACCAGCAGTGAACTGCGCCTGGAAGCGGCGGCCAAGCATCTGGGAATCAACCTCAGCCTGCTGACCAGCCAGGCAGGACACGCCTGATGGCCCTGCGCCTGATCCTCGGCTTCGACTACGGCACCAAACAGATCGGCGTGGCGGTCGGCCAGGTGATTACCGGCCAGGCCCGCGAACTGTGCACCTTGAAGGCGCAAAACGGTGTGCCGGACTGGAATCAGGTCGAAGCCCTGATAAAGGAATGGAAGCCCGACGCCGTGGTGGTCGGCCTGCCGCTGAACATGGACGGTACGCCCAGCGAGATGTGCGCCCGCGCCGAGAAATTCGCCCGCCGCCTCAACGGCCGCTTCAACCTGCCTTTCTATACCCACGACGAACGCCTGACGACCTTCGAAGCCAAGGGCGAGCGACTGGTGCGCGGTGGGCAGAAAGGCAGCTACCGCGACAACCCGGTGGACGCCATCGCCGCCGCCCTGCTGCTGCAAGGCTGGCTCGACGAAAACACCGCACTATTTGAATCCTGACAAGCGCTACGGCGCTTTTCTTTTGGTTACAACCCGAGCCCCGGTTCGCGAGAACCGGCTCGACCCCGAGAAGGAGCAACCATGAGCCTGCCCAATCCCGCCGATCTGATCAGCCAGATGGCGACCCGCCTCAAGGCGCACCTTGCCCAGCGTGATATCAGCGAACCGCGTTACATCGGCATCCGCACCGGCGGCGTCTGGGTCGCCCAGGCCCTGCTCAAAGAGCTGGGCAGCGATGCGCCATTGGGCACGCTGGATGTTTCCTTCTACCGCGACGACTTCAGCCAGAACGGCCTGCACCCGCAGGTGCGCCCGTCCGCCCTGCCCTTCGAAATCGAAGGCCAGCATCTGGTGCTGATCGACGACGTACTGATGAGCGGCCGGACCATCCGCGCCGCCATGAACGAACTGTTCGACTACGGCCGCCCGGCCAGCGTGACGCTGGTCTGCCTGCTGGACCTGGACGCCGGCGAATTGCCGATCCGCCCGAACGTGGTCGGCGCGACCCTGTCGCTGGCCGCCCACGAGCGGGTCAAGCTGTCCGGGCCGGAGCTGGCCCTCGAACTGCAAGACCTTGCCCTTTAATCCGCCCTATTGAGAGTCCCCCTCGCGATGACGCCTCTAGATACCAAGCGCCCGCTGCAGCTCAATGATCAGGGCCAGCTGCGCCACTTCCTCTCGCTCGATGGCCTGCGCCGCGAGTTGCTGACGGAAATCCTCGACACCGCCGACTCGTTCCTCGAAGTCGGCGCCCGGGCCGTGAAGAAGGTCCCGTTGCTGCGCGGCAAGACCGTGTGCAACGTGTTCTTCGAAAACTCGACCCGCACCCGCACCACCTTCGAACTGGCGGCCCAGCGACTGTCGGCGGACGTGATCACCCTGAACGTGTCGACTTCGTCGGCCAGCAAGGGCGAAACCCTGCTCGACACCCTGCGCAACCTGGAAGCCATGGCCGCCGACATGTTCGTCGTGCGCCACGGTGACTCGGGCGCCGCGCACTTCATCGCCGAGCATGTCTGCCCGCAAGTGGCGATCATCAACGGCGGCGACGGCCGGCACGCGCACCCGACCCAAGGCATGCTCGACATGCTGACCATCCGCCGTCACAAGGGCGGTTTCGAGAACCTCTCGGTGGCCATCGTCGGCGACATCCTGCACTCGCGGGTGGCGCGCTCGAACATGCTCGCCCTGAAGACCCTCGGTTGCCCGGACATCCGCGTGATCGCACCGAAAACCCTGCTGCCGATCGGCATCGAGCAATACGGCGTGAAGGTCTACACCGACATGACCGAAGGCCTGAAAGACGTCGACGTGGTGATCATGCTGCGCCTGCAGCGTGAGCGCATGACCGGCGGCCTGCTGCCGAGCGAAGGCGAGTTCTACCGCCTGTTCGGTCTGACCACCGCGCGCCTGGCAGGCGCCAAGCCCGATTGCATCGTCATGCACCCGGGGCCGATCAACCGTGGTGTGGAAATCGAGTCGGCGGTGGCCGACGGCCCGCACTCGGTGATCCTCAATCAAGTCACTTACGGCATCGCGATCCGTATGGCCGTGCTGTCGATGGCCATGAGCGGGCAAACGGCGCAACGTCAATTCGAGCAGGAGAACGCCCAGTGAAGCTCAGCATTCTCGGCGCCCGCGTCATCGATCCGAGCAGCGGCCTGGATCAAATCACCGATATTCACGTTGAAGCCTGCAAGATCGTCGCCCTCGGCGCTGCACCGGCCGGCTTCACCGCCGTCGAAACCATCGACGCCCAAGGTCTTGTCGCCGCTCCAGGCCTCGTAGACCTGAACGTCGCCCTGCGCGAGCCGGGCTACAGCCGCAAAGGCACCATCGCCAGCGAAACCCGCGCGGCTGCAGCCGGCGGCGTGACCAGCCTGTGCTGCCCGCCGAAAACCAAACCGGTGCTCGACACCTCCGCCGTGGCCGAACTGATCCTCGACCGCGCCCGCGAGGCCGGCAACACCAAGGTGTTCCCGATCGGCGCGCTGAGCAAAGGTCTGGATGGTGAACAGCTCGCAGAACTCGTTGCCCTGCGCGACGCCGGTTGCGTGGCGTTCGGCAACGGCCTCGAGAGCTTCCGCAACACCCGTACCCTGTGCCGGGCGCTGGATTACGCGGCGACCTTCGACCTGACGGTGATCTTCAACTCGCAGGATCACGACCTGGCCGACGGCGGCCTGGCCCACGAAGGCGCCACCGCCAGCTTCCTCGGCCTGCCGGGCATCCCGGAAACCGCTGAAACCGTGGCGCTGGCCCGGGATCTGCTGCTGGTCGAGCAGACCGGCGTGCGTGCGCACTTCAGCCAGCTGACCAGCGCTCGCGGCGTGGCCCTGATCGCTCAGGCCCAGGCCCGTGGCTTGAAAGTCACGGCAGATGTCGCCCTGTATCAGCTGATCCTGACGGACGAAGGGCTGATCGACTTCAGCAGCCTGTATCACGTGCAACCGCCGCTGCGCACCCGCGCCGACCGCGATGGTCTGCGCGAGGCGGTGAAGTCCGGCGTGGTCTCGGCGATTTCCAGCCATCACCAGCCCCATGAACGCGATGCCAAACTGGCACCGTTCGGCGCGACCGAGCCCGGCATCAGCAGCGTCGAGCTGTTGCTGCCGCTGGCGATGACCTTGGTCGAGGACGGTCTGCTGGACCTGCCGACCCTGCTGGCCCGTCTGAGCGCCGGTCCGGCCGAGGCCCTGCGGCTGCCGGCAGGCAAACTGGCGGTGGGTGGCGCGGCAGATATCGTGCTGTTCGATCCGAAGGCTTCGACCGTTGCCGGCGAAACCTGGCTGTCGAAGGGCGAGAACTGCCCGTTCCTCGGCCATAGCCTGCCGGGTGTGGTGCGTTACACGCTGGTGGATGGCCGGATCAGCCACCAGGCGTAACAAAAATGGCGAGGGAGCCAGCTCCCTCGCCATCACTTACTGAAAGGCACCCCGCCCTTCGGCGTTACGCACCGACACCTGATCGTTCAGCGTCCAGAAGTCATACAGCACCCCCAGAAAGAACAACCCGCCGGTCAGCAGGTACAGCAAACCTGTGATCCACTTGCCCTGATACATCCGGTGCACGCCGAACGCGCCGAGGAAGGTCAGCAGAATCCACGCCACGTTATATTCAATAGGGCCCGCCACGAAACGCAGGTCGGCTTGTCGATCCATCGCCGGGATCAGGAACACGTCGATCAGCCAGCCGATCCCCAGCAACCCGAAGGTGAAAAACCAGATCGTGCCGGTCACCGGCTTGCCGTAATAGAAGCGGTGTGAGCCTGTGAAACCGAAAATCCACAACAGGTAGCCGATCACCTTGCTATGGGTGTCTTTTTCCTTCACACGGGGCAGCTGATAGCCGTTCATTAAGACCTCGATTCACGCGATAGATAAATATTCTTTAATTCTTTGTGACTTTTTTACAGGTAGCCGACGTATGGCAAATGCTACCGTGTCTCCCGTCAAAGCCTTATAGCACCGGACTTCTGTCCGACAATTGCGTCTTTTTGCCGCTTATTTGGTTCCGTTGGCACCCGATTGAATCGACCAACGGCCTCGGAAGTGACAAAAAAGCTGTTATAAAGTTGCGCGCTAACACACCAAGAGCCCTGCCTAATGCGTCCATTTTTCAAGACATGGCTAACCATTTGCCTATTAATGCCACTGGCCGCCCACGCCACCAATCGTGAGCAACGTCTTCCAAACGTTAACGGTTTCACCCCTAAATCCCATGCCTCTGCTCCTTCGAACAAAGGCAAACAGGTCAAACACACCACGCTGAGCAGCAACGGCCGCAGCAAGCTGGTGCCACCGATGGCGACCAAGGAAAGCAGCAACGTCCTGAGTCGCGCGGTAAACGTCCTCGGTACACCCTACCGTTGGGGCGGCAGCAGCCCGAGTAAAGGCTTCGACTGCAGCGGTCTGGTGAAGTACGCGTTCAACGACGCCACGTTCGACCTGCCACGCACCTCGAACGCCATGGCCAGCGGTCACGGCGAGAAAGTCGAACGCAAGGACCTGAAGCCGGGCGACCTGATTTTCTTCAACATCAAGAGCCGTCGGGTCAATCACGTTGCCATCTATTTGGGCAACGATCGTTTCATCCATGCGCCACGGCGCGGCAAGTCGGTGAGCATCGACACACTGAACAAGCCGTACTGGGAAAAGCATTACGTGGTGGCCAAACGCGTATTGCCGAAAGAACAGGGGCAGATGCGCGTCGTTCAGCGCTGATTGTTCAGGTACAAAAAACGCAGCCCAAGGGCTGCGTTTTTTTTGCCTAAAAGTTATCCGGCGTGCGCGCCTTCTCCCGCGCATGTTCACGGCTGATCAAGCCTTTGGTAACCAGATCCTTCAGGCACATGTCGAGTGTCTGCATCCCCAGTGAGCCGCCGGTCTGGATCGCCGAATACATCTGCGCCACCTTGTCCTCACGGATCAGGTTACGGATCGCCGAGGTACCCAGCATGATTTCGTGCGCCGCCACCCGGCCACCGCCGATCTTCTTGATCAGCGTCTGCGACACCACCGCCAGCAACGACTCCGACAGCATCGAGCGCACCATGGACTTTTCGTCCCCGGGGAACACGTCCACCACCCGGTCGATGGTCTTGGCTGCCGACGTGGTGTGCAAGGTGCCGAACACCAGGTGCCCGGTTTCGGCGGCGGTGAGTGCCAGGCGGATGGTTTCCAGATCACGCATCTCGCCCACCAGGATCACGTCCGGGTCTTCGCGTAGGGCTGAACGCAATGCGGTGGCGAAACTGCAGGTATCGCGATGGACTTCGCGCTGATTGATCAGGCATTTGCGCGATTCGTGGACGAATTCGATCGGATCTTCGATGGTCAGGATGTGGTGATGACGATGGGTGTTGAGGTAATCGATCATTGCCGCCAGGGTCGTGGACTTGCCGGAGCCGGTCGGCCCGGTAACCAGTACCAGCCCGCGCGGCGCATCGGTGATCTTGCGAAAGACGTCACCCATGGCCAGGTCTTCCATGGTCAGCACTTTTGACGGGATGGTCCGGAACACCGCCCCGGCGCCCCGGTTCTGGTTGAAGGCATTGACCCGAAAGCGCGCCACGCCGGGGACTTCGAAGGAAAAGTCGGTCTCCAGATGTTTCTCGAAGTCCACCCGCTGGGTGTCGTTCATGATGTCGTAGATCAGCTCGTGCACCTGTTTGTGATCCAGCGCCGGCAGATTGATCCGCCGCACGTCGCCATCCACGCGGATCATCGGCGGCAGACCGGCCGACAGGTGCAGGTCGGAAGCGCCCTGTTTGGCGCTGAAGGCCAGCAGTTCAGTGATATCCATAGCGTCCCTCAATTCCAGTAGAATGCCGCGAACCTTCAGACCGCTGGCGCCTCTTGATGTCCACGATAGCAGACAACATTCTCCAGGTTAGTTCGCGTATTCATGCCGCCACCGCTGCCGCCGGACGCGATGAAAACAGCGTCCAGCTGCTGGCCGTGAGCAAGACCAAACCGGCCGAAGCCCTGCGCGAAGCGTACGCCGCCGGCCTGCGCGACTTTGGCGAGAACTACCTGCAAGAGGCCTTGGGCAAACAGCTCGAACTGGCCGACCTGCCCTTGATCTGGCACTTCATCGGCCCCATTCAGTCGAACAAGACCCGCTCGATTGCCGAGCATTTCGCCTGGGTGCACTCCGTGGATCGTCTGAAAATCGCCCAACGCCTGTCCGAACAACGCCCGGCGGATCTGCCGCCACTGAACATCTGCATTCAGGTCAACGTCAGCGGTGAGGCCAGCAAGTCCGGCTGCACGCCGCAAGACCTGCCGGCGCTGGCCCAGGCCATCAGCGCCCTGCCACGCCTGAAGCTGCGCGGGTTGATGGCGATTCCCGAACCGACTGAAGATCGCGCCGAGCAGGATGCTGCATTCGCCGCCGTTCAGAAGTTGCAGGCCAGCCTCGATCTGCCGCTCGACACACTTTCCATGGGCATGAGCCACGACCTCGAGTCGGCCATTGCCCAGGGCGCGACCTGGGTCCGTATCGGTACGGCCCTGTTCGGCGCCCGCGACTATTCCCAATCTTGACCATTTCCAGATAAGGACCTGACATGAGCAACACACGTATTGCCTTTATCGGTGCCGGCAACATGGCCGCCAGCCTGATCGGCGGCCTGCGGGCCAAGGGTCTGGAAGCTGCACACATTCGCGCCAGCGATCCGGGTGAAGAAACCCGCGCCAAAGTCAGCGCCGAACACGGCATCGAAACCTTCGCCGACAACGCCCAGGCCATCGACGGCGCCGACGTTGTCGTGCTGGCAGTCAAGCCACAGGCCATGAAAGCCGTGTGCGAAGCGATTCGCCCCAGCCTGAAACCGAATCAACTGGTGGTCTCCATCGCCGCCGGCATCACCTGCGCCAGCATGACCGCATGGCTTGGCGAGCAACCGATCGTGCGCTGCATGCCGAACACCCCGGCGCTGCTGCGTCAGGGCGTTAGCGGTTTGTACGCTACCGACGAAGTGAGTGCCGAACAACGCCAGCAGGCTGAAGAACTGCTGTCCGCCGTGGGCATTGCCCTGTGGCTGAACGAAGAGCAGCAACTGGACGCCGTCACCGCCGTCTCCGGTTCCGGCCCGGCGTACTTCTTCCTGCTGATCGAAGCCATGACCGCCGCCGGCGTCAAACTCGGCCTGCCGAAGGAAACCGCCGAGCAGCTGACCTTGCAGACCGCGCTGGGAGCCGCGCACATGGCCGTGTCCAGCGACGTCGACGCCGCCGAACTGCGCCGCCGCGTGACCTCGCCAGCGGGCACCACGGAAGCTGCGATCAAATCGTTCCAGGCCGGAGGCTTCGAAGCCCTGGTGGAAAAAGCACTCGGCGCCGCCGCGCACCGCTCGGCCGAAATGGCCGAACAACTGGGCAAATAAGGAGCCTTACATGATTGGATTGAACACCGCAGCGGTCTACGTGCTGCAAACCCTTGGCAGCCTGTACCTGCTGATCGTGCTGCTGCGCTTCGTCCTGCAACTGGTGCGGGCGAACTTCTACAACCCGCTGTGCCAGTTTGTGGTCAAGGCCACGCAGCCGCTGCTCAAGCCACTGCGCCGGATCATCCCGAGCCTGTTCGGCCTCGACATGTCGTCGCTGGTATTGGCGATTCTCGTGCAACTGGCGCTGATGGCGCTGACCCTGCTGCTGACCTATGGCACTACCGGTAACCCGCTGCAACTGCTGATCTGGTCGCTGATCGGCGTGACGGCGCTGTTCCTGAAGATTTTCTTCTGGGCCATGATCATCAGCATCATCCTGTCCTGGGTCGCACCGGGCAGCCACAATCCGGGCGCCGAACTGGTGAACCAGATCTGCGAACCGGCCCTGGCGCCGTTCCGCCGCATCCTGCCGAACCTCGGTGGTCTGGACCTGTCGCCGATCTTCGCCTTCCTCGTGCTGAAGCTGATCGACATGCTGGTGATCAACAACCTCGCGGCGATGACGATGATGCCGGAAATCCTGCGCCTGCTGATGTGAGCTGGTTTCGCTGGGACGGTGACGACCTGATTCTGGAATGTCACCTGCAACCGGCCGCCCGCAGCGATGATTTCTGCGGGCTGCACGGTGATCGCCTGAAAATTCGCCTGACCGCGCCGCCGGTCGAGGGCAAGGCCAATGCGTACCTGATGGGGTTTCTGGCCAAGGCTTTTGGGGTTTCCAAAAGCCAGGTCAGTTTGCTCAGCGGCGAGTTGAACCGGCAGAAGCGGGTGAAGATCTGCTCGCCGAAGAAGTTGCCGGATCTGCCCGGACTAGTGCGCTGATCGTTCCCACGTCGAGGCGTCGAACCGTCCGCGTGGGAATGCATCCCGGGACGCTCCGCGTCCCCCGCCGAAGCGGACGCGGAGCGTCCAATGAGGCGTTCCCACGCGGAGCGTGGGAACGAGCGCAAATCAGGCCTGATCGTTGCTTGCCGCTAACCCCACCGGTCTTTAGACTTACGCCTCATTTCAACGAGAGCAGGGTCGATGCCAGCTGCCTTTCCCCCCGATTCTGTTGGTCTGGTGACGCCGCAAACGGCGCACTTCAGCGAACCGCTGGCCCTGGCCTGCGGCCGTTCGCTGGCCGATTATGACCTGATCTACGAAACCTACGGCACGCTGAACGCGCAAGCGAGCAACGCCGTGCTGATCTGCCACGCCTTGTCCGGCCACCACCACGCTGCGGGTTATCACAGCGTCGACGACCGCAAGCCCGGTTGGTGGGACAGCTGCATCGGCCCCGGCAAACCGATCGACACCAACAAGTTCTTCGTGGTCAGCCTGAACAACCTCGGCGGTTGCAACGGCTCCACCGGCCCGAGCAGCCTCAACCCGGAAACCGGCAAGCCGTTCGGCGCCGACTTCCCGGTGCTGACCGTGGAAGACTGGGTGCACAGCCAGGCACGTCTGGCCGACCTGCTCGGCATCGGCCAGTGGGCCGCGGTGATCGGCGGCAGCCTGGGCGGCATGCAGGCGCTGCAATGGACCATCACGTATCCGGATCGCGTGCGTCACTGCCTGGCCATCGCCTCGGCCCCGAAGCTGTCGGCGCAGAACATCGCCTTCAACGAAGTGGCGCGCCAGGCGATCCTCACCGACCCGGAATTCCACGGCGGCTCGTTCCAGGAACAGGGCGTGATCCCCAAACGCGGCCTGATGCTAGCGCGGATGGTCGGACACATCACGTATCTGTCCGACGACTCCATGGGCGAGAAATTCGGCCGTGGCCTGAAGAGCGAAAAGCTCAACTACGACTTCCACAGTGTCGAGTTCCAGGTCGAAAGCTACCTGCGCTATCAGGGCGAAGAGTTCTCCGGGCGCTTCGATGCCAACACTTATCTGTTGATGACCAAGGCGCTGGACTACTTCGATCCGGCAGCGAACTTCAACGATAACCTGGCGAAAACCTTCGAAGGTGCAAAAGCCAGGTTCTGCGTGATGTCGTTTACCACCGACTGGCGTTTCTCCCCGGCCCGCTCGCGGGAACTGGTGGATGCGCTGATGGCTGCGCGCAAGGACGTCAGCTACCTGGAAATCGACGCGCCGCAGGGCCACGACGCCTTCCTGATTCCGATCCCGCGCTATTTGCAGGCGTTCGGCAATTACATGAACCGCATTACGTTGTGAGAAAGCCATGAGAGCTGATCTGGAAATCATCCAGGAATGGATCCCCGCCGGCAGCCGCGTGCTCGACCTCGGCTGCGGTGACGGCGAGTTGCTGACCTGGCTGCGCGACCACAAGCAGGTCACCGGCTATGGCCTGGAAAACGACCCGGACAACATCGCCGAGTGCGTGGCCAAGGGCATCAACGTCATCGAACAGGATCTGGACAAGGGCCTGGGCAACTTCGCCAGCAACAGCTTCGACATCGTGGTGATGACCCAGGCCCTGCAAGCCGTGCATTACCCGGACAAGATCCTCGACGAAATGCTGCGGGTCGGACGCCAGTGCATCATCACCTTCCCCAACTTCGGTCACTGGCGCTGCCGCTGGTATCTGGCGAGCAAGGGCCGGATGCCGGTGTCGGAATTTCTGCCGTACACCTGGTACAACACGCCGAACATCCACTTCTGCACCTTCGAAGACTTTGAAGAACTTTGTCGCGAACGTGAGGCGAAGGTCATTGATCGGCTTGCCGTGGATCAACAGCACCGCCACGGGTGGGCCAGTAAGCTATGGCCTAATCTGTTAGGTGAGATCGGTATCTACCGCGTCAGCAGCCCGGGGCTTGCGGATCACAGAATCGCGGTCTGAACCACGACATTGCGAGGAGAACGAACATGGGACGCTTGATTACCGCGCTATTGGCCGCCTGCCTGAGCCTGTCGGCCGTGGCCGCCGATGCCATCAAGGGCGAACGCAAGGAAGTGTTCGGTGATGTCACCGTGCATTACAACACCTTCAACTCGACCTTCCTGACGCCGGACATCGCCAAGGCTGCCGAGCTGATCCGCAGCAAGAACCAGGGCGTGATCAATGTCTCGGTAATCAAGGACGGCAAACCGCTGATCGCCCAGGTCAGTGGCACCGTCAAGGACCTGACCAGCCAGAGCGTGCCGCTGACCTTCCGCCAGATCACCGAGCAAGGCGCGATCTACTACATCGCCCAGTACCCGGTGGAGCAGCAGGAAACCCGCACCTTTGAAATCAAGGTGCAGACCGGCGACAAGATCAACACCCTCAATTTCAACCAAGAGCTTTTCCCTGGCCAATGATCAATCTCAAGCAACTCGTACTGGCCAGCCATAACGCCGGCAAACTCAAGGAACTCCAGGCCATGCTCGGCGATTCGGTGCAACTGCGCTCGATCGGCGAATTCAGCAGTGTGGAGCCGGAAGAAACCGGTCTGTCGTTCGTCGAGAACGCGATCCTCAAGGCGCGCAATGCCGCTCGCATTTCCGGGCTGCCGGCGCTGGCCGACGATTCGGGCCTGGCGGTCGATTTCCTCGGCGGTGCGCCGGGCATCTACTCGGCGCGCTACGCCGACGGCAAGGGTGACGCGGCGAACAACGCCAAACTGCTCGACGCCTTGAAGGACGTGCCGGAAGCCGAGCGTGGCGCGCAGTTCGTCTGCGTGCTGGCGCTGGTGCGTCATGCCGACGATCCGCTGCCGATCCTCTGCGAAGGTCTGTGGCACGGGCGCATCCTGACCGCCGCCAGCGGTGAGCACGGTTTCGGCTACGACCCGCTGTTCTGGGTACCGGAGCGTAACGTGTCCAGCGCCGAGCTGAGCCCGAGCGACAAGAACCAGATCAGCCACCGCGCCCGTGCAATGGATCTGCTGCGCCAGCGTCTGGGCTTGAAATGACCGATAGCTCCTGCGCGTCGTCGCTGATTATCGGCGGCGCCGCCTCCTCGCCTCGGGCACCGTTACCGACGCTGCCGCCCCTGGCGCTGTACATCCACATCCCGTGGTGTGTGCGCAAATGCCCCTATTGCGACTTCAACTCCCACACCGCCAGCCCGGTGCTGCCGGAGCAGGAGTACGTCGACGCGATGCTGGCAGACCTCGATCAGGATCTGCACGCGGTGTATGGCCGTGAGTTGAGTTCGATCTTCTTTGGCGGCGGCACGCCGAGCCTGTTCAGCGCCGAAGCCCTTGGTCGACTGCTGGAAGGCGTGAAACAACGCATTCCGTTTGCCGACGATATCGAAATCACCCTGGAAGCCAACCCCGGGACCTTCGAGCAAGAAAAGTTCGTCGCCTACCGCAAACTGGGGATCAATCGCCTGTCGATCGGCATCCAGAGCTTCCAGCAGGAAAAGCTCAAGGCTCTCGGCCGTATCCACAATGGCGATGAAGCCGTGCGGGCGGCAGGCATGGCGCGCCAGGCCGGGTTCGATAACTTCAACCTCGACTTGATGCACGGCTTGCCGGACCAGTCGCTGGAAGATGCCCTGAGCGATCTGCGCCAGGCGATCGAGCTGAAGCCAACGCACATTTCCTGGTATCAGCTGACACTGGAGCCGAACACCGTGTTCTGGAACCAGCCGCCGGTGCTGCCGGAAGACGACACGCTGTGGGACATTCAAGAGGCCGGACAGGCGCTGCTGGCCGAGCACGGTTACGCGCAGTACGAAGTTTCGGCCTACGCGCAACCGGGTCGCCCGGCGCGGCACAACCTGAATTACTGGAGCTTCGGCGACTTCATCGGCATCGGCGCCGGCGCCCACGGCAAGCTCAGCCATCCGGACGGGCGCATCGTGCGCACCTGGAAGACGCGCCTGCCGAAGGACTACCTCAACCCGGCCAAAAGCTTCCAGGCCGGCGAGAAAGCCCTGACCAACGACGAGATGCCGTTCGAATTCCTGATGAACGCCCTGCGCCTGACCGCCGGCGTCGAATCGCGCCTGTACCCGGAGCGCACCGGCCTGCCGCTGGAGAGCCTCGACGAACACCGGCGCGAGGCCGAACAAAGCGGTCTGTTGCAGGTCGAACCGTCACGTCTGGCGGCCACCGAGCGCGGACAACTGTTCCTCAACGACTTGCTGCAGAAATTTCTGAGCTGACCGCTCTTAAGGAAACCGCATGGATTTGATACTCGACCTGCTCGCCACCGTGTCCCGCTGGAGTCGCAGCAACCTCTCGGAAATCGCTCTGGCCCTGGTGGGTTGCCTGCTGGTGCTGTTCGGCGCTGACTTCAAAGGCTGGGTCGAGCAACGCCTGGGCAGCATCGCCGGCGCTCTGCGCGTGCCGCTGATGGCCCTGCTGTGCCTGATCGGCAGCGGCGCAGCACTGATCTACGCGACGCCGTGGGTAGTGAAGGGGCTGAGCCAGTTCAACAACTACAGCCTGGCGCCGGTGTTGTTGGTGGTGCTGGTGTTGATTGGCGTGGTCGCGGATCGCCGCTGATTTTCAGCTACTACCCAAAACAGCTGTGGGAGCCATTGGCTCCCACAGTTTTTTATTGCGTAACGTTTAAGCGAGCTTTTCGAACTTCAGATCCCACACGCCATGCCCAAGACGTTCGCCGCGGCGTTCGAACTTGGTGATCGGGCGCTCGGCCGGGCGAGGTACGCACTTGCCGTCTTCGGCGAGGTTGCGATAGCCCGGGGCGACGTTCATCACTTCCAGCATGTATTCGGCGTACGGTTCCCAGTCGGTGGCCATGTGCAGAATGCCGCCAACCTTCAGCTTGCTGCGCACCAGTTCAGCGAAGGACGCCTGAACGATGCGGCGCTTGTGGTGACGGCTCTTGTGCCACGGATCCGGGAAGAACAGCATCAGGCGATCGAGGCTGTTGTCGGCGATGCAGCGGTTGAGCACTTCGATCGCGTCGCAGTCGTAGACCCGCAGGTTGGTCAGGCCCTGAGTCAGCACGCCGTTGAGCAGCGCGCCGACACCCGGACGGTGAACTTCGACACCGATGAAATCCTGTTCCGGCGCAGCGGCGGCCATTTCCAGCAGCGAGTGGCCCATGCCGAAACCGATCTCCAGCGAACGCGGCGCGGAGCGGCCGAACACCTGGTCGTAATCCACCGGCGCATCGGCCAGCGGCAGCACGAACTTCGGCGCGCCCTGATCCAGGCCGCGCTGCTGGCCTTCGGTCATGCGCCCGGCGCGCATCACGAAACTCTTGATGCGGCGGTGTTGGCGCTCGTCGCCTTCTTCCGTCTGGATTGGCGTGTCGTTCGATTCAGTCATCAATAGCTCTTACTTGATCAGACCATCCAGCGGCGAAGAGGCGCTGGCATAGAGTTTTTTCGGCATGCGGCCGGCGAGGTAGGCCAGGCGGCCCGCGACGATCGCGTGTTTCATGGCTTCGGCCATCATGATCGGCTGCTGGGCGTGGGCGATGGCCGAGTTCATCAGCACGGCGTCACAGCCCAGTTCCATCGAGATGGTGGCGTCGGAAGCGGTGCCGACACCGGCATCCACCAGCACCGGGATCTTGGCTTCTTCGAGGATGATCTGCAGGTTGTACGGATTGCAGATCCCCAGGCCCGAACCGATCAGACCGGCCAGCGGCATGACCGCGATGCAGCCGATTTCCGCCAGTTGCCGGGCGATGATCGGGTCATCACTGGTGTAAACCATCACGTCGAAGCCTTCCTTGACCAGCACTTCGGCGGCCTTGAGGGTTTCGATCACGTTGGGGAACAGGGTTTTCTGGTCGGCCAGCACTTCCAGCTTCACCAGATTGTGGCCGTCGAGCAGCTCACGGGCCAGGCGGCAGGTGCGCACGGCTTCGACCGCGTCGTAGCAACCGGCGGTGTTCGGCAGGAAGGTGTAGCGATCCGGCGACAGCACTTCGAGCAGGTTCGGCTCGCCTTCGATCTGGCCCAGATTGGTGCGGCGCACGGCGAAGGTGACGATCTCGGCACCCGAGGCTTCGATGGCCAGGCGGGTTTCTTCCATGTCACGGTACTTGCCGGTACCGACCAGCAAACGCGACTGGTAAGTACGACCGGCCAGAACGAAAGGCTTGTCGCTACGAACGATGCTCATGGGGAATCCTCTGTTGGGGTGAGGGTCTTGCAGAATTCTCGGCCCATGCAGGCCTGGCGATCAGCCGCCGCCGATCGCGTGCACGACTTCGACATTGTCGCCGTCGTTCAAAGTGGTGTCGGCATGCTGGCTGCGCGGGACGATATCCAGATTGAGTTCGACCGCGACGCGGCGTCCGGTCAGATCCAGACGCGTCAGCAGGGCCGCAACGGTTTCACCGTCGGGCAGTTCAAAGGATTCACCGTTCAACTGAATGCGCATGCGCAACGCCGCCATCACTTTTTAGGGGGTGGCATTCTAGCCCGATCATGACCTAAAGGTCAGCACCAAGCGTCAAGCGGTTGGGTGCAGGCGCCAGGCGGTGAGTCCGAGGCACAGCCAGCCGATCAGGAACGCCAGGCCGCCGAACGGGGTGATGATGCCGAGTTTGCCGATGCCGAGGGTGGTCAGCAGGTACAGACTGCCGGAGAACAGCAGAATACCGACGGTGAACGAGATGCCGGCCCAGGCGACCAGACGCCCCTGAAGCTGCGTCGCCAGCAGCGCCACGCCGAACAGCGCCAGCGCGTGCACCAGTTGATAGGTGACGCCGGTGTGGAAGATCGCCAGATACTCCGGGGTCAGGCGGTTTTTCAGGCCATGGGCGGCGAATGCGCCGAGGCCGACACCGGTGAAACCAAAGAAGGCGGCCAGCATCAGAAAGCTACGCAGCATGTAGAACTCCAGTCAGACTCGATCGGCAGGGTCTGTATAATGGCCCGCTCAACCGGTTCGGCCAAGCCATCTCTATGCTGCGTTTATTTCTCCGTCGTTTCACGAAGGCCCTGCTCTGGTTCGCGGGCGGCAGCGTATTGCTGGTGTTGGTGTTTCGCTTTGTGCCGCCACCGTTCACGGCGCTGATGGTCGAGCGCAAGATCGAATCCTGGGTCGACGGCGAGCCGATCGATCTGCAACGCACCTGGAAACCGTGGGACGAGATCTCCGATGACCTGAAGGTCGCGGTGATTGCCGGCGAAGACCAGAAATTCCCCGAGCACTGGGGTTTTGACCTGAGTGCGATCAAGGCCGCACTGGCCCACAACGAACTCGGCGGTTCGATTCGCGGCGCCAGCACCTTGAGCCAGCAAGTGTCGAAGAACCTGTTCTTGTGGTCCGGTCGCAGTTATCTGCGCAAGGGCCTCGAGGCGTGGTTTACTGCACTGATCGAAGTGTTCTGGCCCAAGCAGCGGATTCTTGAGGTGTACCTGAACAGCGTCGAGTGGGATGACGGCGTGTTTGGTGCCGAAGCGGCGGCAAGGCATCACTTTGGCGTAGGCGCCAGGTCGCTGTCCCGGCAACAGGCGAGCTATCTGGCGGCTGTGCTGCCGAATCCGCGGGTCTGGAGCGCCAGTCATCCGACCGCTTATGTGTCGCGTCGGGCCGGCTGGATTCGCCAGCAAATGAGCCAGCTGGGTGGCGACAGCTATTTGTTGACACTCAATGATTCGCGCCGCGCGCCCTGGGCCCAATGACTGCCTGACAGGCAAACAAAAACGCCCCGATCATCACTGATCGGGGCGTTTTTTATTGCCAGACTGCCGGTTATGCGGCAATCGACAACTTGAGCTTGTTCATCGCGCTCTTCTCGAGCTGACGGATCCGCTCGGCCGATACGTTGTACTTCTGCGCCAGGTCGTGCAGCGTCGCTTTCTCTTCTGCCAGCCAGCGCTGGTAGAGGATGTCGCGACTGCGTTCGTCCAGCACTTCCAGCGCTTCGTGCAGGTTGTGATTGGAGTTGTCACTCCAGTCGGCATCTTCCAGTTGACGAGCCGGGTCGTACCGGTGGTCTTCCAGGTAGTTGGCCGGCGACTGGAAAGCACTGTCGTCGTCCGCTTCCGCAGCCGGGTCGAAGGCCATGTCATGGCCGGTCAGGCGACTTTCCATCTCACGCACTTCACGCGGCTCGACGCCGAGGCTTTCCGCCACACGGTGGACTTCCTCGTTGTTCAGCCAGGCCAGACGTTTCTTCTGGCTGCGCAGGTTGAAGAACAGCTTGCGCTGGGCCTTGGTGGTCGCGACCTTCACGATCCGCCAGTTGCGCAGGATGAACTCGTGAATCTCGGCCTTGATCCAGTGCACCGCAAAGGACACCAGACGCACGCCCATTTCCGGGTTGAAACGCTTCACGGCCTTCATCAGGCCGACGTTACCTTCCTGGATCAGGTCAGCCTGAGCCAGACCGTAGCCGGAATAGCTACGGGCGATGTGTACGACAAACCGCAGGTGGGCGAGCACCATCTGCCGAGCCGCCCCCAGATCCTGCTCATAGTAGAGACTCTCGGCCAGTTCACGCTCCTGCTCCGGCGTCAGCAATGGAATGCTGTTGACGGTGTGCACGTAGGCTTCCAGGTTTGCGCCTGGAACCAATGCATACGCAGGTTGCAAAGAATTGGACATACGGAAAAACCTCCGACTTACATACTCATGCTTTTCAGCATTGCGAAAAATTGACCGGAAACTCAAATGAAAGTTTCCTTAACCACTGAAAGGTCAATCACGCGCAAAAAAGATTCTACTTCGGCGCCAGCTCCCTGAGATGACGTGCGACTGCAATCCATGCACCGATATAACCCAACAGCACCGCGCCAAGCAAGAGCGACAGACCATCGGCAACTGGCACGCCGGCCAGTGCGAAATCACTGCCGTACAAGCCGGCCAGCCCGACCACCGCGTCGTTCAGCCAATTCAGGCCGAACGCCAAAACACCCCAGGACAGCAGACCCGCACCGAAGCCATACAGCGCGCCCATATAAAGAAAGGGACGACGCACATAGCTGTCGGTGCCGCCGACGAGTTTAATCACTTCTATCTCGGTGCGGCGGTTTTCAATATGAAGACGAATGGTATTGCCTATCACCAAAAGTAATGCGGAAACCAGCAACACCGTCAGACCGAACACGAAACGGTCGCCGAGCTTGAGGATGGCGGCCAGACGCTCGACCCAGACTAAATCAAGTTGCGCCTGTTGTACCTTGGGCAGCTCGGAAAGTTTTTGTCTTAATGCTTCCAGGGTCGACTTGTCGACCTCGTTCGGCGTCACCAGTACCACGCCCGGCAGCGGGTTTTCCGGCAGCTCGCGCAGGGCTTCGCCCAAGCCGGACTGCTGCTGGAACTCTTCCAGCGCCTGGTCGCGGCCGACATATTCAGCATCAGCTACGCCCGGCATGCCTTTGATCTGATCACGTAACGCTTCGCCCTGAGCCGGACTGGCCTCGAGCTCCAGGTACAGCGAGATCTGCGCCGCGCGCTGCCACGAGCCGCCCAGGCGCTCGACATTGTTCAGCAACAACGAAAGGCCCATCGGCAGACTCAGCGCAACTGCCATCACCATGCAGGTGAAGAAGCTGCCGATCGGCTGCTTGCCGAGACGGCGCAGGCTGTCGATCCAGCTGGCGCGATGGCTTTCGATCCAGGCACGGAACAACGTGGCGAAATCCGGGCCGTCGTCATCGTCGTGCTTTTTCTTCTTTGGCGGTTGCGGATCGGCGGCCTTCGGGGCCACGCGCTCGGAAACCTTCGGACTGCGTGTTGCACTCATACGCCGGCCTCCCCGTCGCCGATCAATCGGCCGCGTTGCAGGGTCAGCATGCGATGGCGCATACGCGCGATCAGCGCCAGGTCGTGACTGGCGATCAGCACGCTGGTGCCCAGACGGTTGATGTCTTCGAACACGCCCATGATCTCGGCCGCCAGACGCGGGTCGAGGTTACCGGTCGGTTCGTCCGCCAGCAGCAGGGCCGGACGGTGAACGATGGCCCGGGCAATGCCGACGCGCTGTTGCTGACCGGTGGACAGGTCGCCCGGATACAGCTCGGCCTTGTCCGTCAGCGCCACGCGCTCCAGCGCCGAGTCGACGCGCTTGGCGATCTCGACCTTGGACAGCCCGAGAATCTGCAACGGCAGCGCGACGTTGTTGAACACCGTGCGATCGAACAGCAGTTGATGGTTCTGGAACACCACCCCGATCTGCCGACGCAGGAACGGAATCTGCGCATTGCTGATGGTGCTCAGGTCCTGCCCGGCCAGCAGCAGTTTGCCGCTGGTCGGACGTTCCATCGCCAGCAACAGGCGCAACAACGTGGATTTACCGGCACCGGAGTGGCCGGTGACAAACAGGAACTCGCCGCGACGGACTCGAAAGCTCAGCTCATGCAAGCCGACGTGACCGTTCGGGTAGCGCTTACCGACCTGTTCGAAACGAATCATGAACGCTCCCGCTCGGCAAACAGTGCCTGGACAAAGGGTTCGGCTTCAAAGGTACGCAGATCGTCGATGCCTTCACCGACGCCGATGTAGCGGATCGGCAGGCCAAACTGCTTGGCCAGGGCGAAAATCACCCCGCCCTTGGCGGTGCCGTCCAGCTTGGTCAGCGCCAGGCCGGTCAGTTCGACGGTCTGGTTGAATTGCTTGGCCTGGTTGATGGCGTTCTGGCCGGTGCCGGCGTCGAGCACCAGCAGCACTTCGTGCGGCGCATCGGCGTCGAGCTTGCCGATCACCCGGCGAACCTTCTTCAGCTCTTCCATCAGGTTATCTTTGGTGTGCAGACGACCGGCGGTGTCGGCGATCAGCACATCGATGCCACGGGCCTTGGCGGCCTGCACGGCGTCGAAGATCACCGAAGCCGAGTCCGCGCCCGTGTGCTGGGCAATCACCGGAATCTTGTTGCGCTCGCCCCAGACCTGCAACTGCTCGACAGCCGCGGCACGGAAGGTGTCACCGGCGGCCAGCATGACTTTCTTGCCTTCCAGTTGCAGTTTCTTCGCCAGTTTGCCGATGGTGGTGGTCTTGCCGGCACCGTTGACGCCGACCACCAGAATTACGAACGGCTTGTTCTGGGAAGCAATCTTCAGCGGCTGCTCGACCGGTTTGAGCATTGCAGCCAGCTCGGCCTGCAGGGATTTGTACAGGGCGTCGGAATCGGCCAGCTCTTTACGTGCGACCTTCTGGGTCAGACGCTGAATGATCACCGAAGTCGCCTCGACACCGACGTCGGCCGTCAGCAGGCGGGTTTCGAGGTCGTCGAGCAGATCGTCATCGATGGCTTTCTTGCCGAGGAACAGGCTGGCCATGCCCTCGCCGATGCTGGCACTGGTCTTGGACAGGCCTTGCTTGAGACGGGCGAAGAAGCCGGCCTTGGTTTCTTCGGTGCGCGGGGCCTCGACCGGGGTTTCAACCTGGATTTCCACAGGTGCGACTGGCGCTACGGCAACCGGTGCAGGTGCAGGTGCAGGTGCAGGTGCAGGTGCAGGTGCAGGCTCGGGCGCTTCGACAATCGGGGCAATCGGGGCAACCACAGGTTCTGGAATGACCGGAGCAGCTTCCACCACCGGCGCCTGAACAGGCTCGGGAGCGAACGCAACCGGCGCAGGAATCGGCGGCGTAACGTGCGGTGCAGCCTCTTCAACCAGCGCCACCGGCTCTTCCGCCACTGGCAAGCTCAGCCACGGTTCGCTGGCCGGGGTCAGCGGCAGTTCGGCGGCAGTCGGCGCTTCAGGCTCGGCCTCGACCATCGGTTGCAGCACCGGCTCGGCGATCGGCAGCACAACCGGTGCCGGCGCTTCTTCTATTGCGGGAGCGGGCGCGGGGGCTGGCTCAGGAATGGCAGTCGGCTGTTCGACGACGGGTTCCTGCGGTTTCTTGCGCAGCCATCCGAACAGGCTTTTCTTCTCGCCAGCCGCAGCTGGGGTCTTCTTGTCGTCGTTGGAACCAAACATGGAGGACGGCTATCTCACGGTAGCGACGCGCCACAGGGGCGCCCCGGCAAATAAATATTCGATGCAGAACAGACTGTGTTTCACCCAGCTTGTTCACGCGCAACATTTTGTCGAGGCGCCAAAAGCACCTCAAAGGTCATTAAATACGAAGGACTGGAACGGCATCGTCGGCGAAAACGCAGAGTTTAGCTGAGAAACTCAAAGCTTCTGCCGGTAACCCGTACAACCTATAGACCGATCAGTGGCCTGATAGGCGTGGCCGCCAGTAAAACGGATCAGTATCCTAGCACCCTCTCGCCCGCCGACGCTAAGACCAAGCGGGCAGCCCAACAGGTTTAAAAACGAATGAATGCTCTAGCCCGCCGCGCCGCAGGCCTGCTGCTCAGCACAGTCTGCCTGCCCCTTTCGGCCCTGGCGGCCGACCCGCAACCGACCCACGAATTCACCCTCGACAACGGCTTGAAGGTCGTCGTGCGCGAAGACCATCGCGCGCCGGTGGTGGTGTCGCAGGTCTGGTACAAGGTCGGTTCCAGCTACGAAACCCCGGGCCAGACCGGTCTGTCCCACGCCCTCGAGCACATGATGTTCAAGGGCAGCGAGAAAGTCGGTCCCGGCGAAGCCTCGCTGATCCTGCGCGACCTCGGCGCCGAAGAGAACGCGTTCACCAGCGACGACTTCACTGCTTATTACCAGGTGCTGGCCCGCGACCGTCTGGGCGTGGCCTTCGAACTGGAAGCCGACCGCATGGCCAACCTGCGCCTGCCGGCTGACGAGTTCGCCAAGGAAATCGAAGTCATCAAGGAAGAGCGCCGTCTGCGCACCGACGACAAGCCGATGTCCAAGGCCTACGAGCGCTACAAGGCCATGGCCTACCCGGCCAGCGGATATCACACGCCGACCATCGGCTGGATGGCAGACCTCGAGCGGATGAAGGTCGAAGAACTGCGTCACTGGTATCAGTCCTGGTACGTGCCGAACAACGCCACGCTGGTGGTGGTCGGCGACGTGACTCCGGACGAGGTGAAGACCCTCGCCCAGCGCTACTTCGGGCCGATCCCGAAACGCGACGTGCCGCCGGCGAAAACGCCGCTGGAACTGGCCGAACCCGGCGAGCGCCAGATCACCCTGCACGTGCAGACCCAACTGCCGAGCCTGATGCTCGGCTTCAACGTCCCGAGTATCGCCACCGCCGAAGACAAACGTTCGGTCAACGCCTTGCGCCTGATTTCGGCATTGCTGGACGGCGGCTACAGCGGTCGCATCCCGACCCAACTGGAGCGCGGTGAAGAGCTGGTATCCGGCGGCTCGTCGAGCTACGACGCCTACACCCGCGGCGACAGCCTGTTCACCCTGTCGGCCACACCGAACACCCAGAAGAAAAAAACCATGGCCCAGGCGGAAGCCGGCTTGTGGAAACTGCTGGAACAGCTGAAAACCACCGCACCGTCCGCCGAAGAACTGGAGCGCGTGCGTGCGCAGGTCATCGCCGGTCTGGTCTTCGAGCGCGACTCGATCACCAGCCAGGCCACTGCCATCGGCCAGCTGGAGACCGTCGGTCTGTCGTGGAAACTGATGGACACCGAACTGGCCGATCTGGAAAGCGTCACCCCGCAAGACATCCAGAACGCCGCCAAGCTGTATTTCACCCGCGAACGTCTCAGCGTCGCCCACGTCCTGCCACTGGAGACGACTCATGAGTGAGCGCAAAACCCCACGCCTGCTGCTCGGCCTGATCGCCGTGGCCATCATCGGCTCCGCCGCGTTCTATCTGGTGCCGAGCGACAACACCAAGGCCAGCGAAGCGCTGGATAACGCCAAGTCCAGCCAGAAGCTGCAATCGCTGGCCGAACTCGACGGCAAGGCCCCGGCCAGTCGCAAGCTCGACGTGCAGACCTGGAACACCGCCGAAGGCGCCAAGGTGCTGTTCGTCGAAGCCCGCGAACTGCCGATGTTCGACATGCGCCTGATCTTCTCCGCCGGCAGCAGCCAGGACGGCAACGCGCCGGGGCTGGCCCTGCTGACCAACGCCATGCTCAACGAAGGTGTGGCGGGCAAGGATGTCGGCGCCATCGCCCAAGGTTTCGAAGGCCTGGGTGCTGATTTCGGCAACGGCGCCTATAAAGACATGGCCATCGCGTCGCTGCGCAGCCTCAGTGCTGCCGACAAACGCGAGCCAGCGCTGAAGCTGTTCTCGGAAGTGGTGGGTAAACCGACCTTCCCGGCCGACTCCTTCGCGCGCATAAAGAACCAGATGCTCGCCGGTTTCGAGTACCAGAAACAGAACCCCGGCAAGCTCGCCAGCCTGGAACTGATGAAGCGCCTGTACGGCGATCACCCGTACGCCCATTCCAGCGACGGCAACGCGCAAAGCGTGCCGAAGATCACGCTGGCGCAACTGCGTGAGTTCCACGCCAAGGCCTATGCGGCCGGCAACGTGGTGATCGCGCTGGTGGGCGATCTGTCCCGCAGTGAAGCCGAGGCGATTGCCAATCAGGTGTCCGCTGCGCTGCCAAAAGGCCCGGCGCTGGCGAAGATCGCCCAGCCGCAGGAACCGAAGGCCAGCGTCGGTCACATCGAGTTCCCGTCCAAGCAGACCAACCTGATGATCGCGCAACTGGGCATCGACCGTGATGACCCGGACTACGCCGCGCTATCGATGGGCAACCAGATCCTCGGCGGTGGCGGTTTCGGCACCCGGCTGATGAGCGAAGTCCGCGAGAAGCGCGGCTTGACCTACGGCGTGTATTCGGCCTTCAGCCCGATGCAGGCTCGCGGCCCGTTCATGATCAACCTGCAGACCCGCGCGGAAATGAGCGAAGGCACCCTGAAACTGGTGCAGGACGTGCTCGCCGACTACCTCAAGACCGGCCCGACCCAGAAAGAACTCGACGACGCCAAGCGCGAACTGGCCGGCAGCTTCCCGCTGTCCACCGCGAGCAATGCCGATATCGTCGGCCAGCTCGGCGCCATGGGTTTCTACAACCTGCCGCTGAGCTATCTCGATGACTTCATGCGTCAGTCCCAGAGCCTGACAGTCGAGCAGGTTCGCGACGTCCTGAACAAACACTTGAGCACGGACAAACTGGTCATCGTCAGCGCTGGCCCGACCGTGCCGCAAAAGCCGTTACCGGCCCCATCTGATAAACCTGCCGAGCAGCCGCTCGGGGTTCCGGAGCATTAATGGCCAGTCCAAAGAAACCTGTACAAAAACTGCACAACGGTGTGAACCAGTTGCGCATCATCGGCGGCGAATGGCGCAGCCGAAAGCTGAGCTTTCCTGATGCGCCGGGTCTGCGCCCGACGCCAGACCGGGTGCGCGAAACCCTATTCAACTGGCTCGCACCCTACGTTGCCGGGGCCAAGGTGCTCGATCCGTTCGCCGGCAGCGGCGCACTGTTTCTGGAAGCGCTGTCCCGTGGCGCGGCAATGGGTCAGGCGCTGGATGCCAGCCATGTCGCGGTCTCCAGCCTGAAAGAACATCTCGGCACCCTGCGCTGCACCAACGGCCACGTGCAAACCGCCGACGCGCTGCGCTATCTGGAAACCCAGACCGCGACCGCGTTCGACCTGGTGTTCCTCGACCCGCCGTTCAACCAGAACCTGCTGCCCGCCGTGTGCACGCTGCTGGAAGAGCGCCAATGGCTGGCCGATGATTCGTGGATCTACACTGAAAGCGAAACCGCGCCATCGACCCTCGGCCTGCCAGGCAACTGGCGCCTGCACCGCGAGCAGAAATCCGGGCGGGTGTATTACGCGTTGTGGCAACGTATGGCAGTGATCGCCGGTTAACCGACGGCCTGAAAAAGCGGCGAGTCTCAGCCGAGGCTCGCTGCGCTGCATCGAGAGCAATCGTGTCCCCTTCGTCAAAACCGTTCATCCCCGCCTTCGGCCTCGGCAATCCTCACCTGCAAACCTTGTGGGGGCCGTTGTGGCGCAAAACAGTGCACCTTGATCGCCAGCGCGAACGACTGTGGCTGGACGACGGTGACTTCCTCGACCTCGACTGGCACGGCCCGCACAGCGCCGAGGCGCCATTGGTGTTGGTACTGCACGGGCTGACCGGTTCTTCCAATTCACCTTACGTGGCCGGGATCCAGGCAGCGCTCGCCGCGCAGGGCTGGGCCAGTGTTGCGCTGAACTGGCGCGGCTGCTCGGGCGAACCGAACCTGTTGCCGCGCAGCTACCATTCCGGCGCCAGCGAAGACCTCGCCGAAACCATTCGCCACCTGAAAGCCAAGCGGCCACTGGCGCCGCTGTATGCGGTTGGTTATTCCCTCGGCGGCAATGTGCTGCTCAAGCATCTGGGGGAAACCGGCAGCGCCAGCGGCGTGCTCGGTGCAGTGGCGGTGTCGGTGCCGTTTCGCCTCGATCAATGTGCCGACCGTATCGGCCAGGGTTTCTCGAAGGTCTATCAGGCGCACTTCATGCGCGAGATGGTCGCCTACATCAAGAACAAGCAGCGCCAGTTCCAGCACGATGGGCGCGAGGACGGTCTCGCCGCACTGGCTGCTCTCGGCTCGCTGGAAAACATGCGCACGTTCTGGGATTTCGATGGCCGGGTGACCGCGCCGCTGCACGGTTTCGCCGATGCCGAGGATTACTATCGCCGCGCATCGAGCCGCTATTTTCTCGGTGAGATCCGCACGCCGACCCTGATCATTCAGGCGGCGGACGACCCGTTCGTATTTCCCCACAGCCTGCCGCAGGCCAGTGAGCTGTCGGCCACGACGCAATTCGAATTGCAGAACAAGGGCGGACACGTCGGTTTCGTTGACGGCACGCTCCGCCAACCGGGTTATTACCTGGAGCGACGGATTCCGCAGTGGCTGGCCGACGCGGGGCGCGGGTGAAGTCATGAGCGATCAGGGCGAGTCGATCCGTTTCTGGCAGGCCGCGCCTCTGGCCGGGGTCGAGCTGTTGACCGCGCGCTACATCGAGCATCGTTTCGCCCCGCACGTCCACGACGGTTATGTGATCGGCATGATCATGGCCGGCGCCCAGCGCTACCGTTATCGCGGCGCCGAACACCTGGCGGGCAGCGGCACGCTGGTGCTGATCAATCCGGACGAAGTGCATAACGGCCACAAAGGCACGGAGGACGGCTGGCTGTACCGGGCGTTTTATCCCGACACAGGGCAGATCGTCGCGCTGCTGAATGAGCTGGAACTGCCGACCGCACCGATGCCGGCTTTCGGCGCGACGCTGTATCGCGATCCGGACCTGGTCAACGGTTTCTGTCAGTTGCATCGCTTGCTGGAAAGCCCCGCCACCGCGCTGCAACAGCAAACGGTGTGGCGCGAAATGATGATGTTGCTGTTACAGCGTCACGCAGCGGTGCAGATCAACGGCAATCCCGGCAAAGAGCACCGCGCGGTGGCGATGGCCAAGGAGTTGCTGCACGCGCAACTGGCGGCGGCGCCCTCGCTGGAAGAACTGGCGGCGGCCGTGAACCTCTCGCCCTTCCACTTTGCCCGGGTGTTCCGTCGCGCCACCGGCATGCCGCCGCACAGCTGGCTGATGCAGCAGCGGATCGCCTGCGCGCGTGGCTTGTTGCAGAGCGGCTGCCTGCCGGTGGAGGTCGCCACGCAGCTGGGATTTGCCGACCAGAGCCATCTGAGCCGGCAATTCAAACAGGTTTACGGCGTGGGGCCGGCGGCCTATCGCAGCGCGCGGCTGGATCGCTGAGCGATTACTCGCCCGTAGCGATACCGCGCGCAGGATCGTTGATCCACTCGCTCCACGATCCGGCATACAGCGAACCCAACGGATAACCCGCCAGGCACAGGGCGAACAGGTTGTGACACGCCGTCACCCCGGAGCCGCAGTAAGCCACCAGATCGTTCGGGGAACGCTCGCCGAGTTTCGCGGCGAAACGCTGCTTGAGCTGATCGGCCGGCAGGAAACGCCCGTCGCTGCCCAGGTTGTCGGTAAACGCCGCGCATTGCGCGCCGGGAATGTGCCCGGCGATCGGGTCGATCGGTTCCACTTCACCCTTGAAGCGCGGCAAGGCGCGGGCATCGAGCAGGGTCAGGGCCGGCTGGCCGAGGCGCTGCTGCAATTGCTCGGCGCTGAGCAGCAGGCTCATGTCCGGCTGGCCGCTGAAATTACCCCGGGCCGCTGACGGTGGATCAAGACTCAACGGCAGCCCCGCCGCATGCCAGGCCTTGAGCCCGCCATCGAGAATGAACACGCCGTCACGCTTGCCCAGCCACGCCAGCAACCACCAGGCCCGCGCCGCATAGGCGCCCGGGCCGTCGTCATACAAAACCACGTCGCTGTCGTTATTGATGCCGAACGCTTGCAGGCGTTCGATCAGCGCCGCCGGCTCCGGCAGCGGATGGCGACCGGTCACACCCTTGGTCACCGGGCCGCTGAGGTCGCGTTCAAGATCGGCGAAATGTGCCCCGGCAATGTGCCCCTCGGCGTAGCTGCGCTGGCCGTAATCCGGGTCTTCGAGGGCAAAACGGCAATCGAGAATCACCAGCCCCGGTTGCGCCTTGCGGGCATCCAGTGCGGTCGGGCTGATCAGTTGCGCAATCGGCATAGCGAACGACTCCAGTGAGGAAATGGAATTACGGTCTTTCTTCGAGGGCCTGGGCCAGCGGCACGTAGAACTCTTCGAACAAGGCGTTGACCTCATCGCGGGCCTGCTCGGTGACGAACCCTGCTTCCAGCACCAGCACCTGATACACGCCACGCTTGATGGCCTGCTCGCTGAGGTGATTGGAATTCTCCCGGGTCGTGCACAGGAAGCGCACCCAAGAGGTGAGGATGATCCACGCGTTGAGGGTGAGGGATTCGATCTGCACGCGGTCCATCTTCAGGATCCCGGCGGCAACGAAGCCTTCGTAGATCGCCGCGCCCTGGATCACGCAGCGCTGGGAGAAGCGCCGATAACGCCCGGCCAGGTCCGGATCGCTGTCGAGCAGGTGCTCGAGATCGCGGTGCAGGAAGCGGTAGCGCCACATCGCTGACAGCAATTCCTTTAGGTAGAAGCGCTTGTCTTCGACCGTCGCGGCACGGCCCTGGGGCGGACGCAGGAAGCTGTCCACCAGGCTTTCGTACTCACTGAACAATACGGCGATGATCGCCTGCTTGTTGGGGAAGTGGTAGTACAGATTGCCCGGAGAAATCTCCATATGGGCGGCGATGTGATTGGTGCTGATGCTGCGCTCGCCCTGCTGATTGAACAGCTCGAGGCTGTTCTGCACGATGCGCTCGCTGGTTTTGATCCGTGGGGCCATGGCTTGAGCTTTAATTCAGAGTGCGTTGGGGGGCATCTTACGACCTATCCGGAGCGGGATAAAACCAGGATGCGCAAGGAAGCCATTTGACTTTCTAGAGCATAGACTCTAAAAAGTTCCTCAAAACAACATCTCCGGAGCTGACAATGACTGCCGATATTGCCTACCTGCAAACGCTGCAACAGCCGCTGGAAGAGCTCAACCGGCTGTTCAACGCGCAGCGTGCCGCCTACGCCGCCAACCCGATGCCACCTGCAGCCCAGCGCCAGCAATGGCTCAAGGCCCTGCGCGATTTGCTGAGCAACGAACGGCAGGCCCTCATCGACGCGATCAGCTCCGATTTCAGCCACCGCAGCGCCGATGAAACCCTGCTCGCCGAACTGATGCCGAGCCTGCACGGCATTCACTACGCCAGCCGGCACATCAGCCAGTGGATGAAACCTTCGCGGCGCAAAGTGGGTGTGGCTTTCCAGCCGGCATCGGCGAAAGTCGTGTATCAGCCGCTGGGCGTTGTCGGCGTCATCGTGCCGTGGAACTACCCGCTGTTCCTGGCCATCGGCCCGTTGACCGGCGCGCTCGCGGCCGGCAACCGGGTGATGCTGAAACTCAGCGAATCGACCCCGGCCACCGGCCTGCTGCTCAAGGAACTGCTGGCGCGGATCTTCCCCGAAGATCTGGTGTGCGTGGTGCTCGGCGAGGCCGATGTCGGCGTGGCGTTTTCCAAGATGCGCTTCGACCACCTGCTGTTCACCGGCTCCACCAGCGTCGGCAAGCATGTGATGCGCGCAGCGGCAGAAAACCTGACACCGGTTACCCTGGAACTGGGCGGCAAATCCCCGGCCATCGTTTCCCACGACGTACCTCTCAAGGACGCCGCCGAACGCATCGCTTTCGGCAAGACCCTCAACGCCGGCCAGACCTGCGTGGCCCCGGACTACGTGCTTGTACCGGAGGAGCGCATCGGCGGTTTCGTCGAAGCCTATCGCCAGGCGGTGCGCGGGTTTTATCCGACGCTTGCCGACAACCCGGACTACACCGCAATCATCAACGAGCGCCAACTGGCGCGGCTCAACAGCTACCTCAGCGACGCCACCAGCAAGGGCGCGCTGCTGATTCCGCTGTTCGACCAGGGCCAGGGCCGGCGCATGCCGCACAGCCTGTTGCTGAATGTCAGCGACGAGATGACGGTGATGCAGGACGAAATCTTCGGCCCGCTGCTGCCGATCGTGCCGTATCAGGATCTGGATCAGGCATTTGCTTACATCAATCAGCGGCCACGTCCTCTGGCTCTTTACTACTTCGGCTACGACAAGCGCGAACAGAAGCGCGTACTCAGCGAAACCCATTCCGGTGGCGTCTGCCTCAACGACACGCTGCTGCACGTGGCGCAGGACGACATGCCGTTCGGCGGCATCGGCCCGTCGGGCATGGGCCATTACCACGGGCACGAAGGTTTCCTGACGTTCAGCAAGGCCAAGGGCGTGCTGGTCAAACAGCGCTTCAACGCGGCGAAGCTGATCTACCCGCCGTACGGCAAATCCATTCAGAAACTGATCCAGAAACTGTTCATTCGCTAACGTCACCGCCGGGTAATAACAACAATGCACCCAAGCCTGACTGAAACACCTGCCCTGTCGCGCCGTGGCCTGCTGAAATTCAGCCTGGGCGCCACGGCTTTTCTCGCCACCGCCGGCCTTGGTGCCAGCCTGAGTGGCTGTTCGTCGAGCGTATCGGCCAACGGATTCACCACGTTGCGCAGCGGTGATCTGCTGTTTCTGCGCGCGCTGATTCCAGTGATGCTGGATGGCGCCGTTGCTGTGGAAAAGCTGCCCGCCGCTGTCGATGGCACCCTGAAGTCGCTGGATTACAGCCTCGATCACCTGTCGCCGGAAATGCTCAAGCTCACCCGGCAACTGTTCGATGTGCTGGGCATGGCGGTGACGCGCGGTCCATTGACCGGAATCTGGGGCAGCTGGGAAAACGCCAGCCCCGAGGCGATCCGTCACTTTCTAGAACGCTGGGAAAACAGCGCGCTGAGCCTGCTGCGCATGGGCCACAGCTCATTGCTGCAAATGGTGATGATGGCCTGGTACACCCGCGCCGAATCCTGGGCCCATTGCGGTTACCCCGGCCCGCCCGCCGTTTGAGCCTGGCGACCCACGCATAACAATAATAAGAGAACCTGATCGATGCCCGTACCCGACCCGTTTCGCGAAGGCCTTGCCCGTGGCTGGAAAACCTACAACGGCGCGCAACTCACCGATGACCTGACTCTGGAAGCCGATGTCGTCATCATCGGCAGCGGCGCCGGTGGCGGCACTACGGCGGAAATCCTCAGCGCCGCCGGCTATAAAGTGCTGCTGATCGAAGAAGGCCCGCTCAAGACCAGCAGCGATTTCAAACTGCTGGAAGACCAGGCCTACAGCAGCCTCTACCAGGAAGGCATCGGCCGCATGAGCAAGGATGGCGCGATCACCATCCTTCAGGGCCGCGCGGTCGGCGGCACCACGCTGATCAACTGGACATCGAGTTTTCGCACGCCCGAGCCGACCCTCGAACACTGGGCCAAAGAACACAACGTCAAAGGCCACAGCCCCGCCGACATGGCGCCGTGGTTCGAAAAAATGGAGCAGCGTCTCGGCGTCGCCCCGTGGATGGTGCCGCCCAACGCCAACAACGACGTGATCCGCAAAGGCTGCGAACAACTTGGCTACAGCTGGCACGTGATCCCGCGCAACGTGCGCGGCTGCTGGAACCTCGGCTACTGCGGCATGGGCTGCCCGACCAACGCCAAGCAATCGATGATGGTCACGACCATTCCGGCAACCCTGGAAAAGGGCGGTGAACTGCTCTATCTGGCCCGGGCCGAAAAGCTGTTGATCAGCGGCGACAAGGTCACCGGCCTGCAATGCGTGGCGATGGACGAACGCTGCGTCGAGCCGACTGGACGTACGATCACCGTCAAGGCGCGGCATTACGTGCTGGCCGGCGGCGGGATCAACAGCCCGGCGCTGCTGATGCGTTCGGATGCACCGGATCCGCACAAACGGCTGGGCAAGCGCACTTTCCTGCATCTGGTGAACATGTCCGCAGGGCGTTTCGACGAGGTGATCAACCCGTTCTACGGTGCGCCGCAGTCGATCTACTCGGACCATTTCCAGTGGAAGGACGGCACTACCGGCCCGATGGCCTACAAACTCGAAGTACCGCCGCTGCACCCGGCGCTGGCCGCCACGTTGCTCGGTGGTTTCGGTCAGGAAAGCGCGCAACACATGGCGAACCTGCCGCATACCCACGCGATGCTCGCCCTGCTGCGCGACGGTTTTCACCCGGATAGCCAGGGCGGCAGCGTCGAATTGCGCGGTGACGGCTCGCCGGTGCTCGACTATCAGGTGTCGCCTTACACCTGGGAGGGTTTGCGCCGGTCTTTCCACAGCATGGCCGAGATCCAGTTCGCCGGCGGCGCCAAAGCGGTGATGCCGATGCACGCCGATGCCCGCTACGTGAACAGCCTGGCCGAGGCCCGCTCGTTGATCGACACCCTGAGTCTGGAGCTGTATCGCACCCGCCTGGGCAGCGCTCACGTCATGGGCGGTTGCGCCATGGGCGAGGACCCGAAAACAGCCGTCACCGACAGCCTCGGCCGCCATCATCAACTGAGCAATCTGTCGATTCATGACGGCTCTTTGTTCCCCACCAGCATCGGCGCCAACCCGCAGTTGTCGGTGTACGGTCTGACGGCGCAACTGGCGACATCCCTCGGCGAACGGTTGAGAAACCCGTGAAAAAGGCGAAAATTCCGATCGTCTATAGTGCTTTCTTACCCAACAGGCGACTTTCCCGACCGGGACGGCTGCGATACCATCCGACTCCCCAACGGATTCCCGCCAGGACGACGCGATGAACCGAGTGTTGTACCCAGGTACCTTCGACCCTATTACCAAGGGCCATGGCGATCTGGTCGAACGCGCCTCGCGCCTGTTCGACCACGTGATCATCGCCGTCGCCGCCAGCCCCAAGAAGAATCCGCTGTTCCCGCTGGAACAACGGGTCGAGCTGGCCCGCGAGGTCACCAAACACCTGCCGAACGTGGAAGTGGTCGGCTTCTCGACGCTGCTGGCGCATTTCGCCAAAGAGCAGAACGCCAACGTGTTCCTGCGTGGCCTGCGCGCGGTGTCGGACTTCGAATACGAATTCCAGCTGGCCAACATGAACCGCCAGTTGGCCCCGGATGTGGAGAGCCTGTTTCTCACCCCGTCCGAGCGTTATTCGTTCATTTCCTCGACCCTGGTGCGGGAAATCGCGGCCCTGGGCGGCGATATCAGCAAGTTCGTCCACCCGGCGGTGGCCGAAGCTCTGACCCTGCGCTTCAAGAAGTAACGACCGTTCAAACGGCGCCCGCGTGCACTACGGGCGCCAATGCGGCACAATTGCGCGCATTGATTCATAGCGCCCGGGCTCCCCGCCCCGGCTGGAGTTAGCATGTCCCTGATCATCACCGACGATTGCATCAACTGCGACGTCTGCGAACCCGAGTGCCCGAACGCCGCCATTTCCCAAGGCGAAGAGATCTACGTGATCGACCCGAACCTGTGCACCCAGTGCGTCGGCCACTACGACGAGCCGCAGTGCCAGCAGGTCTGCCCGGTGGATTGCATTCCACTGGACGAAGCTCATCCGGAGACTGAAGAACAGTTGATGGAGAAGTACCGCAAGATCACCGGCAAGGCTTGAGCCACTGAATACGATCGCAGCTCCCGGCTGCGATCGCGTCATTCGCGCTGCTCGAATCCCTCCCCTGTGCAGCCCAGGCATCGCACGAACGCCGCTTTCGCCGGCGCCACCACCAGCGCATCCCCCGCATCGCCAATCCCGCCACCCAGCGCGGTGAACGGCAACGACACCACGAACGCCCCGGCACCGATCACCGTTGCCACCACCAGCAATGGTCGGGCAATCAGCAGATCGCCGAGCATGGCGTAGGCCGGTGGATTCTGGATGGCGTAACGCGGATCACCGCTGCCGCCTTCCGTGGCCTGAACGGTCAGGCTGAAGCACAGCAGCAGGGCGACGATGAGGGTTTGCAAGGACTTCATGGCACGATCCTTCGAGCTGAACAGTGAGACAACTCACTATAGACCGTAGGACTTTTTCGGAGTCTTTGCTCAGCTCTGGCAGCGCGGGCACCAGACGCTCGCGCGCTGACCGAGCTTCATTTCCCGCAGGCCCGTTCCGCAGACCTTGCAGTGCTCGCCGCCACGACCGTAGACAAACAGTTCCTGCTGGAAATACCCCGGCTGCCCGTCGCCACCGATGAAATCACGCAACGTGGTGCCGCCGCGCTCGATGGCGGCAGCGAGGATGCGTTTGATCTCGATCGCCAGCTTCAGGTAACGCGCCCGGGAAATGCCCTTGGCTTCACGGCGCGGATCGATGCCGGCGGCGAACAGCGCTTCGGTCGCGTAGATATTGCCGACCCCCACCACCACCGCGTTGTCCATGATGAACGGCTTGACCGCCATCGACCGCCCGCGCGACAGCTGATACAACCGCTCGCCATCGAACAGATCGGTCAACGGCTCCGGGCCCAGGCGAATCAGCAATTCGTGATTGAGCGGGTCGGTGCTCCAGAGCATCGCCCCGAAACGCCGCGGATCGGTGTAGCGCAGGGCCAGGCCCGACTCCAGTTCGATATCGACATGCTCATGCTTGGCCGCCGGCATCCCGACCTCAACCAGCCGCAGGTTTCCCGACATGCCCAAGTGGCTGATCAGCGTGCCGACCTCGGCGTTGATCAGCAGATACTTGGCGCGCCGCTCGACCAGCACAATGCGCTGCCCGGACAGCCGCACATCAAGGTCTTCGGGAATCGGCCAGCGCAAACGCCGGTCACGCACGATCACCCGGCTGACACGCTGGCCTTCCAGGTGCGGGGCAATACCGCGGCGGGTGGTTTCGACTTCCGGCAATTCAGGCATGAGTGTCTCGAATCAAGGGTCTTTTTAAATCAGTGCGCGCCAAGTTCGCGGATAGTCTGCTTCAACGTTTCAAAGTCGTAATCCGAGAGGCCGATGTATTCCAGTACCAGCGGCCCGACGGCCTGCCATTCGAAATCTTCGGTCTGGTTGCCCAACACCCGGTAGGACGCGCAGATGTGCTCGGCCATTTTCAGGATCGCCAGCAGGTTTTTCATCTGGCTGTTGCGCGAGGTCTCGTCGTTGAAGATCGCCAAGGCATTGTGATGGTTGGCGATCGCAGCGCTGACGTGTTCCGGGAGGCGCCACGACTTGGCGGTGTAGTAACCGACCACCGAGTGATTGGTGTTGTAGACGTCGTTCTCGGTGTCCACGACCCGGCGCTCGGCACTCGCATTGGCATAGGCCGTCTCCAGCGTGGTCATGTAGTCGGGGAAACGCTGAAGCATCAGCGGCACGCCGCAATCATGGAAAAGACCCAAGGCATAAGCCTCGTCGCTCGCCTCGGTGCCGACGCGTTTGGCCAGGGTCAGGCAGGTCATGGCCACGTCCTGGGCGGTGTCCCAGAAACGGTTGAGAGTGACGATGGTGTCATCGTTCATTTCGCCCTTGATCGACATCGCGTTGATCAGATTGATGATCGAGCGACTGCCCAACAGATTCACCGCGCGCTTGATCGAGGTGATCTTGTTGCTCAGGCCGTAATAGGGCGAATTGACGATTTTCAGCAGCGAGCCGGACAGGCCAGGATCCTGGGAGATCAGCTTGGCGATCGTCTCCAGGTCGGGGTCGGGCATGTACTGCTCCATTTGCAGATCCACCATGATCTGCGGCTGCGCGGGCACGCTGATGCCTTGCAGGGACTGTTGAATCTGTTCGGTGGTCAGCTCTTGGGACATAAGTACACACTCTGGGACAGGCCGCGATTCTAACCTCTAAAAACCGACGGACGACACACCAGTGGGCAATTCGCAGGAACTTTCACTTTCCACCAGCCTTCGGAATCTGTAGTGCCCGGAGCAGTTCCCCATCTGTCGCGGGCAGTAATTCCAACAGACTCAGGAGCTTAACGATGGCGACTTCTCTCAGCGGCAAGCGCGTCGCTTTTCTGGTAACCGACGGTTTCGAGCAGGTTGAACTGACTGGCCCCAAAAAGGCACTGGAGCAGGCGGGAGCGCAGGTTGACATCCTCTCCGCCGAAGCCGGCAGCGTCAAAGGCTGGAATCACGATAAACCTGCGGACGACTTCAAGGTCGACCAGACCTTCCAGGGCGCAAGCATCGATCAATACGATGCCGTGGTGCTCCCGGGCGGTGTGCAGAACTCTGACACCATCCGCATCGACCAGGACGCCCAGCACCTGGTCAAGACCGGTGCGTCCGCCGGCAAGCCGATCGCAGTGATCTGTCATGGCAGCTGGCTGCTGATTTCGGCAGGGCTGGTCAATGGCAAGACCATGACCAGCTACAAGACCGTCAAGGACGATCTGGTGAATGCGGGGGCGAACTGGGTTGATCAGGAGGTAGTAAAAGACGGCCACCTGATCAGCAGCCGCCAACCGGACGATATTCCGGCGTTCAGCAATGCGCTGATCGACGCGCTGTCGGCATAGAGCATAAGCGTATGGATACGGGGCGGGCCTGCTCGTGATGAGGTCAGCCGCGTTTCATCGCACGCCAAACCCGGCATAAGGCGCAACACGGTATACTCCCGCTCTTTTTTCCGGAGCGACGTCATGTCCCTGCCTAGCTTGCGCCTCAAAGCCAACGCCGACCGTCGCCTGCGCGCCGGTCACCTGTGGATCTACAGCAACGAAATCGACGTGGCCGCGACCCCGTTGCACGGCTTCAAGGCCGGCGACCAGGCGATCCTCGAAGCCGCCGGCGGCAAGCCGCTGGGCATCGTCGCCATGAGCCCGAACAACCTGATCTGCGCGCGTCTGCTGTCGCGCGACATCAAGCTGCCGCTGGACAAGTCGCTGCTGGTGCATCGCCTGAACGTAGCCCTGTCGCTGCGCGAGCGCCTGTTCGACAAGCCGTTCTATCGTCTGGTCTACGGCGATTCCGACCTGCTGCCGGGTCTGGTGGTCGACCGTTTCGGCGACATCCTCGTGGTGCAGCTCGCCTCGGCGACCATGGAAGCCCATAAAGATGACGTGATCGCGGCACTGACCCAGGTGCTCAAGCCAAGCGGCATCCTGTTCAAGAACGACTCCGCCGCGCGCGATGCCGAAGGCCTCGAGCGTTACACCGAAACCGTGTTCGGCGTGGTGCCGGAGTGGGTAGCGCTGGAAGAGAACGGCGTGAAGTTCGAAGCGCCAGTGGTTCAAGGTCAGAAAACCGGCTGGTTCTACGACCACCGCATGAACCGCGCCCGCCTGGCCCCTTACGCCAAAGGCAAACGCGTACTGGACCTCTACAGCTACATCGGTGGCTGGGGTGTGCAAGCGGCCGCATTCGGCGCCAGCGAAGTGTTCTGCGTCGACGCATCGGGCTTCGCCCTCGACGGCGTTGAGCGTAACGCCGCACTGAACGGCTTCGCCGACAAGATGACCTGTATCGAAGGCGACGTGTTCGAAGCCCTGAAAGAACTCAAGGCCAGCGAAGAGCGCTTCGACGTGATCGTTGCCGACCCGCCTGCGTTCATCAAGCGCAAGAAAGACCTGAAGAACGGTGAAGGCGCCTACCGTCGCCTGAACGAGCAAGCCATGCGCCTGCTCACCAAGGACGGCATCCTGTTCAGCGCTTCGTGCTCGATGCACCTGCCGGAAGACGACCTGCAGAACATCCTGCTGACCAGCGCCCGTCACCTGGACCGCAATATCCAGCTGCTGGAGCGTGGCGGTCAGGGTCCGGATCACCCGGTACACCCGGCCATCCCGGAAACCCGCTACATCAAGAGCATCACCTGCCGCCTGCTGCCGAACAGCTAACGGTATCGATGCGTATAAAGAAGGGGAGCCTAGGGCTCCCCTTCTTTTTGCCTTTAACGTTGCTTTCCTACACTTATTGTCCTGCAGACTTGCAGGATATTTCCGCGAATACTTTATTTACTGAAATTTAACTTACACACCCATTTCCAGCCAAAGATCACTCCGACAAAATTACTGGATTATTCCTACTTAATATTTGCTTGCGATTAATCCATTACAAACTATTATTAAGTCGTCGCCACGGAGGTGACACCAACTAACCACGAAGCAGCAACGAACAAGGAGTTCAATCATGAAAGCAATTACTCTGGAATCCCGCACCCTCGCAAATCTGGCTTTTCTGGTCGCACCTAAAGCCCGTTAAGTAAGGTGGGCGCTGGGTATAGCCGGCTACCCAGCGCCTCTGACAAAGCACCTATCCAGAGCAGCGTGCCCCAACATGCATATAAATCCTTATTTATTCATACTGCCACTAACGCCCGGCCAGATAGTCTGGAACTACAAAGACCATACTCAACATGAACTTGATCTTGAATATTCCTCCCGACTGGCGCAACTTGTCCACAACCCTGACTTATACGACAACAGCAACATAATAGATACACAGCTTTTAAATGCAGGAATACTGACTTCTTATAAAATCCCGGCGCCTGCCTGGGGCTGGGATGAACTGTCCAGGATCTACCATATCGGGACTCGGGACATTCCTTGCGAACACACTCCCCGAAACATTCAGGAATGGTCCAGGCAATATCTCGAACACTGCAACAAAGTGCTTGCCACTCCCCCGCCAGCCGACATCCCTGTGGATACCCGTCCGAACGCACTCATCGCCCTGCCCAAGCCGCTGGCACTGAATGACGACAGCCTGTCGAATTCACTGACCCGGCGAAAGACCTGCCGATCCTTCACTGGCGCTGCCGTGCCGCTGGATGATGTGGGCACCTTGCTTTACCTTTCACTCGGTTACCTGGGAGAACGCGAAACCGACTGCGACGACAGCATCGCCGAAGGACTGGGCGCGCGGCGCAGCAGCCCTTCCGGCGGTGGCCTTAATGCCTGCGCCGGGTTCGTGTTTGTACAGAACGTCGACGGACTGGCACCCGGCGTGTATGCCTACCACCCCGCCGATCACGCCCTGAGCTTCATCAACCCTTTGCCCGACACCGCGCCCGGCAATCTGCTGGGGGGGCAGCATTTCATCAACAACCTGCCATTGGGGCTGTTCATCACCGCCCGCTTCGACCGGCTCTGGTGGAAATACCCGCACTCGCGCGCCTATCGAATGGCGTTCATCGAAGCCGGGCACCTTTCGCAAACGTTTCAACTGGTGGCGACAGCGCTCGGCATGAACACCTGGCTCACAGGCGCGTTTTCCGATGAGCAGGTCGAAGCGTTGCTGAAGCTCGAAAACAGTGCGGAACAACCCTTGTTCTTTGTCGGTTGCGGGGAAAGCGACGGTCAGGCGATGTGTCAGGAAATGCGTGACCTGCTGCGTGAGGCACAACCATGAGCGCCCTGGCCCCGGAACCGGTCTTTCAGTTCACCCTGAGCGACTGGAACAGCCGCGCCTCCGTTCGCGCCAGCCCCCACGATTACCGCTTGCCGGAAAACGTGCAGGAACAACTGGAGACCCGGCACTGGTTTCCGCCGGCATTCCTGCCTTATCTAACCCACCCGGCGATTGAAGCAGCGGGCCGTTCGATGCTGCACCGGCTTACGGCCCGGCATCTGGTGCACTTTCTCGACTACACCACGCTGCTCGAACACCGGATCGTCAATCGCGCCGTCGAAACCATCGTGCATGGCGAACTGCCGGTCGAGGTACCGACGTCGATGAAAACCGCCGCGCTCCAGCTCTACACCGACGAGGGCTATCACGCCCTGTTTTCCAGTCAGGTGGCAGAGCAGATCGCCAGCCTCTACGCCATCACCGGGCGACCCGTGATGCCCAGACGCATCACCCGGATGAACCTGCTGGTCGCACGCACAAGGCAGGAGCAACGGCCGCTGGCGTGCTTTCTTCTGGGCTTCGTCTCGGAAACCATCATTGCCCGTGAACTGCTG
Organism: Pseudomonas sp. GW458-11-26-14-LB4; assembly: GCF_059423925.1. NCBI lineage: Bacteria > Pseudomonadati > Pseudomonadota > Gammaproteobacteria > Pseudomonadales > Pseudomonadaceae > Pseudomonas > Pseudomonas sp. GW458-11-26-14-LB4. The sequence goes on from NZ_JBWKYU010000001.1 coordinate 283,227, forward strand.
GATGTCTGCCGCGACAGCTTGGTGTCCGGCGTCAACGACATGTTGCGCGATCACCTCACCGACGAAGCGCGCCACAGCCGCTATTTCACCGAAGTGTTCCACTACCTCTGGTTGCACCTGAACCCGCGACAGCGAACGTTCACCGCGACGACCTTGCTCGACATTCTGGAAATCTTCTTCGAAGTGGATGAGCACTGGCTGCAGGAAAGCCTCTGTGGCGCGGGCATTGCAAATACGACGGTGACGGACATTCTCGGCACGATGACATCGACCCAGGCCAGTCGACGGCGGGCACGCGCCGGCAGCCTCGCTACATTGAACGCATTGAAGAAAGCCGGATTTTTCGCCGAACCTCAAAACCAGACACTATTTGCCAGGGCGGGACTGATCGATGGATGACGGACAATCTGTGGTGACCCGACGACAGCGGCGCGGGGCTGTCAGTCTTTTGCTGGCAATGGTGTTGCTCGGCGTCTTTCCACTGGATGTCCTGCTACCTTCGTTCCCGGCACTGGCCGAACACTTTCGCCGCACCCCGGCGGACATCGCCCTGTCGATCAGCCTGTTTGCGGTCGGAATTGCCTTCGCCCAGTTGCTGATCGGGCCGCTGTCGGATGTGATCGGACGCAAGGGGCTGCTGCTCGCCGGCATGAGCGTTTCCATACTCGGCGCCCTCGGTTGCGTGATGACCTCGGACTATTCGCTGTTTCTGATGTTCCGGGTGTTGCAGGCGCTGGGCTGCGGTTGCTTCGTGCTGTCACAGGCGCTGGTGCAGGACCTGTTCGAAGGCGAAGAACGTGACCGCCTACGGATTTTAATGGTCACCGCCGGCGGGATTTTCATCTCGGTATCGCCACTGGCTGGCACCTTTCTTCAGGCGACATTGGGCTGGCGCGGCAGCTTCTGGGTGTTCATCGCATTATCAGCCGCAGTGCTGCTCAAGGCCTGGCTGTTTCTGGAGAACACCCGACCGACCGCCAGTGGCACACGTACGAACTTCCTCACGGCCTATCGACGGGTTCTGGGAGATTTCGACTTCGTCGGTTACTGGCTGATTTCAGCGTTTGCATTCGCCTGCCATTTCTCATTCATCGTGATCTCGCCGCTGATCTTCATGGATCGGCTGCAACTGTCCGCTTACGAATTTTCGTTGATCCTGCTGATCTACGGTGCGGCTTACGTCACCGGGGGGATCCTCGCCAGCGTGCTGAGCAGGCGCATCAACAGCGGCCAGCAGATGGTCGTCGGCCTGAGCCTGATCCTGTTCGCCGGCGTGACCATGCTGTACCTGTCGTCGAACTTTGCACTGGCTCCGGCGACCGTGCTGATCCCGATGCTGATCTGCACCGCCGGCACCACCATTGCCCGGCCGGCCGCCACGTCCCGGGCCATGAGTCTGTTTCCGGAAAACGCCGGCACGTCGGCCTCGGCCGGCAGCACGATCATTTTCATCTGCGGCGGCTTGATCAGTGCCTTGATCAGCCTGAGCCCGACCAATCTGCAATCCACGCTGGGCTACAGCTTCGTGATACTCAGCGGGGTGGCACTGGCGTTGAACGCGCGGATCAGTCGCCGCAGCGATCTGGTGGGGCAACCGGACAGCGATTAATCCTGCCGGTCGTCATCCCGCACGCTTCGTCAGCACTGGAACAACGCTTTGCGCCATTCCCTCCTGACGCCAGCGGTGTAGAATCGCGAGATTCATCGCCATTCATCCCCGGCGGGTTTATGAGCTCAGGCTGAGACCAGCGGCGATCCCGCAACGTCATCGGCAACATCAGGACACACGGCCATTTCTGAGTGTTCCAGACGTCAATAGAAGCTCACTCCCTTTTGATACCTGATTAGCCGCCCGGAGTGCTCCATGCCAGATTACCGCTCGAAAACATCCACCCACGGCCGCAACATGGCCGGCGCCCGCGCACTGTGGCGCGCCACCGGGATGAAAGATGACGACTTCAAGAAGCCGATCATCGCCATTGCCAACTCCTTCACCCAGTTCGTACCGGGCCACGTTCACCTGAAGGACTTGGGCCAACTGGTTGCCCGTGAGATCGAACGCGCTGGCGGCGTTGCAAAAGAATTCAACACCATCGCCGTTGACGACGGCATCGCCATGGGCCACGACGGCATGCTCTATTCGCTGCCGAGCCGCGAGATCATCGCCGACTCCGTCGAGTACATGGTCAACGCCCACTGCGCCGACGCCATCGTCTGCATCTCGAACTGCGACAAGATCACCCCCGGCATGCTGATGGCCGCCCTGCGCCTGAACATCCCGGTGATCTTCGTCTCCGGCGGCCCGATGGAAGCCGGCAAGACCAAACTGGCCAGCCACGGTCTCGACCTCGTCGACGCCATGGTGATCGCCGCCGACTCCAGCGCTTCTGACGAGAAGGTTGCCGAGTACGAGCGCAGCGCCTGCCCGACCTGCGGTTCGTGCTCCGGCATGTTCACCGCCAACTCGATGAACTGCCTGACCGAAGCCCTGGGCCTCGCACTGCCGGGCAACGGTTCGACCCTGGCCACCCACAGCGATCGCGAGCAGTTGTTCCTGCAGGCCGGCCGCACCATCGTCGAACTGTGCAAACGCTACTACGGCGAGAACGACGAGTCGGTACTGCCGCGCAACATCGCCAACTTCAAGGCGTTCGAGAACGCGATGATGCTCGACATCGCCATGGGCGGTTCGACCAACACCATCCTGCACTTGCTGGCCGCGGCCCAGGAAGCCGAGATCAACTTCGACCTGCGCGACATCGATCGTCTGTCGCGCAAGGTGCCGCAGCTGTGCAAGGTCGCGCCGAACATCCAGAAGTACCACATGGAAGACGTGCACCGCGCCGGCGGCATCTTCAGCATCCTCGGTTCGCTGGCCCGTGGCGGCCTGCTGCACACCGACCTGCCGACCGTGCACAGCCGCAGCATGGAAGAAGCCATCGCCAAGTGGGACATCACCCAGACCGACGATGAAGCCGTGCACCATTTCTTCAAGGCAGGCCCGGCCGGCATTCCGACGCAAACCGCGTTCAGCCAGTCGACCCGTTGGGAAACCCTGGACGACGACCGTGAAAACGGTTGCATCCGCAGCTTTGAACACGCCTATTCGAAAGAAGGCGGCCTGGCCGTGCTGTACGGCAACATCGCCCTGGACGGCTGCGTGGTGAAAACCGCCGGCGTCGACGAGTCGATCCACGTGTTCGAAGGCAACGCCAAGATCTTCGAAAGCCAGGACAGCGCCGTGCGCGGCATCCTCGCCGACGATGTGAAGGAAGGCGACATCGTCATCATTCGCTACGAAGGCCCGAAAGGCGGCCCGGGCATGCAGGAAATGCTCTACCCGACCTCGTACCTGAAATCCAAAGGCCTGGGCAAAGCCTGCGCCCTGCTGACCGATGGCCGTTTCTCCGGCGGCACTTCCGGTCTGTCCATCGGCCACGCTTCGCCAGAGGCTGCGGCCGGCGGCGCGATCGGTCTGGTACAGGACGGCGACAAGGTGCTGATCGACATTCCGAACCGCTCGATCAACCTGTTGATCAGCGATGAAGAACTGGCGGCACGCCGGGTCGAGCAGGACAAGAAAGGCTGGAAACCGGTCGAACAGCGTCCACGCAAAGTGACCACCGCCCTCAAGGCCTACGCCCTGCTGGCGACCAGCGCCGACAAGGGTGCCGTGCGCAACAAGGCGATGCTCGACGGGCTGTGATGCTTAACCGTCGCGCATAAAAATGCCCCGCCAAGTGCGGGGCATTTTTTTGCCTTCAGGTTTTGATCGTTCCCACGCTCCCGCGTGGGAATGCCTCAAGGGACGCTCTGCGTCCAGTGACGCGGAGCGTCACGGGCTGCATTCCCACGCAGAGCGTGGGAACGATCGTCGCGCTCTGCTCGGGAGCGATCACCGTAGCAATTACTGGATTTCTTCAGGTTTGACGATCACCCAGTTCTTGTCCGCCGTCACCGGCAAACCTTCTTTCGCCTGGGCCGCCGCGTGCTTGGCCATCATGCCCTGAATCTGGGTCATGTACTTGTCCTTGCGATTGACCCACAAGTGAATGCCACCCTTGGCCACGTCCACATCGTGGAACAGCATGTAGCCGTCGCTGGTCGGTGTGTCGCCACCCACCAGTACCGGTTTTTTCCATTCGTCGATATAGGTCAGGATTGCCGCGTGCTTGCCGGCCATCCAGGTTGCCGGAGTCCACAGGTAGGGTGTCAGCTCGAGGCCGAGGTTGGCCTTCTCGTCATATTTGCCGGCGGTGATCTGCTTGCGCGCGGTGGTCAGCTCGCCGGTCTCGCGGTTCTTCAGCAACGTGGTCACGCCGATCACGTTCTGCGGTTTGACGTTGTAGCCATACTTCGGATCGGCCGCGACCATCCGCACCAGTTCTTCGGAGGCGGCGGTCATCACGTAGACTTCGATGCCGTTCTCCATCAGTTTGTTGTACAGCTCTTTCTGGCCAGTGAAGATCTTCGGCGGATTCACATCCAGATTCTTGACCACGTCACCTTCGTAATAGGTCGCAGGCACCGGTTTGCCCGAGGCCATCAGCTCATCGACGTAGCCCTTGAGTTCCTTGAGGGTGAAGCCGGAAAAAACTTGCGCGACCCATGGATAGCAGACCATGTCGTCGACTTCGCAGAGGCGGTAGTAGTAACTGAACAGGCTTTCCTTGTGGTCGGCGGTGTCCTTGAACGGCATCAGTTTCAGGGAGGGGTCGAGCTTGTCCCGGGTGATCAGGCCCTTGTTTTCCATGAACGGCAGCAACGACTCTTCGAGGTCGTAGCGGTAACTGGTGTTGTCCATGTCGAACACCGCGTAGTTACCTTTGTTGGCGTTGGCGGCGATCATCGCGTCCAGTGCCTTGGCCTGATCCGCCGGCCAGTGTTTCAGGTCGGTGGCGAACGCCTGAGTGGCCAGGCCCATCCCCACAGTCAGTGCGACAGCCAGAAATTTCGGTGCAAACTTCATTGGCGCTTCTCCCTGGGTCAAAGAAATCGACGCTAACAAATAAATGTGACAGTCCCCGTCTGTCAGCGACCGTCCACGTCCGTTTCGCGCCAATTGCATCCCCGAGAGCGACACCCGCTTATTCCAAAAACGACGGACGACCTTTGATTTCGGTATTAAATCATTGGAAATCAAACTGTTAGGCTTGCCGGTTCGCAACAGCCCCGGAAGGTTGTTGGCACAGTCTTTTCTGGAGTCCTCATGAATCTGCCCCTGATTCTCAACTTGCTGGTGTTCCTCGCCCTGCTCTTCGGCCTGGCGCAAACCCGTCACACCTCGTGGAGCCTGGCGAAAAAAGTCCTGCTCGCACTGGTGCTGGGCGTGGCATTCGGCGTCGCGCTGCACACGATTTACGGTGCCGGCAACCCGGTACTGAAAGCCTCGATCGGCTGGTTCGATCTGGTCGGCAACGGTTACGTGCAACTGCTGCAAATGATCGTGATCCCGCTGGTGTTCGCCTCGATCCTCAGCGCCGTGGCCCGTCTGCACAACGCATCGTCGCTGGGCAAGATCAGCTTCCTGACCATCGGCACGCTGCTGTTTACCACCGCAATTGCGGCGCTGATCGGCATCGGCCTGACCAACCTGTTCGGCCTGACCGCCGAAGGTCTGGTCGCCGGCACGCAGGAAATGGCCCGTCTGCAAACCATTCAGACCGACTACGCCGGCAAGGTCGCCGACCTGAATGTGCCGCAACTGCTGCTGTCGTTCATCCCGCAGAACCCGTTCGCCGACCTGGCCCGGGCCAAGCCGACCTCGATCATCAGCGTGGTGATCTTCGCCGCGTTCCTGGGGGTTGCCGCGCTGCAACTGCTCAAGGATGACGTCGAGAAAGGTCAAAAAGTGATCAACGCCATCGACACCCTGCAGGCCTGGGTGATGCGTCTGGTGCGTCTGGTGATGAAGCTGACCCCGTACGGCGTGCTGGCGCTGATGACCAAAGTGGTCGCCGGTTCCAACCTGCAGGACATCATCAAGCTCGGCAGTTTCGTGGTGGTGTCGTACCTCGGTCTGGGCCTGATGTTCGTGGTACACGGTCTGCTGGTGTCGGCGGCCGGGATCAACCCGCTGCGCTTCTTCCGCAAGATCTGGCCGGTGCTGACCTTCGCGTTCACCAGCCGCTCCAGCGCCGCGAGCATTCCGCTGAGCATCGAAGCGCAGACTCGTCGTCTGGGTATTCCGCAATCGGTGGCAAGCTTCGCCGCATCGTTCGGTGCGACCATCGGCCAGAACGGTTGCGCCGGTCTGTACCCGGCAATGTTGGCGGTGATGGTTGCGCCAACCGTCGGCATCAACCCGCTGGATCCGCTGTGGATCGCGACGCTGGTGGCGATCGTGACCCTGAGTTCGGCTGGTGTGGCGGGCGTGGGTGGCGGTGCGACCTTCGCCGCGCTGATCGTGCTGCCGGCCATGGGCTTGCCGGTTTCGCTGGTGGCGTTGCTGATTTCGGTCGAGCCGCTGATCGACATGGGTCGTACGGCGCTGAACGTGAGCGGTTCGATCACCGCTGGCGCGATTACCAGCCAGGTGATGCAGCAGACCGACAAGGCACTGCTGGATGCCGATGAGCATGCGCAGCTAGCGAGCTAGCCAGCTGCAAGCTGCAAGCTGCAAGCTGCAAGCTGCAAGAAGAGCATTCCAGCTTTTACTCGCGGCTTGCAGCTCGAAGCTTGTAGCTATCTTCTTTCCCAGACTTCGAAGTTGTAAGCCGGTTTGTCGCCTTCAGCCGGATTCGGCACGTTCGACACCAGCTTCCACTGGTTCAGATCGAACTCCGGAAACCACGCATCCCCTTCCGGGCTCAACGCCACACGGGTCAGATACAAACGATCCGCCTGCGCCAGCCCTTGCGCATACAACTGCGCCCCACCAATCAGCATCAACTCGTCGACGCCCTGCTCTTTCGCCCACGCTTCGGCGCGAACCACGGCGGCTTCCAGCGACGGATAGACTTCCGCGCCCTCCAGCACCAGACCGGCCTGACGGCTGACCACGATATTCAGACGGCCCGGCAACGGACGCCCCAGCGAATCCCAGGTCTTGCGGCCCATGATGATCGGCTTGCCGAGCGTCGTGGCCTTGAAGTATTTGAAGTCTCCGGGCAGGTGCCAGGGCATGCTGTTGTCGACGCCGATCACGCGGTTTTCACCGAGGGCTGCGATCAGGCTGAGGGGGAGTGATTTAGTCATGCCGGCGAGGATACCAGAGCCGCCCTTACCCCGATAAGCGCCACAGCGGTTATGCTCACGGCTCAATCAAGCAACGGGATGCCGCGTGACTGAACTGACTTCACTGCAAAACCTCTGGCTCACCGAAACCGTGCGTCTGCGCGAAGAACACGCAGGCCCGCTGGATGATCTGGAAGCCAATCGCCTGGCCCGCGCGGCCGGCGGCGATCTGCCGGGACGCATTCAACGCCGCGCCCTGTGGCTGGCCGAGCGCGACGGCCTGACCTCCGCACTCAAGCACTGGCTGCAAGGCGCCCGTCTGGCGCTGGTGCTGCTGGCGATCTTCGCCATATTGAGCGGCGCAGGGCTGGCCTTCGCCGCACTGGGCCAGACGCCGGTCAATGTGTTCTGGGCGCTGGGCAGTCTGCTCGGGCTGAATCTGATTCTGCTGTTGAGCTGGGCGCTGGGGCTGATCTTCGCTGGCGAACATGGCGCCACCCTCGGCCGCTTGTGGCTGTGGCTCAGTGAAAAACTCGCCCGCGACGCCAAGGCGGCACAACTGGCGCCAGCCCTGCTGTTGATGCTGCAACGCAAGAGGCTCAATCGCTGGGCACTCGGTACGCTGGTCAATGGCCTGTGGTTGCTGGCGATGGTCAGCGCGCTGGTTTTGCTGTTGACGCTGATGGCGACCCGGCGCTACGGCTTTGTCTGGGAAACCACGATTCTCAGCGCCGACACGTTCATCAACATGACTCAGGCCCTCGGCGCCTTGCCGGCGCTGCTGGGCTTCAACGTGCCAACCGTGGACATGATCCGCGCCAGCGGCGACACCGCACTGAATATCGAAAGCGCCCGTCAGGCCTGGGCGACCTGGCTGGTCGGTGTACTGGTAGTTTATGGCGTGCTGCCGCGTCTGCTATTGGCGCTGTTCTGCTTCTGGCGCTGGAACAGTGGCAAAGCTGCGCTGCGTCTTGACCTGAACCTGCCCGGCTACGCCCAACTGCGCGAACGCCTGATGCCGACCAGCGAACGCCTCGGCATCACCGATCCAGAACCTGCGCAATTGCACCGCGTCGAAAGCACCGTCGGCGAACACGCCAGCGATGGCGCGTTGCTGGTGGCGATCGAACTCGACGATCAACACTCATGGCCGCCGACGCTGCCGAAAAACGTCAGCAACGCCGGCATCCTCGACAGCCGTGAATCGCGCAACAAACTGCTCGAACAGCTCAGCCGCTTCCCGCCGGCGCGCCTCGCGATTGCCTGCGACCCACGACGTTCGCCGGATCGCGGCAGCCTGGCGCTGATCGCCGAGCTGGCGCGCAATGCCACTGCGACCCGTGTCTGGTTGTTGCAGGCGCCGCAAGGACAAGCGCTGGATGCCGAACGCCTCGGTGACTGGCATGTGGCGTTGCAACAGCTGGAACTGCCGTTCGCCGATTGCGCCCCGTTGAACTGGCTGGAGCACGGACATGACTGATGCCTGGAAAGCGCCGCTGAAACTGGCGGTGGTCGGCCACACCAACGTCGGCAAGACTTCGCTGTTGCGCACCCTGACCCGCGACGTCGGCTTCGGCGAAGTCTCCCATCGACCGAGTACCACGCGGCATGTCGAAGGCGCGCGGTTGTCGGTGGATGGCGAGCCGTTGCTCGACCTCTACGACACGCCCGGTCTGGAAGACGCCATCGCCCTGCTGGATTTTCTGGAACGTCTGGAGCGCCCCGGCGAACGCCTCGACGGCCCGGCACGGCTGGCGCGGTTTCTCGACGGCAGCGAAGCGCGCCAGCGTTTCGAACAGGAAGCCAAAGTCCTGCGGCAACTGCTCGATTCCGATGCCGGCCTGTACGTGATCGACGCCCGCGAACCGGTGCTGGCCAAGTACCGCGATGAACTGGAAGTGTTGGCCAGTTGCGGCAAGCCGCTGCTGCCGGTGCTGAATTTCGTCAGCAGCGCCAACCACCGCGAGCCGGACTGGCGCGAAGCACTGGCGCGTCTCGGCCTGCATGCATTGGTGCGTTTCGACAGCGTCGCCCCGCCCGAGGACGGTGAGCGGCGGCTGTATGAAAGCCTCGCACTGTTGCTGGAAAACGCCCGCCCACAACTTGAACGCCTGATCGCCGATCAACAGGCCCAGCGCCTCGCCCGCGAGCAAAGCGCCGCACGCCTGATTGCCGAATTGCTGATCGACTGCGCTGCGTGCCGACGCAGTGTGGCGAGCAACGCCGAGCAGGAACAACAGGCCATCAGCGAACTGCGCAAAGCCGTGCGTCAACGCGAACAGAAGTGCGTCGAGGCGCTGCTGAAGCTCTACGCCTTCCGCCCGCAGGACGCCGCCGCCAGCGATCTACCGTTGCTCGACGGACGTTGGGGCGATGACCTGTTCAACCCGGAAACCCTCAAGCAACTCGGCGTGCGGGTCGGCGGCGGGATTGCGGCCGGTGCAGCGGCCGGTGCGGGTGTGGATTTGCTGGTCGGCGGCATCACCCTAGGCGCCGCCGCGCTGGCCGGCGCCATTGCCGGCGGCGCCCTGCAAACCGCCCGCAGCTATGGCAACCGCTTGATCGGCAAGATCAAGGGGCAGCGGGAGCTGACGGTCGACGACAACGTGTTGCGCCTGTTGGCCCTGCGTCAGCGGCAACTGTTGCAAGCGCTGAATGCCCGCGGCCATGCGGCGATGGATGCCGTTCAGGTGGCGACGCCGCAGGACAAGACCTGGCGCGAGGGCAAGTTGCCGGAAGCACTGAACAAGGCGCGGGCGCATCCGCAATGGTCTTCGCTGAATCCGCATCCGAAGCTGAATCAGGCGGAGCGGCAGGAGCAGATTGAGTCGTTGGTCGGGAAGGTGCTTGAGCTTTAGATCCGCGCCCTCACCCGGTCGACAACAAAACTTCAGCCTTGCGCTTGAGAACGGCAAGATCCATCACCGGCACCGCCATTTCCTTCGCCAGTTCATCCCACTGGCGCATTCGCAGGCTGACGGCGCACAACGGATCCTGCTCGAACGCATCCGCTTCAGCCTCGGTCATCACCCCGCCCTGATATTCCAGGGTGCGGCGGCTGGCTTCGCTCAAGCGGTCGTAATAGCCCGATTCCCTGAGCGTCAGATAGCGCTTGGCCTGGACGTGATATTCCACCAGTCGCGCCAGGCGTTCGCAGAAGCCGGCCTCACGCAAGTAATCCGCGCCGAGGCGTTCGTGGCTGACCACGCCGTAACCGCCCATGTTCTCTGCGCCTTCGGCACACAAGTGGCCGATGTCGTGGAAGAACGCGGCAAGCACCACTTCGTCGTCGAAGCCTTCGGCGATGGCCAGTTGCGCCGACTGGGACATGTGCTCGATCTGCGACACCGGTTCGCCGATGTAGTCGCTGGCGCCGAAGCGCTCATAGAGGCCGAACACCCGGTCGATGACTTGCTCGTGACTCAACATCAGTGCTCTCCAAAAAGCTGTGCAACATTGCGCTCGGCCATGGCCGGGCCGACGCTCATGCCGACGCCGCTGTGCATCAGCGCCACACTCAGCCCCGGCGCCGGACGCAGGAACGAAAACGGCCCCGGCCCCCGGGAACCATAGACACCCTGCCAGCGCTCGACCACCTGCACCTTGCAGCCAAGGGTCTGTTCGGCCAGCTCGAGCATCCAGTTGTCGACCTGCTCGGCGTTGAACGGTGATGGATCGCTGCCGTAATGGTGCGAATCACCAATGATCAGTTCGCCATACGGCGTCGGGCTGATCAGCAGGTGAATGCCGTTCTCCTGCAAGTGCGGTTGCTCGCGCAGGATTTGCGCCTGCACTGCGGCCGCTTCCGGCAGATCGGCGAAGGCGCCGTAATGCACGCAGCTGAGGCCGGTGAGCAAGGCATGTTGCAGGTTCAGGTCGATCTGCGGCCGGGCGCGGAGCATTTGCAGTCGGCAGATTTGCGGGTCGAGGGCGGCAATCGGCTCGGCCAGCAAGGTCTGATAATCGTGGCCGGAGCAGACGATGATCTGCTTGGCGGAGAATGTGCCGGCAGTACTTTGCAGGCGCCCAGGCTCGACATCGCGAACCAGCGTCGAGAAGTGAAACTCGACGTCGAGCTCGCGGCGCAGGTATTCGATCAGCGCCGGAATCGCTTCCCGGGAATACAGCTGTTGGTCGTCCATACCGTGCAGCGCGGCGCGGTGATGGCTGAACTGGCCGCCGTACAGATCGCGCAGCGCGGCACCGCGCAGCAGTTCGACGCGGTAGTCGTGCTCGACGGCGCGTCCGGCGCAGAAGGCTTCGAGCAAGTGCTCTTCGGCTTCGGTGCGGGCGAACAGGTACGAGCCGTTGCGCTTGAGTTGCAGGCCGGCGAGCTGCGCCCACTGGCCCCAGATGTCGCGGCTGGCCTTGGCCAGTTCGAGCATCGGACCCGGTGGCTGGCCGGTGACCAGGGCCTGGCCGAAGTTGCGTACCGAGGCGCCGAGTGGCGTGGTGGTGCGCTCGAAAACCGCGACCTTGAGACCGCGCCGGGCGGCGGCCCAGGCGTGGGACAGACCCAGAATGCCGGCGCCGACGATCAGCAAGTCTTTGTGTTGTGTCATGCAGCTACCTCAATGATCGTTCCCACGCTGATCGTTCCCACGCTCTGCGTGGGAATGAATACCGTGACGCTCTGCGTCACAGAGGACGCGGAGCGTCCTTGGCTGCATTCCCACGCGGAGCGTGGGAACGATCGGGTAAGAAGATTTACTTGGCAGCGACTTTCTCGGACTTGCCGTCATAGCGCTTGCGCCATTCGGTCAGGATCTCGTCGCGGTTCTTCGAGGCCCAGGCGAAGTCGTTCTTGATCAGGCGCTGCTCGTAGTCGGCCGGCAGTTCGGTCTGCGGCTTGGCGATGCCCGGTTGGGCGAGGACGGCGAAGTTTTCCTTGTACAGATCCATCGCCGGGGCGCTGGCGGAGAAGTCGGCCAGTTTCTTCGCGGCTTCTTCATGCGGCGTGCCTTTGATCACGGCAGTCGCTTCGATTTCCCAGCCCAGGCCTTCCTTCGGCAGGATGATGTCCAGCGGCGCGCCCTGACGCTTCAGCTGAACGGCCGGGTATTCGAAGGAAATCCCGATCGGGAATTCGCCCGCTGCCGCCAGTTTGCAAGGCTTGGAACCGGAGTGAACGTACTGGCCGATGTTCTGGTGCAGACCGTCCATGTAGGCCCAGCCCTGTTTCTCGCCGAAGGTTTGCAGCCAGGCGCTGACGTCGAGGAAACCGGTGCCGGACGAGGCCGGGTTCGGCATCACGATCTTGCCCTTGTACTCAGGCTTGGTCAGGTCCTGCCAGCTCACCGGTTTGCTCAGGCCCTGCTTTTCGGCTTCGACGGTGTTGAAGCAAATCGTCGCGGCCCAGACGTCCATGCCGACCCAGGCTGGCGGGTTGGCGGCGTCGCGGTAGTTCGCGCCGATCTTGCCCAGATCCTTCGGCGCATAGCTTTGCAGCATGCCTTGCTGATCGAGGATCGCCAGGCTCGACGCCGCCAGGCCCCAGACCGCGTCAGCCTGCGGGCGATCCTTTTCGGCCAGCAGTTTGGCGGTGATGATCCCGGTGGAATCGCGCACCCACTTGATCTCGACGTCCGGGTTGGCCTTTTCGAAGGCCTCTTTGTAGGACTTCAACTGCTCGGCTTCGAGGGCGGTGTATACCGTCAACTCGGTTTTTGCCGCGAAGGCATTCAGGCTGAAAGTAGCGAGCACAGCAGCGGCCAGGGCCATAGGCTTGAACATGATCGTTTTCCTGTCGGTGAGTTGAGGCTAAAGGGATAAGTCGTGGATCAGTGGCCGGGCGCCGTTTGCCGCCAGGCCTGGGAACGGCGCAGCAAGCCGCGCGAAGCCCACGCCAGCAGCAAGGACACGCCCGCCGAGGTGAACAGAATCAGGGTCGACATCGCCGCAGCCCCGCCGACGTTGCCGGCGTCATCCATGTTCAGCACCGCCACCGCCGCGAGGATGGTGTCGGGGCTGTAGAGGAAGATCGCGGCGGACACGGTGGTCATGGCCGAGACGAACAGGTAGCGCACGATGTCCAGTAGCGCCGGCAGGCAGATCGGCACGGTGACCTTCAGGTAATGCCGGTACAGCGGCGCCTTGAGCGACAGCGCGGCAGCTTCGAACTCGGCATCGAGCTGGCGCAGCGCGGTGGTGGCGGTCATCTGTGCGGTGGTCAAATAGTGAGCAATGGTGCAGACGATCAGCAGGGTCATGGTTCCGTACAGCACGTGCAGCGGGTTGCCGGTCAGGTTGAAAAAGAAGACATAACCCAGACCCATCACCAGCCCCGGCACCGCCATCGGTACGAAACTGAGCATTCGCAGTGTCAGATTCAGCCCGCGCTGGCTGCGGGTCTTTTCCATCAGGTAGGCGCCGGTGAAGATCAGCACGCTGCCAATCAGCGCCGTGCCCAGCGCCATCTTCAAACTGTTGCCGTAGGCCAGCCAGCCACCGCCGGCGGTCTCGTTGAACTGGTAGTGGTTGAGCGACAGCGACAGGTTGTACGGCCAGAATTTCACCAGCGACGAGAATACCGCCATACCGAACACCAGCAGCAACGCGGCGCTGATCAGCAGCACAACGCTGAAATAAAAGGTGTCGCGCTTCTTCGACGGCGCCGGTTTGAACACCTGGGCGCGGCCGCTCATGGAGTCGCCGTGACGGCGACGCAGCCAGGCGTCGACACCGAAGCTGAACAGCGCCGGCAGCAGCAGAACCATGCCGATCAACGCGCCGCGACCGAATTGCTGCTGGCCGACCACCGCTTTGTAGGCTTCCAGCGCCAGCACCTGATAGTCGCCACCGACGACAACCGGCACACCGAAATCGGTGATGGTCAGGGTGAACACCAGACAGAACGCGGCGAACACAGCCTGGCGAGTCGCGGGCCAGGTGATGCTGCGGAAGGCTTTCGCCGGACTCGCGCCCATGCTCGACGCAGCGTCGAACAGTCGCGCATCCGCCAGCGACAGGGCTGACAGCAAAATCATCAAGGCGTGTGGGAAGGTGTAGATCACCTCACCCAGAACAATGCCCCAGAAACCGTAGATGTTGTCCGACAGCAGCCCGCGCAACATGCCCTGATTGCCGAACAGATAGACCAGCGCAATCCCCGGCAGCATCGACGGCGCCATCAGCGGCAGCAGGGAGATCCCGCGCCAGATGCCTTTTGCCGGAATCAACGTGCGCTGCAAGGCGTAGGCAAACAGGTAGGCTAGCGGTACGACGATCGCCGCGACGCTGAGGGAAACTTTCAGGCTGTTACCGAGCAGCCAGTGGAAATTGTCGCTGGTCACCAACTCCTTGGCGGCGAGCCAGCCACCGCCCTGCCCGGCTTCGCTGCTGAAGCCGCGCCAGAAGATCGCCAGCAATGGCAACAGCACCGCCACACCGAGCAGCACCAGCAGCAGAAGTTTGCCGCCGAGGACGAAGATCCGGTCGCCGACCTCGGCCCCGGACATCTGCCGCGCCTGCTTTTGCGGTAGCGGCAGTGCGAGGTTGCTGTTCATCAGGCAAACACCTGCAGGCTGCGTGGCGGCAAGGCGACCATGATCTGCTGGGCGCCGAGGCGTGGCATGGCTTCCGGTGCCAGTTCGGCGAGCAAGGGGTGGCCGGGCAACTGATCGAGTTCGAAGCTCATGCGGCAGCGGTTGCCGAGGAAAGTGATCTCGCGAACCTTGGCCGGGAACAGGTTTTCCTCGTGTACCAGCGGATTGACGTTGATCGCTTCCGGGCGGCAGAACAGCCGGCCCGACGCACTGTGGACGCTGCCGTCGGCCAGGCGCAGGTTCATCCCGCCGACCTTGGCGTGGCTGTCGCTGCTGCGCTGGAATGGCAACCAGTTGCCTTGGCCGACGAACTCGGCCACGAACGGCGTGGCCGGGCGGTTGTAGATTTCCTGCGGGGTGGCGTACTGCTCGACCTTGCCGTTGTTCATCACGGCAATGCGGTCGGCCATCAGCATGGCCTCGTCCTGATTGTGGGTGACCATCAAGGTGGTGATGCCGAGGTTGCGTTGCAGTTGACGCAGCTCGGTGCACAGATGCTCGCGAACCCGGGCATCGAGGGCCGACATCGGTTCGTCGAGCAACAGCAGCGACGGCGCCGGTGCCAGAGCCCGGGCCAGTGCCACCCGTTGCTGCTGGCCGCCGGACAACTGGCCCGGGTACTTTTTCTCACTGCCGGTGAGGCCGACCAGTTCCAGCATCTGACCGACGCGACGGCGCACTTCATCGCGACCGCTGCCGGCGAGGCCGTAGGCAATGTTCGCTTCGACGGTCAGATTGGGAAACAGCGCGTAGGACTGGAACAGGATGCCGTAGTCGCGGGCCTGCGGCGCGAGGTGGGAAACATCGCGCTCGCCCAGGTACAGCTCGCCGCTGTCCTGCTTTTCCAGACCGGCGATGCAACGCAGCAGCGTGGTCTTGCCGCAGCCCGACGGGCCGAGCAGGCACACCAGTTCACCGGCCGCGACATCGAGGGAGACGTTATCCAGCGCCGTGAAAGCGCCGAAACGCTTCTGCACGCCGCGCACTTTCATCGGTGCGCCGGGGTTGGTCAGGGCAGTTGCAATTGCAGGGTTCATGGACAGGCCTCATCAAGCAGATGAGACGAATCCTAGAGTTGTAATGCGTCGGTCATATGGCAACAAGGCAAAATCGACCGATAGTGGTATTCAGGGATTTTGGTTCCCCGCAGAGCGTGGGAACGATCATTACGATCAGGCCGGGGACATTTCCTGCGCCAGTCCGAGAAACGCCGCCGGCAAGCGGGCGTTCTTGCGTTCCTTGAGGCAGTAGAGGTATTCGGGAATCTGCGGCGCATTTTCGAGGGTCAGCACCCGCAACTGCGGATCGTGCGGCACTTCCTGGCGGGCGATGATGCTGATGCCGATGTTGCGCAGCACCGCCTCGCGAATCGATTCGCGGCTGCCGATCTCCAGCAACGGGCCGAAACTGACGCCGGCGCTGGCCAGCAATTCTTCGGTGAGGCGACGGGTAGTTGAGCCGGATTCACGCATCAACAAGGTATGCCCGGCCAGCGCACTCAGCGTCACATGGTCGTGCGCCGCCAGTGGATGATTGCGATGCACCGCCAGCACCAGCGGGTCGCTGCCCAACACCCGACGGATCAGCCGTGCATCGTCGAGCAACTGCGACGAGGCCGCGACATCCACCCGATAATCCTCCAGCGCTTCGAGCACCTGCTGCGAGTTGCCGATTTCCACCGACACTTCTACCTGTGGCAAACGCTCGCGGAACGTCTTAACCAGATCAAGGATGTAATACGGCGCGGTGGCGGCAATGCGCAGCGTGCCCTGCACCTGGCCGCTGTTGCGCAGGAAGAACTCGATATCGGCTTCCTGCTGCAACAAGGCTTTGACCATCGGCAACAGTCGCGCACCTTCGTCGCTGACACTCAAGCGCCGGCCGCCACGGTAGAACAACTCCACCGAATACTGGCTTTCCAGATTGCGGATCTGAGTGGTCACGGTCGGTTGGCTGAGGCCGAGCTTTTTCGCCGCCAGCGTGATGCTGCCCAGGCGGGCCACCATGTAAAACGCTTTCAGCTCGGCACTCAGCACAACCGTCCCTCTTCCTCTATTTGCGCAGCAGGCGCAAACCGTTGAACACCACCAGCAGGCTCACGCCCATGTCGGCAAACACCGCCATCCACATGGTGGCGAGCCCGGCGAAGGTTACCCCAAGAAAGATCGCTTTGATCACCAGCGCCAGCGCGATGTTCTGTTTCAGGATAGTGGCGGTATGGCGCGACAGGCTGATGAAGGCCGGAATCTTGCGCAGATCATCGTCCATCAGGGCGACATCGGCGGTTTCAATCGCCGTATCGGTGCCGGCCGCCGCCATCGCAAACCCGATCTCGGCCCGAGCCAGTGCCGGCGCATCGTTGATGCCGTCGCCGACCATGCCGACCCGGCGCCCTTGGGCGTACAGGTCTTCGATGGCTTGCAGTTTGTCGGTGGGCAGCAAGTCGCCCTTGGCCTGATCGATCCCGACCTGCGCCGCAATCGCCTGCGCGGTGTGGACGTTGTCGCCGGTGAGCATCAGGGTTTTCACGCCCAGTTCGTGCAATTGGCGGATCGCCTCACGGCTGGTTTCCTTGACCGTGTCGGCCACGGCGAACAGCGCCAGCGGGCCGGAACGGTCGAGCAGCAGCACCACGGACTTGCCCTGTTTCTCCAGCGCGAACAGCTTTTCTTCCAGCTGCGGCGAGCACAGGCCCAGTTCTTCCACCAAACGATGGTTGCCCAAGTGGTAGACCTGACCGTTGACCTCGCCTTTTACCCCACGGCCGGCCAGCGCTTCGAAGTTATCCACAAGCAGAGCCGCGAACCCTTTATCCACAGCCGCATTGGCGATGGCCAGCGACACCGGGTGATCGGAGCGCCCGGCCAGCGCGGCGGCAATCGCCGGGGCCGTGGCGTCGGCGGTCGGGTCGAGGGAAAGGTAATCGGTCTGCACCGGTTTGCCGTGGGTGAGGGTGCCGGTCTTGTCGAGGGCCAGATAGTCGAGCTTGAAACCGCCCTCCAGGTACACGCCACCCTTGACCAGAATGCCTTTGCGCGCCGCTGCGGCGAGGCCGCTGACGATGGTTACCGGAGTGGAAATCACCAATGCACACGGGCAAGCGACCACCAGCAACACCAGCGCGCGGTAGATCCAGTCGAACCACGCGGCGCCCATGAACAGCGGCGGGATGATCGCCACGGCCAGCGCCAGGACGAAGACCACCGGGGTGTAGATTTTCGAAAACTGATCGACGAAGCGCTGGGTCGGCGCACGCGCGCCTTGCGCCTGTTCCACGGCGTGGATGATCCGCGCCAGAGTCGAATTGTTCGCCGCTGCCGTTACCGCGTATTCCAGCGAACCGGCCTGGTTGATGGTGCCCGCAAAGACCTTGTCGCCGACGGTTTTCTCCACCGGCAGGCTCTCACCGGTAATCGGCGCTTGATCGATAGTCGAACTGCCACTGACGACTTCACCGTCCAGCGCAATGCGCTCACCGGGTTTAACCCGCACGCGGGCGCCGAGATCGATGCTTTTGACGTCCAGTTCGACCCAGTTACCGTCCGCCTGCAACACCGTCGCCTGCTCCGGCGTCATCTGCATCAGGCCGCTGATGGCGTTGCGTGCGCGGTCCAGCGAGCGCGCTTCGATCAGCTCGGCCACGGTGAACAGGAACATCACCATCGCCGCTTCCGGCCACTGGCCGATCAACACGGCGCCGGTCACGGCGATGCTCATCAAGGCGTTGATGTTGAGGTTGCGGTTCTTCAGGGCGATCCAGCCCTTCTTGTAGGTGGTGAGGCCGCCGCTGAGGATGGAAATCAGCGCAATGATCGCCACCACCCAGGTCGGGGCGGCGCTGGTGAAGTGGATCACTTCGGCAGCGAGCGCACCGACGCCGGACAGCGCCAGCGGCCACCAGTGTTTTTTCACCGGCGCCGTCGTTGGCGCTTCGACGCCCGCCTCCAGCGGCTCGGCCTGCATGCCCAGGGATTTGATCGCGTCGATGATCGGCGCGGTGTCCGGCAGATTGTGTGTCACACCGAGCACGCGGTTGATCAGGTTGAATTCCAGTTGCTGGATCCCGGCCAGTTTGCCGAGCTTGTTCTGGATCAGCGTCTGCTCCGTCGGGCAGTCCATCGCCTCGATGCGGAAGCTGCTCAGCCGGGCGTCAGCGCTTTTTGCCTCGCTCAGTTTCACCAGTGACGGCGCGGTGGCTTTCGACGAGCAGCACGAGTCTTCACTCGAATGAACCGGCGCAGGCGCAACGGTTTTCGACCCGCAGCAGGAGTCGCCGGCGTGGGCATGTTTATGCACAGGCTGCAGTTTGTGACTGTGATCGTGCCCGTCGCCGGGCTTGTGGGTGTGCAGGGAATCGCTCATTGGTCGCGTCCATGAAGGTGCCTGTTGCCAAGTAAAGACCCTGTAGCCACTATAGGGTCAAGCACCCTTTTGGAGATTGCCGTCATGAAGATCGGAGAACTGGCGAAACAGACCGATTGCGCCGTGGAAACCATCCGCTACTACGAGCGTGAAAACCTGCTGCCGGAACCGGCCCGCAGTGACGGCAACTACCGCGTCTACACCCAGGCCCACGCCGAGCGCCTGACCTTCATCCGCAACTGCCGCACCCTCGACATGACCCTCGAAGAAATCCGCAGCCTGCTCGCCTTGCGCGACAGCCCGCAGGATCAATGTGAAAGCGTGAATGCGCTGATCGACGAGCACATCCAGCACGTCAAGGCGCGAATCGATGGGTTACTGGCGTTGCAGACGCAACTGCTCGAGCTGCGCCAGCGCTGTGGCGAAGGGCCGGAAGCGGATCAGTGCGGGATTTTGCAGAGGCTGAAAGTCAGTGGCGGGGTTGTGGCAACCGAAGTCGAACATTCCCATGTGGGCAGAAGCCACGGCCACTAACGACTGACGCTCGTTCCCATGCTCCGCGTGGGAATGCCGCCATGGACGCTCCGCGTCCAAAGTGACGCGGAGCGTCACGGGATTCATTCCCACGCAGAGCGTGGGAACGATCCTGCCGACTAGACCGCCATCGGCGCGGTCATCGGCGCATGGTGCTCGTAGCCTTCCAGCGAGAAGTCGCTCGGCTCCACCAGTTCCAGCCACTCCGGTTGATAAACACCGGTCTTGGCAAACTCCGGCACGCGGTCCGAAATCTTCAGTTTCGGCATGGCGAACGGCTCGCGCTTGAGCTGTTCGTTGAGCATGTCCAGGTGGTTTTCGTAGACGTGGGCGTCACCGATGAAATAGGTGAACCAACGCGGCGTGTAGCCGGTCAGGCGACCGATCAGACTCAGCAGCGCAGCGCCTTCGGTGAGGTTGAACGGCGTGCCCAGGCCCAGGTCGTTGGAGCGGATGTAGAGGGTCAGGGAAATTTCCTTGGTCTCAACATTCGGGTGGAACTGGTACAGCAGATGGCACGGCGGCAGGGCCATTTCATCGAGCTGGGCGCAGTTCCAGCCGTGGAACAGGATGCGCCGGCTGCCCGGATCCTTGATGATCGTGTCGACGCACTGGCGCACCTGATCGATGGCTTTGTACAAGACCACATAGGCCTGACCGTCTTCTTCGCCCTGGGCAATCTGCTTGTAGCCGTTGCTCAGGGTTTGTTCGATGGCGGCGGTGTTGCTCAGCGGGATCTGCTTGTACGCCGGCCATTTGCGCCATTGCACGCCGTAGATTTCGCCAAGGTCGTCTTCGCCCTGGCGGAACGGGTTGGCCAGCCACTGGGCGTTTTCGTTGGCGTTCTGATCCCAGACCTTGCAGCCCAGCGCACGGAATTCGGCGGCGTTGTTCACGCCACGCAGAAAGCCGCACATCTCGCCGATGGCCGATTTGAAGGCCATCTTGCGGGTCGTGATCGCCGGGAAACCTTCCTGCAGATCGAAGCGCAGCATCGCGCCCGGAAAGCTGATGGTGTTCACGCCGGTACGGTTGGCCTGTTTGGTGCCGTTGTTGATGACGTGCGACACCAGATCGAGATATTGCTTCATGAGTTACCTGTCCTTGAGCCCCGGCAGACGTCGCCGGGGTTCGAATATTTAAGCTGTCGGTGCAACCGGCGCCGCCGGGGCGCGGTGGTAGGCCAGCCAGATCAGGAACAGCCCGCCGATGATCATCGGTACGCAGAGTACCTGACCCATGGTCAGCCAGTTCCAGGCCAGATAGCCCAGTTGCGCGTCCGGCACGCGGACGAATTCGACGATGAAACGGAAGATGCCATAGAACAGCGCGAACATGCCCGAGACCGCCATGGTCGGCCGCGGCTTGCGCGAGAACAGCCAGAGGATCAGGAACAGCGCCACGCCTTCCAGAGCGAACTGATACAGCTGCGACGGGTGACGCGGCAGTTGCGCCGGGTCGCTGAACGGCGGGAACACCATGGCCCACGGCACGTCGGTGGCCTTGCCCCACAGCTCGGCATTGATGAAGTTGCCGATACGCCCGGCACCCAGACCGATCGGCACCATCGGCGCCACGAAGTCCATCAGCTGGAAGAACGACTTGCCGTTACGCTTGCCGAACCACAACGCGGCCAGCATCACGCCGATGAAACCGCCGTGGAACGACATGCCGCCCTTCCACACTTCGAAAATCAGCGTCGGGTTGGCCAGGTAAGCGCTCAGGTCGTAGAACAACACATAGCCCAGACGCCCGCCGACAATCACCCCCATCGACAGCCAGAACACCAGGTCGGACAGCTTTTCCTTGGTCCAGGTCGGGTCGAAACGGTTGAGCCGGCGCGATGCCAGCAGCCACGCGCCGCCGATGCCGACCAGGTACATCAGGCCGTACCAGTGGATTTTCAGCGGACCGATGGCCAAAGCCACCGGATCGATCTGCGGGTAAGGCAGCATTGCGACTCCTCGTTAGCATTCAAATCTTCAAAAATTCCCGGGCGACGCTGTCACCTCAGGATTAAGCCAGGATTGCGACCTGCCAAAACCGACGGCTCAGAACAGAAAGCTCAGGCCCACGCAAAACAGCAAAGCCGCGAACAGCCGTTTCAGCAACTTCGGCGACAGCCTGTGCGCCAGCCGCGCGCCGAGACGGGCGAACACCATGCTGGTCAGCGCAATGCCGAGCAGTGCCGGCAAATACACAAAACCGAGACTATGGGCCGGCAGCAACGGATCATGCCAGCCCAGAATCATGAAACTTATTGCACTGGCCACAGCAATCGGCAGACCGCAGGCCGACGAGGTCGCCACCGCCTGCTGCATCGGCACGCTGCGCCAGGTCAGGAACGGCACGGTCAGCGAGCCGCCGCCAATCCCGAAAATCGCCGATGCCCAGCCGATCACACTGCCGGCCACGGTCAGACCGAGTTTACCCGGCACCGTTCGGCTGGCCTTGGGTTTGACGTCCAGCGCCAGCTGCGCCGCGATCACCAGGGCGAACACACCGATGATCTTTTGCAGGTTGGGCCCGGAGATCGCTTCGGCGGTCAGCGCTCCGAAACCCGCGCCGAGCAGAATGCCAACGGTCATCCACTTGAAGATCGGCCAGCGCACCGCGCCGCGTCGATGATGCTCGCGCACCGCGTTGACCGACGTGAAGATGATCGTCGCCAGGGACGTGCCGACCGCCAGATGGGTCAGGATCGACGGATCGAAGCCCTGCAAGGTGAAACTGAACACCAGCACCGGGACGATGATGATCCCGCCGCCCACCCCGAACAGCCCGGCCAGTACGCCCGCACAGGCGCCCAGCGCCAGATAGAGCAGAAATTCCATGACTGCCTCCCAAGGCACGTCCCCAAAACCGGAGCGGCATGGTAACGGATGGATACCCTTCGGCTCCACTGGCGATGGATGCACGGACGATGTCTGCGTAGAGTGGGCAAAAAACACACAAGGACCACCTTATGTGCCTGATTGTTTTCGCCTGGCGACCGGGGCATGCCCAGCCGCTGATCGTCGCGGCCAACCGCGACGAGTTCTACGCCCGGCCGAGCCTGCCGCTGGCGCAGTGGCCCGAGTCGCCGCATGTTCACGCCGGCCGTGATCTTGAGGCTGGGGGCACCTGGCTCGGTCTGGGCGCCAACGGTCGTTTTGCGGCGCTGACCAACATTCGCGATCCGCATCAGCCGCCGGCCCGGCGCTCCCGGGGTGAACTGGTGGCGGGTTTTCTGACCGGAAACCTGTCGATCGATGACTATTTGTCTGACGTTGTCGCCCGTTCGCCGGAATATGCCGGGTTCAATCTGCTGCTGGGCAATGCCAACGAGCTGTGGCACTTCAATGCGCGGTCTTCGGAACCGGTGATGTTGCAGCCCGGGGTCTATGGCCTCTCCAACGCCGGGCTGGATACACCGTGGCCGAAACTGCTCAAGGCCAAGGCGGCATTGAGTGCGGTGCTGGATGATCCGCAGCCCGACCGGTTGCTGGCCTTATTGAGCGATGCGCAGACGGCGCCGTTTGCTGACCTGCCGGACACCGGCGTGGGGCTGGCGACCGAGTCGTTGCTGTCGAGTGTGTTTATTGCCAGCCAGAGCTACGGGACTCGGGCGAGTACGGCGTTGATTGTGCAGGCGGACGGGACGCGGCGGATGGTCGAGCGCAGTTTCGGGCCGTATGGCGGGCATTTGGGGGAAGTGGAGATCAAAATTTAAAAGCCACCCTCACCCCAGCCCTCTCCCGGAGGGAGAGGGAGCCGACCGAGGTGTCTTGAGCCTTACATCGACCTGAAAGATCGAGTCGATTATGGATTCAATACAACTCGTTCAGGTCGATGCATATCTGCAGCATCCCGCGATCAGTCCCCTCTCCCTTTGGGAGAGGGTTAGGGTGAGGGGCTTTTCGGGATCGCCACTAATCTAGAGGGGTTTGACCGCCGCCGGATTGACCATCTTCGCCAACCCAAGATTCTTCAACGCCAGTTGCAGCGAGCTGTGGATCACCTGCGGGTTGTCGATGGTCATCAGTTCCGCCAGCAGATCCTTGGCCTTGCTCAGGTTGATCTGACGCAGCATCCATTTCACCTTCGGCAGGTTGGTGGCGTTCATCGACAGGCTGTCGAAACCCATCGCCATCAACAGCACCGCTGCCGCCGGGTCACCGGCCATCTCGCCGCAGATACTCACAGGTTTGCCTTCGGCATGGGCGTCGCGCACTACGGTTTGCAGGGCTTGCAGCACCGCGGGGTGCAGGTAGTCGTAAAGATCTGCCACCCGTGGGTTGTTGCGGTCCACCGCCAGCAGGTACTGGGTCAGGTCGTTGGAGCCGACCGACAGGAAGTCCACCATCCGCGCCAGTTCCTTGGTCTGGTAGACCGCCGCAGGAATTTCGATCATCACGCCCACCGGCGGCATCGGCACGTCGGTGCCTTCGTCGCGCACTTCGCCCCAGGCCCGGTGAATCAGGTGCAGCGCCTCTTCGAGCTCGTGGATGCCGGAGATCATCGGCAGCAGGATCCGCAGGTTGTTCAGGCCTTCGCTGGCCTTGAGCATCGCACGGGTCTGCACCAGGAATATTTCCGGGTGGTCGAGAGTGACGCGGATCCCGCGCCAGCCGAGGAACGGGTTGTCTTCCTTGATCGGGAAGTACGACAGCGACTTGTCGCCGCCGATGTCCAGGCTGCGCATGGTCACCGGTTGCGGATGGAACGCGGCGAGCTGCTCGCGGTAGATCGCCAGTTGTTCCTTCTCGCTCGGGAAGCGCTGGTTGATCATGAACGGCACTTCGGTGCGGTACAGACCGACACCTTCGGCGCCGCGCTTCTGCGCTCGCGCCACGTCCGCCAGCAAGCCGGTGTTGACCCACAGTGGCATGCGGTGGCCGTCCAGGGTCACACACGGCAGGTCGCGCAGGGTATCGAGCCCCAGCGCCAGTTGCTTCTCTTCCTCCACCACCTCGGTGAACTGCTTGCGCAGCACTTCGCTGGGGTTGGTGTAAACCTCGCCCCGTGTGCCGTCGACGATCATTTCGATGCCGTCGACCTTGGCGTACGGCAGATCGACAAGACCCATTACAGTCGGGATACCCATGGCCCGGGCCAGGATCGCGACGTGGGAGTTGCCCGAACCGAGTACCGACACCAGACCGACCAGCGTGCCTTCCGGCACCTCGCCGAGCATCGCCGGCGTCAGTTCTTCGCTGACCAGAATGGTTTTTTCCGGGTAGACCAGGTTCTGCTGACGCTCTTCCTGCAAATAGGCGAGCAGGCGTCGGCCCAGGTCCTTGACGTCCGACGCCCGCTCCCGCAGGTACTCGTCGTCCATCAGATCGAAACGGTTGACGTGATCGGTCACGACCTGGCGCAGCGCGCCCTGGGCCCATTGACCGGTCTTGATCACGTTGGTGATTTCACTGCCCAACGAGGCATCGTCGAGCATCATCAGGTAGACGTCGAACAGCGCGCGCTCTTCCGGACGCAACTGGGTCGCCAGTTTGGCCGACAACGCGCGCATATCGGCGCGCACGCCTTCGATGGCGGTCTTGAACAGCGCCAGTTCCGCGTCGATGTCGGTGATGGTCTTGTCCGGCACCACGTCCAGATCCGCCGGTGGCAGCATGACCACCGCGGTACCGACCGCCGCGCCCGGCGAACCCGGTACGCCGACGAACTTGGCTTCCTGGATGCCCTTACCCTGACGGCCGAGGCCACGGATGGAACCTGTGGCCTCGGCGTGGGCGATTACGCCCGCGAGCTGCGCGCTCATGGTCACGAGGAAGGCTTCTTCACCTTCATCGAACTGGCGGCGTTCTTTCTGCTGGATGACCAACACGCCGACGACGCGGCGGTGGTGAATGATCGGCGCCCCGAGAAACGAGGCGTAGCGCTCCTCGCCGGTCTCGGCAAAGTAGCGGTAGCGCGGGTGATCCGCGGCATTTTCGAGGTTCAGGGGTTCTTCACGCGTGCCGACCAGGCCGACCAGACCTTCGTTGGGTGCCATGCTGACCTTGCCGATCGAGCGCTTGTTCAAGCCCTCGGTGGCCATCAGCACGAAGCGATTGGTCTCTGGATCAAGCAGGTAGACCGAGCAGACCTGGCTGCCCATGGCCTCTTTGACGCGCAACACAATAATCCCCAACGCCGCCTTGAGATCCTTGGCGGAGTTAACTTCCTGGACGATCTTGCGCAGCGTATTGAGCATGGCTCGGGGTCGAACTCCGTCGTCAGTCGCGCGCTAAAAGGCGCGGGGCAAGCTCTTTGAGAGCGCGGCGATACACTTCGCGCTTGAATGTCACCACCTGGCCCAACGGATACCAATAACTGACCCAGCGCCAGCCATCGAACTCCGGTTTACCGGTCAAATCCATCCGCACCCGCTGCTCGTTGGAGATCAGGCGCAGGAGAAACCATTTCTGTTTCTGGCCGATGCACAGCGGTTGGCTGTGGGTTCGCACCAGACGTTGCGGCAAACGATAGCGCAACCAGCCCCGGGTGCAGGCCAGTATTTCAACATCTTCGCGTTCCAGGCCAACTTCTTCGTTCAGCTCGCGGTACAAGGCGTCTTCCGGCGTCTCCTCGGGATTGATTCCCCCTTGCGGAAACTGCCAGGCATCTTGATTGATACGGCGAGCCCATAGCACCTGGCCGGCGTCATTCGTCAGAATGATCCCGACATTAGGGCGGAAACCATCGGGGTCGATCACGGCAACAACCTCGCAAACGCATGTCGCCGCATTGTTCCACAAAGGTTGTGAAGGCGGCAACGAGGGTTCCGAGCTTATGTGCACTCTTGTGAAAAGACCGTATTCTTGTGGCCTTTTTACTGACTTTTCAGCGGGTAACTGCAATGCGCCTGGCTTTATTCGATTTGGACAACACCCTTCTGGGCGGCGACAGCGATCACGCCTGGGGCGATTATCTGTGCGAGCGCGGCTTCCTCGACCCGGTCGCCTACAAGGCGCGCAACGACGAGTTCTATCAGGATTACCTGGCCGGCAAACTGGATAACGCCGCCTACCTGAACTTCTGTCTGGAAATCCTCGGGCGCACCGAGATGGCCGTGCTTGAGCAGTGGCACAACGATTACATGCGCGACTGCATCGAGCCGATCATGCTGCCGAAAGCGCTTGAGTTGCTGAAAAAGCACCGCGACGCCGGCGACAAACTGGTGATCATCACCGCCACCAACCGCTTCGTCACCGCACCGATCGCCGTGCGCCTGGGCGTCGAAACCCTGATCGCCACCGAGTGCGAGATGCAGGACGGTCGCTACACCGGGCGCAGCACCGACGTGCCGTGCTTCCGCGAAGGCAAGGTGACGCGCCTGAACCGCTGGCTGGAAGAAACCGGGCATTCGCTCGAAGGCAGCTATTTCTACAGCGACTCGATGAATGACCTGCCACTGCTGGAGCAGGTGGCGAATCCGGTCGCTGTTGATCCGGATCCGAACCTGCGGGCCGAAGCCGAGAAGCGCGGCTGGCCGGTGATCAGTCTGCGCGACTGATGACGTCATCGCTGGCAAGCCAGCTCCCACAAATTCTCAAGCGCTCACAAAGTCTGTGTTCACTGAGGATCCCTGTGGGAGCTGGCTTGCCAGCGATTGGGGTCAACTCGGTGTCAGGCCTTAAACCGGCTTGGCGCCCATCAACCCGGCAATCGCGATAAAGCAGACCAGCCCGAACAACGCCAGCCCCAGGCTGAACCGGCCCACGCCGCCCGGCACCTTGCGCAACCGGTTCAAACGCACCAGCAGCCAGAACCACGCCAGCGCCGCCACGCTGTAGAGCACGCTCGAAGCCAGAATCCACGTCTGCCCCAGCGGCCAGCCCACCAGATGCACCATCCACCAGCCGGTGAACGGCATGCTCACCAGCGCCAGCACGATCAACAGCCAGACAAACAGCCATGGCCGCTGCAACGTACGGCTGCCTGCCGTCGCGTCACCCTTGCGCCGTGCGCGCCAGACCCAGACTCCCAGGCCCAACGCACCGAGCAAGAGCACCGCAGTCGCCAGCATGTGCGCCGCTTTCAGGGCGGTTAACGTTTCCATGATCCGATTTCCTTATGGCCTGCCCATCAGCGTAGCCGTTCAGCCAAGAAACAGCTGGTAGGCCGGGTTGTCGCTTTCGTCCCAGTACGGGTAGCCGATTTCCTCAAGGGCTGCGGGCACCAGATGACGTTCGTCGTGGGGCACTTGCAGGCCCGCGACCACACGGCCATCCGCCGCACCGTGGTTGCGGTAGTGGAACATCGAGATGTTCCAGCGACCGCCGAGCTTGTTGAGGAAGTTGAACAGCGCGCCCGGACGCTCCGGGAACTCGAAGCGCAGCACCACTTCATCGACCACGTGTGCCGCGCGCCCGCCGACCATGTGGCGTATGTGCAGCTTGGCCAGTTCGTTGTCGGTCAGGTCGAGTACCGGGAAACCCTGCTCGGTCAGGCTCGCCAGCAGCGCACTGCGTGGGTCGTTGTCCGGGTGGGTCTGCACGCCGACAAAGATGTGCGCTTCGCTGCCATTGTTGTAGCGGTAGTTGAATTCAGTGATCTGGCGCTTGCCGATGGCCTCGCAGAAGGCCTTGAAGCTGCCGGCCTTCTCGGGGATGGTCACGGCGATGATCGCTTCGCGGCCTTCACCCAGTTCGGCGCGCTCGGCGACGTGGCGCAAGCGGTCGAAGTTGACGTTGGCCCCGGAGTCGATGGCCACGAAGGTCTGGCCGCTGACGCCGCGCTGCTCGACGTACTTCTTGATCCCGGCCACGCCCAGCGCGCCGGCCGGTTCGGTGATCGAGCGGGTATCGTCGTAGATGTCCTTGATCGCCGCGCAGATTTCGTCGGTGCTGACGGTGATCACTTCATCGACGTAATCCTTGCAGATATCGAAGGTGTGCTGGCCGATCTGCGCCACCGCCACGCCGTCGGCGAAGATGCCTACAGTCGGCAGCACCACGCGTTCGCCCGCCGCCATCGCCGCTTGCAGGCAGTTGGAGTCATCGGGCTCGACGCCGATGACCTTGATGTCCGGCCGCAGGTATTTCACGTACGCCGCGATACCGGCGATCAGACCGCCGCCGCCCACCGGAACGAAAATCGCATCCAGCGGCTGCGGATGCTGGCGCAGGATTTCCATCGCCACGGTGCCCTGCCCGGCAATGGTGTGCGGATCATCGTACGGGTGGATGTAGACGTAGCCTTTTTCATCGACCAGTTTCAGCGAGTAGGCCAGCGCTTCCGGGAAAGAATCGCCGTGCAGCACCACCTTGCCGCCACGGGAGCGCACGCCTTCGACCTTGATCTCCGGGGTAGTCTTGGGCATCACGATGGTCGCTTTCACGCCCAGCACTTTCGCCGCCAGGGCCAGGCCCTGCGCATGGTTGCCCGCCGAGGCGGTGACTACGCCGCGAGCGCGCTCTTCGTCGCTCAACTGGGTCAGCTTGTTGTAGGCGCCGCGAATCTTGAACGAGAACACCGGCTGCAAGTCTTCGCGCTTGAGCCAGATATCGTTGCCCAACCGCTCGGAGAGCTGGCGGGCGTTCTGCAGCGGGGTTTCTACGGCAACGTCATAAACGCGCGAGGTGAGGATCTTCTTGACGTACTGTTCGAGCATCGGAAAGCATCACTGGCGGTTGGGCGGGACCAGCGAGTCTAACCCGGCTTTCGGCCGGACGACCACACGAATGCAGAGGTTTTAGCCCGGCTTGAGGCTATAATGCCGGCCTTTCCGTTCTTACCTTGCCCGCTTCCGGAGCCCGCATGACCCAGGATCAACTCAAACAGGCCGTGGCCCAGGCCGCCGTCGACTTCATCCTTCCGAAACTCGACGACAAGAGCATCGTCGGCGTCGGCACCGGCTCCACCGCCAACTGCTTCATCGACGCCCTGGCCCAGCACAAAGGCGCGTTCGACGGCGCGGTCGCGAGCTCCGAAGCCACCGCCGCGCGCCTCAAGGGCCACGGGATTCCGGTGTACGAGCTGAACACCGTGAGCAACCTGGAGTTCTACGTCGACGGCGCCGATGAAAGCGACGAGCACCTGAACCTGATCAAGGGCGGCGGCGCAGCCCTGACCCGCGAGAAGATCGTCGCGGCTGTGGCCCAGACATTCATCTGCATCGCCGACGCCAGCAAACTGGTGCCGGTGCTGGGTGCGTTCCCGCTGCCGGTGGAAGTGATCCCGATGGCCCGCAGCCACGTCGCCCGCCAGCTGGTGAAGCTGGGCGGCGACCCGGTCTACCGCGAAGGCGTGCTGACCGACAACGGCAACATCATCCTCGACGTGCACAACCTGCAGATCACCAATCCGGTGGAGCTGGAAGCGCAGATCAATGCGATCGTCGGCGTGGTCACCAACGGTTTGTTCGCGGCGCGTCCGGCGGATCTGCTGTTGCTGGGTACCAGCGAAGGTGTGAAGACCCTGAAGGCTGAGTAACCTCAGGCTGCCTGCAAATTCGCGGGCAGACGACTAAACCCGTGGGAGCGAGCCTGCTCGCGAAAGCGCCAATTCAGCCAACATCTTCATTGGCTGACGCGACGCAATCGCGAGCAGGCTCGCTCCCACAGTGTTTTGCGGCGCGAATTATTTCTGCGCAGGCTTCCTGAAGACATAAAACAGATTCGGCTCGCTCACCAGATACAACGTCCCGTCGTCATCCATCGCGATACCTTCCGCCTGCGGCACGGTTTTCTTCAGGCCCTGCCGGCCACCGCTCAATGACATGGTGCTCAACGGGCGCCCGTCCACATCCAGTTCCAGAATCAGCCGTGACTCGTCGGACAGCGCCAGTAAATGGCCGCTGCGCTCGTCGTATTGCAGGCTCGACAGATCGCGCACGAACATCCCGGCATCGCGCTTGGGATTGTTGATCACGTGTACCGCGTAGGATTTTTCCGGGTTGAAGTGCGGAAAACCGTGCACTTCATAGATCAGCATCGGATCCCGCTCCTTGGCCACGAACAGGCGTTTGCCCACCGAGTCGTACGCCAGGCCTTCAAACCCCTTGTTGCCGCTCATGTGCACACCGAGGGTCATTTGCTCGGCGTCCGCTGCATCGAGGAACGTGGTGCCGTGTTCCAGATGGATCTTGATCAGGCGTTGCTGGCGTTCATCGGTGATCACGTAGGTGTCGGCGCTGATGAACTCCACCGCCTCCGGATCACCGAAGCCGATCAAGGCGACACGGCGCAGGATCGTGCCGTCCAGCGACAGCTCGACCAGTTCGGCATTCTTGTTGGTCACGGTGAACAGGCTCTTGCGCACCGGATCGTAGGTCAGCGCCGAGACATCGTCGTTCAGCCCGTCGATGACCTTCGCTTCAATCTCCACCCGGTATTGATCCAGCCCGATCGCCTCGCTGCTCATCGGCTGCCATAGCGTATGCAGGTTGAACCAGGCACGCTCGAACAGGCGCATGTATTGGCCGATCGCAATCAACGCGATCAGGGCAATCACCGACAGGATGATGAACAGAGGCTTGGGGCGGGCAAGTCGACGCATTCGGGCAGGCTCGGAGTCAAAACAGGCGGATGAAATATCACGCCTGTCTGAACTGAAGCTTAATGGCCACTTGCCTCAGGCCACAACTGCACAGATCTGCAATTGCTGTAGGAGTCGTTACTTCTGCTTTTCGAAGCGGTAGAACAGGTTCGGCTCGCTGACCATGTACAGCGTGCCCGCCTCGTCCATGGTCACGCCTTCGGCGCGGGGAATGGTTTTCTTCAAGCCGTTGAAACCGCCGAGCAGGGTCATGAAGCTGACCTGCTCGCCCTTCTCGTCCAGCTCCAGCAGCAAATGCGAATCGGCGGACAGGACCAGGGTGTGGCCGGTGCGCGGGTCGATCGACAGAGCCGAGAGGTTACGCAGGTCCAGTTCGTCGCTGTCGAGTTTCTGCTTGTCGCCCTTGAGCGTCTGGCTGCCGTCGCTTTTCCAGGTGAACAGCGCAGGCGGACGCTCTTCGCCCAGCAGCAGTTGCTGGTTGCGGGCGTCCCAGGTGATGGCTTCAAAAGCCTTGTTCTGGTCTTTCGACGGCCCCAAGTCGTATTTCGGGAAATCGTCACGCTTCAGTTCGCGGGTCTCGGCATCGACCTTGACGATGGAGAGCAGGTGCTCGCGCTCGTCGACAATCGCCATCAAGCCGTTTTCCATCACCGTCAGGCCTTCGGGATTGCTCCAGCCCACCAGCGGCATCTTGCGCAGCACGTCACCCTGCAGGGTCAGCTCGACCAGGAACGGATTCTTGCCCATCACCGAAAACAGGGTTTTGGTCTGCGGGTTATAGGACAGGTCCGAAGCTTCGTCCTTTTCCATCCCCGGCAGCAGCTTGGCGTCGATCACCACGCGGTAGTCCGGAAGCCAGACACTTTCCTGCTTCTCGGCCGGGCTTTCAAAACGCTCCAGCACCCACAACAGGCCACGGTCATCCCAATGCATGGCAAACGCCAGCCCGTACGCAGCGACGGCTGCCAACACAATCCAGGAAGACCAGCGCAGGGCGAAGCGCGAACGGCGGGCGGGTTTGAGCTGAGTTTGAGATGACATCAAAGGACGCGTTCCGAAAATTCAGGCTACGGGTAATAGCACAAAGAGGCCGGCTCAGACGCCAGAATGACCGGAATTATCCGGACAGAATGTGAAAAAAACGGCAAATGGCCGGAATGCCCTGCGTCTTTGCAGGTCGCATCACAAAACGAAAACGGGAGACTGCAGACTTGAGGGCTGAGCTCAAATCTGCAATCTCCCGCTCGGGAACGCGATGTACGGATCAGCGAACGCTGCTGGTGAAGCGACTGGCGCCCGGCAGCTCCAGCACGATCTCATCACCAACGTTCAGCGGGCCGACGCCCACCGGCGTGCCGGTCAGGATCACGTCACCGGCCTGCAGCGAAAAGCAGCCGGCCATGTGCTGGATCATCGGCACGATCGGATTGAGCATCGCGCTGCTGTTGCCGTCCTGGCGCACTTCGCCGTTGATGGTCAGGCGGATGCCGATGTCGGTCAGGTCGGCGAAAGTGCTGCCGACCACGAACGGCGCAATCACCGCCGCGCCGTCGAACGACTTGGCGATTTCCCACGGCAGGCCCTTGGACTTGAGCTCGGCCTGCTTGTCGCGCAGGGTCAGGTCCAGCGCCGGGGCGAAACCGGAGATCGCGTCCAGCACTTCTTCACGGCTCGGCTTGATCGACAGCGGCTTGCCGATCAACACGGCGATTTCCGCCTCGTAATGCACGGAGCCACGCTCGGTCGGAATGCTGAAACCGCCTTCCAGCGGCACCACGCAACTGCCCGGCTTGATGAACAGCAACGGCTCGGTAGGCACCGGGTTGTCCAGTTCCTTGGCGTGTTCGGCGTAGTTACGCCCGATGCACACCACTTTCCCCAGCGGAAAATGAATCCGCGTACCGTCGACATACTGGTGCTGATAGCTCATTACCGACTCCTGCCTTCATTGATTCATCAGGGATTGCCAATCAAACCGCGAAGATCTTGCCCGGGTTCATGATGCCGTTCGGGTCGAACACCGTTTTGACCGCTTTCATGTATTCGATTTCCACCGGCGAGCGGCTGTAGGTCAAGTAATCGCGTTTGGTCATGCCCACACCGTGTTCGGCGGAAATCGAACCGTTGTACTTCTCGACGGTTTCGAACACCCACTTGTTGACGGTGGCGCACTTGGTGAAAAAATCGTCCTTGCTCAGGTTGTCCGGCTTGAGGATGTTCAGGTGCAGGTTGCCGTCGCCGATGTGGCCGAACCAGACGATTTCGAAATCCGGATAGTGTTTGCCGACGATCGCGTCGATTTCCCGCAGGAACGCCGGGACTTTCGAGACGGTGACCGAGATATCGTTCTTGTATGGCGTCCAGTGGGAGATGGTTTCGGAGATGTACTCGCGCAACTTCCACAGGTTCTGCAACTGGGTTTCGCTCTGGCTCATCACGCCATCCAGCACCCAGCCCTGCTCCACGCAGTGTTCGAAGGTTTCCAGGGCGCTGTTGGCCACCTCTTCAGTGGTCGCCTCGAATTCCAGCAAGGCATAGAACGGGCAGTCGGTTTCGAACGGCGCCGGAACATCGCCACGGCCCATGACCTTGGCCAGGGCCTTGTCGGAGAAAAACTCGAACGCGGTCAGGTCGAGTCGGCCCTGAAAGGCGTGCAGCACCGGCATGATCGAATCGAAATCGGCGGTGCCGAGGACCATCGCGGTCAGGTTTTTCGGCGAGCGATCCAGGCGCATGGTGGCCTCGACCACAAAACCCAGGGTGCCTTCGGCGCCGATGAACAGCTGGCGCAGGTCATAACCGGTGGCGTTCTTGATCAGGTCCTTGTTCAGTTCCAGCACGTCGCCCTTGCCGGTCACCACTTTCATGCCCGCCACCCAGTTGCGGGTCATGCCGTAGCGAATGACCTTGATCCCGCCGGCATTGGTGCCGATGTTGCCGCCAATCTGACTGGAACCTGCCGAAGCGAAGTCCACCGGGTAGTACAAGTCATGTTCTTCGGCGGCGTTCTGCAATTGTTCGGTGACCACGCCCGGCTGACAGACGGCGGTGCGGTCGGTCAGGTTGATGTCGAGAATCTGATTCATGTAGTCGAACGACACGACCACTTCGCCATTGGCGGCCACGGCTGCGGCGGAGAGCCCGGTGCGCCCGCCCGACGGCACCAGCGCGACTTTGTGTTCGTTGGCCCAGCGGACGACGGCCTGCACCTGCTCGATGGTCTTGGGGAACACGATGGCGCTGGGCGCCGGGGCGAAGTGCTTGGTCCAGTCCTTGCCGTAAGCGTTCAGGGAGTCGGCATCGGTCAGGACTTTGCCAGGCTCGACCAGGGTCTTCAGTTCATCAATCAGGGCAGGATTGGTCATCGACGGAACTCTCGAACAATTCATGGTCATCCTGAGAACGCTTCACGTCGCAGGAATGAGTGTTTAGCGGGGTGGCTATGCTAGCATACCGACCCCGCAGGCCAGTGCCCAAGGCCGGTTCTGCGGTGACGGCTTTCTTGTCGTCCAGGTCAATGTCTGTTGACCATTTCCTGCCATTTTTCTCCGGGATACAGGTTTACGCAGATGAGCAAGACTTCTCTCGATAAGAGCAAGATCAAGTTCCTTCTTCTCGAAGGCGTCCACCAATCGGCTGTCGACGTCCTCAAGGCGGCGGGCTACACCAGCATCGAATACCTGACAGGCTCCCTGCCGGAAGCCCAGCTCAAGGAAAAGATCGCTGACGCTCACTTCATCGGCATTCGTTCGCGCACCCAGCTGACCGAAGAGATCTTCGATCACGCGAAGAAGCTGGTCGCGGTCGGCTGTTTCTGCATCGGCACCAACCAGGTTGACCTGGAAGCGGCCCGCGAGCGCGGCATCGCCGTGTTCAACGCGCCTTACTCCAACACCCGCTCCGTTGCCGAGCTGGTGCTGGCCGAAGCGATCCTGCTGCTGCGCGGCATCCCTGAGAAAAACGCTTCCTGCCACCGTGGCGGCTGGATCAAGTCCGCAGCCAACTCTTTCGAGATCCGTGGCAAGAAACTGGGCATCGTCGGCTACGGCTCCATCGGTACTCAGCTGTCGGTCCTGGCTGAAGGCCTGGGCATGCAGGTGTTCTTCTACGACACTGTGACCAAGCTGCCACTGGGCAACGCGACCCAGGTCGGCAACCTGCACGAGCTGCTGGGCATGTCCGACATCGTCACCCTGCACGTTCCGGAAACCGCTGCGACCCAGTGGATGATCGGCGAGAAGGAAATCCGCGCCATCAAGAAGGGCGGCATCCTGATCAACGCTGCACGCGGCACCGTGGTCGAGCTGGATCACCTGGCTGCTGCGATCAAGGACAAGCACCTGATCGGCGCCGCCATCGACGTGTTCCCGGTCGAGCCGCGCTCCAACGACGAAGAGTTCGAAAGCCCGCTGCGTGGCCTGGATAACGTGATCCTGACCCCGCACATCGGCGGTTCCACCGCTGAAGCGCAGGCCAACATCGGTCTGGAAGTGGCAGAAAAACTGGTCAAGTACAGCGACAACGGTACTTCGGTATCGTCGGTGAACTTCCCGGAAGTGGCCCTGCCGGCTCACCCTGGCAAGCACCGCCTGCTGCACATCCACGAGAACATCCCGGGTGTGATGAGCGAGATCAACAAGGTCTTCGCCGAAAACGGCATCAACATCTCCGGTCAGTTCCTGCAGACCAACGAGAAGGTCGGCTACGTGGTGATCGACGTCGACGCCGAGTACTCGGAGCTGGCGCAAGAGAAGCTGCAACACGTCAACGGCACCATCCGTAGCCGCGTATTGTTCTGATCCGACGCTGAGCGACAAAAAAGGGAGCCTTCGGGCTCCCTTTTTCATGCACGCGAAAACATCATTCGACGTTGACGGTGATCTTCTTCGACACGATCGGCGGATCGAACGCCATGTGGCCGCTGTCACCCAGCTCCAGCTGCAGGGTGTGCTTGCCCGGCGCGAGCTTGATGTCGGCCTGGGTCTGCGCCTTGCCGAAGTGCATGTGGTTGGCGTCGGTCGGCACGACGGAGCCGGCCGGAACGACTTCCTTGGCATCGATCAGCAGATGGTGATGACCGGTGTTCTTGGTGACGTCACCGGCCGGTGCCAGCGCGATGTCCTTTACACCGAACTTGACCGTGAAGGTCTGCGAAACCGTGGCTCCGTCCTCGGGAGAAACGATGAACACTTCGGCGCCCTTCGGTGCCGGTGTGGCCGCACTGGCCAGTACCGAAACACCCATCAGCACACCGGCCAACGCTGCACGTGACATAAAGCTTTTCATTTTCTTCTCCAGTTTTTCCGTAAAATCCGCACGGTCATGACAACTTCATGACCATTCGTTGTCGAAGGCACTCGACAACCATAGCAAAGCGAGCCTGGAAAACAGGCCGATATCGATTTCAAAGGAGTGACCATGCGTTTTCTGCCTGGCCTGATCTGCCTGCTTCCCCTTCTGAGCCCTCTGGCTCACGCCGAACTGATTGATGACGTCTACGACCGTGGCGAGTTGCGCATAGCCCTTGAGGCTAATACACCGCCCTTCAATTTCAAGGACGGCGACACGCTCACGGGGTTCGAGGTCGAGCTTGGGCAACTGCTGGCCAACGAACTGGATGTGCGCGCCGACTTCATCGTCACCGACGAAGCCGATCTGCTCCAGGGCGTCGAAAGCGGCAAGTACGACGTCGCGCTCAACCACATAGCACTGACCCCGGAACTCAAGGATCGTTTCGACGTGAGCGAGCCTTACACGCAGGTCAATGCGCAGTTGTTGGCGAAAAAGGACGAGCAACCTCAGCCGCTGGTTCTGGTACAGGCGCTGACTGAAGAGAAACCGAAGGTCAAGCCGCCGGTGGATCTGGCGATTCCGTTTCAGAAGGGCAACCCGGCGTTTCACGCGAGTCTGGAAAATGCCTTGCAGCGGATCAGGGCGGATGGGCGGCTGGAGGCGTTGTCGAAGAAGTGGTTGAGTGTGCAGGCTACGGAAAACTGAAGTGAACGTGACTAGTCGAGCAAGCTGAGGGCCTGTGCGGCTTGCGGCAGTTCGAGTTCGCTGAAGACCTGCACCCCATGGCGCTTCAGCAACGCGGCGGTAACGCCCTTGCCACTCACCTTCACCCCACTGAACGTCCCGTCATAGGTCAACAGATTCCCGCACGAAGGGCTGTTGGCCTTGAGCACCGCCACCCGAATCCCGTGCTTCTGCACAAGCGCCAGCGCCTGCCGCGCACCATCCAGAAACTGCGCACTGACGTCTTCGCCCTCGGTGGTGATCACCGAGGCGAGTCCGTCCAGCACTTCGCTGCCCTGCCCGCCCGGAATCTCTGCCGCTGCCCGTGGCGTCGGCAAACCACCGGCGACTTCCGGGCACAGCGGCACTACCCGGCCTTCGCTGATCCACTGCTCCAGCAGATCGAACGGCCCGCTGGCTCCACCGTCATAACGCACGCGATGGCCAAGCAGGCAGCGGCTCACAAGAATCCTGTGCATCTCAGAACGGCTCGTTGCCACGGCGGCGGAACCAGCCTGTCAGCGACAGCCGCTCGCGATTGGCCGGCAACACTTCATGAGGGACTTCGCCGGAGAGAAACACCACCAGACACCCGCCTGTAGGCTGTACGTCGTGAACGCGCTCATTCTCCAGGTACATGCGCAGTTGCCCGCCATCCTCCGGCAGCCAGCCGTCATTGAGGTAGATCACCGCCGAGACCATGCGCCGGTCATCGTCGCGGAAACGGTCGACGTGCTTGCGGTAGAACGCACCCGGCGGGTACAGGGCGAAGTGGCACTCGAAGTCTTCAAGCCCGAGGAACAGGCCCCGGTTGAGCGCTTCGCGCAAGCTGTCCATCAGGTTCAGGTAGCGGTCACTGGCCTCGGCCTGACCGGGGTCGATCCACTGGATATGGTCGCCACGAATCCCCTCGCGGATCTCCGAAAACGGGCCACGTCCGACCCCCGCCGGCGCCAGTTCACCTTCGGCGTCACGTTTGCGGCACTCGGCCGCCAGTGCGCGGGTCAAATCCGCAGGCAGGAAAATGTTCTGCTGCGACCAGCCGCGCTCGGCCAGGTCGTCGACGATACGTAACAGCAGCGGGTGATCAGAGGATATTTGCATGGCGCGCATAGTATGCCTGCGGCAAGAAATCCGACAGAGCCACGCGGCGGCTTGATACGAATTCTCGACAAGTACTGGCACCGCACGGAGAATAGTCGGCTGCCGACAGGAGTCCTTATGCGCCGTTTGCTTTTTTCACTGTTGATGTTCTGCGTTTTGCCCGCCTGGGCGGACGGCCACGACCAGTTGTACAAGGTCGCCGGCTGGCCAGAACAACGCGCGCATTTCAACGACGCCCTGAGTGCCGCGCAGCAGCGTTACCAGAACAGCCTGCCGCCGGCGGTGTTTCAGGCGCTGGTGAACAACAGCAACCAGCGCTTCGCCCCTCAGGCCGTGGATCAACGGGCCGAAGCGCAGCTGCGCAAGAACCTCGCCGATCCGAAACCGGCCCTGTCGTTCTTTCAGTCACCGCTGGGCAAGAAGATCGTCGCCGCCGAACTGCTGGCGACCCGCCGCGATCAATTGGCAAAAAACGCCAAGGGCCTGCCGAAGATGCCGGCCAGCGACAGCCGCCTGCTGATCATCGGTCACCTCGCCCAAGCCCTGCCCGCCCGTGAAGCCGGTGCCGAAGTCAGCCTGGCGATTGCCGGCGTGGCGGCGGACAGCCTGAGCTCGATGATCCCCGGCCTGCTCGGCGGCGGTCAGGCCCAAGGCATGTTGAATGGTCAACGCCAGCGCCTGATGGATCAGATCGGTGCCGACCTGAACAACACGCTGCTATACGTTTATCGCGATCTGTCGGATGAAGAACTGGAAGAGTTCGCGACCTTTGCTGAATCCACCGAAGGCAAAGCCTACTATCAGGCCGCGCTGGCCGCGATTCGCGCCGGGCTGGCCGTCGGCCAGAGCACCTCGAACCTCAGTCAGTGATCTAGGGGTTGCGGCCCTTGATCCGCTTGCTCAGGAACTCGAAATACTCCTCGCGCATTTCCGCCGTCTCGTTGGCCAGGTGATGCCGCGCCTCGGCCAGCAACAGAATCTGCGGCCGGTCGAACTTCCACTTCATCACTTGCAGGTTGTGCTGCCAGTCCACGGTCATGTCCGCCTGGCCCTGAACGATCAGTGGCCGGCGTGGACTTTTCTTCGCGTATTCGACCCGGTTGATCCAGCGTGACAACGCCCCGACCCAGGCAGTCGGCAAGCGTTTGGGCTGCAACGGATCAGCCTGCAGGAACGGCAGGAAATCCGGATCGTTGGAGTTCTCGCTGAAACGCCGGGCGATGCCCCTGACAAAAGGCCTGAGCAGGTAATAACTGAACTGCGACCAGCCCCAGGCACGCGGACGCACCAGCGGCGCCAGCAGAATCAGTTGCCCCTGCGCCGGGCTGTTTTCACCATGATTGAGCACGTGATCGACAATGATCGCCCCGCCGGTGCTTTGCCCGCACAAGTGCCACGGCTGCGGCAGGGCAATCGAGCGCGCCTCGGCGAACAAGCCTTGCAGCGCATCCTGATACTCGGAGAAGTCGCGGATGCTCGCCCGCTCGCCGCTGGACAGACCATGCCCCGGCAGATCGCAGGCAATCACCGCGAAGCCCTGATCCAGCGCCCACTCGATCACATGCCGGTAAAGACCAGTGTGATCATAAAAACCGTGCACCAGAAACAGCGTGGCCTTGGCGGTTTCCGCCGGCCACCAGCAATGACTGACCAGTTGATAGCCATCGATGTCGAACCGGCCCATCCCACGCCAGACATCGCGCTCCGGAAAGTCGGTCTTGTAGAAACGCTGATACGCCTTCGCCTCCTCGGACAACGGCTGCCACTCGGCCAGAGGCTTGAGGCTCGCACGCAGATGATCGGGATCGAAGGCAACAGACATGGGCAATTCCAGAACGGTAAACGGACTTTATCGGCCTGCGATATTCATCTGTCGCGGCAAGCATGGCAAGCTAGCGCGCTCTCAAGGAATCAAAACCATGCGTTCGCCCTACCGCACCGCACTGTTTGCCAGCCTGCTCGCCATCGTGTGTGCCGGCGTGCTGTGGGCCGCGTACGACTGGTTTCAGGGCCGCTACCTGCGGGCGTTCAGCGAACACACCGCTGTGTTTTCCGGCGACCCGTTGCGCCTGCCCGACGACCTCGCCGGCCCCGGCAATATCCGTCTGGTGCACTTCTGGGATCCCGCCTGCCCGTGCAACGTCGGCAATCAACAGCACCTGAGCGAGATGGTCGAACAGTTCGGCCCCAAGGGCGTGGAATTCTTCGCGGTGCAGAAGGCCGGCAGCCACGGCCAGTTGCCCGCCACCCTCAGCAATCTCAAAACCATCACGGTCCTGCCCGGCTCCGAACAGATTCCCGCCAGCCCGGCCGTGGCGATCTGGGACCGCAGCGGCAGACTGGCGTACTTCGGCCCCTACAGCGAAGGCCTGACGTGCAACTCCAGCAACAGTTTTATCGAACCGATCCTGCAAGCCTTGAGTGATGATCGTCCGGTCAATGCGACTCATACGCTGGCGGTCGGTTGTTACTGCCCGTGGCCGGCCGAGAAGAAGTAAGGCATTCCGGACATTTCAAGGACGGCGATGCGCAGCACACGAGGCGTGTGCTAATTGTTTGCAGCCCGCACGGGCGGCAATCCCGAATGCACAAGGAGTCACCATGAAACGCGTCTTCACCGTTCTTGCCTTGCTCATCGTTGTCCTGCTCGCCGCTGGCGGGTGGTATGTCTACAGCAAGCAACCGACGCGTCAGGGCCAGGTGGAGTTGCGCAACCTGCAAGGGTCGGTGACCGTGCGTTACGACGAGCGCGGTGTGCCGCACATCCGTGCCGAAAACGAGACCGACCTCTACCGCGCCCTCGGCTATGTGCACGCCCAGGATCGCCTGTTTCAGATGGAAGCCATGCGCCGTCTGGCCCGGGGCGAACTGGCCGAAGTGCTCGGGCCGAAACTGCTCGACACCGACAAGCTGTTCCGCAGCCTGCGCATCCGCGAGCGGGCCGCCAGTTACGTGGCCGGCCTCGACAAGCAGTCACCGGCGTGGAAGGCCCTGCAAGCCTATCTGGACGGCATCAATCAATATCAGGACTCGCACGCCGCCCCTGTCGAGTTCGACGTGCTGGGCATCCCCAAGCGGCCGTTCACCGCCGAGGACAGCATCAGCGTCGCCGGCTACATGGCCTACAGCTTTGCCGCCGCGTTTCGCACCGAACCGTTGCTGACCTACGTGCGCGATCAATTGGGCGCCGATTACCTCAACGTCTTCGACCTCGACTGGCAGCCCAAGGGCGTGCTCGCCAAAGGCCACGCCGGCACCGCACCGGCCCTCGCCGCCGAAGACTGGAAAGACCTGAACACCCTCGCCCGCGTCAGCGAACAGGCATTGATCGACAACGGTCTGCCGCAGTTCGAAGGCAGCAACGCCTGGGTGATCGCCGGCAGCCACAGCAAGAGCGCCAAGCCCTTGCTGGCCGGCGATCCGCACATTCGTTTTTCGGTGCCGTCGGTGTGGTACGAGGCGCAGCTGTCGGCGCCGGGTTTTGAACTCTACGGCCATCATCAGGCGCTGGTGCCGTTTGCGTTTCTCGGCCACAACCTGGATTTCGGCTGGAGCCTGACCATGTTCCAGAACGATGACCTGGATCTGATCGCCGAGAAGGTCAATCCGGACAACCCGGATCAGGTCTGGTATCGCGGCCAGTGGACCGACATGGTCAAGACCGAGCAGCAGATCGCCGTGAAAGGCCAGACGCCGGTGACCATAACCCTGCGCCAGTCGCCCCACGGGCCGATCGTCAACGACGCCCTCGGTACAGCCGCAGGGAAAACTCCGATTGCGATGTGGTGGGCGTTCCTCGAAACACCGAACCCGATCCTCGAAGGTTTCTACCAGCTTAACCGCGCCGACACCTTGGCCAAGGCTCGTGCCGCAGCCGCCAAGGTGCAGGCGCCGGGGCTGAACATCGTCTACGCCAACGCCAAGGGCGATATCGCCTGGTGGGCCTCGGCGCTATTGCCCAAGAGGCCGGCCGGCGTGAAGCCTGGCTTCATTCTCGACGGCAACAGCAATCAGGCGGACAAGGACGGCTACTTCCCGTTCAGCGCCAACCCGCAGGAGGAGAACCCGGCGCGGGGCTATATCGTCTCGGC
Source organism: Pseudomonas sp. GW458-11-26-14-LB4 (assembly GCF_059423925.1). NCBI lineage: Bacteria > Pseudomonadati > Pseudomonadota > Gammaproteobacteria > Pseudomonadales > Pseudomonadaceae > Pseudomonas > Pseudomonas sp. GW458-11-26-14-LB4. The sequence continues at coordinate 325,537 of NZ_JBWKYU010000001.1, forward strand.
CAACTTCCAGCCCGTGTCGCCGACCGGCATGGAGATTCCCGGTTACTACAACCTCGCTGACCGTGGCCAACAGCTCTACCGCCAGCTCGCCGACAAAAACGTGAAGTGGGACAACGAGGCCAACCAGAAGCTGCAACTGGGCACCGCCACCGGTTATGGCCCGCGTCTGCTGGCGCCGTTGCTGCCGGTGCTGCGTGAAGTGGCGGGCAATCCCGCCGAGCAGAAGCTGATCGAACAACTGGCCCAATGGCAAGGCGACTATCCGCTGGATTCAGTCAGTGCGACGGTGTTCAACCAGTTCCTGTTCAACCTCGCCGACGCGGCAATGCGCGATGAGCTGGGCAATGATTTCTTCGAAACCCTGCTGTCGACCCGAGTGATCGATGCGGCGCTGCCCCGGCTCGCGGCGAATGCCGATTCACCGTGGTGGGACAACCGCAGCACGCCGAACAAGGAAACCCGCGCCGACACTGTGCGCACAGCGTGGCAAGCGAGCATGGCGCACCTGAAATCGACCCTCGGCGACGATGCTTCCGGCTGGCAATGGGGCAAGGCGCACACGCTGACCCATGGTCATCCGCTGGGCCAGCAGAAACCGCTGGACCGCATTTTCAACGTCGGTCCGTTCGCCGCACCGGGCTCACATGAAGTGCCGAACAACCTCTCGGCGAAGATCGGCCCCGCGCCGTGGCCGGTGACCTACGGCCCGTCGACCCGTCGGCTGGTGGACTTCGCCGACCCGGCTCACAGCCTGACCATCAACCCGGTCGGCCAGAGCGGCGTGCCGTTCGACAGCCACTATGACGATCAGGCGGAAGCGTATGTGGACGGGATGTATGTGCAGGCGCATTTCAGTGAGGAAGAGGTGACGGCGAATACTCGGAGTACTCTGAAGCTGCTGCCAAAGCGGGCTGAGCCATAAAAGCCGCCCTCACCCCAGCCCTCTCCCCGAGGGAGAGGGAGCCAACCGAGGTGTCTTGCGTCATACGTCGACCTGAAAGATCGGAGTCGATTATGGATTCACAGCAGATCGTTCAGGTCGGCGTATCTCTCCAATATCCCCCAATCGGCCCCCTCTCCCTCGGGGAGAGGGCTGGGGTGAGGGGGTAGCGGTCTCAAGCCAACCTCGGCTCAAAGCATCGCCGCAAAATTCAGCCGGAATTGCTGCGGCGTCACCCCCAGCCGCCGGTTGAACACACTGCGCATATGTTGCGCATCGCGAAACCCGCACTGATAGGCCACGGTCTTCAGCGGCGCCGTGGTGCTTTCAAGCATCACCCGCGCCGCATCCACCCGCGCCCGCTCGACGAATTCCGCCGGGGTGACTTTCGCTTCGCGGGCAAACACCCGAGAGAAATTTCGCGCACTCATGTTCGCCGCGTTCGCCAGATCGGCGATGGTCAGGTCGCCGGTGAGATTGGCCAGCACATACAGCTGCACCATCGCCACCGCCGACGTCGGCTCGGCATGGGGCGTAAGGAACGGGCTGAACTGCGACTGCCCGCCCGAGCGCTGGGTGAACACCACCAGCCGCTTGGCCACGCTCAGCGCCACCTCGGCCCCGTGATCTCGCGCCAGCAGGTACAGCGACAGATCGATCCCCGCCGTCACCCCCGCCGAGGTGTAGAGCTGGCCGTCCTCGACATACAACCGATCAGCCTCGACCCGGCTCGACGGGCACAACTGCGCCAGCGCTTCGGCGTCGTTCCAGTGGGTGGTGACCGTGCGCCCGTCCAGCAACCCGGCACGGGCGAGCATGAACGCGCCGTTGCAGATCGAGCCAAAACGCCGCGCCCGCCCACAGGCCTCACACAGCCAGGCATCAAACGTCTCGCCGAAATCCAGGAACGGCAACTGCGGCCCACCCGCCACCAGCAGCAAATCGTAAACCTGCAACGCTTCGCTGAAATGCCGATGCGCACTCAGGGTCAGCCCGTTGGAACACGCCATCGACCCGCGCTCGACACCGATCACGTCGAGCCGGTAATGATCCTCCGGCGCCAGGAAGCGGTTGGCCTCGGCGAACACGTCCATCGGCCCGCTGACGTCCAGCGCCTGCACGCCGGGGAACACCACGATGGCGACGGTTCTGTTCATGGCGATGTCGGCTCCCGGGGAATGGCGGATCAGCGCCAACCCTAGCCAATCCTCGCCGCAGAAGCGAGCTGGCACGATTTGCAGGTGGAATGGCAAGGATCGCAGCCATGGATCGATTGTCCGGTTTTGCCCCCGGGAACAGACTTTCCCCATCAGCGCCGTGACGGCGTTTTCGACGAGGAAGCTCAACATGACCACGACCATCGCCGGTATCCGGATCCCCGACAGCGCCCTCGCCCGGGCCACCACCGAGTACATCCGCGACATCGAATCCGACCTGCTTTACCACCACTCGCGCCGGGTATTTCTGTTCGGCGCCTTGAGCGGTGAGCGCCAGCAACTGGCCTACGATCCGGAACTGCTGTACGTCGGCGCGATGTTCCACGACCTGGGTCTGGTCGAAGGTCACCGCAGCGATGACGAGCGCTTCGAAGTCGATGGCGCCAACGCAGCCGCCGCGTTTCTCAAGCCGTACGGGTTGAGCGATGACGACATCGAGCAGGTCTGGTTGTCGATCGCCCTGCACACCACGCCGGGGGTGCCGAAGCATCTGCGCCCGACCGTGGCGCTGGTGACCGCAGGCGTCGAGATGGACGTGCTGGGCATGGACTACGCGGCGTTCACCACGGTGCAGCGCGAGGCGGTGGTGCATGCGCATCCACGGGGCGAAGGTTTCAAGGAGTGCATCATCTGCGCGTTCGCCGATGGCTTGCGTCATCGCCCGCAGACTACGTTCGGCAATGTGAAGACCGATGTGTTGAAGGATCAAGCGCCGGGATTCAAGCCGATGAACTTCGTCGAAGTGATTCGCCAGTCGCCCTGGGTTTCCTGACCGGCATAAAAAAACCTCGCGACCGTTATCGGTCGCGAGGTTTTTTTGTACCGGGAGGCTTACGCCGCTTCCGGCGTCGGCGCCCGGCGCACGTCCGGTTGCTTCCACGAATCCGCAGCGCCTTCTTCGATGGCCTGCTGAATCGCTTTCTTGCGAGCTTCTTCGGCACGGCGGCTGAAGAACCAGACCAGGAAGGTCACCAGCGACACCGCCAGCAGAATCAGACTGGCCACGGCGTTGATCTCAGGCTTCACGCCCAGACGCACCGCCGAGAACACTTCCATCGGCAGGGTCGTCGAACCCGGCCCCGACACGAAGCTCGCCAATACCAGGTCGTCCAGCGACAGCGCGAACGACATCATGCCGCCCGCTGCCAGCGACGGCGCGATCATCGGGATGGTGATCAGGAAGAACACCTTCCACGGACGCGCGCCGAGGTCCATCGCCGCTTCTTCGATCGACAGGTCCAGCTCGCGCAGACGCGCCGACACCACCACCGCCACATACGCCGCACAGAACGTGGTGTGAGCGATCCAGATGGTGACGATGCCCCGCTCCTGTGGCCAGCCGATCATCTGCGCCATCGCCACGAACAGCAGCAACAGCGACAGACCGGTAATCACTTCAGGCATTACCAGCGGCGCGGTGACCAGGCCGCCGAACAGCGTGCGGCCCTTGAAACGGGTGATGCGGGTCAGCACGAAGGCTGCCAGCGTACCCAGCGCCACGGCGGCAATCGCGGTGTAGCAGGCGATTTCCAGCGAGCGCACCACCGAGCCCATCAGTTGCGAGTTGTCGAGCAGGCCGACGTACCACTTCACCGACCAGCCGCCCCACACCGTCACCAGTTTCGAGGCGTTGAACGAGTAGATCACCAGAATCAGCATCGGCAGATAGATGAACAACAGGCCGAGCACCAGCATCAGGCTGGAGAAACGGAAGCGCTTCATTCTTTACCCTCCATTTCCTTGGCCTGACTGCGGTTGAACAGGATGATCGGCACGATCAGGATCGCCAGCATCACCACCGCCAGGGCGGACGCCACCGGCCAGTCACGGTTGTTGAAGAACTCTTGCCAGAGCACTTTACCGATCATCAGGGTTTCCGGACCGCCCAGCAGTTCCGGGATCACGAACTCGCCCACCACCGGGATGAACACCAGCATGCAGCCGGCGATGATGCCGTTTTTGGACAGCGGCACGGTGATTTTCCAGAAGCTGTTGAAGGTGCTCGAACCCAGGTCGGAAGCGGCCTCCAGCAGGCTGGTGTCGTGCTTCACCAGGTTGGCGTACAGCGGCAGGATCATGAACGGCAGGTACGAGTAGACGACGCCGATGTACACCGCCAGGTTGGTGTTGAGGATCTGCAGCGGCTCGTCGATCAAGCCCATGCTCATCAGGAAACCGTTGAGCAGGCCGTTGTTGCTGAGGATGCCCATCCAGGCATAGACGCGGATCAGGATCGCGGTCCAGGTCGGCATCATGATCAGCAGCACCAGCACCGTTTGCAGCTCTTTGCGGGCGCTGGCGATGGCGTAGGCCATCGGGTAACCGATCAACAGGCACAGCAGCGTGCTGAAAAATGCCATCTTCAGCGAGCCGAGGTAGGCGGCGATGTACAGTTCGTCGTCGCCGAGCATTGCGTAGTTGCCCAGGTTCAGCAGCAGTTGCAGCTTCTGCTCGGCGTAGGTGTAGATCTCGGTGTACGGCGGGATGGCCACGTCCGCTTCGGCGAAGCTGATCTTCAAAACGATGAAGAACGGCAGCATGAAGAACAGGAACAGCCAGATGAACGGAACCCCGATGACCAACTGGCGGCCACCGGGAATTATTCGATTGAGCCGGCGTTTGAATTTGCGCATGTTCATGAGCGAAGTACCACGCCGCTGTCGTCTTCCCACCACACGTAAACCTGATCGCCCCAGGTCGGACGTGCGCCACGGCGTTCGGCGTTGGCCACGAACGACTGCACCAGCTTGCCGCTCGGCAATTCGACGTAGAACACCGAGTGACCGCCGAGGTAGGCGATGTCATGCACCTTGCCGCTCGACCAGTTGTATTCGCAGGTCGGCTGGTCGGCGGTGACCAGCAGTTTTTCCGGACGGATCGCGTAGGTCACGGACTTGTCCTGCACCGAGGTGCTGATGCCGTGGCCGACGTAGATCTGCCGGTCGAGGTCCTTGCAGGTGATGGTCGCGTGGCCTTCGGCATCGTCGATCACTTCGCCTTCGAAGATGTTCACGTTACCGATGAATTCGCAGACCAGACGGCTGGTCGGGGTTTCGTAGATGTCGATCGGGCTGCCGATCTGGGCGATCCAGCCCAGGTGCATGATCGCGATGCGCTCGGCCATGGTCATGGCCTCTTCCTGGTCGTGGGTCACCATCACGCAGGTCACGCCCACGCGCTCGATGATCTCAACCAGCTCGAGCTGCATTTGCGAACGCAGTTTCTTGTCCAGTGCGCCCATCGGCTCGTCGAGCAGCAGCAGTTTCGGCCGCTTGGCCAGCGAACGCGCCAGCGCCACACGCTGACGCTGACCGCCGGACAACTGGTGCGGCTTGCGCTTGGCGTACTGGCTCATCTGCACCAGCTTGAGCATCTCGGCCACGCGGGCGTCGATCTCGGCCTTGGGAATCTTGTCCTGTTGCAGGCCGAAAGCGATGTTCTGCGCCACGGTCATGTGCGGGAACAGGGCGTAGGACTGGAACATCATGTTGATCGGTCGCTCGTACGGCGGCATGTCGGTGATGTCGACGCCGTCGAGGAAAATGCGCCCCTCCGTGGGCCGTTCAAACCCTGCCAGCATCCGCAGCAGAGTGGATTTGCCCGAGCCCGAACCGCCGAGCAGGGCGAAGATTTCGCCCTTCTTGATTTCCAGGGACACATCGTCCACGGCAACCGTCTCGTCGAACTTCTTCGTGACCCGGTCGATTTTGACCAGCACCTGTTTCGGTGTCTGGTCGCCCTCGAGGGCTTTCTTATAGGCGCCGGAGGCAACTGCCATTTACAAAACTCCCAGAAAAAAAGAGTGCAGTTCGCCCACGCAAGACGAACCCAGGATAGTTTGTACGTTGAAGCTATTTACCCGACTTGACCTTGGTCCAGCTGCGGGTCATCAAACGCTGAATGTTCGGCGGCAACTCGATCGACACGTAGGTCTTGTCGAGCACGGCCTGCGGTGGATAAACCGACTCGTCGGTGCGGATGGACTGCTCCATCAGCTTGTCCGAACCCGGGTTGGGGTTGGCGTAACCGACGTAATCACTGACCTGGGCGATCACCTCAGGTTTCAGCAAATAGTTGATGAAGGCGTGGGCCTCTTTGACGTTGGCCGAATCCTTCGGAATCGCCAGCATGTCGAACCACAGCGCGCCGCCCTCTTTCGGGATCGAGTAGGCGATGTTCACGCCCTTCTTGGCTTCTTCGGCGCGATTCTTGGCCTGGAAGATGTCGCCGGAGAAACCGATGGCCACGCAGATGTCGCCGTTGGCCAGATCGCCGATGTATTTCGAGGAATGGAAGTAGGTCACATACGGACGCACCGCCAGCAGTTTGGCCGTGGCCTTCTCGTAATCCTTGGGATTGGTGCTGTTGGCGTTCAGGCCCATGTAGTTGAGCACGGTCGGCATCATTTCATCGGCCGAATCGAGGAACGCCACGCCGCAGCTGTGCAGCTTCTTGATGTTCTCCGGCTCGAACAGCACGCTCCAGGAGTCGATCTTGTCGACGCCGAGCACGGCTTTCACTTTGTCGACGTTGTAGCCGATGCCGTTGGTGCCCCACAGGTACGGTACGGCGTACAGGTTGCCCGGATCGTTCTGTTCCAGGCGCTTGAGCAGCACCGGATCGAGGTTGGAATAGTTCGGCAGTTGCGCCTTGTCGAGCTTCTGGAATGCCCCCGCCTTGATCTGCTTGCCGAGGAAGTGGTTCGACGGCACGACCACGTCGTAGCCGGTACGCCCGGCGAGCAGTTTGCCTTCCAGGGTTTCGTTGGAGTCGAACACGTCGTAGACCGGTTTGATCCCGGTGTCTTTCTGGAAATCGGCCAGGGTGGTCTCGCCGATGTAATCCGACCAGTTATAAATATGCACAGTACCGGCGGCTTGGGCACCGACAGCGAACGTCAGGCCGGCAGCGGCCAGCAGGGCATTGCGCAAAGAAGAAAAAATAGGCAAGTGGAGGTCCTCTAATTTAGTTGGGCCCAAGTTGCCCCGTGCTGCATGACAGTCACGGTTGCCCGGCAACAAAACCGGCGCGCAACTTACCTTCGAAAAACCGTTCCAGCAAAACTTTCTGTCATTTAATTGCACCGCTGACCGCCCGGGTGAAGGCGACGGCCAGCGGTGACTGCTTCAAACCGGCTTATTTACCGGATTTGATCTTGGTCCAGCTGCGAGTGATCAGGCGCAGGGTAGGCGCGTCCAGATCGCTGATCGCATAGAGCTGCTTCTTCACTTCAGCCGAAGGGTAGATGCTCGGATCGCTGGTGATTTCCTTGTCCACCAGGGCGGTGGCCGCCTTGTTGCCGTTCGGGAAACGCACGGCGTTGGTGATTTCGGCCATCACTTTCGGCTCGAGCAGGTAGTTCATGAACTTGTAGGCGGCTTCGACGTTTTCGGCATCCTTGGGAATGGCGACCATGTCGTAGAAAGTACCGGCACCTTCTTTCGGAATGGTGTAGGCCAGTTTGACCTTGTCACCGGCTTCCTTGGCGCGGGTCTTGGATTGTTCCAGGTCACCCGAGTAGCCGACCGCCACGCAGATGTTGCCGTTGGCCAAGTCCGAGATGTACTTCGAGGAGTGGAAGTAAGCCACCGAAGGACGGATCTTGAGGAACAGGTCTTCGGCGGCTTTCAGGTCAGCCTTGTCCTTGCTGTTGGTCGGCTTGCCCAGATAGTGCAGAGCCGCGGGAATCATTTCGGTCGGCGCGTCGAGGAAGCTCACACCGCAGCTTTTCAGCTTCTCGATGTTTTCAGGCTTGAACACGATGTCCCAGGAATCGATCTTGTCGATGCCCAGTGCAGCCTTGACCTTGGCCGGGTTGTAGCCGATGCCGATCGAACCCCACATGTACGGGAACGCGTGCTTGTTGCCCGGGTCGCTGGCGTCGCCAACGGCCTTGAGCAGGTCTTCGTCGAGGTTCTTCCAGTTCGTCAGCTTGGACTTGTCCAGTTCCTGATAAACGCCGGCCTTGATCTGTTTGGCCAGGAAGTTGTTGGAAGGCACCACGATGTCGTAACCGGATTTGCCGGCCAGCAGCTTGGCTTCCAGGGTTTCGTTGCTGTCGAAAACGTCATAGACGACCTTGATGCCCGTCTCTTTTTCGAAATTGGCAACCGTGTCCGGCGCGATGTAGTCGGACCAGTTGTAAACGTGCAACACCTTGTCGTCCGCCTGAACCGCACCCGCCATCACGCCCATCAGGGACATGGCGAGCAGAGTCTTGCCAGCGAGCTTTTTGCCTAATGCCTTCATGCGTTAATGCTCCAAATTTTTCTTTTTTGAACCACTTTGTTCAGCGGCCGAACCCGGACAACTGGAACCGCGGCTAGTCTGGCAAGATCCGAGGCGGTCTTTCAAGAAAAGACCAGCCTTTCTGACAGCTCCGAGCGACAGCGCAACAGCTCCATCGCTCAGAGCCTAGCACTTAGCCCTGCAACGCACTCAGGGTCAGGTCCAGGCACTTGCGTGCCTTTGTAACCAGTTCATCGATCTCCGCCTTGCTGATCACCAGCGGCGGCGCGATGATCATGGTGTCGCCCACGGCACGCATGATCAGCCCGTTGTCGAAGCAGAACTGGCGGCAGATCATGCCCACACCCTTGCCTTCGTAACGCTTGCGAGTGGCCTTGTCCTGCACCAGCTCGATGGCCCCCAGCAGACCGACTCCGCGCACTTCACCCACCAACGGGTGATCGTTCAGTTCGCGCAGACGTTTCTGCAAATACGGTGCCGTTTCTTCATGGGCGCGTTCGATGATTTTCTCTTCGCGCAGAATCCGGATGTTTTCCAGACCTACTGCCGCCGCTACCGGGTGACCGGAGTAGGTGAAGCCGTGGTTGAAGTCGCCGCCCTCGTTGAGCACCGCCACCACTTCGTCGCGCACGATCAGGCCACCCATCGGGATGTAGCCGGACGTCAGGCCTTTGGCGATGGTCATCATGTGTGGCTTGAGGTCGTAAAAATCACTGCCGAACCATTCGCCGGTACGGCCGAAACCGCAGATCACTTCATCGGCCACGAACAGGATGTCGTACTTGGCGAGGATTTCCTTGATGCGCGGCCAGTAGGTGTCTGGCGGAATGATCACGCCGCCGGCGCCCTGGATCGGCTCGGCAATAAAGGCACCGACGTTGTCGACGCCGACTTCCAGAATCTTTTCTTCCAGCTGATTGGCCGCCCAGATCCCGAACTCTTCCGGGGTCATGTCGCCGCCTTCGGCGAACCAGTACGGCTGCGCGATGTGGACGATGCCCGGAATCGGCAGGTCGCCCTGTTCGTGCATGTAGGTCATGCCGCCCAGGCTTGCGCCTGCCACGGTGGAACCGTGGTAGCCGTTCTTGCGGCTGATGATGACTTTCTTGTTCGGCTGGCCCTTGATCGCCCAGTAGTGGCGAACCATGCGCAGCATGGTGTCGTTGCCTTCGGAACCGGAGCCGGTGAAGAACACGTGGTTCATGCCTTCTGGCGCCACGTCGGCGATGGCCTTGGCCAGTTCCAGCGCCGGCGGGTGCGCGGTCTGGAAGAACAGGTTGTAGTAAGGCAGTTCGCGCATCTGTTTGGCGGCAGCATCCGCCAGCTCATCGCGTCCATAACCGATCGCCACACACCACAGACCCGCCATGCCGTCGAGGATCTTGTTGCCCTCGCTGTCCCACAGGTACACGCCCTTGGCGTTGGTGATGATCCGTGGACCCTTTTCTTTCAGCTGCTTGAAGTCGCTGAACGGGGCCAGGTGGTGATCGCTGCTGAGGGCTTGCCACTCACGGGTTTGCGGGTTGTTGCTGGTCATGCCAATTCTCCTTGTTATCGGTGAAGGCGCGGCGGCTGGCCACCGCGCCCGGCGTATCAGACGGCGAAGAGCAGGTACTCACGCTCCCAGGAACTGATCACGCGCTTGAAGTTTTCATGCTCGGCCCGCTTGACCGCGACGTAGCCGGTGATGAAGGTCTTGCCCAGGTATTTCTCGATGGTCGCGCTGTTTTCCATGCGCTCCAGGGCGTCCTCGATGGTCAGCGGCAGGCGCAGGTTGCGGCGCTCGTAGCCACGGCCCACAACCGGTGCGCTCGGGTTGATCCCTTCGACCATGCCGATGTAGCCGCAGAGCAGGCTCGCGGCAATCGCCAGGTACGGGTTGGCGTCGGCGCCCGGCAGGCGGTTTTCCACCCGGCGGTTCTGCGGGCCGGCATCCGGGACGCGCAGGCCCACGGTGCGGTTTTCTTCGCCCCACTCAACGTTCACCGGCGCCGAGGTGTCCGGCAGGAAGCGGCGGAACGAGTTGACGTTCGGTGCGAACAGCGGCAACAGCTCGGGGATGAGTTTCTGCAGGCCACCGATGTGGTGCAGGAACAGCTGGCTCATGGTCCCGTCGTCATTGGAGAACACGTTCTTGCCAGTCTCGATGTCGATGATGCTCTGGTGCAGGTGCATCGCACTGCCCGGCTCGCCGGTCATCGGCTTGGCCATGAAGGTCGCGGCCACGTTGTGCTTGAGGGCGGCCTCGCGCATGGTGCGCTTGAACACCAGAATCTGGTCGGCCAGGGACAGGGCATCGCCGTGACGGAAGTTGATTTCCATCTGCGCCGTGCCGTCCTCGTGGATCAGCGTGTCGAGGTCCAGTTCCTGCAATTCGCACCAGTCGTAGACGTCTTCGAACAGCGGATCGAATTCGTTCGCCGCTTCGATGGAGAACGACTGACGACCGATCTCCGGACGCCCGGAACGGCCAACTGGCGGCTGCAACGGATAGTCAGGGTCGTCGCTGCGCTTGGTCAGGTAGAACTCCATTTCCGGCGCAACGATCGGCTGCCAGCCCTTGTCGGCATAGAGTTTCAGGACTTTCTTGAGGACGTTGCGCGGCGACAGCTCGATCGGGTTGCCTTGCTTGTCGTAGGTGTCGTGGATCACCTGGGCGGTCGGCTCTATGGCCCATGGCACCAGGTACACGGCGTTCTGGTCGGGGCGGCAGATCATGTCGATGTCGGCCGGGTCGAGCAGTTCGTAATAGATGTCGTCTTCGACGTAGTCGCCGGTCACGGTCTGCAACAGAACGCTTTCTGGCAAGCGCATGCCTTTTTCGGCGATGAACTTGTTGGTCGGCGAGATCTTGCCCCGGGTGATACCGGTCAAGTCGCCGATCATGCATTCGACTTCTGTGATCTTGTGGTCTTTCAACCAATCGGTGAGCTGGTCGAGGTTGTTACTCATAAATGCCTCTGGGCTGAGTCTCCTGACAGATGTCAGGCAATGTTTGACGCACCAGGCGTCGCGTTAAAGGGCCTTGCTTGCGCGCAGTGCCGGCTTACGCCCGGCACCGCGCATAGACAATGAAGGAGGAGCTTACCTGCCCTTTACGCTGGCGTTGCATTTCCTGTGCACATCCCGGGCGTGCAGAATCACGGGCACGGCGACGGACGCGGTGCAGGCCGGGAGCAGGAAAGAGATCTATATTGAAAGGAGAACCGCTAAAGAGGATGCCCTCGCACACGTCCAGAATATCGGACGCTGGCGCTCGATCTGCCATGGGCTGGGAGATCGCTGGCACGTTGCAGGCCTTGCTGGCCGCGCTGCGGACGGACGTGTCGCCACTGATGTGATAAGCATGCAGACCGGACTGCAAAGAGCAGTCGGTGACGCCGATTAACGGCAGGCGAGACATGAAGCACCCCGGTATTATTGCTGTTATGGGTTTGATCCGAGCTTAGCCTTGTTCATTTTTTTACACAACACCCCCGTAAAAAATACAACACGGCCTGCTCAAGCCTGCGGGTGGCGCGTCCTTCACGGATAAAAAAATGCCCCAAAGTGCCCCATAAATGCCCTCGTGGCGCTTTTTCAGGGCAGAAAAGGCCTCGCTTGACTTCGGCAGGCCGTTCGGGTTGACTGAAACCAGAAAAGATCAATGATTGATATTTTTAACAACAAAGGTGTTGCATCATGTCGGTACCCCCGCGTGCCGTTCAGCTTAACGAAGCGAACGCGTTCCTTAAGGAACATCCTGAGGTTCTGTACGTTGACCTTCTGATTGCGGATATGAATGGTGTGGTGCGCGGCAAGCGCATCGAACGCACCAGCCTCCACAAGGTTTACGAGAAAGGCATCAACCTGCCGGCCTCTCTATTTGCTCTGGATATCAATGGTTCGACGGTGGAAAGCACCGGCCTGGGCCTGGACATCGGCGACGCCGACCGTATCTGCTATCCAATCCCCGATACCCTGTGCAACGAGCCATGGCAGAAGCGCCCGACCGCGCAACTGTTGATGACCATGCACGAACTCGAAGGTGACCCTTTCTTCGCCGACCCGCGCGAAGTTCTCCGTCAAGTTGTTGCAAAGTTTGACGAGCTCGGCCTGACCATCTGCGCCGCGTTCGAACTCGAGTTCTACCTGATCGACCAGGAAAACGTGAACGGCCGCCCTCAGCCGCCACGCTCGCCGATCTCCGGCAAACGCCCGCATTCGACCCAGGTCTACCTGATCGACGACCTCGACGAATACGTCGACTGCCTCCAGGACATTCTGGAAGGCGCCAAAGAGCAAGGCATCCCGGCCGACGCCATCGTCAAGGAAAGTGCCCCGGCGCAGTTCGAAGTGAACCTGCACCACGTCGCCGACCCGATCAAGGCATGCGACTACGCGGTCCTGCTCAAGCGTCTGATCAAGAACATCGCCTACGACCATGAAATGGACACCACCTTCATGGCCAAGCCGTACCCGGGCCAGGCAGGCAACGGTCTGCACGTCCACATTTCGGTTCTCGACAAAGAAGGCAAAAACATTTTTGCCAGCGAGGATCCCGAGCAGAACGCCGCGCTGCGTCACGCGATCGGCGGTGTGCTCGAGACCCTGCCCGCGCAGATGGCTTTCCTCTGCCCGAACGTCAACTCCTACCGCCGTTTCGGCGCACAGTTCTACGTGCCGAACTCGCCGAGCTGGGGGCTGGACAACCGCACCGTGGCCCTGCGCGTACCGACCGGCTCCGCCGACGCGGTCCGCCTGGAACACCGCGTTGCCGGCGCCGACGCCAACCCGTACCTGCTGATGGCTTCGGTGCTGGCGGGCGTGCACCACGGTCTGACCAACAAGATCGAGCCACCGGCTCCGACCGAAGGCAACAGCTACGAGCAGAACGAGCAGAGCCTGCCGAACAACCTGCGCGATGCCCTGCGCGAGCTGGACGACAGCGAGGTGATGGCCAAGTACATCGATCCGAAATACATCGACATCTTCGTCGCCTGTAAAGAGAGCGAGCTGGAGGAGTTCGAACACTCCATCTCCGACCTCGAGTACAACTGGTACCTGCACACCGTTTAAGCGGATTGCAGCAAAGGAAAACGCCGTTGGCTTCTCAGCCAGCGGCGTTTTTTTATTGGCCTCTGTGGCAGACATTCAAGCTCTGCGTACAATGCCCGCTGCCCCGCAGGAGACTTTCATGACGCGTCCCGCCCCCGTCCGCAAACCCCGTGCCCGCAGTCAGGCGCGGATCGATTCGATACTCGACGCCGCGCGCACGCTGCTGGCCGCCGAGGGCGTGGCGAGCCTGTCGATCTACAGCGTGGCCGAGCGCGCGCAGATTCCGCCCTCTTCGGTCTACCACTTCTTCGCCAGCGTCCCGGCGCTGCTCGAAGCCCTGACGGCCGATGTACACGCGGCCTTCCGTGCCTGCCTGCAAGCGCCGATCGATCACGATGCCCTGCGCGACTGGCGTGACCTGTCGCGGCTGGTCGAGGAGCGGATGCTGGAGATCTACGGCGAGGATGCCGCCGCCCGCCAGCTGATCCTCGCGCAGCACGGCCTCACCGAAGTCACTCAGGCCGACCGCCAGCACGACCTCGAACTCGGCGACCTGATGCACAAGCTGTTCGACCATCACTTCGAACTGCCGCGACTGCCGGATGACGTCGACGTGTTCGCGCTGGCCATGGAACTGGGCGACCGCGTCTATGCCCGTTCGGTGCAGCAGCACGGACAAATCACCCCGCGCATGGCCGAGGAAGGCATGCGGGTGTTCGATGCCTATATCGGGCTGTATCTGCCGCCCTATCTGCCCAAGCGGGTTCTCTAGCGCGGCACGCGACAGGCACAAAAAACCCCGAAGGGCTCACACCCTTCGGGGTTGTTTTTGTCCCACGCCCTTACAACTTGGCGATGGACACCTCGGTGGATTTCACGAAGGCGATCACTTCGCTGCCGACCTCCAGTTCCAGCTCCTTGACCGAACGGGTGGTGATCACCGACGTGACGATGCCGGAAGCGGTCTGCACGTCGATTTCCGACAGCACGTCGCCGAGAACGATCTCCTTGATCGCGCCTTTGAACTGGTTGCGTACGTTGATGGCTTTGATAGTCATGGCATTGATTCCTGTCGTTTGCTTGAGTTATTGAGCCCAACGCAGTTGCGTAGGCAAGGGTGAAACGGGTTCCGGCGCCGGCGGTTCGCCGGGCAGGGACAACACACGGTTGAGCACTTCGGTTTCCAGCGCCGCCAGGCGATGGGAGCCACGCACCCGAGGGCGCGGCAGCTCCACTTGCAGGTCGAGGCCGACTTCGCCGTCCTCGATCAGAATCACCCGGTCGGCAATCGCCACCGCTTCGCTGACGTCGTGGGTCACCAGCAGCACGGTGAAACCATGCTGTTGCCAGAGACGCTCGATCAGTTGCTGCATCTCGATCCGGGTCAGCGCATCCAGTGCGCCCAGCGGCTCGTCGAGCAGCAACAGACGCGGCTGATGAATCAGCGCCCGGGCCAGCGCCACGCGCTGCTTCTGCCCACCGGACAGTGCCGCCGGCCATTCATTGGCGCGATCGGCGAGGCCGACTGCATCCAGCGCCTGCAAGGCTTGCGGGCGCCAGTCGCCCTTGAGGCCGAGACCGACGTTGTCGATGATCTTTTTCCACGGCAGCAGCCGCGCTTCCTGGAACATCAACCGGGTGTCATCCCGCGCATCGCTGAGCGGTGCGGCACCGGCGAGCAAATCGCCGCCAGTGGGTTGATCGAGGCCGGCAAGCAAGCGCAGCAACGTGCTTTTGCCGCATCCGCTGCGCCCGACCACGGCGACGAACTGCCCGGCCGGGATGTGCAGATCGATGTCACGCAGTACCTGCCGCGAGCCGAAGGTCTTTTGCAGGTTGCGCACCGCCAGCGGAATCCCGCGCAGCAGGCGTGGAGGTTGTTGAGCGGTCATACCGCACCTCCTTTCGCCACTTGATACGCCGGATGCCAACGCAACCACACACGCTCAAGGCCACGGGCCGCGAGGTCGGCCAGCTTGCCGAGCACCGCGTACAGCAGAATCGCCAGCACCACCACGTCGGTCTGCAGGAACTCGCGGGCGTTCATCGCCAGGTAACCGATGCCGGAGCTGGCAGAGATGGTTTCCGCCACGATCAGCGTCAACCACATAAAGCCCAAAGCGAAGCGCACGCCGACCAGAATCGAAGGCAGCGCGCCCGGCAGAATCACCTGCCAGAACAGGCTGAAACCGGACAGGCCATAACTGCGGGCCATTTCCACCAGCGCCGGGTCGACGTTGCGGATGCCGTGATAGGTGTTGAGGTAGATCGGGAACAGCGTGCCCAATGCCACCAGAAAAATCTTCGCCGACTCATCGATGCCGAACCACAGAATCACCAGCGGAATCAGCGCCAAATGCGGCACGTTGCGGATCATCTGCACCGAGCTGTCGAGCAGACGTTCGCCCCACTTCGACAGGCCGGTGATGAAACCCAGCACCAGGCCGATGCTGCCACCGATGGTGAAGCCCAGCGCGGCGCGCCAGCCGCTGATCGCCAGGTGCGTCCAGATTTCGCCGCTGCGCACCAGGCTCACGCCGGCTTCGATCACCGCCACCGGCGCCGGCAGAATCCGCGTCGACAACCAACCCGCCGACACCGACAACTGCCACACCGCCAGCAACAACACCGGCAACGCCCAGGGCGCGAGGCTGTGGATAAATTTCTTCATGGCAGCGCCTCAGCTCTGGGACGCGGCTTTGGGGAGAATGTCGTTGGCCACCATCTCGCCGAACGGGCTGACGTAACCGGCGCTTTTCGGCAGTTCCGGACGCTCGACGTCGAGGTGCGGGAACAGCAGTTCAGCCACCCGATACGATTCTTCGAGGTGTGGATAACCGGAGAAGATGAAGGTATCGATGCCCAGATCCGCGTATTCCTTCACCCGTGCAGCTACGGTCGGGCCGTCGCCGACCAACGCCGTCCCGGCACCGCCGCGCACCAGACCGA
The DNA here is from genome assembly GCF_059423925.1 of Pseudomonas sp. GW458-11-26-14-LB4. NCBI lineage: Bacteria > Pseudomonadati > Pseudomonadota > Gammaproteobacteria > Pseudomonadales > Pseudomonadaceae > Pseudomonas > Pseudomonas sp. GW458-11-26-14-LB4. The sequence goes on from NZ_JBWKYU010000001.1 coordinate 341,929, forward strand.
CGCCGGCCCACAGGTTCGGGCTGACTTCGAGGTTATCGCGGCTGCCACCGTGCAGCGCGGCCATGCGTTGCTGGCCGACCGAATCGAACCGCGCCAGCGACGCCTGGGCACGCTTGATGGTGTCGTCGTCCAGATGCGAGATCAGGCGATCTGCCGCCTGCCAGGCTTCAGCGTTGGTTTCCCGCACGATCACATGCAGACGAATGCCGAAGCGCACGGTGCGTCCGAGCTTGGCGGCTTTGGCGCGCACCTGTTCGATCTTCTCGGCAACGGCTGCGGGCGGCTCGCCCCAGGTCAGAACCATTTCCACTTGCTCGGCGGCCAGATCCTGCGCCGCTTCCGACGAACCACCGAAATACAGCGGCGGACGCGGTTGCTGGATCGGCGGATAGAGCAATTTGGCGCCCTTCACGCTGATGTGCTCGCCGTCGTAATCCACGGTTTCGCCTTCCAGCACGCGACGCCAGATCCGGGTGAATTCCACCGAGGCCTGATAGCGCGCTTCGTGATCGAGGAACAGACCGTCGCCGGCCAACTCTTCCGGATCGCCACCGGTCACCAGGTTGAACAGCGCACGACCGCCGGACAGACGATCCAGCGTTGCCGCCTGACGCGCCGCCACCGTCGGGGAAATGATCCCGGGGCGCAGGGCGACAAGGAATTTCAGACGCTGGGTCACCGGGATCAGCGATGCCGCCACCAGCCACGAGTCCTCGCAGGAGCGGCCGGTGGGAATCAGCACGCCGCCAAAACCCAGTCGATCCGCCGCTTGCGCGACCTGTTGCAGATAGCCGTGGTCGACGGCGCGGGCGCCTTCGGCGGTGCCAAGGTAATGGCCGTCGCCGTGGGTAGGCAGGAACCAGAAGATGTTGAGGCTCATGGAGTGGTCTCCTTGGGGATTCGATTTACTGGGCTTGGGTGACCGAGCTTTGGGCCACAGCGGCCGGTGGGGTCCAGATCACGTCCTTGATGCTCAACGGCTTGGGAATCAACTTGAGCTGGTAGAAGGTGTCGGCGATTTTCTGTTGTGCGGCGACCACTTCCGGGGTCAGGAACAGCGCGCCGTAGCCCTGGCGTTTCACCGAGGTCAGGGTGATGTCTGCCGGCAGGCCGAGCAGCGGCGACACCTGTTGGGTCACGTCTTCCGGGTTGGCCTTGGACCACTCGCCGACGGCGCGCACTTCTTCCACGAGGGTCTTGATCACCTCTGGATTTTTCTGTGCGTAGGGTTTGGTCGCCAGGTAGAACTGGTGGTTGTCGACGATGCCTTTGCCGTCACGCAGCGTGTGCGCTTGCAGCTGTTTCTCGGCGGCGGCCTGGTACGGGTCCCAGATGACCCAGGCGTCGACGCTGCCACGTTCGAACGCGGCGCGGGCATCGGCCGGCGGCAGGAATACGGTTTGAATGTCGGTGTACTTGAGGCCGGCGTCTTCCAGCGCACGCACCAGCAAATAGTGGACGTTGGAGCCTTTGTTCAGGGCGACTTTCTTGCCCTTGAGATCCGCCACCGATTTGATCGGCGAGTCTTTCGGCACGAGGATCGCTTCGCTGTTCGGCGCTGGTGGCTCGTAAGCCACGTAGAGCAGATCGGCACCGGCAGCCTGGGCGAAGACCGGCGGGGTTTCGCCGGTGACACCGAAGTCGATCGAGCCGACGTTCAGGCCTTCCAGCAGTTGCGGGCCGCCGGGGAATTCAGTCCATTGCACGTCGACGCCTTGAGCAGCGAGACGCTTTTCCAGCGTGCCTTTGGCTTTGAGCAGCACCAGCGTGCCGTATTTCTGATAACCGATCCGTAGCGTCTCGGCTTGAGCTTGAGTGATGGCGCCGAAGGACACAGCCGCAGCAAACAGAGCGACCAGACCACGACGCAAAAATACAGTGCGCATAGCGCTCTCCTTTTTGCTGTTGGGTTTTGGCTGCACCTGCTTGGCCGTTGGCGGCTGAGTAAGGTGAGTACTTCAAGTTTCGGTGTGGTTCAAATGCTCCAGCGAGCACTCAACAAACGTTCGTTCAACAGCCCCGGCTCCAGCGGCTTCGGCCGGCGGGCCATGGCGCTGACAAACTGGTCCAGCGCTTCATGCAACCGCTGCTCCAGCGCCGGCGCCAACTGCGCCTGGGCACTGCCTTCGCCGTAGGCGATCTGGCTGTCCTCGGCAAAAATCCCTTGCAGCATTTCCTGGGCCTTCAACGCCGACAGCACAGGCTTGAGGGCGTAATCGACCACCAGCATGTGGGCGATGCTGCCGCCGGTAGCCATCGGCAGGACAATCTTGTGGTTCAGCGCACGCTCGGGCAGCAGATCCAGCACGGTCTTCAGGGCGCCGGAGAACGACGCCTTGTACACCGGCGTGGCGATCAGCAGGCCATCGGCGTTTTCAATCTGTTGCAGCAGGTCGAGCACCTTCGGGCTGTCGAAGCGGGCGTGGAGCAGGTCTTCGGCCGGGAAGTCCCGCACCTGATAACTCACCACTTCCACCCCTTGCTGCTGCAACCAGCGTCGCGAGCGCTCCAGCAACACCCCGGAGCGGGAACGTTGACTGGGACTGCCACCGAGTGAGACGACCAGCATTCAGACGATTCCTTGCGCGTTACAGGCGATTCGCGGGTTGCGATCTCGCTTCGATGTCAGTGACCTTACCAGTTGATTCATATATCCATAAATCATATTTATTCATTTGGTTATTCTTTATGGAGATATGCATTTCATTTTCTTGCGGCAAAAAAACAGGCCGTCAAAGCGGCCTGAAACCCTGCATCGTGGTTTTTGCTGATCGCCCCCACGCAGAGCCTGGGAACGAACCGAGGTAGGTTATTTGTTCGGCTGTGGTGTCAGGCGCAGGTACGGTTTCACCGCGCGATAGCCCTTCGGAAAGCGCTGCTTGATTTCGTCTTCGTCCTTGAGCGACGGCACGATCACCACCTCTTCACCGTCCTGCCAGTTGGCCGGGGTGGCCACCTTGTAGTTGTCGGTGAGCTGCAGCGAATCGATTACCCGCAGGATCTCGTGGAAGTTGCGCCCGGTGCTCGCCGGGTAGGTGATGGTCAGGCGGATCTTCTTGTTCGGATCGATCACGAACAGCGAACGCACGGTCAGGGTGTCGTTGGCGTTCGGGTGGATCAGATCGTACAGATCGGACACCCTGCGATCGGCATCGGCCAGGATCGGGAAGTTGACGATGGTGTTCTGGGTTTCGTTGATGTCCTCGATCCACTTGTGGTGCGAGTCCACCGGGTCGACCGACAGGGCAATGGCTTTCACGCCGCGCTTGTTGAACTCGTCCTTGAGCTTGGCAGTGAAGCCCAGCTCGGTGGTGCAGACCGGGGTAAAGTCCGCCGGGTGGGAAAACAGCACGCCCCAGCTATCGCCCAGCCATTCGTGGAAACGAATCTTGCCGGCGCTGGAATCCTGTTCGAAATCGGGGGCGATATCGCCAAGTCTGAGGCTCATGGTGCGGCTCCTGATGAGTGGTTGGAGACCTCAACTGTAGCTCGGGATTCGATCTTCTGAAAAAGAATAAATAACTAGATATTTATATCTTTATAGAATATTAAACATCTGTTCACTGGACGTCCCGCAGCATCGCGACGAACATCGCCCTCAAGGTTCGAGAAGGCCTTGAGTTGCTGTAAAGAGGGGAACATCGGGAAAGGCTTACGGGGGTGAGCCGGACCCGAAAACGCAAAAGCCCCGTCCGGCGCGATGCCGGACGGGGCTTTTTTTCGTCAGTTACCTGAGCGCGCTATTACAACAGCGGGATCGAGTAGCTGAGGATCAGGCGGTTTTCGTCCTGGTCGCGCTGACCTGGAATGTCGTTGCGCCATACAGCGTTTTTCCACATGAAGCCGACGTTTTTCAGCGGGCCTTCCGGTACGACGTAACCGATGGTCAGGTCGCGTTCCCACTCGGTCTTGTCGCCAGTGGCGTTGTCGATGTTATCGCCACGCAGGTAAACGACACCGGCGGTCAGGCCAGGCACGCCCACTTTAGCGAAGTCGTACGAGTAGCGACCCTGCCAGGTGCGTTCGCCGGCACGGCCGAACTTCTGGATCTGCATGTCGGTGATGGTGTAGTTGGACGAGCCGTCACCCTGGTTCAGCCAAGGGAAGTCGCTGTCACCGTTGCTGACCTGGTAACCGCCGCCGAAGGTGTGGCCTTCAACGGTGTACAGGAACAGACCGCTGTACAGGTTGTTGTCGACTTTACCTTTGGTGACTGTGCCGCCGTAGTAACCGTTGGTGAAGTAAGTGCTGTCATGACCGTTGGCACCGTCGCTACGGCTGTTGAAGTAGCGCAGATCCGACTTCAACACGCCCGGGCCGATTGCCCAGTTGTGTACCAGACCCAGGAAGTGTTGCTTGTAGAAATCTTCCAGGTTGCCGTAGTAGTACTGGGCAGTCAGGTCTTTGGTGATTTTGTAGTCGCCACCGGCATAGATGAACTTGTTGCTGTTGGAAATGCGTGGGTTCACGCCACCAATGGCCAGGTTCTCGTTGTTGCTGGAGTTACGACCTTTGACTTCCTCGATCTGACCAGCGACCAGAGACAGGTCCTTGATCTCGGCGGAAGTGATCTGGCCACCCTGCCAGGTTTGTGGCAGCAGACGACCGTCGTTGGTCACGATCACCGGGTTCTTCGGCTGCAGGGTACCCAGCTTCAGTTCGGTCTGGGAGATCTTGGCCTTGGCGGTCAGACCCAGGCTCGAGAAGTTATCAACAGCTTCGCCGTTGGACTTGCTCGGGAACACAGTGCCGCCGTAGGAAGACGAAGTTGCACCGTTGGTGCCGCCGCCCGAATCCAGACGCACGCCCAGCAGGCCGATGGCGTCGATACCGAAGCCTACGGTGCCTTGGGTGTAACCGGAGATGAAGCGCAGATCGAAGCCTTGGCCCCATTCTTCCTGCTTGCTTTGAACGCCTGCACGCTTGTTGGCAGGGGTGTTTGCAGCGCTGTCACGGTTGTCAGTGTTGATGTAGAAGTTACGCAGCCCCAAGGTGGCCTTGCTGTCTTCGATGAAACCGGCGGCGCCTGCCTGCTGCGCCAAAACCCCTACGGCCACGGCCAGGGCCAAGGTGGACTTGTTCATGTTTCGCTCCTCTCGTTTCTAATTCTTGTGTTCCTGGTCCGGGGTCTGATGCCCCTGGATCCTAAGATGCGCGATTAGCGCCAGACCGTGACTGACAAGTCAATCGTAACCTTGTATGTCTACGACCAAGGTCTAATCGCAGTGATTTGGTCCCTGCAGGGTAAAGACTTCCTGATAAACCCAAAAAGAATTTATTAATTCTTTTTGATACCTTTCAGCTATATGGCCAGCCATTTGCCATCCTTACCGGATACAGCGTATCGGCGACTAAGCTCATTACTAAATGGTATTTGTTAGCCTTTTTTTAGATCGATTAGCTTTGACGCAACCCCGATTCGTCAAACCCTATCGAAAAGGCGACGCCATGATGGCCAAACGCGCACTATCTAGTCAATTTGTTACAGTTTGTGTGTCGGCGCTGATTTCTTTTTCAGCCCATGCCGCCAACCTCACCGTCGGCTACCAGACCGGTATCGACCCGAGCAAAGTCCCCCAGGCCGACGGCGTGTACGAGAAGGCCATCGGCGAGAAAATCGACTGGCGTCGGTTCAACAGCGGCCCGGAAGTTGTGACAGCCATCGCCTCCGGCGATGTGCAGATCGGCAACCTCGGCTCCAGCCCGCTGGCGGCCGCTGCTTCGCGCAATCTGCCGATCGTGGCCTTTATCGTCTCGGCGCAGATCAATGCCGCCGAAGCACTGGTGGTGCGTAACGGCAGCGGTATCAACACGCCCGAAGACCTGATCGGCAAGACCATCGCCACCCCGTTCGTTTCCACCTCCCACTACAGCTTGCTCGGTGCGCTCAAGCACTGGGGCCTGGACACCTCGAAAGTCAAAGTGGTGAACCTGCAACCCGCAGAAATCGCGGCAGCCTGGAAGCGTGGCGACATCGACGGTGCCTTTGTCTGGTCGCCGGCGCTGGGTGAAATCCGCAAGACCGGCAAGACCCTGACGGATGCCGCGCAGGTCGGCCAGTGGGGCGCGCCGACCTTCGAAGTCTGGGTCGCGCGCAAAGACTTTGCCGAGAAGCATCCTGAGGTCGTGGCCAAGTTCGCCAAGGTGACTCTGGACTCGTTCGCCGATTACGCCGCCCATAAAGACAGCTGGACGGCCGACTCCGTACCTGTACAGAAAATCGCCAAACTGACCGGTGCCAATGCTGCCGACGTTCCGGAATTGCTCGCGGGTTCGGCATTCCCGGACGCCAAGGCACAACAGACCACAGCGCTGCTGGACGGCGGCACGGCGAAGGCGATTGGTGAGACGGCGAAATTCTTGAAGGAACAGGGCAAGGTCGAAAGTGTTCTGCCTGACTACTCGCCGTATGTCAGTGCGAAGTTTGTCGCAGAGTAAAACGATTGCCCCCACGTACCCCGTGGGGGCAATTACACATCACAAAGACTTTTCGAAGATCTTCGAATTGCGCTGATAGTTATAGAGAGAAGCCCGAGCTGCCGGCAGGCGCTCGACGCTGCTCGGTTCGAAACCGCGCTCGCGGAACCAGTGGGCAGTGCGGGTGGTGAGAACGAACAGAGTCTTCAAACCCTGCGCCCGGGCACGGGTCTCGATGCGTTCGAGCAATTCGTCGCCGCGACCGCCATGGCGATACTCGGGATTCACCGCCAGGCACGCCAGCTCGCCGGCATCCGAATCGGCAATCTGATACAGCGCCGCACAGGCGATGATCATCCCTTCACGCTCGACCACGCTGAACTGCTCGATTTCGCGTTCCAGCACTTCGCGCGAGCGACGCACCAGAATGCCCTGCTCTTCCAGCGGGCTGATCAGATCGAGCAAACCGCCGACGTCTTCGATCGCCGCCTCGCGCACCAGTTCGAATTGCTCTTGGGCCACCAGCGTACCGCCACCGTCACGGGTGAACAGTTCGGTCAGCAGCGCACCATCCTCGGCATAACTGACGATATGGCTGCGCGCCACACCGCCACGGCAGGCTTCAGCGGCGGCATCCAGCAGTTCCGCCTGATAGTTGCTGCCCAGACGCTGCAAATGCGCCGGCACCTGCTGCGGACGCAGCTCGCGCACCAGTTTGCCGTTTTCGTCGATCAGACCGAGGTCGGCGCCGAACAGCAGCAGCTTGTCGGCACCCAGATCGATGGCGGCGCGAGTGGCGACGTCTTCGCAGGCCAGGTTGAAAATTTCACCGGTCGGCGAATAACCCAGCGGCGACAGCAGCACGATGGAGCGCTCGTCGAGCAGGCGGTTGATGCCTTTGCGGTCGACCCGGCGCACTTCGCCGGTGTGATGGTAGTCGACGCCTTCCAGCACGCCGATCGGCCGCGCCGTAACAAGGTTGCCGCTGGCTACCCGCAGGCGCGAGCCCTGCATCGGCGACGAAGCCATGTCCATCGACAGCCGCGCTTCGATAGCGATGCGCAACTGGCCGACCGCGTCGATCACGCACTCCAGCGTCGCGGCATCGGTGATGCGCATGCCGTGGTGGTAATGCGGGGTCAGGCCGCGGGCGGCAAGACGGGTTTCAATCTGCGGACGGGAACCATGAACCAGCACCAGCCGCACGCCGAGGCTGTGCAGCAGCACGATGTCATGGACGATGTTGCCGAAATTCGGATGCTCCACGCCGTCGCCCGGAAGCATGACAACGAAGGTGCAATCGCGGTGAGCATTGATATAAGGAGACGCGTGGCGAAGCCAATTGACGTATTCGGGCATGAACCTGGGCCTGTAATAAATAGCAGCCGGAAAAAGGGCAGAACGGAAAACGCACAGCGGGCTGATGGTTATCGTCGGAACAGGCTTGGCGACACGCGCGCTCTCCTCATGAATACGGGTGGGTGTGTGGGCAATTTATACAGCTTTGAGACAGTAATGTTCGATCAACTGCCGCAATAGATGCACGGTAGGCTGCAAACGTGACATTTCGAGGTACTCGTCCGGCTGGTGCGCACAGGCGATGTCGCCAGGGCCGAGCACGATGGTTTCGCAGCCAAGGCGCTGAAGATAAGGCGCTTCGGTGCCGAACGCTACCGCTTCGGCCGTATGGCCGGTGAGTTTTTCGGCAATTCGCACCAGTTCCGCGTCTTCGGCCTGCTCGAACGGCGGCACTTCGGGAAACAGCGGCGCGTAATCGATTTTCACCTGATGGCGTTCGGCGACCGGGTTGAGCCTGCGCAGAATCTCGCTGCGCAAGAGCTTGGGGTCCATTCCCGGCAACGGCCGCAGGTCGAACTCCAGCGAACACTGACCGCAGATGCGGTTGGGGTTGTCGCCCCCGTGGATACAGCCGAAGTTCATGGTCGGCTGCGGCACGCTGAACTGCGGGTTGTTGAATTCGCGCTGCCACAGCAGGCGCAGGCCGCGCAGTTCGCCGATGGCATCGTGCATCGCTTCGAGGGCGCTGTGCCCCAGGCGCGGATCCGACGAATGGCCGCTCTGCCCAAGGATATCGATGCGCTCCATCATGATGCCTTTGTGCATGCGGATTGGTTTGAGCCCGGTCGGCTCGCCGATCACCGCCGCCCGGCCCAGCGGTCGCCCCGCCTCGGCCAGCGCACGGGCACCGGACATCGAGCTTTCTTCATCGCAGGTGGCGAGGATCAGCAGCGGTTGTTTGAATGGCTGATCGAGCAGCGGTTGCACGGCTTCGATGATCAGGGCGAAAAAGCCCTTCATGTCGCAGCTGCCGAGGCCGACCCAGCGGCCGTCGACTTCGGTGAGTTTCAGCGGATCGGTTTTCCACAGCGCATCGTCGTACGGCACCGTGTCGCTGTGCCCGGCCAGCACCAGCCCGCCGGGTCCGCTGCCGAAACTGGCGAGCAGGTTGAATTTTCCGGAGCTGACCTGCTGGATGTCGCAGCTGAAACCGAGGTCGCCGAGCCAGCCCGCGAGCAGATCGATCACCGCCCGGTTGGACTGATCGAGCCGCGGCTGAGTGCAACTGACCGACGGCGCGGCGATCAGTGCAGCGAACTGGTCTTGCATGGACGGCAAAGGCATCGCTGACTCCAACTCCCGGATTGAGGTTCATCATAGAACCATCCGGCGCCGAGAATAAACCGCCGCAAAGCGTAGGAAGGTTCAGTCCTGTACACTGCACGGCCTTGGCAGCCACACATTCCCCCGGCTGCGCTCCCGATCCTGGATTTTCCGGCCATGCAGAAAGAAACCGAAATCAAACTCCGCGTCAGCCGCGAAACCCTCGCCGCCCTGCGCGAGCACCCTCTCCTGAAAAAACGCAACAAAAGTGGCTGGGAACGCCGTGAGTTGATGAATCAGTACTTCGACACGCCTGAGCGTGACCTGGCCCGGGCCAAGGTTGCCCTGCGCCTGCGCAAGGACGGCGAAGAAGTGATTCAGACCCTCAAGACCCGTGGCCAGAGCGTCGCCGGTCTGTCCGAGCGTAACGAGTACGACTGGAACCTGCCCAAAGCCAAGCTCGACGTGAAGAAACTCGACGGCGAATGCTGGCCCGAGTCCCTCGCCGAGCTGGACAAGAAAACCCTGAAGCCGATCTTCACCACCGATTTCGTCCGCGAGCGCGCCGAAATCGCCTGGGGCCGTGGCAAGACCAAAGTGGTCATCGAAGCCGCGCTGGACCTGGGCCACGTGGTGGTCGGCAAGCAGAAAGAAGAAATCTGCGAGCTGGAACTGGAACTGCGCGAAGGCGAACCTGCCGCGCTGCTGGAACTGGCCGCCGAGCTGGCCGAAACCCTGGCCCTGATGCCGTGCGACATCAGCAAGGCCGAGCGCGGCTACCGCCTGTACGACGCCAACAGCTACTCGCTGAGCCTGCCGGCGCCGGCCATTACCGCTGAAACCCCGCTGGACGACGCCTTCGCCGCCCTGGCCTGGCACTTGCTGGGCAGCAGCCAGCGTCTGGCCGAACAGTATCGCTTCAACGGCCACTGGCGCCTGTTGCAGGACTGGGTCGAGAACCTCGCGGAAATGCGTGCCCTGCTGAGCAGCCTCGGCCAGGCCGCACCGCGTCCGTCGACCCACGACTTGCGCGTGGCGCTGGATGCCCTGCTGGAAGACTGGCGCCCGCTGGTGCAGGTCGGCATCGAAGACGAAGACGTGCGCAAAGCCGCACCGGAGCAGTTCCTCGAAGAGCTGGAAGATCCGCGCTGGGGCCTGTTCTCGCTGAACGCTTCGCGCTGGTTGCTGGCCCGCACCTGGACGGCTGACCGCAACACCCGTGGCAATCGCCAGGGTGCCGCGCAGTTGCAAAGCTGGCTGCCGCGCCTGCTGGGCGAAGAAGCCACTTCGCTGCAATTGCAGCGTTATCAGCAGCAGCCGGAAGATCTGGCCGAGCAACTGCCGCGCATTGAACGCATACAGGTCTGGCTGCACCACGCGCGCAACGTGCTGGAGATCCCGGAAATGGATCGGCTGTACGGCGAGCTGAACAAACTGGCGCAACTGGCCAACGAGCCGACCATCACCGACGAACTGCTCGATGCGCGCAAGCATCAGGCGATTGCGGTGTACCAGAACCGCGCCTGGAAAATGCTGCTGCGCATGTAACACCGCCATCGCTGGCAAGCCAGCTGTGATCGTTCCCACGTCGAGGCGTCGAACCGTCTGCGTGGGAATGCCTCAATGGACGCTCTGCGTCCGCTTTGGGACGCGGAGCGTCCCGGGCTGCATTCCCACGCGGAGCGTGGGAACGATCATCCCCCGCGTGATCAGCGCAGTACCGGCAAACTGGTCGTGGACTTGATCTCAGACAACGCCACAATCGAGTTCACTTCCTGAATCCCCGGCACCAGTGACAGCTTCTCGAAGAAGAACCGCTCATAAGCCTCGATGTCCGCCGCGACAATCCGCAACAGAAAATCCACCGCTCCCATCAGCACGTAACACTCCAGAACTTCGGGAAAACCGCGAATCGCCTCGGTGAATTCGGTGAAGTTCGAACGACCGTGGGCGTTGAGTTTGATCTCGGCGAAGATCTGCGTGTTCAGGCCGATCTTCTTGCGATCGAGCAAAGTCACCTGACCACGAATGATCCCCTCCTCCTTCATCCGCTGAATCCGTCGCCAGCACGGCGATTGCGACAGCCCCACCTGCTCGGCGATCTGTGCGCTGGACAAGGAAGCGTCCTCTTGCAGCAGGGCGAGAATGCGCCGGTCGTAGCTGTCCAGCTCGCTGTGCATAAATAATCCTCAAAAGAAGCCAATAGCGAATTGATTCCACCAATCAACCGCCTGATCAGCTCATATTAGACAAGAAATGCCCGGCATCGGATGTAAAAATTCCCCCACTGATTCCGGAGACCTCCCATGCCACACCTCGAATCCGTCAACACCCCTGCGCCCCGTGCCGATGTGTGGAACGCCAGCAACGCGCATTGCCTTGCGCAGTATCAGATCCTGGCCGAGGCCGAGCCGGATTTGCTGGTGCGGGTCCTGAATCTGTTCGCCTTGCAGTGCCTCACCCCGGAACAGGTGAATGTCCAGCGGCTGGACGATCTGCTGTCGATCGACATCGTCATGGGTGGCCTGAGCTGGCACCGCGCCCAGGTGATCGCGGAAAAACTTCGTAACCTGATCAGCGTCTGCTCGGTGAACATGCAAAACCCCGACGCGGCGTGGGATGCACCGGCGCAGGCGGCCGGCTGACAAGAACCGAAACGTCTTCGTCGGGTAGTGGCCCAACGGTCGGCGGGGCCACGACTATCCTTTGCGCACTGTCGTTCAAAAGGAGCCCGCATGTCCGTTCAACTCGCCACTCAGGACCGCTGGCTGGATCTCAATGAGGTACTGCGTGAACTGGTCGCCCAAGGTTTCATCTGCCAGGACTCGGCCGAGCAGGCGCTGAATGCCCGGCGCCGACATGCCGCCCACGGCCAGAAGCATCCGCTGGAATTCATCGCCAGCCAGCAACTGGACGACCTCAGCCGTCCGGGCAAACACCTCGACCTGGAAAGCCTGACCCTGTGGCTGGCGCAGCAGGCCGGCCAGCCGTACCTGCGGATCGATCCGCTGAAGATCAACGTCGCCGCCATCACGCCGCTGATGTCCTATGCCTTTGCCCAGCGCCACAAGATCCTCGCGGTGTCGGTCGACCGCGACGCGGTCACCGTGGCCAGCGCCCAGCCCTACGTCAGCGGCTGGGAGGCCGATCTGACTCACGTGCTGAAACTGCCGATCAAACGGGTGGTGGCCAACCCGGCGGACATTCAGCGTTTCAGCGTCGAATTCTTCCGCCTCGCCAAATCGGTCAGCGGCGCCAGCAATGCCGATGCGCAGAGCGGCAACCTCGGCAACTTCGAACAACTGCTCAACCTCGGCGCCAGCGATCAGGAACCGGACGCCAACGACGCGCACATCGTCAACATCGTCGACTGGCTGTTCCAGTACGCCTTCCAGCAGCGGGCGAGCGACATCCACATCGAACCCCGGCGCGATCAAGGCACCGTTCGCTTTCGCATCGACGGCGTGCTGCACAACGTCTATCAATTCCCGCCGCAGGTGACGATGGCCATCGTCAGCCGCCTGAAAAGCCTTGGCCGGATGAACGTCGCCGAGAAGCGCAAACCCCAGGACGGCCGGGTCAAGACCAAGACCCCGGACGGCGGCGAAGTCGAGTTGCGCCTGTCGACCCTGCCCACCGCGTTCGGCGAAAAAATGGTGATGCGGATCTTCGACCCGGAAGTGCTGCTCAAGGATTTCGATCAGCTCGGTTTTTCCGCCGACGATCTGCGCCGCTGGCAGGACATGACCCGCCAGCCCAACGGCATCATTCTGGTGACCGGCCCGACCGGTTCCGGCAAGACCACCACGCTGTACACCACGCTGAAAAAACTGGCGACGCCCGAGGTCAACCTCTGCACCATCGAAGACCCGATCGAGATGGTCGAGCCGGCCTTCAACCAGATGCAGGTCCAGCACAACATCGACCTGACGTTCGCCGCCGGCGTGCGGGCGCTGATGCGACAAGACCCGGACATCATCATGATCGGCGAGATCCGCGACCTGGAAACCGCAGAAATGGCGATTCAGGCGGCATTGACCGGACACCTGGTACTCTCGACCCTGCACACCAACGACGCGCCGAGCGCCATCAGCCGTCTGCTGGAACTCGGCGTGCCGCATTACCTGATCAAGGCCACCGTGCTCGGTGTGATGGCGCAACGACTGGTGCGAACCCTGTGCCCGCACTGCAAGGCGCCGCTGACGCTGGACGAAGAAGACTGGCAAACCCTGACCCGGCCGTGGCAGGCGCCGCTGCCGGGCAATGCGCAACGGGCCATCGGTTGCCTGGAGTGTCGCGACACCGGTTATCACGGGCGCGCCGGGGTCTACGAAATCATGCAACTGAGCGACAGCCTCAAGGCCTTGATCAGCCCCGACACCGATCTCACCGCGATCCGTCGTCAGGCATTCAAGGAAGGCATGCGCAGCCTGCGATTGTCCGGCGCGCAGAAAATTGCGGCGGGGCTGACAACCCTTGAGGAAGTGCTGCGGGTGACACCACAGAGCGAGCAGAAATAGCCGCTCACGGAACCGGATCGGGGAAACGGCGATCCAACCGGTTATTCAACACCAGTGGAGTCACCCAACATGCGTCTCAAACTTGCTGTCGCCACCCTTGCCCTGCTGTCTCTGCCCGTCGGTTCGGCAATGGCCGACAGCTTTTGGCGTAACGTCATTTCGTCCGGTGCCACCACCGGTTCGACCTACCTGACCTTCAAGGATCACAAACTGATCGTTGCCGCCCAGGACGACGCCGGCAGCTTCGTCGCCAGCGACGGCGGCATCCGTGGCCCGTACCTGGAAGCCGCGATGCAGAAAGTCCGCGCCGACAACCCTGGCCTGCAGGCAACGGACATGGAACTGGCGAACGCGATCCTGGCGAAGAACGCCGTGGCGTCGGAATAACCTTCCGGACAGACAAAAATGCCGCTCACACGAGCGGCATTTTTTTGCCCGCTGTTCAGCGGTAATCGTCCACCGGTACGCAGGCGCAGAACAGGTTGCGGTCGCCGTAGACGTTATCGACCCGGTTCACCGCCGGCCAATATTTGTGCGCTTTGGTGTGCGCATCCGGCGTGATGCCCTGCTCGATGCTGTACGGCCGCTCCCACACGCCGGTGATATCGGCCAGGGTATGCGGCGCCCGTTTGAGCGGGTTGTCCTCGGCCGGCCAGTTGCCGTTTTGCACCTCAGTGATTTCTGCACGAATGCTCAGCATCGCGCCGATGAAGCGATCCAGTTCGGCCTTGGACTCGCTTTCGGTCGGCTCGACCATCAAAGTGCCTGGCACCGGGAATGACATGGTCGGCGCGTGGAAGCCGTAATCCATCAGGCGCTTGGCGACGTCTTCCTCGCTGATGCCGGTGGCAGCCTTGAGTGGCCGCAGATCCAGAATGCATTCGTGGGCGACCCGCTCGTTGCGACCGGTGTACAGAACGGGGAAAGCACCGGACAGATGCTGTGCCAGGTAATTCGCAGCAAGGATCGCCACCTCACTGGCATCCGCCAATTGCGGCCCCATCATCGCGATGTACATCCAGCTGATCGGCAGAATGCTTGCGCTGCCCCACGGCGCGGCACTGACCGCACCGTTCTGCGGTTGCGGCCCTTCGATCGGCACCACCGGATGATTGGCGACGAACGGCGCCAGGTGCGCACGCACGCCAATCGGCCCCATACCCGGCCCGCCTCCGCCGTGGGGAATGCAGAAGGTCTTGTGCAGGTTCATGTGCGACACGTCGGCACCGATGTCCGCAGGCCGCGCCAGCCCGACCTGAGCGTTGAGGTTGGCGCCGTCCATGTACACCTGGCCGCCGTGCTTGTGGATAACTTCGCAGATTTCGCTGATGCCTTCCTCGTACACACCATGAGTCGACGGGTAGGTCGCCATCAGGCACGACAACTTGCCCCCGGCCTCGGACGCCTTGGCTTTCAAGTCCTCCAGATCGACGTTGCCGGCGTCGTCACACTCGACAATCACCACGCGCATCCCGGCCATCTGCGCCGAGGCCGGGTTGGTGCCGTGGGCCGAAGAAGGAATCAGGCAGATATCCCGTCCACCCTGCTGGCGGCTCTCGTGATATTTGCGGATTGCCAGCAGCCCGGCGTACTCGCCCTGGGCGCCGGAGTTGGGCTGCATGCAGATCGCATCGAACCCGGTAATTGCGCACAGCCAG
This sequence comes from Pseudomonas sp. GW458-11-26-14-LB4, assembly GCF_059423925.1. Lineage (NCBI taxonomy): Bacteria > Pseudomonadati > Pseudomonadota > Gammaproteobacteria > Pseudomonadales > Pseudomonadaceae > Pseudomonas > Pseudomonas sp. GW458-11-26-14-LB4. The sequence goes on from NZ_JBWKYU010000001.1 coordinate 357,146, forward strand.
CGCTCCAGTTCCTCGATCATCAGCGTGTAACCAACGGCCTGCTCCCGGGGCACGAACGGGTGCAGGTTGGCGAATTGCGGCCAGGTGATCGGGATCATCTCGCTGGTGGCGTTGAGTTTCATGGTGCAGGAGCCCAGCGGGATCATCGACTGGTTGAGCGCCAGATCCTTGTTCTCCAGCTGCTTGAGGTAGCGCAGCATCTCGGTTTCGCTGTGGTGGGCGTTGAACACCGGGTGACGCAGGTAAGGCGTGCTGCGCTGCAGCGTGTCGGGAATGCCGGAAGCCAGCGTCTCGGCGTCGAGCTCATCGACGCTCAACCCGTGATCGGCGCCCAGCAGCACATCGAACAGTCTTGCCACGGTGTTTTCATCACAGGTCTCGTCGAGGCTCAGACCGAGTTGGCCACGACCGAGGATGCGCAGGTTGATCTGCGCGGCCTGGGCGCTTTCGATGATCGCGGTTTGCGCGCCGCCCACGTCCAGCGTGAGGGTGTCGAAGAAATATTGGTTGAGGCGCTGGATGCCGTGGCGTTCAAGCCCGGCGGCGAGAATGCAGGTCAGCCGGTGCACCCGCTGGGCGATTCGTTTCAACCCTTCCGGGCCGTGATAGACCGCGTAGAAACTGGCGATGTTGGCCAGCAACACCTGGGCGGTGCAGATGTTCGAATTGGCCTTCTCCCGGCGAATGTGCTGTTCGCGGGTTTGCAGGGCCATACGCAGCGCGACATTGCCGCGGGCATCTTTCGACACACCGATGATCCGGCCGGGAATCGCCCGTTTGTATTCTTCGCGACTGGCGAAAAACGCCGCGTGCGGGCCGCCGTAACCCATCGGCACGCCGAAGCGCTGGGATGAACCGAACACCACGTCGGCACCCAGTTCGCCCGGCGGGGTCAGCAGCAACAGACTGAGCAGATCGGCCGCCACGCAGGCCAGCGCCTGCTGCGCGTGCAGGTGATCGATCAGTGGCCGCAGGTCGCGGACTTCGCCGTGGGTGTCGGGGTATTGCAGCAGTGCGCCGAACACCTGGTGCTGCTTCAAGTTGTCCACAGCGTCGACGATCAGCTCGAAGCCGAAGCCTTCGGCGCGGGTCTGCACCACGGAAATGGTTTGTGGATGACAGTTTTCGTCGACGAAGAACAGATTGCTTTTCGACTTCGCCACGCGCTTGGCCAGGGCCATGGCTTCCGCCGCAGCGGTGGCTTCATCGAGCAGCGAAGCATTGGCCAGTTCAAGGCCGGTGAGGTCGATGGTCAGTTGCTGAAAGTTGAGCAACGCTTCGAGCCGGCCTTGGGCGATTTCCGGTTGGTAAGGCGTGTAGGCGGTGTACCAGCCGGGATTTTCCAGCACGTTGCGCAGGATGACGGTCGGGGTCAGGGTGCCGTGGTAGCCCATGCCGATCAGGCTGGTCCAGACCTGGTTCTGCTCGGCATAACCGCGCAGCTTTGCCAGCGCCGCCTGTTCGTCCAGCGCCGGCGGCAGGTCCAGCTCGCGGTTGAGGCGAATGCCCGGCGGCACGGTCTGTTCGATCAGTTCGACCCGGCTGCCGAGGCCGAGGCTGTCGAGCATCGCCTGTTGCTCGGCGGCATCGGGGCCGAGGTGGCGGCGCAGAAAGGCATGGGGATCGCGTAACTGGCTCAAGGATGGCAACTGGGACATGACGGGCTCTCTCTTGGCTGGCGGCTCGGCGTCAATGCAACACGGTCAAACCAGCATAGCAGCCACCCCGACGGCCAAAGTCCCGGGCAGAAAAAAGCCCCGACGGGTCGGGGCTTTGGGGTCTGGCCTGCAGCTTATTCGCCGATGGCAGCCTTGTAGCCGGCAGCGTCGAGCAGCTTGTCCAGCTCGGCCTTGTCGCTTGGCTTGAGCTTGAAGATCCAGGCACCGTAAGGATCAGAGTTCAGCAGCTCCGGCGAGCCGCTCAGCTCTTCGTTGACGGCAATCACTTCACCGCTGATCGGAGCGTAGATATCGGAAGCGGCTTTCACCGACTCAACGACACCGGCCTGGTCTTCGGCAGCGAAAACCTTACCCACTTCGGTCAGTTCAACGAACACCACATCACCCAACGCTTCCTGGGCGTGATCGCTGATGCCCACGGTGACGGAGCCGTCGGCTTCCAGACGCGCCCATTCATGACTTTCGGCAAAACGCAGTTCAGCTGGGATGTTGCTCATGCTCGGTGTCCTCAAGAAATTGTCAGCGGTCGTGCCCGCCGGAAAAGGTTTAGATCAAGGTTTTGCCGTGACGGACAAAGGTCGGTTTGACCACGCGTACCGGATACCACTTGCCACGGATTTCCACTTCGGCGCGGTCGGCAGTCGCCATCGGTACACGCGCCAGGGCAATCGACTTGCTAAGCGTAGGAGAGAAACTACCACTGGTGATCTCCCCTTCGCCAACATCAGCGATACGAACCACCTGATGCGCCCGCAAAACCCCGCGTTCCTCAAGCACCAGGCCGACCAGTTTGTGCTGCACGCCGGCGGTTTTTTCCGCTTCCAGCGCGTCGCGACCGATGAAGCGGCGCGTGGCCGGTTCCCAGGCGATACTCCAGGCCATGTTCGAGGCCAGGGGCGAAACGTCCTGGTGGATGTCCTGACCGTAGAGGTTCATGCCGGCTTCGACCCGCAGCGTGTCGCGGGCACCAAGGCCGATGGGGGAAATGCCGGCGCCCACCAGATCGTTGAAGAATCCGGGGGCCTGATCGGCTGGCAGGGCGATTTCCAGACCGTCCTCACCGGTGTAACCCGTGCGCGCGATGAACCAGTCGCCGTCGATGTGACCTTCGAAAGGCTTGAGCATCTGGATCAGGTTGGCGCGGGACTGGGTCACCAGTTCGGCAATCTTGTGCCGGGCATGGGGGCCTTGAATGGCGAGCATCGCCAGCTCGGAGCGTTCGTGCATATGCACATCGAAGCTGCCCAGCTGTGCCTGCATCCAGGCCAGGTCCTGATCGCGGGTGGAGGCGTTGACCACCAGACGATAACCGTCTTCGAGGCGGTAGACGATCATGTCGTCGACGATGCCGCCGCGCTCGTTGAGCATGGTGCTGTACAACGCACGGCCTGGGCTGTGCAGGCGTTCGACGTCATTGGCCAGCAAATGCTGGAGCCAGGCCTTGGCCTGGGGGCCGGTGACATCGATCACGGTCATGTGGGAAACATCGAACACCCCGCAATCGCGGCGCACCTGATGGTGTTCCTCGACCTGCGAGCCGTAATGCAGGGGCATGTCCCAACCGCCAAAATCGACCATCTTCGCGCCGAGGGCGAGATGCAGGTCATACAGAGGCGTACGCTGTCCCATGGGTTTCTCCTTCCGGGCGTGGCGAAGGTGCGGAGCGCTGCTGCACGGATCGGAAAGCCCTGTAAAAAAGGGCTTTCAGCCGATTTCAGCGACAGGGTCTGTCAGACGGACCGCACCGAATGCCGCGCATTGTAGCCGCATGATTCAGGACTGACGACTAAGTGTTTCGATGCGCCGAACGGCGAATAAGTCCGATGACCGGCAACAAGCCGACCAGCACCAGGGTCAGCGCCGGCAACGACGCCCTCGCCCATTCGCCTTCGCTGGTCATTTCGAAGATCCGCACCGCCAGCGTGTCCCAGCCAAACGGGCGCATCAGCAGGGTTGCGGGCATTTCCTTGAGCACATCGACGAACACCAGCAACGCGGCGCTGAGCGTGCCGGGCAGCAACAGCGGCAGATACACTTTGAAAAACAGTCGCGGCCCGCTGACGCCCAGGCTACGTGCCGCTTCAGGCAAAGAGGGCCGTATACGCGCCAGACTGCTTTCCAGCGGCCCATAGGCCACCGCCACGAACCGCACCAGATACGCCAACAGCAACGCCGCCAGACTGCCCAGCAGCAGCGGTTTGCCCGCACCGCCAAGCCAGCCGGACAGCGGAATCACCAGCTCCCGATCCAGATAACTGAACGCGAGCATGATCGACACCGCCAGCACCGAACCCGGCAAGGCATAACCGAGATTGGCCAGACCGACCGCAGAATTGATCGCCCGGGTAGGCGCCAGACGCCGGGCGAAGGCCAGCAACATCGCCACGCTGACCGTGATCAACGCCGCCATGCCGCCCAGATACAACGTGTGGAGAATCAGCCCGGCGTAGCGCTCATCCAGATCGAATCGCCCGCGCTGCCAGAACCACACCACCAGTTGCAGCACAGGAATGACAAACGCGCAGGCGAACACCAGACTGCACCAGCCGGTCGCCGCCCAGGCCTTGGGCCCGCGCAGGTGATACAGCGCCTTGACCCGTGGTCGCTCGTTGCTCGCCCGATTGGCGCCTCGCGCGCGGCGTTCGCCGTACAGCACCAGCATCACCACCAGCAGCAACAGGCTGGCCAGTTGCGCAGCACTAGGCAGGCTGAAGAAGCCGTACCAGGTCTTGTAGATCGCGGTGGTGAAGGTGTCGAAATTGAACACCGACACCGCGCCGAAATCCGCCAGGGTTTCCATAAGCGCCAGCGCCACGCCGGCACCGATGGCCGGCCGCGCCATCGGCAATGCCACACGCCAGAATGCTTGCCACGGCGACTGGCCGAGCACCCGCGCGGCTTCCATCAGTCCTTTGCCTTGCGCCAGGAACGCGGTGCGCGCCAGCAGGTAGACGTAGGGATAAAACACCAGCACCAGCACCAGAATCACCCCGCCGGTGGAGCGCACTCGCGGCAGGCGCAGGCCGGTGCCGAACCATTCGCGCAGCAGGGTTTGCACGGGGCCCGCGAAGTCCAGCAGGCCGACGAACACGAACGCCAGCACGTAGGCCGGGATTGCGAACGGCAGCATCAGCGCCCAGTCGAGCCAGCGGCGACCGGGGAATTCGCAGAGGCTGGTGAGCCAGGCGAGGCTCACGCCGATCAGTGTCACACCGACACCGACGCCGAAGACCAGTGTCAGTGTGTTGCCCAGCAGACGCGGCATCTGGGTTTCCCAGAGGTGCGACCAGATCTGGTGGTCGATGGTTTGCCATGAGAGCAGGAGCACGCTGAGGGGGAGCAGCACCAACGCGGCGATGGCGAAGACGATGGGATACCAGCGGCGTTGGGCGGGGTGGGCCAAGGAAACAGTCTCGTTCAAATGATTGTGCCCACGCTCTGCGTGGGCACACATTCTGTGACGCTCCGCGTCACGCTGTCGATGATGCGACGCAGAGCGTCGAGGGCTGCATTCCCCCGCAGAGCGTGGGAACGATCAAACAGTGCTGTCAGGAAAGACTCAATTCCAACCCGCCCGATCCATCATCCGGATCGCTTCAGCCTGGCGCTTGCCCGCCACTTCAACCGGCAGCGTATCAGCCACGAACTGCCCCCACGCCGCCACTTCTTCCGAAGGCTTCACCGCCGGATTCGCCGGGAACTCCTGGTTCACGTCAGCAAAGATCTTCTGCGCTTCAGGCGTGGTCATCCACTCCACCAGTGCCTTGGCGGCTTCCGGATGCGGTGCATGTTTGGTCAGGCCGATGCCCGACAGATTGACGTGTACGCCACGATCCGCCTGATTCGGCCAGAACAGTTTTACCGGCAGTTCCGGCTTCTGCTTGTGCAGGCGGCCGTAATAGTAGGTGTTGACGATGCCGACGTCACACTGGCCGGCATTGATCGCTTCCAGCACCGCGACGTCGTCGGAGAACACGTCGGTGGACAGGTTGTTGACCCAGCCCTTGAGGATCTTCTCGGTCTTCTCGGCGCCATGCACTTCGATCATGGTGGCGGTCAGCGACTGGTTGTAGACCTTCTTCGCCGTGCGCAGGCACAGGCGGCCTTCCCAGTTCTTGTCGGCCAATGCTTCGTAGGTCGTCAGCTCGCCCGGTTTCACCCGTTCGGTGGAATAGGCGATGGTCCGCGCGCGCAGGCTCAGGCCGGTCCAGGCGTGGCTGGACGAGCGATATTGCAGGGGAATGTTGGCGTCGATGGTTTTCGAAGTGAACGGCTGGAGAATGCCCATCTGCTCGGCCTGCCAGAGGTTGCCGGCATCGACGGTCAGCAGCAGGTCGGCGGTGGCGTTCTCGCCTTCGGCCTTGATCCGCTGCATCAGCGGCGCTTCCTTGTCGGTGATGAACTTGATCTTCACCCCGGTCTTGGCGGTGTAGGCATCGAACACTGGCTTGATCAGCTCATCGATACGCGAGGAGTAGACCACCACCTCGTCGGCGGCCTGGGCGGCAGTGTTGCCGATCAGGGTCAGGGCCAGTGCGGTCAGAACACGCTTGGATGCCAACATGGGAGCGGTCTCTCGGTCGGGAAAAGTGGCCCAAATGATAAGGACTCACATTTACCAGCTCAATCGATCACTTTCCCAAGGAGTTACCAGATGTTGCACGACCGTCGTCAGGCCTTGGCCAGGGCCGGCAAGTCCCCGGTCAGCCCCAATGCTTCACGCACAAACAGCGCCTTGGCCTCGGGCATCTGCTCGACGATTTTCAGCCCGGTATTACGCAACCAGCGCAGCGGCAACGGATCTGCCTGGAACAACCGCTCGAAGCCTTCCATCGCCGCCATCAGCGCCAGATTGTGCGGCATGCGCCGGCGTTCGTAGCGGCTCAGGACTTTCACGTCCGCCAGGCGTTCGCCGCGTTCATGCGCTTGCAACAGCACTTCGGCCAGCACCGCGGCGTCGAGAAAGCCGAGGTTCACGCCCTGCCCCGCCAACGGGTGAATGGTGTGTGCGGCATCGCCGATCAGTGCCAGCCCTTCTGCCACGTAGCGCTTGGCGTGGCGTTGACGCAGCGGCACGCACAGGCGTGAGTCGGCGCTGATGACGTCGCCAAGGCAACCTTCGAAAGCGCGTTCGAGCTCACGGCAGAAATCCGCCTCATCCAGCGCCATCAGCCGTTCGGCTTCGCTTGGCGTGGTCGACCAGACGATCGAGCACCAGTCCTGCTGACCGTCACGCTCCAGCGGCAAAAACGCCAGCGGCCCGTGATCGGTGAAGCGCTGCCACGCGGTCATGCGGTGCGGTTTGCTGCTGCGCACGCTGGTGACGATGGCGTGGTGCAGGTAATCCCACTCGCGAGTGGCGACGCCAGTCAGACGGCGCACGGCGGAATTGGCGCCGTCCGCCGCGATCACCAGCGGCGCACGCAAGGTGCGGCCATCGGCCAGGGTCAGCAGCCAGTCGTCACCGGAACGGCGCATCTGCTCCAGTCGCGCGTTGGCCAGCAGACCCATATCGCAATCGTGCAGACGGTCGAGCAAGGCATCCTGCACCACGCGGTTTTCGACGATATGGCCGAGCACATCGGCGTGCACGCTGCTGGCCGAGAAGTGGATCTGGCCGGTGCCGCTGCCGTCCCAGACGTGCATGTCGGTGTAAGGGCTGCTGCGTCGGTTGACGATGCCATCCCACACGCCGAGGCGATCGAGGATCCGCTGGCTGGCCGCCGACAGTGCGCTCACCCGTGGCTCGAACGGTGCATCGCCATTGAAGGATTTGACGCTCAACGGGCTGCCGTCGAGCAGCAGGACTTCCAGCCCGCTGCCCTGCAACGCCAGCGCCAGGGCACTGCCGACCATTCCGGCTCCGACAATCAGCACATCCGCGCGCATTTCCATGCTTTAAGCCTGTCTCGCTGGCGGCTTGAGCCGCACGTAAAGGGTTTTACCGACCCGCGCCACCAGATTGCCGGCGCCGTCATGAATGTCGACCTGCAACTGCGGCAGGTATTTCTCGCCACTGGCGGTCTGCCGACGGATCTCGTCGAGCAGGGTGTCGTCGATGTTGAACCGGGCGAACACCGGGCCTTTGCCCGGCGATATGAAATCAATGTCGGCGGCCTTGTCCCAGACGATGTACCGCGAGCCGAGGTTCTCCATGAGCATCAACATGAAGAACGGATCGACCATCGAATACAGACTGCCGCCGAACTGGGTGCCGACGTAATTGCGGTTGTACCAGCCCAGGCCCATCGAGACCTGAATGTCACGAAAGTCATCGCTGATGTGCTGCACCCGGACACCGGCGCCGAAATACGGCGGGTAGAACGTCATGATCCAGCGCATCAGCCGCGCCTTGCCAAACCGTTTGATCAGCCACTCACGCATCCGGCCGCGTCCCCAGCCCCATGGCCTGACGGGCGAACCAGCGCTTGGCCGGCGGCAGCAGATCAAGGCCGAGCAGGCCGATGTTGCGCCCCAGCGACACCAGCGGCTGGGTGCTGCCGAACAGGCGCGTGACCTGATCGGAGAAACCCACGGTGAGATCCTGATCGAGACGCTGACGCTCGCGATAGGCCTGCAACGTGGCGAAATCCCCCAGCGGTTTGTCGCTGGCCAGCAGCGCGGCGGCCAACGCATCGGCATCGCGCAGGGACAGGTTGAAACCCTGCCCGGCAATCGGGTGCAGGCTGTGGGCGGCGTTGCCGAGAACGGCCAGATGCGAGCGCACCTGCTCTTCGGCTTCCACCAGCGACAGCGGATACAGATGCCGCGCGCCAACTTGTTTCAACGTACCGAGACGGTAGCCGAACACACCTTGCAGCTCGCTGAGGAAATCACGCTCGCTCAGGTCGGCCAGCCGTTGCGCGTCCATGCCCAGTCGGGTCCAGACCAGCGCGCAGCGGTTTTCCGGCAGCGGCAGCAGCGCCATCGGGCCTTCGTCGGTGAAGCGCTCGAACGCCATGCCGTTGTGCGCTTCGCTCGGCGTGATGTTGGCGATCAGCGCGCTCTGGTTGTACGGGCGCTTGCGCACGTTGATGCCCAGCTGTTCGCGCAGACCGGAACGGCCGCCATCGGCGAGCACCGCCAGATCGCACTCGACCGTGGTTTCGTCGTTGAGGGTCAGGCGATAGCCGTCCGGCAACGGCTCCATGCGGGTGACTTCCGCCGGGCAGCGCCAGCTGATCACGTCTTTGTCGAGGTGCTGCCACAGACACTGGCCGAGCCAGGCGTTTTCCACGACATAGCCGAGCGCAGGGACGCCCTCTTCCATCGCCGAAAGTCGGGCGGTGGAGAAACGACCACGGTCGGATACATGAATCTGCTTGATCGGTTCGGCTCGGCGGGAGATTTCCTGCCACACGCCCAACCGCTGATAAATCTGCCGCGAGCCGAAGGACAGCGCCGAGGAGCGCGCGTCGTAGCTTGGTTGCCAGGTGTCACCCGGGGCGAACGGCTCGATCAGCACGATCTTCCAGCCACGGGCCTTGGCGCCGGCCTGCAAGGCCAACGCCAGACTGGCGCCGACCAGACCGCCACCGATGATTGCCAGATTGACCCGACTCATGCCGCGCAGGTCCGCGCTTGCGCCATCAGGGCTTCGATCTCGGCGACGGTTTTCGGCACGCCACCCGTCAGGATTTCACAACCGCTTTTGGTCACTACCACGTCATCCTCGATGCGCACGCCAATGCCGCGCCATTTCTTCGCTACGTTCTGATTGTCCGGGGCGATGTAGATGCCCGGCTCCACGGTCAGCGCCATGCCGACTTCCAGCACCCGCCATTCGCCGCCGACCTTGTACTCGCCGACGTCATGCACATCCATCCCGAGCCAGTGGCCGGCGCGATGCATGTAAAACGCCTTGTAGGCCTCGGAGGCGATCAACTCGACGACTTCGCCCTGCAACAGCCCCAGCTTCACCAGCCCGGCGGTGATGACCCGAACCGTGGCTTCGTGCGCCTGGTTCCAGTGCTTGTTCGGAGCGATTTCGGCGAATGCCGCTTCCTGCGAAGCCAGCACCAGTTCGTAGATCGCTTTCTGTTCAGCGGAAAACTTGCCGTTGACCGGCCAGGTGCGGGTGATGTCACTGGCGTAGCAGTCGATCTCGCAACCAGCGTCGATCAGCACCAGATCGCCGTCCTTGAGCAACGCGTCATTCTGCTGATAATGCAGGATGCAGCTGTTGCGCCCGGCAGCGACGATCGAGCCATAGGCCGGCATCTTCGCCCCACCCTTGCGGAACTCGTAATCCAGTTCGGCTTCGAGGCTGTACTCGTACAACCCGGCACGGCTGGCCTGCATCGCCCGGATGTGAGCCTGGGCAGAGATCCGCGCCGCTTCGCGCATCACCTTCACTTCTGCCGCCGATTTATACAGGCGCATGTCGTGCAGCAGGTGATCCAGGGCAACGAATTCGTTCGGCGGCTGGGCGCCGAGGTGCGCCTTGGAGCGGATCACGTTGATCCAGTCCATCAGGTGGCGGTCGAATTCGGGGTTGCTGCCCATGGCCGAATACACCCGGTCGCGGCCTTCGATCAGGCCCGGCAGGATGTCGTCGATGTCAGTAATCGGGAAGGCGTCGTCGGCGCCGAAATCGCGGATCGCGCCTTCCTGGCCGGCGCGCAGGCCGTCCCAGAGTTCGCGTTCGGCATTGCGCTCACGGCAGAACAGCACGTATTCGCCGTGTTCGCGACCGGGCATCAGGACGATGACCGCTTGCGGCTCGGGAAAACCGCTGAGGTACTGGAAGTCGCTGTCCTGACGATAGACATGCTCGACGTCGCGGTTGCGAATGGCGACCGCGGCGGCAGGCAGGATCGCGATGCTGTTGGGTTCCATCTGCGCCATCAGCGCCTTGCGGCGCCGGGCGTATTCCGCTTTCGGGATATGGATCATGGGCAGATGGCTTTCCCTGGCACGCGATCAGTGCAGCGACGGCTTGGCCGCTGGCGGCACGTCGGCCTTTTTGGTTTCGGAGAACAACAGCAGCGGAGCGACACGCAGGTACTCCATGACTTCCATATAGTCGCTTTCGCCGTCTTCGGATTCTTCCAGTGCGTCTTGCACCTGGGAGATCGCTGCCAAATCCTGCAACACTTCGGTGGCTTCGGTGCTCAGCATGCTGCTGTCGCGGCAGTTCAGGCCGAAACCGGTGAGGAAGCCCTGACACCATTCGCCCAGCGCGGCAGCGCGCTCGGCCAGCGGTGCGTCATCGTTCGGCAGCAGCAGAACCACGGTGACGTCATCACCAGTGAGTTCGCTTTTGACCATCTCCTGCAGACCGATCAGCGCGTTGCGGACGTTGTCCTGCGGCTCGCTTTCGAGCAGCTCGGCGGCATCGATCAGCCATTCTTCGGCATTGAAGCCGGCGCCGGCACAACTGCGGCCCAGCAACAGGCCGTGCAGTTCGGCAGGCGAAACGGAGTGACCGCTGGAGTTCAGCAGGGTGGCAAAGCCTTGGTACGGGGAATTCTGAATGGGCATGGGCAGCTAGGCGCCAGACGGCGCTATGTCTAGAATGAAGGCCTTGTATCCTACATTGACAGACTCGCCAAGACCATTAAAGGCTGTCCGCCAGCCAAACCCATCAGACCGAATCAGTGGACACAATGGAAGACACCGACCTGCAAGCGCTGATGGCCAGACTCGAACTGCTGATTACCCGAGTCGAGCAACTAAAGAGTCAAAATGCACTCTTACTTGCTCAGGAAAAGACCTGGCGCGAGGAACGCGCGCACCTCATTGAAAAAAACGAAATCGCCCGGCGTAAGGTCGAATCGATGATTTCGCGCCTCAAGGCCCTGGAGCAAGACTCATGAGTTCAAGCAATAGCGTTACCGTGCAGATCCTCGACAAAGAGTATTCGATCATCTGTCCCCAGGAAGAGCGCAGCAATCTGATCAGCGCCGCCCGCTACCTGGACGGCAAGATGCGCGAGATCCGCAGCAGCGGCAAAGTCATCGGCGCCGACCGCATCGCCGTGATGGCCGCGCTGAACATCACCCACGACCTCTTGCACAAAGAAGAGCGTCCGGACATCCAGGCCAGCGGTTCGACCCGTGAACAGGTGCGTGACTTGCTCGATCGTGTCGATCTGGTGCTGGCCGACGATCCGGACATCAGCAAGGGCTGATTCGCCAGGCTGCTTGAGTTATACTCGCCGCACTCCCTGGGGTGCTTGCCAGTTGACGATGTCCCTGAGCCGATTTGCACTACCCTGGGGGTTGCACGTTGGGCTGGTGTGCATGTCCGCCAGACGGAAAGCCTTAAAGCCTACTGCATCCTCCACCTTGAACTCTCGGGTTCAAGGGCTAAGTCGACAGCGGCTCATCCGGGGAGCCTGATTCGAATCCGATGCCGGTGCATGCCGGCATCGGATTTTTTATGCGTACGTTTTCGCCCCACCCTGCCGAAGCCGAACCATGACCGAACCCGCGTTGCTGCCCCGTCCCCAACTGCGCCGCCTGCTGCGCAAGGCCCGCCGCTCGCTGACGCGAAGCGAACAACGCCAGGCCGCCGAAGGTCTGTACAAGCAACTGGCACAAGACCCGCACTTTCGCCGGGCGAAACACATTTCCCTGTACCTGCCCACCGACGGTGAAATCGACCCGCGCCTGTTGCTGCGCGCGGCCCAGCGTCGGGGCAAGAAAACCTACCTGCCGGTGCTCAGTGCCTGGCCGCGGACCAAAATGGTCTTTCAGCAGATCCGCCCCGGCGAAAAACTCAAACCCAACCGCTTCCGAATTCTTGAGCCGCGCGCCAATCTGGCCCGTCAGCGCAAGGTCTGGGCACTGGATCTGGTGTTGTTGCCTTTGGTGGGATTCGACGATGTCGGCGGGCGCCTGGGCATGGGCGGCGGATTCTACGATCGCAGCCTGGCATATCTGGCCCGACGCCAGAACTGGCGCAAACCGACGCTGTTGGGCCTGGCCCATGAATGTCAGAAAGTCGAACGTCTCGCGCAAGCGAGCTGGGATGTACCGTTGCAGGGAACGGTGACAGACAAGGCGTGGTATTTCGCGGGATAGACGCCGCGCGGATCAGCGGCGTCGAGAAGGCAGTTTCAGCGCTTGAAGGCTGTCGACTGTTGTACTTGTTGCGCTACTTCAATCGGTGCATCGGCCTTGTTGGCCCACAGACTTTGCGCATAACCGGTGGTCACGACGCCCAGACCGAACAAAATCACCAAAGTCCACAGCAAATCCGGTTTGCGTTTCATCGATTGCCCCCCTCAAGGCACATCATCACGATGACAGCAGCGGTTTCCATTCGTAGGCCGTGCAGCAGCGTCAAGCTTTAAAGGCCGGCATTTTGCGACAACGTGAACCTCTGCGCAAATGCTGGCGTCAACCGACCGTCGGTTTGTCATAAAATTGCCGGACAACCTGCCCAATGACCGCTTGAGGAGCAAAAACCATGGCCTACTGGCTGATGAAATCCGAGCCCGACGAACTCTCGATCAAGGGCCTGGAAAAGCTCGGCAAAGCGCGCTGGGACGGGGTTCGCAACTATCAGGCACGCAATTTCCTGCGGGCCATGGCAGTGGGGGACCAGTTCTTTTTCTACCATTCCAGCTGCCCGGAGCCGGGGATTGCCGGAATCGGCAAAATAATCGAAGCCGCGTACCCGGATCCCACCGCACTGGAACCGGAAAGCCATTACTTCGATCCGAAAGCCACGCCGGAGAAGAACGCCTGGAGCGCGATTGATGTCGCCCACGTCGAAACGTTCAGCCGGGTCTTGAAGCTGGATTACCTGAAACAGCAGACCGCGCTGGCCGAGATGCCGCTGGTGCAAAAGGGTTCGCGACTGTCGGTGATGCCGGTGACGGCCGAGCAGTGGGCGGCGGTGATCGCGCTCAAACCCTGAGTCATTTGTCGCCTGACAAAATGCCATCGCTGGCAAGCCAGCGATGGGGACCGCCCGGACAACGAATGTCTTATTGAATGATCAGGTTGTTGAACAACAGATCTTCAACCACCGGCTTGCCGGTCTCGTCATTCATCACTTGCTGGGTCTGCTTCAAGGCTTCCTGACGCAGTTTTTCCTTGCCTTCGATGCTGCCCATCGCATCGGTGGTCTGCTGGGTGAACAGCGCCACCAGTTGATTGCGGATCAGCGGCTCGTTGGCCTTGACCAGTTTGGTCGCCTCTTCACCGGTCACCCGCAGTGCCACGTCGGCCTTGTAGACCTTGAGCTTCGGGGTGCCATCGAGCCCGTAGTTGCCCACAAACGGCGGGCTCAGGGTGATGTAGTTGACCTTCGGCGCCTCGCCTTCTTTGGCTTCTTCGGCCAGCGCTGCCACAGGCAGAGACAGGGCCAGCAACAACATGATCCACGCTTTCACAATTCGCTCCTTATCCGGTTTGCGGCCTAGCATAACGACCCGCCGCGCAAGCACAAGCTTATGGCGGACTATCAGGGCCGGGCATGCTCGTTGACCCGTTGACTGCCACACCTACACTTATCGGCCATCACTCCCAAAGGAATAGCCCTGATGAAAGCCGTGCTGTGCAAAGCCTTCGGCCCTGCCGAATCGCTGGTGCTGGAAGACGTCGCCAGTCCTGTCGCCAAAAAGAACGAAATCCTGCTGGACGTGCACGCCGCCGGGGTCAATTTCCCGGACACGCTGATCATCGAGGGCAAATACCAGTTCAAGCCGCCCTTCCCGTTCTCGCCGGGTGGCGAAGCTTCCGGTGTGGTCAGCGAAGTGGGTGAAAAGATCAGTCACCTGAAGGTCGGCGACCGGGTCATGGCCCTGACCGGCTGGGGCAGCTTCGCCGAGCAGGTCGCGGTCCCGGGCTATAACGTGCTGCCGATCCCGCCGTCGATGGATTTCAACACCGCCGCCGCCTTCAGCATGACCTACGGCACGTCGATGCACGCCCTCAAACAGCGCGGCAACCTGCAACCGGGTGAAACCCTGCTGGTGCTCGGTGCTTCTGGCGGTGTTGGCCTGGCCGCCGTGGAAATCGGCAAAGCCATGGGCGCCCGGGTGATCGCCGCTGCCAGCAGCGCGGAAAAACTCGCCGTGGCCAAGGCTGCCGGTGCCGACGAACTGATCAACTACAGCGAAACCAGCCTCAAGGACGAGATCAAGCGTCTGACCGACGGCCAGGGCGCCGACGTGATCTACGACCCGGTCGGCGGCGACCTGTTCGACCAGGCCATCCGCGCCATCGCCTGGAACGGCCGCCTGCTGGTGGTCGGTTTCGCCAGCGGCCGCATTCCCGAGCTGCCGGTCAACCTCGCCCTGCTCAAGGGTGCGGCGGTGCTCGGCGTGTTCTGGGGCTCCTTCGCCCAGCGCCAGCCGCAGGACAACGCGGCGAACTTCCAGCAACTGTTCGGCTGGTTTGCCGAGGGCAAGCTGAAGCCGCTGGTGTCACAGGTCTATCCGCTGGGCAATGCCGCGCAGGCGATCAATGATCTCGGGCAGCGCAAGGCTGTCGGGAAAGTCGTAGTGCAAGTGCGCTGAGCTGATCGGGCGATCCGGAATTGATGGCCACTTCCGGATCGCTCTTCAGAGCACTCCAGCCCTACATCAAACTGCGAATATCCTCCGGCAACAGGCTCATGTACGTCCGGACCGGGCTGCTACGGCAACTCCTTACAATCGATGGAATCCGCTTGTTCAGTCTGGCGATCATCGCCAGCCGCTGTTCGTCCGGCAGCTGCGCTTTGTGGAACACATTGGAAAGGTAGGCCCTGGTGTAAACGAACACCTTGGTATCGATCCATGATTGCTCCGCAATGTTGCCGAGGTATTCGTTCAAGGTGCGGCACTTCAAGGCTTTCAGTTGCTGGTTGATGTGGATGGGTTGATCCAGATCCAGCCTGAATACCATCGGTGCGAAGACCCGCGTCTGTGCCGGTTTGTCGCCCTCGACGATCCACGGTTTGAAACGCCATTGCTCGACAGCCGCCCTGACCGCTTCGATCAGCTCCGGATGGCTGCTTGGCGCAAAGCTGATCCGGTCGACTGAACCGTCGGCATGGACGGTGAACTCGGCGCCCACTTCACCGACCACGCCAGCCCTGAAAAGCCCTCGCGGATAGACCGGCCTCGGGTTGTTTTCCGGAATCAGCAGCACCTCTGACGCCCACGCACCTCCCGATGCCATCAGCAAAAACAGCAACACACACCACCGCATGAGCCCTCCCCCTTTACCGCTCGAATGCCCGATTGGCACCATCAAAAGGGTAGAGCCCGGCAGCCTGAAACAGAACGCCGCGCCTTCTGCATTGTTCGCAGGACATTTCCCAAACCTGCGCCCTACAAAGCCCTGAAACCCGGCAGGAAGACGCCGAAGTAACCTTTCCCACAACGCCCCGCACTTATATCTGAGCGACATGTTCATAAAGGAACGCGCGACTTCCAACATTTCCGCTGTTTTGCCGATGGGAAGCGGTGCTATTTTCGGTAACGAAACTGTAACATTCGCATCCGCAGTCAAAACAAGAAATCTGGAGCTCTTGAATGTTTGCTTTCTTTCGTCCTGCCGCACATCAGGCTCCATTGCCTGAAGAAAAAATCGACAGCACCTACCGACGCCTGCGTTGGCAGATCTTCGCCGGCATCTTCTTTGGCTACGCGGGTTACTACCTGCTGCGCAAGAACTTCTCGCTGGCCATGCCGTACCTGATCGACGAAGGCTATAGCCGTGGTGATCTGGGTCTGGCGATGTCGGCCATCGCCATTGCCTACGGTCTGTCCAAGTTCCTCATGGGCCTGGTGTCCGACCGCTCCAACCCGCGTTACTTCCTGCCATTCGGCCTGCTGGTATCGGCCGGGGTGATGTTCATTTTCGGTTTCGCGCCTTGGGCAACCTCCAGCGTGACCATGATGTTTATCTTGCTGTTCATCAACGGTTGGGCCCAGGGCATGGGCTGGCCGCCGAGCGGACGCACGATGGTGCACTGGTGGTCGCAGAAGGAACGTGGCGGCGTGGTATCGGTGTGGAACGTGGCGCATAACGTCGGTGGTGGTTTGATCGGCCCGCTGTTCCTGATCGGCATGGGCCTGTTCAACGACTGGCACGCGGCGTTCTACGTCCCGGCTGCCGTGGCCCTGGCGGTAGCGGTGTTCGCCTTCGTGACCATGCGCGATACCCCGCAATCGGTCGGCCTGCCGCCGATCGAGAAGTACAAGAACGACTACCCGGAAGGCTACGACGCCAGCCACGAAGACGAATTCAGTGCCAAGGAAATCTTCGTCAAATACGTGCTGCGCAACAAAATGCTCTGGTACATCGCCATGGCCAACGTCTTCGTTTACCTGTTGCGCTACGGCGTGCTGGACTGGGCGCCGACCTACCTGAAGGAAGCCAAGGGTTTCACCGTGGATAAAACCTCGTGGGCCTATTTCTTCTACGAGTGGGCGGGGATTCCGGGCACGCTGCTGTGCGGCTGGATGTCGGACAAGATCTTCCGTGGCAACCGTGGCCTGACCGGCATGGTGTTCATGGCACTGGTGACCGTGGCGACGCTGGTGTACTGGCTGAACCCGGCCGGCAACCCGACCGTCGACATGATCGCGCTGTTCTCCATCGGCTTCCTGATCTACGGCCCGGTGATGCTGATCGGCCTGCAGGCGCTGGAACTGGCGCCGAAGAAAGCCGCCGGCACTGCCGCAGGCTTCACCGGTCTGTTCGGGTATCTGGGTGGTTCGGTCGCGGCCAGTGCAGCGATGGGCTACACCGTGGACCACTTCGGCTGGGATGGCGGTTTCGTGCTACTGGTGGGCGCTTGCCTGCTGTCGATGGCCTTCCTGGCCCCGACTCTGTGGCACAAGCAAGTCGCCAGTCAGAGCCGCGAAGCAGTCGCCTGATCGGCCTTTGACTTACAGCGCTTGAGCCGCGCCTCCAGATTCCGGTCTGGCATGGCGTGGCTGCGCAGGGCGTGGGCGGTCTGCTCGACATAATCGCGAGTGGTGCCGTAACGCCCGCAAGCGCTTTCGAACACCTGGCTCAGCACATGATCCGGCAAGTTGCCGGCATAGCTGGGCAGGTGTCGCTCCAATACGAATCCCAAGGCCTGAACCTGGCTGCCATCTTCGAGTCGGCAGTTGAGCCAGTGTGGCCGATAGGACGGGAACGGCATCTCGCGCTTCCATAATGCATACAGCGCGCTGTCCAGATTGTCTTCCGGCAACCGGTAGGCGAAGCCGCTGCACGAGCCGCCACGATCCAGACCAAAGACCAGTCCCGGCATTTCCGGCGTGCCGCGATGCTCGTGGGACCACAAGTACAAGCCACGGTGATAGCCATGCACGCGCCCACGCACCCGCTCCACGGCTGTGCATTCCGGCCGCCAGATCAGCGAACCGTAGGCGAACAGCCACACCGGCCCGCCCTTGTGGCGCGCCATGGTCGATTGCATGGAAGCGAGAAGTTGTTCGTGCGTCAGCTGCGGCCCAAGATCGAGCCGCGGAGGGTAAGCCAGGTTCAGAAAAGCGTTTTCAATGGCGCTCATGGCGAATAGCGTTCAGCTCCCCGCGGGTGAAGAATTACTTAATAGAACGCACCGCTGTAACAATAAGGCACATATGTTTTAAGGCAATTTGAGTGCCATGGCACAGTTCTTAATTGATTGCCTGATTGATATATAACCTACCGGCATTTATGCAATTACATAAATACCGATCGGCTATATGACGAGTTATAACGAACTCAGGCGCGGGGTGCGTAAGCAAACACATCCGCACGCATCTGATGAGCATCCATCCCTGCTTCGACCAACGCATCCAGCGTGCCGTAGACCATGGCGGGCGAGCCGCTGGCATAGACGTGCAGCGGTTTCAGATCAGGGAAATCCTCGCACACCGCCTCATGCAACATGCCACAGCGCCCTTCCCAGCCGCACTGGTCACTGACGACCTTGTGCAGGAACAGATTGGGCAACTTCAGCCATTCGTCCCAATGTTCGATTTCGTAGAAATCTTCCGGACGACGCACGCCCCAGTACAAGTGCACCGGATGCTTGAAGCCGCTGGCCCGGCAATGTTCGATCAGGCTATGGATCTGGCCCATGCCGGTGCCGGCGGCGATCAGCACCAGCGGCCCGTCCGGCAGTTCCGCCAGGTGGGTATCGCCGAATGGCAGTTCGACCCGCACCATCGGGTTGCGCGTGAGCTGATCGATCAGGTTCAGCGCACTGGATTCGCGCGCCAGCACATGGATTTCCAGATCGCGCCCGCCGTGGGGCGCCGAGGCCATGGAGAACGCCGACTTCTCGCCGTTCTCGCGCTCGATCATCAGATACTGGCCAGCGTGGTAGCGCGGCGGCTTGCCGGCTGGTGCCCGCAGGCGCACACGAAAGGTATCGCCACCGACGTCCCGGCATTCGATGACCTGACACGACACGCTGCGCACAGGCAGTTCTCCCAGCGCGAGCACGCCATCCCACAGCACGATGCAGTCTTCCAGCGGCTCCGCTATGCAAGTGTAGAACTCACCGTGGTCGTGCACCTTGCCGGCCTGTTCGACCCGGCCTTCCACCAGCAGCGCCGCACACACATGGCAATTGCCGTTGCGGCAGCTTTGCGGGCATTCGTAGCCCAGGCGCCGCGCACCATCGAGAATCCGCTCTCCGGGCCGTATCTCGAGTACCGCTCCGGAGGGCTGCAGGGTTACACGCATCAATCTATTCCTAACTGATTCCAGATGGCATCGATCCGTTGGGTGACGGCGTCATCCTTGACGATGACGCGGCCCCACTCGCGAGTGGTTTCGCCCGGCCACTTATGGGTGGCGTCCAGGCCCATCTTCGAGCCGAGCCCCGACACCGGCGAGGCGAAGTCGAGGTAGTCGATCGGCGTGTTGTCGATCATCACCGTGTCGCGCTTGGGGTCCATGCGCGTGGTGATGGCCCAGATCACGTCGTTCCAGTCCCGCGCGTTGATGTCGTCGTCGGTGACGATAACGAACTTGGTGTACATGAACTGTCGCAAAAACGACCAGACACCCAGCATCACGCGCTTGGCATGCCCCGGATACGACTTCTTCATCGTCACCACGGCCATGCGGTACGAGCAGCCTTCCGGCGGCAGGTAGAAGTCGGTGATCTCCGGGAACTGCTTCTGCAGGATCGGCACGAACACTTCGTTCAGCGCCACGCCGAGAATCGCCGGCTCATCCGGCGGACGGCCAGTGTAGGTGCTGTGGTAGATCGGCTTGATCCGGTGGGTGATGCGCTCGACGGTGAACACCGGGAAGCTGTCGACTTCGTTGTAATAACCGGTGTGGTCGCCGTACGGGCCTTCATCGGCCATTTCGCCCGGATGGATCACGCCTTCAAGGATGATTTCGGCCGTGGCCGGCACTTGCAGGTCGTTGCCACGGCACTTCACCAGTTCCGTGCGGCTGTCGCGCAGCAGACCGGCGAAGGCGTATTCGGAGAGGCTGTCCGGCACCGGAGTAACGGCGCCGAGAATGGTCGCCGGATCCGCACCAAGGGCCACGGACACCGGGAACGGCTGACCCGGATGCTTCTCGCACCACTCTCGAAAGTCCAGCGCGCCGCCACGGTGGCTGAGCCAGCGCATGATGACCTTGTTGCGGCCAATCACTTGCTGGCGGTAGATGCCGAGATTCTGCCGGTCCTTGTTCGGGCCCTTGGTGACGGTCAGGCCCCAGGTGATCAGCGGCGCCACGTCGCCCGGCCAGCAGGTCTGTACCGGCAGCATCGCCAGATCGACGTCGTCGCCTTCGATGACCACTTCCTGGCACGGCGCGTCTTTGACGACTTTCGGCGCCATCGCGATGATCTTGCGGAAGATCGGCAGCTTCGACCACGCGTCCTTCAAGCCCTTCGGCGGCTCCGGTTCCTTGAGAAACGCCAGCAGCTTGCCGATTTCGCGCAGTTCGCTGACCGACTCGGCGCCCATGCCCATGGCCACCCGCTCGGGAGTACCGAACAGGTTGCCGAGCACCGGGATGTCATAACCGGTCGGTTTCTCGAACAGCAGCGCCGGGCCCTTGGCCCGCAGCGTGCGGTCGCACACCTCGGTCATTTCCAGCACCGGCGAGACGGGAATCTGGATGCGTTTCAACTCTCCGCGCTGCTCAAGCTGCTGCACGAAATCCCGAAGATCCTTGAATTTCATTGACGATGGCACCCTCAAAATAGGCGTACATCCTACCTGCTCTGTCGGCCGCTGGCAGCTATCGTGGCTCTGCAAACAGCAATCAGTGTCTCCCGGAAGGTCGGGGCAGCCGAACCGTGGCAAAAAAAATGGCGCCCTCCAGGGGCGCCATTTTTCTGAACCCACCAGCGATGTTACTTGCGTTTCATCGACAGGAAGAATTCGTCGTTGGTCTTGGTCGTTTTCAGCTTGTCGACCAGGAACTCGATGGCGGCAACTTCATCCATCGGGTGCAGCAGTTTGCGCAGGATCCACATACGCTGCAGTTCGTCGTCGGCGGTCAGCAGCTCTTCGCGACGGGTACCGGACTTGTTGATGTTGATGGCCGGGAACACACGCTTCTCGGCGATACGACGGTCCAGTGGCAGCTCCATGTTGCCGGTGCCCTTGAACTCTTCGTAGATCACTTCGTCCATCTTCGAGCCGGTTTCAACCAACGCGGTGGCGATGATGGTCAGCGAGCCGCCTTCTTCGATGTTGCGCGCAGCGCCGAAGAAACGCTTCGGTTTCTCCAGGGCGTGAGCATCGACACCACCGGTCAGCACCTTGCCGGAGCTCGGGATCACGGTGTTGTAGGCACGGGCCAGACGGGTGATGGAGTCGAGCAGGATCACCACGTCCTTCTTGTGTTCTACCAGGCGCTTGGCCTTCTCGATCACCATTTCAGCCACTTGCACGTGACGGGTCGGCGGCTCGTCGAAGGTCGAGGCAACCACTTCGCCGCGCACGGTGCGCTGCATTTCGGTCACTTCTTCCGGACGTTCGTCGATCAACAGCACGATCAGGTGAACTTCAGGGTTGTTACGGGCGATGTTCGCTGCGATGTTCTGCAGCATGATCGTTTTACCGGCTTTCGGCGGTGCAACGATCAGACCGCGCTGGCCTTTGCCGATCGGGGCGCACAGGTCGATCACACGACCGGTCAGGTCTTCGGTGGAACCGTTGCCGGCTTCCATCTTCATGCGCACGGTCGGGAACAGCGGGGTCAGGTTCTCGAAGAGAATCTTGTTCTTCGCGTTCTCAGGACGATCGAAGTTGATCGTGTCGACCTTGAGCAGGGCGAAATAACGCTCGCCTTCCTTCGGCGGGCGGATCTTGCCAACGATGGTGTCACCGGTGCGCAAGTTGAAACGGCGGATCTGGCTCGGCGAGACGTAGATGTCGTCAGGGCCGGCGAGGTAGGAAGCGTCAGCGGAGCGCAGGAAGCCGAAGCCGTCCTGGAGAATCTCCAGCACGCCATCACCGGAGATTTCCTCACCGCTTTTAGCGTGCTTTTTCAGCAGGGAGAAAATCACGTCCTGCTTGCGCGAACGGGCCATATTTTCTATGCCCATCTGTTCGGCCAATTCGAGCAGTTCGGTAATCGGCTTTTGCTTGAGTTCAGTCAGATTCATATAGGAATGACGTAATCATTTATGGAGGGGGGAAATTAAGCTTTTGGCTTAATGAGGCCGCGCCGCGGAGAAGGCGACAGGATCGCGTACTTATTCGAAAAGGAGTGCGTCGGCGACGGCTAGCAGGGGGCAGTGGAGAAACCAGTGCGGGGCCGAATGTATCACCTGAGTTTCGGAGCGTCTAGCCCTGAATACGCAAAAAGCCCCGCAATTTGCGGGGCTTTTTGAGGACAATCTTTACAGCGACGCTTAGATGTTGGCGTCGAGGAAAGCAGCCAGTTGCGACTTCGACAGAGCGCCGACCTTGGTCGCTTCAACGTTGCCGTTCTTGAACAGCATCAGGGTCGGAATACCACGTACGCCGTGCTTGGCAGGGGTTTCCTGGTTTTCGTCGATGTTCAGTTTGGCAACGGTCAGCTTGCCTTTGTAAGTCTCTGCAATCTCGTCCAGAACCGGAGCGATCATTTTGCAAGGGCCGCACCATTCAGCCCAGTAGTCGACCAGGACAGCGCCTTCGGCCTTGAGTACGTCGGCTTCGAAGCTAGCGTCGCTAACGTGTTTGATCAGATCGCTGCTCATGGAATTCTCCAGGTTGTAAGCAAAAAAACGTGGCCCATCATAGCCGCCCTTCCCTTGTTCAGGAAGCCGCAGATGATTGAGTCTTGCTATGGCACTCGATGAGTTTGGGTATAGCTCAAGTCACGCGCTGGCGGGGGCAATGAAGGAAATTCCGGTGCGCAGCGCCGCATTGCGCACGTGCTCCTGCATGGCTTTCTGCGCGGCAGCGGAAGCCCGACGGGCCAGTGCGCGGAGGATCTTGCGGTGTTCCTGCCAGGTTTCCATGGCCCGTTCGGCGCGGATGAACGGTAGTTTCTGGCTCTCCAGAAAGATGTCGGCGCTGGCAGTGAGGATGCTCAGCATCGCCTGATTGCCGCTGGCCAGCAGGATCCGCCGGTGGAATTCGAAATCCAGTTTCGCCGCGGCCTCGAAGTCGCCGGCGCGCAGTTGTTCGCGCATGGCGGCGACATTGTCTTCCAGTTCGTCCAGATCAAAGGTGCTCAGCGTCACCGCCGCCAGACCGGCCGCGAACCCTTCCAGCGCATAGCGCAACTGAAAGATCTCCAGCGGCGACGCCTGGGCTGCAAACGGCCAGGCCGGAGCGCCATCGCCGCGCGGCAATTCCACCGGCGCCTGCACGAACACGCCCTTGCCCGGCTGAATGCTGACCACACCCAGCGCACTCAAGGACGACAACGCCTCACGCAATGACGCGCGGCTGACGCCCAGCTGAACCGCCAGATCCCGTTGCGAAGGCAGCGCATCGCCGGGACCGAAGCCCTGCTCGGTAATCAGTTTGCGGATCGCTTGCAGCGCCACTTCGGGTACGGCGCGGGAGATCGAGTTCATGGTTTTCCAGACGGACCAGGCCAAGGTGCGGCCAGTTGTAATGCTATTCGAGGCATCAGGCAAGTCGTGCCCCAGCGGGGTTCGACGGTGCGCGTCGATGCGCTATCGCAGTGCGAAACCCGACCTGACTGTTCAGACCAGTAAGACCGAACAAACCCGCTAAACCCGTGGCTTTGCGGGGCCGAACCTCAGTCTTGGCACGGCCCATGCTCTGTCCGATCGCAGAATTCACTTCCCGCCGATCCGGAGATTGTCCATGACGAAGCGTTACAGCGCCCTCCTCGCCGCCCTGTTTGCCGGTTTGATGCTGAACCAGGCCCCTGCCCATGCCGACGGTCTGGATGACGTGGTCAAGCGCGGCACTTTGAAAGTCGCGGTGCCTCAGGACTTCCCGCCGTTCGGCTCGGTCGGCCCGGACATGAAGCCGCGCGGCCTCGATATCGATACGGCGAAACTGCTGGCCGAGCAGCTCAAGGTCAAACTCGAACTGACCCCGGTCAACAGCACCAACCGCATTCCGTTCCTGACCACCGGCAAGGTCGATCTGGTGATTTCCAGCCTCGGCAAGAATCCCGAGCGCGAGAAGGTCATCGATTTCTCCCGCGCCTACGCGCCGTTCTACCTCGCCGTGTTCGGCCCGCCGGACGCAGCGGTCAGCACCCTCGACGATCTCAAGGGCAAAACCATCAGCGTCACCCGTGGTGCCATCGAAGACATCGAGCTGACCAAGGTCGCCCCTGAAGGCGTGACCATCAAACGCTTCGAAGACAACAACTCGACTATCGCCGCCTACCTCGCAGGCCAGGTCGACCTGATCGCCAGCGGCAACGTGGTAATGGTCGCAATCAGCGAAAAGAACCCGAAACGCGTACCCGCGCTGAAAGTGAAGCTCAAGGATTCGCCGGTCTACGTCGGCGTGAACAAGAACGAGCCGGCGCTGCTGGGCAAGGTCAACGAGATCCTGGCCACCGCCAAGGCTGACGGCGCGCTGGAAAAGAACGCGCAGACCTGGCTCAAAGAGCCGCTGCCGGCCGACCTCTGACCGGCGACGCGGGAGACTTTCATGGCCTATCAGTTCGATTTCTTGCCGGTGGTGGAAAACACCGACCTGCTGTTGCGCGGGGCGTTGCTTACCCTTGAGCTGACGGCCATCGGCGCGCTGCTCGGGGTTGGCGTGGGCATCGTCGGGGCGCTGGTGCGGGCGTGGAACATCCACCCGTTCTCGACGATCTTCGGCGTTTATGTGGAGTTGATCCGCAACACGCCATTTCTGGTGCAACTGTTCTTCATCTTCTTCGGCCTGCCGTCCCTCGGCGTGCAGATTTCCGAGTGGCAGGCGGCAGTGCTGGCGATGGTGATCAACCTCGGTGCGTATTCGACCGAGATCATCCGCGCCGGCATCCAGGCGATTCCGCGTGGGCAGCTGGAAGCTGCGGCGGCATTGGCGATGAGCCGTTTCGAAGCGTTCCGCCACGTGGTGCTGCTGCCGGCACTGGGCAAAGTGTGGCCGGCTCTGAGCAGCCAGATCATCATCGTCATGCTCGGGTCGGCGGTGTGTTCGCAGATCGCCACCGAAGAGTTGAGCTTCGCCGCCAACTTCATTCAGTCGCGCAACTTCCGCGCCTTTGAAACCTACGCCCTGACCACCCTCATTTATCTGTGCATGGCGCTGCTGATCCGTCAGCTGTTGAACTGGCTCGGTCGGCGCTACCTGTCGAAAAGCAGCGCAAGGAGCAGCCAATGAGCGACTTCACGTTCTGGGACATCCTGCGCAACCTGTTGACCGGCCTGCAATGGACGCTGGCGCTGTCGCTGGTGGCATTCATCGGCGGCGGGATCGTCGGATTGCTGATCCTGATCATGCGCATCTCGAAGAACCCGCTGCCCAGCAGCATCGCCCGCACCTGGATCGAACTGTTTCAGGGCACGCCGCTGTTGATGCAGTTGTTTCTGGTGTTCTTCGGCGTGGCGCTGGCCGGGGTGGAGATTTCGCCGTGGATGGCGGCGGCGATTGCCCTGACGCTGTTCACCAGTGCTTATCTGGCGGAGATCTGGCGCGGCTGCGTCGAGGCGATTCCCAATGGTCAGTGGGAAGCTTCGTCGAGCCTGGCGCTGAATCCGCTGGAGCAACTGCGCTACGTGATCCTGCCGCAAGCGCTGCGCATCGCCGTAGCGCCGACCGTGGGTTTCTCGGTGCAAGTGGTCAAGGGCACCGCGGTGACCTCGATCATCGGCTTCACCGAACTGACCAAGACCGGCGGCATGCTCGCCAACGCCACCTTCGAACCGTTCATGGTCTACGGCCTCGTTGCCCTGGGCTACTTCCTGCTCTGTTACCCCCTGTCCCTCAGTGCGCGCTATCTGGAAAGGAGACTGCATGCCTCTGCTTAGAATTTCCGCCCTGCATAAATACTACGGCGATCACCACGTGCTCAAAGGCATCGACCTGAGCGTCGAGGAAGGCCAGGTGGTGGCGATCATCGGCCGCAGCGGCTCGGGCAAGTCCACCCTGCTGCGCACCCTCAACGGTCTGGAGTCGATCAACGACGGCGTGATCGAAGTCGATGGCGAATACCTCGACGCCGCCCGCGCCGATCTGCGCAGCCTGCGGCAGAAAGTCGGGATGGTGTTTCAGCAGTTCAACCTTTTCCCGCACCTGACGGTCGGCGAAAACGTGATGCTCGCGCCACAGGTGGTGCAGAAAGTGCCCAAGGCCAAGGCGCAAGAACTGGCGCGGCAGATGCTCGAGCGCGTCGGCCTGGGCGAGAAGTTCGATGCGTTCCCGGAACGCCTCTCGGGTGGCCAGCAGCAACGGGTGGCGATTGCCCGGGCGCTGGCGATGTCACCCAAGGTGCTGCTGTGTGACGAGATCACCTCGGCGCTGGACCCGGAGCTGGTCAACGAAGTGCTCAGCGTGGTCCGCCAGCTCGCGAAAGAAGGCATGACATTGATCATGGTAACCCACGAAATGCGCTTCGCCCGGGAGGTCGGGGACAAACTGGTGTTCATGCACCAGGGCAAGGTGCACGAGGTGGGGGATCCGAAAGTGCTGTTTGCCGATCCGCAGACGCCGGAGCTGGCGAATTTCATCGGAACCGTGGATGCCGCAGGCTGAAAGCTGGCCGTCAGTGCGCTAAATCAAGGGTTTGAACCATGCGCGTTGGCGGCAGCGTTTGATCGTGGCACGATGTCGGGGTTATCGACCGAGACCCCCAGACCATGCCGCAATCCCAAGCCAAGAATCTGTCCCTGATCGCCGCGATCGACCTGGGCTCCAACAGCTTCCATATGGTCGTGGCCAAGGCCCAGAACGGCGAAATCCGTATTCTCGAACGGCTCGGTGAAAAGGTTCAGCTGGCCGCCGGCATCGACGATGAGCGTCAGCTCAACGAAGAATCCATGCAGCGCGGCCTCGACTGTCTCAAGCGCTTTGCTCAACTGATCAACGGCATGCCACTGGGCGCCGTGAGGATCGTCGGCACCAACGCCCTGCGCGAGGCGCGCAACCGTGGCGAATTCATCCGCCGCGCCGAAGAAATCCTCGGCCATCCGGTGGAAGTCATCTCCGGCCGTGAAGAGGCCCGCCTGATCTACCTTGGCGTGTCCCACACCCTCGCCGACACCCCGGGCAAACGCCTGGTCGCCGACATCGGCGGCGGCAGTACCGAATTCATCATCGGCCAGCGTTTCGAACCGCTGCTGCGCGAAAGCCTGCAAATGGGCTGCGTGAGCTTCACCCAGCGCTATTTCAAGGACGGCAAGATCACCCCGGCGCGCTACGCCCAGGCGTACACGGCGGCGCGTCTGGAAATCATGAGCATCGAACACGCCCTGCACCGCCTGACCTGGGATGAAGCCATCGGCTCCTCGGGCACCATCCGCGCCATCGGCCTGGCGCTGAAGGCCGGCGGTCATGGCACCGGCGAAGTGAATGCCGAAGGTCTGGCGTGGCTCAAGCGCCGCCTGTTCAAGCTCGGCGATGTCGACAAGATCGATTTTGAAGGCATCAAACCTGACCGTCGCGCGATCTTCCCGGCGGGTCTGGCGATTCTCGAAGCGATCTTCGACGCCCTCGAACTGCAACGCATGGATCACTGCGAAGGCGCGCTGCGTGAAGGTGTGCTCTACGACCTGCTGGGTCGCCATCACCACGAAGACGTGCGCGAACGCACCCTGACCTCGCTGATGGAGCGCTACCACGTCGACCTCGAACAGGCTGCACGGGTCGAGCGCAAAGCCTTGCACGCGTTTGATCAAGTGGCCGTGGACTGGGAGCTGGACGACGGCATCTGGCGCGAACTGCTGGGCTGGGCGGCGAAAGTGCACGAAGTCGGGCTCGACATCGCTCACTATCACTACCATAAACACGGCGCTTACCTGATCGAGCACTCGGACCTCGCCGGGTTCTCCCGCGAAGATCAGCAAATGCTCGCCCTGCTGGTGCGTGGCCACCGCCGCAACATCCCCAAGGACAAGTTTGCCGAGTTCGGCGACGACGGCGACAAGCTGATCCGCCTGTGCGTGCTGCTGCGTTTCGCCATCCTGTTCCACCACATCCGTGGTACCCAGGCGATGCCGCAAGTGGCGTTGCATGCCAACGGCAACAACCTCGACGTGGAATTCCCGGAGAACTGGCTGGATGAGAATCAGCTGACTCAGGCGGATTTCGGGCTTGAGGCGGAGTGGCTGACGCGGGTGGGGGTTGTTCTGACCGTGCATTGAGTAACGGGCAGGCACAAAAAAGGCGATCCGGATGGATCGCCTTTTTTATGGCGTTGAAACCTGCGGTCAGCTGCTCACCGGCAGAATCGGGCTGCCCAACCGCTCCAGCAGCGTCGCCTGCGCACTGCGCGGGTTCTGGTTGCCGGTCGGCGTGTTGCGGATGTAGCGGCCGTCCGATTGCAGGCTCCAGCTGTGGGTGTTGTCGGTCAGGTACAGCTCCAGCTCTTTCTTGACCCGGGTCAGCAGCTTCTTGCCTTCCACCGGGAAGCAGGTCTCGACGCGCTTGTCGAGGTTGCGCTCCATCCAGTCGGCGCTGGACAGGAACATCTGCTCCTCGCCGCCGTTCAGGAAGTAGAACACCCGGGTGTGCTCAAGGAAGCGACCGATGATCGAGCGCACGTGAATGTTGTGCGAAACCCCGGCGATGCCCGGACGCAGACAGCACATGCCGCGCACCACCAGATCGATGCGCACGCCGGACTGGCTGGCCTTGTACAGCGCGCGGATGATCTTCGGATCGGTCAGCGAGTTGAACTTGGCGATGATGTGCGCCGGCTTGCCGTCGAGCGCGAATTGCGTCTCGCGCAGGATCATGTCGAGCATGCCCTTCTTCAGGGTGAACGGCGCATGCAGCAGCTTCTTCATGCGCAACGTTTTACCCATGCCGATCAACTGGCTGAACAGTTTGCCGACGTCTTCGCACAAAGCGTCGTCGGAAGTCAGCAGGCTGTAGTCGGTGTACAGACGGGCGTTGCCGGCGTGGTAGTTACCGGTGCCGAGGTGCGCGTAACGCACGATCTCGCCGGCCTCGCGGCGCAGGATCAGCATCATCTTGGCGTGGGTCTTGAAGCCGACCACGCCGTAAATCACCACCGCGCCCGCCGCTTGCAGACGGCTGGCCAGTTGCAGGTTGGACTCTTCGTCGAAGCGCGCACGCAGCTCGATGACCGCCGTCACTTCCTTGCCATTACGCGCGGCGTCCACCAGCGCATCGACGATTTCCGAGTTGGCGCCGGAACGGTACAGGGTCTGGCGCACGGCCAGAACGTGCGGGTCTTTCGCGGCCTGGCGCAGCAGGTCGACCACCGGGGTGAACGACTCGAACGGGTGCAGCAGCAGGATGTCCTGCTTGCTGATCACGCTGAAAATGTTTTCGCTGTTTTGCAGCAGTTTCGGAATCTGCGGCGTGAACGGCGTGTATTGCAGCTCCGGATGGCTGTCCAGACCGGTGATGCTGAACAGACGCGTCAGGTTCACCGGGCCGTTGACCTGATACAGCTCGGTCTCGCTCAGGTTGAACTGCTTGAGCAGGTAGTCCGACAGGTGTTTCGGGCAGGTGTCGGCAACTTCCAGGCGCACGGCGTCGCCGTAACGACGGGAGAACAACTCGCCACGCAGGGCGCGGGCCAGGTCTTCGACGTCTTCGGAGTCGAGCGCAAGGTCGGCGTTCCGGGTCAGACGAAACTGGTAGCAGCCCTTCACCTTCATGCCCTGGAACAGGTCATCGGCGTGGGCGTGGATCATCGACGAAAGGAACACATAGTTGTCGCCAGGGCCGCCGACTTCTTCCGGCACCTTGATGATCCGCGGCAGCAGACGTGGCGCCGGGATGATCGCAAGACCGGAGTCGCGGCCGAAGGCGTCGATACCTTCGAGCTCGACGATGAAGTTCAGGCTCTTGTTCACCAGCAACGGGAACGGGTGCGTCGGGTCGAGGCCGATCGGGGTGATGATCGGTGCGATCTCGTCGCGGAAATAGCGGCGCACCCAGGTCTTGAGCTTGGTCGTCCAGTTACGGCGACGGATGAAGCGCACCTGATGTTTTTCCAGCTCCGGCAGCAGGATGTCGTTGAGGATTGCGTACTGGCGGTCGACATGACCGTGCACCAGTTCGCTGATGCGGGCCAGGGCCTGATGCGGTTGCAGGCCGTCGGCGCCGGCCTGTTCACGGGCGAAGGTGATTTGTTTCTTGAGGCCGGCGACGCGGATTTCGAAGAATTCGTCGAGGTTGCTGGAGAAGATCAGCAGGAACTTCAGCCGCTCCAGCAACGGGTAGGACTCGTCCAGCGCCTGTTCCAGCACGCGGATGTTGAACTGCAGTTGCGACAACTCACGGTGGATGTACAGGCTGCTGTCATCCAGGCCGGGAATCGCGATCGCCGGAACCGCCGTGGCAGGCTCGGTTGCCGGCGCGGGTGGCGCAGGCTCCAGTTCCGGCGGGGTTTCGGTAATCTGCTCGACCACGGGTTGAGCTTCTTTTACGGCAACTTCAGTGAGTCCTTCGGTATTCATCGAATGTTCCTGGGAGGGCTATTTCTGCTCTCGTAACAATTGAGCGGCACGGACAGCAAAGTAAGTCAGGATGCCATCAGCGCCGGCACGTTTAAAGGCGGTCAGGGATTCGAGGATCACGCCTTCGCTCAACCAGCCATTCTGGATCGCCGCCATGTGCATGGCGTATTCGCCGCTGACTTGATAGACGAAAGTCGGCACTTTGAAGGCATCTTTTACCCGGAACAAAATGTCCAGGTACGGCATGCCGGGTTTGACCATGACCATGTCCGCGCCTTCAGACAAGTCCGCGCCCACTTCGTGCAGCGCTTCGTCGCTGTTGGCCGGGTCCATCTGATAGGAGGCCTTGTTCGCCTTGCCCAGGTTCGCGGCCGAACCCACGGCGTCGCGGAACGGGCCGTAGTAGGCACTGGCGTACTTGGCCGAGTAGGCCATGATCCGCACGTTGACGTGGCCAGCCAGTTCCAGCGCCTCGCGGATGGCCTGGATGCGGCCGTCCATCATGTCCGACGGGGCAACCACCTGGGCGCCCGCAGCAGCGTGGGACAACGCTTGCTTGACCAGTGCATCGACGGTGATGTCGTTCTGCACATAGCCTTCTTCATCGAGAATGCCGTCCTGACCGTGAGTGGTGAACGGGTCGAGGGCGACGTCGGTGATCACGCCCAGTTCGGGGAATCGGTCACGCAGCGCACGGGTGGCGCGCTGGGCGATACCTTCGGGGTTCCAGGCTTCGGCGGCATCGAGGGATTTGAGTTCAGGCGGGGTAACCGGGAACAGCGCCAGCGCCGGAATTCCCAGCTCGACCCATCTGGCGGCTTCTTCAAGCAGCAGGTCGATGGTCAGGCGCTCGACACCCGGCATCGAGGCCACGGCTTCGCGGCGGTTTTCACCGTCGAGCACGAACACCGGCAGGATCAGGTCATCGACCGTCAACACATTCTCACGTACCAGCCGCCGGGAAAAATCATCACGGCGATTGCGACGCAGGCGGGTGGCAGGGAACAGACGGTTGGCTGGGGTAAAGCTCACGGCAGACTCCTGAGCCCGCGCAAACGGGCGAGCGTGACAGTTATAGACGGCCATTATGACGAACAGATGACAGTTGTGTGAGACCTGTGACGTGTAGCCGCATTCCATTCTCAGCGTAGGAAATGTTCACGTCGAGACACATTTCGACACTTTCCTGAATGTGTCCGAAGGGTTAGGCTGCGCGTTCATTTCGCCAGCACCCAGACAATGCTCCAACAATTTCTGCATGACTTCGGCTACTTTGCCCTGTTTCTCGGGACGTTTTTCGAAGGCGAAACCATCCTGGTGCTCGCGGGCTTCCTCGCGTTCCGTGAATACATGGACATCAAACTGGTGGTGGTCGTGGCGTTCTTCGGCAGCTATGCCGGCGATCAGCTGTGGTACTTCCTGGGCCGCAAGCACGGGCGCAAGCTGCTGGCGCGCAAACCGCGCTGGCAGATGATGGGCGACCGCGCGCTGGAACACATCCGCAAGCACCCGGACATCTGGGTCCTGAGCTTTCGCTTCGTGTACGGCCTGCGCACGGTGATGCCGGTGGCAATCGGCCTGTCGGGCTATCCACCGGGACGTTATCTGCTGCTCAACGGTATCGGCGCCGCGATCTGGGCCACCGCGCTGGCCGCCGCTGCTTACCATTTCGGTGCTGTGCTCGAAGGCATGCTCGGCAGCATCAAGAAGTATGAGTTGTGGGTACTGGGCGCGCTGCTGGTGCTCGGCCTGGGCCTGTGGCTGCGCCGCCGGTTCAAGAATGCCCGGCTGGCGAAAAAGGTCTACGAAGAAGAACAGGCCGAGCAACTGGCCAAGGCCGAACGGCACAAAGCCGAAATGGCCAAGACCGCCGACCCTAAGACGCCAGCCGAGTAAGTCGCTGGCGGCAGCAATACAGCCCGATGGCGCTGAGCAGGCTGTAACTGAGCAGGCCGACCCACATTCCCGGGCTGGCCGGCCAGAGTCCGACCAGCGGCGCCAGCCACACCAGCGGCAGATTCGAGGCCAGCCGCAGCACTTCCAGCCTCCCCGCCCATGGGCGATTCTCCAGGGCCACGCCCAACACGAACAAACCGAACGCCACCGCGCCCCAGCCGAGCAGTAACGCGCCGGTGGGCAGACTGCGTTCCAGATTCAGCAGATAGCTGCCCAGCGCGACATAGACGCCGAACTGCAACCCCACGTACCACTGCTGACGGCAGTCCAGCGGCACCTCGAACTTGCGGAACTGACTCAGGTCCGGCTTGCTCATCGGGTACTTCGCCGCGACGTCCGCCGGACGCCAGCCAGTGCGCATGAACCAGATCCGGATCTTGTCCCAGGTGCGCTCGGCCCGGCGTGCGTCATCCCATAGCTGCACGTAGAACTGCAGGTTGGCCCATAACGGATTCCAGCTCGCCAGCGGCGTGGTCACGCCGAAAATCACCGGTTCGTTGTCGTCCTCTTCCTGAAACGAGCCGAACAGACGGTCCCAAATAATGAACACCCCGCCGTAGTTGCGATCCATGTAGAGAGCGTTCTGTGCATGGTGGGCCCGATGATTGGATGGCGTGACGAAGCACCACTCGAACCAGCCGAGCTTGGGAATGTGCCGGGTATGGACCCAGAACTGATACAGCAGATTCAGCGCCGCAACGCTGACAAACACCAGCAGCGGCACCCCGAGCACCGCCATCGGCAGGTAGAAAATCCAGCTCAGCAGGAACCCGGTACTGGTCTGGCGCAGGGCCGTGGAAAGGTTGTAGTCCTCGCTCTGGTGATGCACCGAATGCGCGGCCCAGAGGATGTTGCGTTCATGGCCCATGCGATGCAGCCAGTAATAGCAGAAGTCATAGCAGACAAAGGCAAACACCCAGACCCAGACGCTGTCCGCAGGCAACCTGACCAGCGCCAGATGCTCAAGGGCAAACGCATAGGTCACCAGGCCCACACCCTTGGTCAACAGGCCGGTGGTGGTCGACAACACCCCGGTGCTGATGCTGTTCACCGCATCGGCCAGGCGATAGTTGCTCACCCCGCGCCAGCGGTCGGCGATGAGCTCCACCGCAATCAACACGAAGAAAAACGGTACCGCATACAGGATGAAGTTCATGACGCGCCCTGGTCGGAATCTGTAGCACAGATCCTAGGTGTAGCCGCGGCTTGATCCTATGGCAACGAACGACAAATTAGAGGACATTTAGCGCCATGAATCTGGAGAGAAACCCATGAGCAAAAAAGTTGCAGTGATCCTGTCCGGTTGCGGCGTGTACGACGGCGCCGAGATCTACGAAAGCGTCATTACCCTGTTACGCCTTGACCAGCGCGGCGCACAGGTGCAGTGCTTCGCCCCGAACATCGCGCAATTGCATGTGATCAACCACCTGACCGGTGAAGAAATGCCCGAATCGCGCAACGTGCTGGTGGAATCGGCACGCATCGCCCGGGGTAACGTCAAGGATCTGCGTGAGGCCGATGTCGAGGACTTCGATGCGCTGATCGTGCCAGGCGGTTTCGGTGCAGCGAAGAACCTGTCGAACTTCGCCATCGAAGGCGCCGGCTGCACCGTACAGCCGCAAGTGCTGGCGCTGGCCGAAGCCTTTGCCGAAGCGGGCAAGCCTGTTGGCCTGATCTGCATCTCGCCGGCACTGGCCGCGAAGATCTACGGCCCGGGCGTGACCTGCACCATCGGCAACGATGCCGACACGGCCGCCGCCATGAACAAGATGGGCGCCACCCATGAAGACTGCGCGGTGACCGATATCGTCGAAGACAAGGCGCGCAAACTGGTGACCACCCCGGCGTACATGCTGGCGCAGTCGATCAGCGAGGCGGCTTCGGGGATCAACAAGCTGGTGGATCGGGTGTTGGAACTGACCCACGAAAACGACGCCTGACCGGAGACCGTGATCGTTCCCACGCTCTGCGTGGGAATGCAGCCTTGGACGCTCCGCGTCTGCTTTGCATCGGCGGTGAGACTGGGACGCGAAGCGTCCCGAGAGGCATTCCCACGCAGAGCGTGGGAACGATCAATGTTCAGGTTTTGCGGGTGAGCCTGGTGAGGATCCGATCCAGCGCGTTGGCAAACGCCTGCTTCTCGCGGTCACCGAACGGCGCCGGCCCGCCGCTGACTTGGCCCTGCTCACGCAGATCGGTGAACAGGTTGCGTATCGCCAGCCGCTCACCCATGTTCTGCGCGTCGAACTCCTTGCCTCGCGGGTCCAGCGCTGCAACGCCCTTCTTCACCAGCCGGTCGGCCAGCGGGATGTCGCTGCAGATCACCAGTTCGCCCGGCACCGCGTGTTCCACCAGATAATCATCCGCTGCATCCGGGCCGCTCGGCACCACGATCAGCTTGACGATCGCCAGCGCCGGTTTGCTCTGCGGCTGCCCCGCCACCAGCACCACTTCGAAGCGACGCTTGAGGGCGAACTTGACCACCAGCTCCTTGGCCATCTTCGGGCAGGCGTCGGCATCGATCCATACGCGCATCATCTCAAGCCGCCATGCGGCGCTTTTCAGCCACCCAACTGCGACCGTACAGCACGATAATCGCCGCAATCGCCACGGCCTGCGCCGTCAGCGAATAGGCATCGGCATGAATGCCCAGCCAGTCGAAATCGAAGAACGCCACCGGCCGGGTGCCGAAGATCCCGGCTTCCTGCAACGCCTTCACGCCGTGGCCGGCGAATACCACCGACAACGCACAGAGCAGCGCTGCGTTGATGCTGAAGAACAGCGTCAGCGGCAGTTTCGCCGAGCCGCGCAGAATCACCCACGCCAGACCGAACAGCAGCACCAGCGCCGTCGCGCCGCCGGCGAGTACCGCGTTATGCCCGGCAGGGCCGGCCTGCAGCCAAAGGGTTTCGTAGAACAGGATCACTTCGAACAGTTCGCGGTACACCGAGAAGAACGCCAGGATCGCGAAACCGAAACGCCCGCCTCCGCCAACCAGGCTCTGCTTGATGTAATCCTGCCAGGCCGCCGCGTGCCGACGGTCGTGCATCCACACCCCGAGCCACAACACCATGACGCTGGCGAACAGCGCCGTGGCGCCTTCGAGCAGTTCACGCTGGGAACCGCTGACGTCGATCACATACGCCGCCAGTGCCCAGGTGCCGAGGCCGGCCAGCAGCGCCAGCCCCCAACCGACGTTGACGCTGCGCACCGCCGATTGCTGGCCGGTGTTGCGCAGGAACGCGAGGATCGCTGCCAGCACCAGAATCGCTTCCAGACCTTCGCGCAGCAGAATCAGCAGACCGGAGATGTAGCTCAGCGACCAGCTCAGACCATCGCTGCCCAACAGGCCGGCGGATTCCTTGAGCTTGGCCTTGGCCGCGTCCAGACGCTGCTCGGCCTGCTCGACCGGCAAGCCGTCCTGCAGCGATTGCCGATAGGCCATCAGGGATTTTTCGGTGTCCTTGCGCACGTTGGCGTCGACGTTGTCCAGCGAGCTTTCGACCAGTTCGAAGCCTTCCAGATACGCCGCCACCGACAGGTCATAGGCCTGATCGTGCTCACCGGCGCGGTACGCCGCCAGGCTCTTGTCCAGCGTCGCGGCGGTGTAGTCGAGCAACTGCGCCGGGCCGCGCTTGACCTGCGGCGGCTGCGCCCGTTGTACACGGAAGATCGCGGCGGCTTCAGCGCCTTCGGCAGCCTGCACTTCGGCCGGGGTCTGGCGGGCCAGGTCGGCGATATTGTAGGTCTTGTCGGATTTGGCCGTGGCCGGATCGGCGCTGAACTGTGCGATGTAGGTCGCCAGGTCCCAACGCTGACGGTCATCCAGTTGATCGGCGAACGCCGGCATGTCAGTGCCTTCGACGCCCTGGCCGAGGGTGCTGTAGATCGCGTACAGGCTCAGGTGATCCATCCGCGCAGCGTCGCGCAGATTGGCCGGCGCCGGCGTCATGCCGAGACCCGCCGGGCCGTCGCCGGCACCGGTGTCGCCGTGACACACCGAGCAGTTTTGCGCGTAGAGCGGCGCACCACGGGTCGGATCAGGGGTGATGATCGGGGCCTGGCTGACTTCATAAGCCACCGCCAGTTTCGCCCCCAGTTGCCGGGCCTGACGGGCGACGTCCGCGCCGTCCTGTTTCGCCGAGATCGCGGCGTGCAAGGCGGTGACGCCCTGTTCGAGAGCCGCTTTCTCAGGCTTGGCAGGCAGGCCGGCGATCAGCCCTTGCAGCACCTGGGTGAACTCCAGCTGCTCGCGGTATTCGCCGTCGTCGATGACCTTGCCTGCCGCTACCGTTGGCGGGTAATCGGCGCTGATGTAATCCAGCAGGTGCAGCGCTTGCGGCGCGCCTTCCACGGTGTCGGCCAGCAGATTGAAGCTGCTCAGGGCGCACAACGGGAACACCAGCCAGGCCAGAAATCGGGACGCGGCAGTCATGAATGAGTCTCAAGTGGAAATGCGAAGTTACATATTGTTCACGTCGAGCGCGTTTCCCTCAAGCTTTCTTGGCGGCCCGACGGCTTTTAGCGCAAGGGTGCACTCGCCTTGCGGTAGTGTTCGGCCATGAATTCGACGAACACCTGCACCTTCAGCGCCACATGCCGGGCGTGAGGATAGAGCGCGTAGTAATGCCGCTGACCGAGGCTGTAGTTGGGCAGGATCTGCACCAGCCGGCCACGCAACAGATCGTCCTGCACCGTGGCCCGGGTGAACGCGGCAATCCCCACACCGGCCAGCGCCGCCGCATGCAGCGAGCTGATCGAGTCCGCCTTGAACCGTCCCTGAGCCCGCACCGCTGTCGTCAGCCCGCGCGCATCGGTCAGCGACCAGTCGCCACCGCCGGCGAACGCGAGCAATTGATGTTCGGCCAGCTCACTGACCTGGCGCACCAGACCGTGTCGCGCGACGTAGGTCGGCGAGGCCACCAGCACCAGCTCGGATACCGTCAGCAGACGCGCCACCAAGGATGAATCCGCCAGCGGCCCGCAGATGCGCAGCGCGACATCGAAGCCTTCGGCGATCAGGTCGACAAAACGGTCATCGCAGGACAGATCGACCTCAACCTCCGGATATCGCTGCTGAAACGCCGGCAACCAGCACGCCAGCTCCAGCGTGCCGATCACCACCGGCGCGCTGATGCGCAAAAGCCCACTGGGTGTCTCACGGGCCTGCCCGACCGCCAGTGCGGCCTGATCGACGCGATCGAGAATGTCCACGCACGCGGCGTAATACTGCTGCCCGGCCGTGGTCAGGCTGAAGCGCCGGGTGTTGCGGTTGATCAGGCGCGTGCCGAGCTCCGCCTCCAGTTGCTGGAGCTGGCGGGAGATCGTCGAATGCGTGGTGTCGAGCCGCTCGGCGGCGGCAGTGAAGCCGCGACACTCGACGATGCAACGGAACGCGCGCATGGCCAACAGCTGATTCATCGAAGCCCTCAGTCGAGTGGCAGGCGAACGATCTGCTGCGTGGTCATGACGTCACCGAAGGTGTCTTCGATTTCGGCCAGCGCCGCGCGGTGCAGGCTGTCCTTGTCGACGGTGTCGCCGTTGACGCGGGTGATCGCCCGGGTCGCCGAAGCATCGGATGCTACCACGACCTGATAGCCCAACGGCGCAGCGTCCCGGGCACCGCCGGCAACGCAGGCGTGGGTCATCAGCCCGGCGAAAATCACGGTCTTGATGCCGGCCTGCTTGAGCTGCCGATCGAGGTCGGTGCTGGCGAACACGCTGACCGTTGTCTTTTGCAGCACGTGATCCTGCGCCCTCGGCTGCATCAGCGGATGAAACTTCACGGTCTCGCCGCCCTGTGCGAACACTGGCGAACCGGCGGGCGCGACGTGCTGGACCTGGAACACTGGAATCTTCGCCTGATCGGCAAAGCGGATCAGCTCACGGGCCTTGTTCATGGCTGCGATGCCGTCGGGAATCGGCAGACGCCCGCTGAAGTACTCGTTCTGGAAATCGATCACCACCAGCGCGGTGGTCTTCGGGTCGAGGCGTTCGATCGGCGCCGCGCCGGATATTGCACGAAGGGTTGGATGAGCATCCGGTGCAGTACTGGCCATCGCACTGCTGACCGCAGCGAGACCAAGACTGGCGAACAGGATTCTGAAAACTGAGCTGCAGCGATACGTTTGCGAGAGAGTCATGACGCGGTTCCTGTAGAGAGGCGTATAAGTCGGGCCAAGTCTAGAAATCCGCAAACGCCCTGACCACGGCAGTATTGGCACATGATCTGTGCAACTTTTGCACAGATCATGTCAAAAAATCTGCCCGGCAATTAGCCATCATCTCCCACTATAATGCGCCACTTCAGCCGCCCTTCTGTTCAAGGAAGAACCCCTCGCCATGCGCCATTGCCTGCTGTTTTCCCTTTTGTTCAGCATCGTCTTGCAGTTGAGCGGTTGCGGGGCCTACCGCAATTACGACCTGGAACTGCAACAGACCACCGATCAGTTGAAAGCGGGCGACACCAACGGTGCGCTGGCCCTGATCGAGGCGCATAACGCGGATGAAGAAAAAGACCTGCTGTATTACTTCGAGAAAGGCGCGGTACTCAGCGCTGCCGGGGAGTTGCCGCAAAGTCAGGTCGCCTGGCGCAGCGCCGAACAGATGGTGATCCAGCGTCAGGACACCATAGAAACCGCCGGCGACAAGTTGCTGTCCGCCCTGGGCAATCAATGGGGCAGCATCATCAACGACAAGATTCGTCGCTACGATGGTTACGACTATGAAAAGGTCATGCTGACCACGCAAATGGCCCTGAATCAGTTGGCCGTGAATGACTTCGACGGTGCCCGTGCGGACATCAAGA
Organism: Pseudomonas sp. GW458-11-26-14-LB4; assembly: GCF_059423925.1. Classification (NCBI taxonomy): domain Bacteria; kingdom Pseudomonadati; phylum Pseudomonadota; class Gammaproteobacteria; order Pseudomonadales; family Pseudomonadaceae; genus Pseudomonas; species Pseudomonas sp. GW458-11-26-14-LB4. Next base: position 396,545 of record NZ_JBWKYU010000001.1, read on the forward strand.
AAACCCACGAACGCGAAACAATGATCGCCCGGCAACGGGAGCTGGAATACGAGCGCATTGAAAACGCCGCCAAGGCCCAAGGCGCGCGTGTGCATTACAAGGATCTGCAAGGTTACCCGGTGGTCATGCTGGACTCGCCGGCGGTCATCGCTCTGAAGAACGGCTATCAAAGTGCGTTCAGCCACTATCTGGCCGGCTTCACTTATGAAGCCCTGGGTGAAAAGGATCTGGCCGCACCCGGTTACCGTCAGGCCATAGAACTGCGTCCTGACATGCCGTTCTTCCAACAGGCATTGCATGACCTCGACAGCCCCGGGCTCAAGGCGGGCGAAAGCGATGTGCTGATCATCGTGCAAAGCGGGCTGGCGCCGGCTCGCAGTTCGGTGCGAGTGCCGTATCCGGTGAAGCTTGAGGACGGTCAGGTGATCGTGGCCAATGTGTCGTTTCCGGTGATGGTGCCCGACACGTCCACCCCACCCTTCGATCAGATCAGCCTCGACGGTCGTCCAAAGAAGCTGATCACGGTCAACAACATTACCGACATGTCCTTGCGCACTCTGCGTGACGACATGCCCGGGATCATCCAGCGCACCACGTATCGCGCGTTCCTGGCGGCAGACGTCCAGGGCACCGACAATCGGCGCAACCCGGCCAAGGCGTCCTATGTGACCCATTACGATGGATTCGAGCACGCAGACACCCGCACCTGGCGCACCCTGCCCAACCTCACCCAGGTACTGCGCCTACGGCTGAAGAAAGGCGAGCACATGATCAATCTGCCTACCGCACCCGGTGTCGCACCGCTTAAAATCCGCATCGATCAGGATCGTCAGATCATCGGCCTGCGCGCCCTGGGCGACAGAATCTATGCCAACGGCAGCGCTTTCCAGGCCTCCACATCGCCGGAAAGCCGCGTGGTATCCGGCCTGAAATAAGTAATGGCACCTTACCAACCGGTGCAATTAAAAAGCTATTACATAGCCAGCACCGCCCGCTTATAATGCCGCGCCCGCGCTATCGCGTTGCGGCATTAAAGCTCCTCTTGTTATGAGGAATTGGCAGGAGGCCAGCGCCACTGTCGATCGGTCCCAGCAGCCCGACCCGCACCCGAGGCTGTCGCTACTCATGGAAGAAGTACCCCATGGCATTCCGCGCTCCCACTCTGATCGCGCTCAGCGCTGTCACCCTGCTGTCCGGCTGTTCGGCGTTTCGCAACTACGATTCCGAACTGGCCCAGACCAACCAGCAACTGGCCACCGGCAACGTCGATGCCGCCCTGACCCTGCTGGAAAAGAACAACACCGGCCCGGACAAGGACCTGCTCTATTACTTCGAGAAGGGTGAGCTGCTGCGCGCCAAGGGCGATCTGTCCGGCAGCCAGAATGCCTGGACCAGCGCCGACCAGGTGGTGGGCAAGTGGGAAGATTCGGTCAAGCTCGACACCGACAAGTACCTGGCCCAGTTCGGCAGCTTCCTGGTCAACGACAAGGTGCGCCGCTACGAAGGCTACGACTACGAAAAAGTCATGCTGACCACGCAGATGGCCCTGAACCTGCTGGCGGTCAACGATTTCGACGGCGCCCGTACCGCGATCAAGAAGACGCACGAACGTGAAGCGGTGATCGCCGACCTGCGCGACAAGGAATACCTCAAGAGCGAAGAGGAAGCCGAGAAAGAAGGCATCAAGACCGAATACAAGGACTTGCAGGGCTACCCGGTCGCCAGCCTCGACGCGCCGGAAGTGGTCGGCCTGAAAAACAGCTACCAGAGTGCGTTCAGCCATTACCTGGCCGGTTTCGTTTATGAAGCCCTGGGCGAGAAAGACCTCGCTGCGCCGGGCTATCGCAAGGCTGCCGAACTGCGCCCGAACACGCCGCTGCTGGAGCAGGCGCTGGTCAACCTCGACAAGCCGGTCAAGAGCGACGACAGCGACATCCTGATCGTGGTGCAAAGCGGTCTGGCGCCGGCCCGCGATTCGATCCGCGTGCCGCTGCCGCTGCCAATCTCCAACAACGTAGTGATCACTCCGCTGTCGTTCCCGATCATCAAACCTGACACCTCCACCGCGCCATTCGCGCAGATCGGTGTCGATGGCCAACAGGTCGACCTGACCGCGCTGAACAGCACCACCGCCATGTCCCGCCGCGCCCTGCGCGATGACATGCCGGGGATCATCCTGCGCACCACCGTGCGCGCAATCACCAAAGGTGTGGCCCAGAAGAAGATCAACGAAACCAACCCGCTGGCCGGTCTGGCGGTCGGTATTTCTTCAGCTGTGCTCGAAGGTGCCGATACCCGTACGTGGCGCACCCTGCCGGACACCACTCAAGTGGTACGTCTGCGCTTGAAGAAAGGTGAGCACCAAGTCACTCTGCCGAGCGCCGTCGGTGGCTCTCAGGTCAAGGTGACCGTCGATCAGCGTTATCAGGTGATCACCCTGCGCGCCGTCGGCAATCAGGTGTTCGCCGCAGGCCTCGCCGCCCACGTGACCCCGAGCGCTGGCGCCACCGCCGTGGCCAGCCTCAAACAACCTTAAGAACGGAGTCTTTGCATGCGCTTCAAACTCATCGCCGTCGCCGCCCTCGCCCTGCTGGCGAGCGGTTGCGCCACCCCGCCACCACCGGAGCCGGGCAGTGCCGCGAGCAAGGTCGTGGCCATGGGCCCGCAGAAACACATCGTGGTCGGCGCGATGCGCGTGGCCCGCGAAAACGGCTTCATGACCGTCAACGTGCAGTTGAGCAACACCCTCAACAGCAACAAGACGTTCTACTACCGCTTCGCCTGGCTCGGGCCGGAAGGTTTCCCGATCGCCGAAGAAGAAGTCTGGAAGAGCCAGATGATGTACGGCGCCCAGACCAGCTTCATCCAGGGCATCGCCCCGACGCCGAAAGCCGTGGATTTCCGTCTGGAACTCAAGACGCCTTAAGCCCGACACCCTATTCCCGATTCAGAGAGCATTCCCATGTTTGCACGCTTTTCCTTCATCGCCGTCCTCGCCCTGCTGGCCTCCGGTTGCGCCAACACTTCGCCGACCCTGGGCAGCAAGAACATCAGCTACGGCGACACCAAGGCCGTTGAAACCGTGACCAACGAGTTCGGTTCGACCGACCTGCAGATGATCGCCGAGTCGATGACCCGTTCCCTGGCCCAGTCCGGCATTCTGCAGGGTCGCCCTGTGGTCCAGGTCTACGACGTGAAGAACAAGACCAGCGAATACATCGACACCCGCGAAATCACGACCAGCATCAAGACCCAGCTGATGAAGTCCGGTACCGCCCGTTTCGCCAGCGACAACACCGCGATGCAGAGCCAGGTCGACCAGCTCAAACTGCAAAACCAGAGCGGCCTGTACAAGAAGAGCACCGTGGCCAAGACTGGCAACATGATCGCTGCCAAATACCGTCTTGAAGGTTCGATCAGCTCGATCGTCAAGCGCAGCAGCGACTACAAGGACGTCTTCTACAAATTCAGCCTGCAACTGATCGACGTTGAAAGCGGTCTGGCCGAGTGGATGGACGAGAAAGAGATCCGCAAAACCACGGAGCGTTAATCGATGCGCACATGGATTGGCATGATGGCCCTGGCTTGCGCGTTCAGCGTGCAAGCGGCCCCGAAAGTCGCGGTAACGGATCTGGCGTACCAGGAACGTGTGGAGCAATACATCCACATCGTTTCGTCGAAGAACAACTACCGCGAGGGCTACTACAGCTCCAGCGGTTCTTCGAGCTACGACGAATTCGAAGCCAACACCAGCTACATCGAACAGACCGAACTGCGTAAGTTCACCGGCGACATCAAGGGTGAAATCCTGCGTACCGGCATGTTCCAGCTGGTGCAGGGCACGCCGTACACAGCGTCATCCAAGGGTGACATCTACGATGTGATCAAGCGGATCAAGGCCGGCAACTTCAAGGGTGCCGACTACGTGCTGTTCGGCACCGTGTCGGACATCGACTTCACTCAGGACATGAACGAGCTGGCGCACACCGACAGCTATTCGGCCGTGCTGGGCCTGACGCTGGTGGCCGACTTCAGCCTGATCAATACCAAGACCTACGAAATCACCTCGGCCTTCACGGCGATGGGTGAAGCGCAGGACACCAAACTGGTGAACCACCGCGACATCAAGATCTCACTCAACCGCCCGCGGGTAGTGCGTGAAGTCTCGAAGGCACTGGGCGAAGACGTGGCCGGACAGCTGAGCATGCAGCTCGGTGGTGGCGGTTACGAGCAGCCGCGCGAACCGCAGCAGCGCAACAATCTGCCGCGTGATACGGCGCCAGTGATTCTTCACTGACCGACTGCCGGAAACGAAAAAGGCGACCTGAGAAGGTCGCCTTTTTTGTGCCTGTACGCTTTACACGGCGGCTTTGCGCAACGTCGCCATGAACGCCGCGGCGCCAATGAACAGTCCGGCAAACGTGCGGTTCATGCGTCGCTGCTGTGTCGGTGTGCGCAACAGGCGCAGCACCTTCGACGCCAGACCGGTGTAGCCGGCCATGACGATCAGGTCGACCGCGATCATGGTCACGCCGATCACCACGTACTGGATCAGCAGCGGCGCATGCGGATTGATGAATTGCGGCAGCACCGCGAGCATGAACACCAGCGCCTTGGGGTTGCTGATGTTCACCAGAAAGCCACGGAACACCAGAGCCAGCGGTTTGCCGATCGGGCGTACCGCTGCGTCATCGCTCATGTCCATAGGTAATGCGCGCCACTGCTTGATCGCGAGATAAACCAGGTAGGCGACACCGAACCATTTGATCGCATGGAACGCGGTGGCCGAAGCCGTGAGGATCGCGCCGACACCGGCGCCGACGATGGCAATCTGCACAGCCAGGCCGATCTGCAGGCCCAGGGCATTCCAGTAGCCGCGCCAGAAACCGTATTGCAGGCCGCTGGACATCGACGCAATGGCGCCGGCACCCGGAGAAAGACTGATCACCCAGCAGGCGGCAAAAAACGCCAGCCATGTTTGAAGCTCCATCGCACACCTCGACTTCGGACTCGTGACAATCCTCAAAGCTAATGCGGATTTGGCTGAATGACTACCGATTTTTTGCAGGATGTTGCGGCCGCCGACCAACGTGGCCGGCGCCCGATCACTTTTCGAAACCGCTGGAAGGGAAGATATCCGTGCCGCGCCAGCGTCGCACCGAACGCTGGAAGAACAGGCTGTTGGGCACTTGCACCATGGCGCTGCCGGTGCCGAGCTCTTCAGCCTCGATCAACGTGGTGTAGAGCAGATTGATCGCCACCACCCGGCCTTTGACGCCGGGCTTGTCGGTGGTGTCGACCAGTTCGACCACATCGCCAAGACGGAACGGGCCGACGGTGAAGATCAGAATCGCGCAGAGCAGGTTCGACAACACACTCCACATCGCGAAGAACGCCACCGCCGCCACCGCGACGAAGCCCGACAACGCAGTCCACAGCACGGTGGCCGAGACCCCGAGGCGTTCCAGCACGAAGATCAGCGCACTGCCCATGATCAGCCAGCGCAGTCCGCCGCGCAGCGGCATCAGCAGCTGCGGCGGAAACGGATACTTCTCGCCCAGGCGGGTCAGGAATCGGGCGACGACGCGCTGGGCGAAGTAGCCGGCCAGCAGGATCAGCAGAATCTGCACGCCGAGCCAGATCGGCTCGACCCACATCGCCGGCAATGGAAGTTTGAAGGCGTCCATCAGGACAACGCCTCCAGCTCCGCCTGCATGCTTTCCAGCGTTTCCAGGGCTTCCATCCACGCTTCTTCAAGTTCGCCTTCGCGGACTTTCAGCTTGGCCTGTTCGGCCAGCAGGTCTCGCAATTCGTTCTTGCGCGCCGGCTCGTAAATGTCGCTGTCGCCAAGGCTGGCATCGACCTTCGCCAGTTTCTCGTGCAGCTTGCCGAGCTCGGCTTCGAGCTTGTCGGCTTCGCGCTTGTGCGGCGCCAGTTGCTGACGCAACGCAGCGGCAGCCTGACGCTGGGCCTTCTTGTCGGTCTTGTCCGGGTTGACCGGTGTGTTGCTGACCGGGGCATTGCGCTGACGGTATTCCACCAGCCAGCGGGCGTAGTCCTCGAGGTCGCCGTCGAACTCTTCGACCTTGCCGTCCGCGACCAGGAAGAAGTTGTCGGTGGTGCTCTTGAGCAGGTGCCGATCGTGGGAAACCACCAGCACCGCGCCGCTGAATTCCTGCAACGCCATGGTCAGCGCCAGGCGCATTTCCAGGTCGAGGTGGTTGGTCGGTTCGTCGAGCAGCAGCAGGTTCGGCCGTTCCCAAGCGATCAACGCCAGGGCCAGACGGGCCTTTTCGCCACCGGAAAAATTCAGTACCGGCTCATCGATGCGTGCGCCACGGAAGTCGAAACCACCGAGGAAATCGCGCAGGGTCTGCTCGCGCTCGGTCGGCGCCAGACGCTGCAAGTGCAGCAACGGACTGGCCTTGGCATCCAGCGAATCAAGCTGATGCTGGGCGAAGTAACCGACCACGGTGTTCTCACCGCGAGTCAGGCGCCCGGCCAGCGGTTCGAGCTCACCGGCGAGGTTTTTGATCAGGGTCGATTTACCCGCGCCGTTGGGGCCGAGCAAGCCAATCCGCGCGCCGGGGGTCAGTTGCAGCTTGACCTTCTCCAGCACGGTTTTCTCGCCATAACCCAGACGCGCATCAGATAGGTCGATCAGCGGGCTGGAGATCTTGGTCGACTCGCGGAACACGAAGTCGAACGGCGAATCGACGTGGGCCGCCGACAGTTCTTCCATGCGCTCGAGGGCCTTGATCCGGCTCTGGGCCTGACGGGCCTTGGTGGCCTGGGCCTTGAAGCGGGCGATGTAGCTTTCCATGTGCGCACGCTGCGCCTGCTGCTTCTCGTAGGCCTGTTGCTGCTGGGCCAGACGCTCGGCACGGGCGCGTTCGAACGCGGTGTAGCCGCCACGGTAGAGCGTCAGCTTGCGCTGATCGACGTGGGCCACGTGATCGACCACCTCATCGAGGAAATCCCGGTCGTGGGAAATCAGCAGCAAAGTGCCGGGGTAACTTTTCAGCCACTCTTCGAGCCAGATGATGGCGTCGAGGTCCAGGTGGTTGGTCGGCTCGTCGAGCAGCAGCAGGTCCGATGGGCACATCAAAGCCTGCGCAAGGTTCAGACGCATCCGCCAGCCACCGGAGAAATCTCCTACCTGACGATCCATCTGCTCGTTGGTGAAACCGAGGCCGGCCAGCAATTTGCGCGCACGGGCGTCAGCAGTGTAACCATCGGCGCTGTCGAGTTCGGCGTGCAGGCGGGCCAGCGCGGTGCCGTCGTGGGCCTCTTCGGCTGCCGCGAGCTCACGCTGCACTTCGCGCAGGCGCAGATCGCCGTCGAGCACATAGTCGACCGCCAGGCGTTCGAGCGTGTCGACCTCCTGGCGCATGTGGGCGATACGCCAGTCGGCCGGCAACAGGCAGTCGCCCGAGTCCGGGTGCAACTCACCGCGGAGCAAGGCGAACAGGCTGGATTTGCCGGCGCCGTTGGCACCGATGAGGCCGGCTTTGTGGCCGGCGTGCAGGGTCAGCTCGGCGTCTTCTAGCAGACGTTGCGGACCACGCTGTAAAGTCAGGTTCTGAAGTCGGATCATAATGGCGGCGGAGTCTACCAGCTTCCCCCGCAACTGGCGCGAGTAGCACGATGTCCTCTGACCTGTGGAGCTTTGCCCTTGCCGTCTACGCCCGTCCCGGCGTGCAGGATGCCTGCCTGCGCCTGCAATCGGCGGGGGCCAACGTGTGCCTGATGCTGTGCGGTTTATGGCTGGAACAACGCGATGCGACCTGTGACGAGGCGCGTGCCCGGCAGTTGCTGCAACTGACAGAGCCCTGGGACCGGGAAGTGGTCCAGCCGTTACGCGCATTGCGCATGCATTGGAAAACCCTGGCCGACACCGATCCGGTGCTCAAGGGCATGCGCGAGCAGATCAAGGGATTGGAGCTGGAGGCGGAGCGTGCGCTGCTGTCACGACTGGAAGGTGCCGCGCAGGGCTGGAAGCGTCATTCGAAGGAATCGAGTGACTGGCTGGAAGTGCTGGCCGGCCCTGCGGCCAACCTGAACCGCGACGCGCTGCAGGTGCTGCGCGTCGCGGCGACCGACGCTTAGGAAGCGCTGGACGGGTTGCTGGCGACGCTCGACACCGGCGCCGACGATGGCGTGGTTGCGGTGGTCGAGGTAGTGGCGGCGGATGCCGGTGCTGCGGTCGGAGCCGGGGTTGCCGGTGCGGCAGGTTTGGCAGCAGGTGCAGTGGCCGGTTTTGCTGCAGCTGGTTTTGCTGCTGGCTTGGCGGTAGCCGGCTTGGCAGCGGCAGGTTTTTTCACTGCTGGTTTTGCAGCAGGTTTCGCGGCTGGCTTGGCGGCGGTCGTTGCAGGCTTCGCTGCAGCAGCCGGTTTGGCCGCTGGTTTTGCAGCGGGTTTTGCCGCAGGCTTGGCCGCTGGTTTCGCCGCCGCTTTGGCTGCAGGTTTGGCAGCAACCGGCTTGGCAGCGGTTTTCGCCGCAGGCTTGGCAGCAGCAGTTTTAGCGGCTGGTTTAGCGGCGGCTTTAACGGCTGGTTTTGCTGCCGGCTTGGCGGCTGCTTTGGTGGCTGGCTTGGCAGCTGGTTTTGCAGCGGCAGTTCTTGCCGGAGCCGCTTTCGCAGCAGCGGTTTTCGCCGCAGGCTTGGCAGCTGGTTTTGCAGCAGCCGGCTTGGCGGCAGCTGGTTTGGCCGCTGTGGTTTTAGCCGCAGGTTTGGCAGCGCTGGCTGCTGCGGGTTTCTTCGCGGCTGGTTTTGCAGCGACTTTCACTGGCGCTTTGGCAGGCGATTTGGCCGGTGCTTTTGCAGCAGGTTTGGCGGCCGCTTTTTTCGCAGGTGCCGCTGCAGGTTTAGCCGAACGCAGGGACAACGCCTTGCCGACAGCCTCTTGAACACGACCGACACCCTGGGCCAGTTTCAGGCTTTCCTGGGCATCGCGTTTGAGTTGCAGAATGTAGCTGCGGGTATCGGACTGACGATCCTTCAGCGCATCGAGCAGGTCTTCGAGTTCCTTCACGGCAGCCTTGGCCTTGGTCTGCGCCTTGGCTTTACCGGCTGCTGCTGCGTCCTGCAATTTGGTGCGGGATTTGTGCAGTTTTTCTTGCGCCTTGCCGCGTTGCTTTTCCAGTTTGGCGAGCAGTTTTTCAGCATCAGCCAAGGCTTGGGAGCAAGCGTTTTCCAGATGCTCGAGCAGGCTGCCCGAGAGTTGTTGGAGTAAATGCAACGGAGTGTTTACAGGCTTCTTGGTGGCCGACATGGTTTACCTCCTGGCTGACGTGAGTGCGGCTCATACTAGACCTCTGCTGCTACCGCCGCTAGGGCATGTTGACAGTATCGAAAGCACTCGGTTGCAGGCTTGCGAAAAACTTCTGTGCATTGGCAAAAGCAGTTCACCGTTGCAGACGTTCGCGCTGGCATAATCCACCGCAATTCAGGACGGAGAGTGCCCATGTCGCGCTACCTTTTTTTATCCCTCTGCATGATTTTTTCCGTGGCTCAGGCCGACGAAAAAACCACCGCGAATGACGCTCACGATCTGGCTTACAGCCTTGGTGCCAGCCTCGGCGAACGGCTGCGTCAGGAAGTGCCGCAGCTCCAGATCCAGGCGTTGATCGAAGGCCTGCAACAGGCCTATCAAGGCAAGCCGCTGGCATTGAGCGAAGCACGCATCGAGCAGATCCTCGCCGATCACGAATCGCAGACAGCCGAGCAGGCGGCGATGCCTTCGACTGAAGCGGCGATGGAAAGCGAGCGACGTTTTCTCACCGCCGAAAAAGCCAAACCGGGTGTGAAGGAGTTGGCCGACGGCATCCTGCTGACCGAGCTGGCGCCGGGGAATGGCACGAAGGCCGGTCCGGATGGAAAAGTGCAGGTGCTGTACATCGGTCGATTGCCCGACGGCACCGTGTTCGATCAGAACAGCCAGCCGCAGTGGTTCAATCTCGACAGCGTGATCGCCGGCTGGCGCACCGCGTTGCAGAACATGCCGGTCGGTGCGAAGTGGCGACTGGTGATTCCATCGGATCAAGCGTACGGCGCCGACGGTGCCGGCGACTTGATCGCGCCGTTCACACCGCTGGTGTTCGAAGTGGAATTGCGCGGCGCGACCAGTTGATCGCCCAATAAAAAACGGTGCGCTGTGGGCGCACCGTTTCTGTGTCTTGCGAAGTCCGATTCAGGCCTGAACCGAATCCTCTTCCTTGTGTGCGGTATGCAGCACTTCGATCAGGCAGTCTTCCAGTTCGAAGCGCTCGTGGAGCAGGCCGCCCAGCTCCTTGAATTTCTCCGCAACGCATCTGCCTTCATCGCAAAGGTCGTTGAACGCGAGCAGTTTTTCGGTGATGACATCGATCCGCGGATAGATCGTCTCGGCCAGTTCCAGGCCGCGCTTGTCGTTGAAGGCCTTGGCCTCGCCCGTCAGCTGTTCGTAGATCTCGAAGTGGCCGGCCGAGACGTAATCGACCAGCACGCCGCAGAATTCCTGCAAGGGCTTTCGATCCTCGGACAGTGCCTGAGGTTTGGCGCCCAGCTTGTCATAGGCAGCGATCAATTCCTCACGCTCCTGCAGCCAGCGGTCGATCAGCAGATGAACTCCACCCCAACGTTCCTGAGCATTCTGACAACTTTCGAGCATGGCGATCTCTCTTCCCTTGTGGGTCATGCTGCTCTACACCCGCGCCCCTTCTTGTGAATATTGCTTTGAGAGGCGGCCAGGCAGAGCGTCATCGAGCAACACAATTCCAATGACACGTGCGGGCCAGATTATGCCCGCACGCCTATGGCTTCAAGGTACGCAGGAGAGAAAGTTCATACAAGTGTTTAATCCCTGACCAGCACCGGGTGCGACGGTTGGCCGCTGAGCGGTTGCTGCAACGCCATCCAGACCTGCCGCAGCAACTGGTAAACGGCCAGGATCGACATCCCCACAAAAAACAGCAGGCTCCACTCCGGAATGCTCAGATCGAACAGCGTCCAGGACAATTCCGCGCAATCGGCCGTATCGTTGAACATCCGCATCAGCGCGCATAACCACGGCAGGCTGCTGAACATTTCTTCCGGACCCGGCGCGCAATGCGCCAACCTTTGCAGGGAATCACCTTGCAGCAGCACTTGCCGCCACGCCGCTGTCGTCCCGCCAAGACTGGTGAGCAACGCCATCATCCAGTAAAGCGACAGACCGACACGTTGCGGCCCATGGATCGCAGCCACACCACAACAAAGGGTGAGGACGCTCATGAACAGACGCTGGACCAGACACAGACTGCAAGGCACCAGACCGACCGCATATTCAAGGTAATAGGAAGCTCCCAGGGCCAGAATCCCCGCAGTAAAAGCCATAAAGAACAGGGAGCGTGAGCAGGCCAACGACATGGCTTATCCGTAACAATAAAGACAGGCAGTTACGGTAGAGGAAAGGGCCTCGGGCTTTCAAGGCAGGTCACTGGCGACACTTCAGCAGAAGTGTAGGGAAATCCCGACAGGCACCGAAGGATTCGGTGTAGCCCTCTGTAGGACGTTGCTCTGGAGGAGATTTAACGGTAACTATTCCGTCATCGGAAAGAAAAGGAGGAGCACGCTCCTCCTTTCTGATCACGCCCGAACGGCTACGGGCAATGGCGAAGCCAAAAGTCGTTCATCCAGCATACCGAGCCCTTCCTGGAACAGCAGGTTGCTGCGCTCGGTGTCACCCAGCCGGGCCAGCAGGCGCGCCAATTCGGCGCACGCTTCCGGATTGCGCTGTACTCGCAGGCTGCTTTCCAGATAGTCCCGTGCCTTGCCCCACAGGCTGGCTTGCAGGCACAGGCGCCCCAGCGTCAGCAGCAGGCTGGCATCACCCGGATGATCCTTGAGCCAGCCTTCGGCCGTCTGCAACTGACGCGCCGGATCGCTGCCGCGCACCAGACCGTAAAGGCGCGCCAGATGGCTGTCGTACTTGCGCTTGAGCGCCGTGCGCAGCACTTCTTCCGCTTCGACCTGAGCGCCCAACTGACGCAATTGCTCGGCATAGGCCAACACCAGCGCCGGCTCCTGGCGCTGGGCAGAAGTCAGTTGCTGCCAGGCGCGGTTGAGCGACTGCAAACCGACGGCTCCATCCTCTTCACGCTGGGCCGCCAGGGAAAGGTTTTCCCCCCAGGCACGACGCTCGAGCTCGGACAGTTCGGCCGGTGGCAGAACTTTGTCTTTGCGCAGCTCCGGCAACAGCCGGATCACCGACGACCAGTCACCGCGCTGCTGATGCAGACGCTGCAATTGACGCAAGGTCTGGACATTGTGCGGATGGCGCTCGTGCATCGCCTGCAAGGTGACCAGCGCCCCATCGGTATCACCACGATCGGTCTGCAACTGCGCATGGCTGAGAGCGATCGCCAGCTCGGCCTGCGGCTGACGCTCGAGGGCGCGTTCCAGCAGGCGATCGCTTTCCTCGTAGTTGCCTTGTTCGTTGGCGGCGCGGGCGGCACCCAGGTAATACAGCAACGGCTGGCGCTCGGCTTCGGCGGCCCGGTAAAGGTGACGCTGGGCACTGGCCCAGCGACCTTCGGCCAGATCGAGCTGACCGTGCTCGATCGCCACTTGCACGCGACGGCTGCGGTTGCGACGCGACCAGGGATTGACCACGCCGCCCGAGGTCAGCACCAGTTCGACCAGCGCCTTGATACCCCAGACCAGCAGCCACAGCACCGCCACCACCGCCAGGGTCGCCCACAGGCTCGATTCATAACGAAAGCTTTTGTAGGCGACCAGCACGTATCCGGAATGCTCGGCAATCGCCAGGCCCAGCGCCGCCGTTGCCGCGATCACCAGAAACACGATCACATACAGGCGCTTCATGGTGTCGCCTCCTGCGCGGTGCTGGCGGCTGGTTTGGCGAAGGGTTTCACCGAGTCTTCGGCGTTGACGTTACGGCGCTCCAGATACGCCTGAACCGCACTCAAGGTTCCAGCGAGATCCGGCGTGTTGACGGTAACCGGTTGCTTGCTCAATTCCGCGACCTGCTCGAGCATGATCTTGCTCTGCGGGTTGTCCGGATTGAAGTTGCCCGTGAGGACGTCACGCGCTTCTGCAAGGGCCTGGGTGTACACCGGCGCCTGACCGTTGAGCGCGGCCCACTGCGCCTGTTCGAGCGAAAGGCTCAGGGCCAGACGCACCTGGCTCAGACTCTGGCCAGCAAGCAGCGGCCGAACATTTTTGTCAGCGTTGAAATCGATGCGGATGTAGCGCGAGAGCTGATCCCACCACTGCGCCCAGCGACTGGCGCCGTCGCCATCGGAGGTCAGGCCCAGCAGCGAATCGCCGCGATCCTTGTATTCCGGCGCCAGCTCGGTGAGGCCGACGACCTGATCACGCAAGGCGCCCAGGCGCAGGAACAGCCCGGTGCGATCCGGTTGCTCGGTGCTGCGCAGCGCCACCAGGGTTTTCGCCACTTGCTCACGAGCGGCGAACGAGCCGGGATCATTCTGCTCGCGCAGGATTTCATCGGCACCCTGCACCAGCGCCTGGGCGCTGCTGATGTCCTGGAGGGCGGAAAGACGCAGGCTGGCCAGACGCAGCAAGTGCTCGGCCTCGGCCAGACGCCAGTCCTTGCGGCTGGCGCCAAGGACGGTTTCCAGACGTTGATTGAGGCGCTGCTGATCGCCCTGAAGTTGCGACACCAGACGCTGGCGATCGGCAAGTTCATCGGCGCCGGGCAATTGCCCGAGGCGCTCGGTCAGTCGTTGCTCATTGAGCTTCAGGGTCTGGGCCTGATCGTTCAACGCCTGGACCTGGCTCAACTGATTCTGAGTGCTGGTCTGCAGGTGTCGCACCTGCCAGACACCCCAGCCACCCACCGCAACACCGGCGGCGCCGAGCAGCAGCGCGAGAATGGCCAATCCGTTGCCTCGGCGCGGTTCCGCGGCCGGTGGCGGTGCATCAACCGGTGAATCGATCACAGGTTGAACGTCATCTTTAGGCAAGGCTGTTTCGCTCACGTATCCATCCTTTGCATTAGAGAACGGGCACGGGATGCTCCCGTAACGCCGTCAGCAAGGCCGCGGCACTCGCGCCGCGACAATCCACAACTGTTCGGGCCCCGGCGGCACTGGCCTGCTCGGCAACCCTTGGGCTTGGAACAAACAACGGCAACTGCGCAAGTACAGGCCAGTTGTCGCCAGCCAGTTGGCGCAGGTGCTCGAAACCCTGTCCACTGCTGACCACCAGCCCGTTCAGGCGTTCCGCTGCAATCCTGCGGGGCAGCTCCTGCGGCGGATAGTCGGGCAGGTCGCGACGGTACAACTCCAAGTATTCGACACTAGCACCAAGCGCGCGCAGGCGCTCGGCCAGCAGCTCGCGTCCGCCCTCCCCGCGCAGGATCAACACCTGCGAGCCGGGCTCTGCCACCGCCGCCAGCAGACGCGGCAATTGCAGCAAGGCTTCGCTGTCGTCGCCCGCGTCCGGGAAGCTCACATCCAGCCCCCGATCCCGAAGGATAGCGGCGGTCGCTGCACCCACGCTGAACCACGGCATCGTCGGAGTCGCCAGACCCAAAGAGTCGAGCAGATCCACCGCGATCCGCGCCGCCGGTTTGCTGACCACGATCACCGAGCTGTAACGCGGCAGTTGCGTGATCGTGCGGCGCATTGTGTCAGAGACCGGCAGGGGCGCGATTTCCAAAAGCGGCAGACAGCTGCTGAAAAACCCTTGCTCGGCCAGCACGGCGGCGAGCGCCGAACAGTCCTCCGCCGGGCGCGTCAGCAGCAGGCGCCAGGCGGTCACTCGTGACCTGCCTCGCCGTAGACTGCCTTGAGAATATCGTCGGCGCCCTGGCTGAGCAGGTCTTCGGCCACCTGCACACCCAGCGTCTCGGCTGCGGCACGCGGTGCACGAGCCTGTGCGCTGAGCAGCTTGCCGCCACTCGGTTCGCCCACCAGACCGCGCAGCCACAACTGATCGCCTTCGAGCACGGCGTAGCAGGCAATCGGCACCTGGCAGCCGCCATTCAGATGTTTGTTGAGGGCACGCTCGGCGGTGACACGGTCGGCGGTGTCGGCGTGATGCAGGGGTGCGAGCAAGGCATGTATTTCGGTGTCGGCACTGCGGCATTCGATACCGACGGCGCCCTGACCACCGGCCGGCAGGCTGTCGTCGACGCTGATGGCCGAGGTGATGCGGTCTTCGAAACCGAGGCGGATCAGACCGGCTGCCGCGAGGATGATTGCGTCGTACTCGCCGGCGTCGAGCTTGGCCAGACGGGTGTTGACGTTACCGCGCAGGAAACGGATCTCGAGATCCGGACGGCGCGTCAGCAACTGAGCCTGGCGACGCAGGCTGGAGGTGCCGACGATGCTGCCGGCTGGCAACGCATCGAGGCTGGAATATGTATTGGAGACAAACGCGTCACGGGGATCTTCGCGCTCGCAGATGCAGAACAGACCGAGGCCTTCGGGGAAATCCATCGGCACGTCTTTCATCGAATGCACGGCGATGTCGGCTTCGTTTTCCAGCAGCGCGGTTTCCAGTTCCTTGACGAACAGGCCCTTGCCGCCGATTTTCGACAGGGGCGAATCAAGCAGCTTGTCGCCGCGACTGACCATGGGCACCAGCGTCACCAGCAGGCCCGGGTGGGCTGCTTCCAGACGGGCTTTGACGTATTCGGCCTGCCAGAGGGCCAGAGCACTTTTGCGGGTGGCGATGCGGATTTCGCGAGAGGACATGGATCAATCCGTACTGAATAGATACGGCGGATAATAACAGCTCAGCCAAATCCACTTTGACCTGAATCAGAAACGGCGTGGCCTCCCTGGCCTGCGATGCCTGGTGAATGAAACGAAGAACCGCCCGGAGCCTGCGGACTAAAGCCCCTGCATCATTTTGCGCACGCCCGCCACATGCCGGCGGCTGACGATCAGCGCATCTCCGTTGAGGCCCTTGAGGAACAACTGGAAGTGGCCCAGCGGTGTGCGCTGCAATCGCTCGATGCGGTCGCGGGCGACCAGCGCGTTGCGGTGGATCCGCACGAAGCGCTCGCCGAATTCGTCTTCCAGCGCCTTGAGCGGTTCATCCAGAAGGACTTCGCCACCTTCGTGGCGCAAGGTCACGTATTTGTGGTCGGCAATGAAGTACACCACCTGATCCAGCGGGATCAATTCGATGCCTTTGCGGGTCCGGGCGCTGATGTGGCTGCGCGGGCCGTTACCGCTTTCGGCGGCAGGACGGGTCAGGGCCGAGAGCTGGGCCCGGTTGGGACGTTCAGCCCGTTTCAGGGCGTCATGCAGATGTTCGGTTCGCACGGGTTTCACCACATAGCCCACGGCGCTGGCCTGCAGGGCTTCCACGGCAAATTCATCGGGACCTGCGCAAAACACCACGGCTGGCGGGGTTTCGCGTTCGCACAGACGGGCAGCCACCTGCAGGCCATCGAGGCCCGGCATGCGGATATCGAGCAGCACGATATCCGGCTTGTGGCTGTCGATCAGCGCCAACGCCTCTTCGCCATTGGTGGCGCTGGGCTCCAGGACTGTGTAGCCCTCGAGCTCGCTCACCATTCGGCTGAGTCGCTCGCGGGCCAGTGGTTCGTCATCAACGATCAGGACATTCATATTGCGCTGGATTCCTGCGTGAGTCTCGCACAAGGATAGCGTAGACAAGTGGAGTGACGTCCGTCACCGCGATCCACGCTAAGACTAGCGCGAGCGCCAAAAAGTGCCGTACGTCGGCCGGCAATATTTGCCGACACCTGCAACGTACCGCCTGACGCCCGTCGCCGACTGCGTTTTACGCAGGGTATGCCAATGGCCAATACACCCACCCCTCTCTCTTCTTATAGTCGGTGGCCGGACCTTTGCGCGATCCGCCGCCACGTCGACCCCTATGTCCTACTGTAGACGCTCGTCGGGCCGATATTGCTCAATCGAAAAATATCCTTGCGCAAATCCCCCGGCGACACCGGCGACTATGGATCAGGCCATGAGAAAAAAACGTATCGACCAGTGTCAGCGACAGGATTGGCAACCCTGTTATTATCCGCGCCAGCGTTTCACGCCTTCTTTCTTCAAGCCGATACGAGCGAATTCATGAGCACTGACAAGACCAATCAGTCCTGGGGCGGCCGCTTCAGTGAACCCGTCGACGCCTTCGTCGCCCGCTTCACCGCCTCCGTCACTTTCGACCAGCGCCTGTATCGCCACGACATCATGGGCTCGATCGCCCACGCCACCATGCTGGCCAAGGTCGGCGTGCTGACGGATGCCGAGCGCGACAGCATCATCGATGGCCTGAAGACCATCCAGGGCGAAATCGAGGCCGGCCAGTTCGACTGGCGCGTCGACCTCGAAGACGTGCACATGAACATCGAAGCACGCCTGACCGACCGCATCGGCGTCACCGGCAAGAAGCTGCACACCGGCCGCAGCCGCAACGACCAGGTCGCCACCGACATCCGCCTGTGGCTGCGTGACGAGATCGACCTGATCCTGAGCGAAATCACCCGCCTGCAAAAAGGCCTGCTGGAGCAGGCCGAGCGTGAAGCCGCCAGCATCATGCCGGGCTTCACCCACCTGCAGACCGCTCAGCCAGTGACCTTCGGGCACCACATGCTGGCCTGGTTCGAAATGCTCAGCCGCGACTACGAGCGTCTGGTCGACTGCCGCAAGCGCACCAACCGCATGCCGCTGGGCAGCGCCGCGCTGGCCGGCACCACTTACCCGATCGACCGCGAATACACCGCGCAACTGCTGGGCTTCGACGCCGTCGGCGGCAACTCGTTGGACAACGTGTCCGACCGCGACTTCGCCATCGAATTCTGCTCGGCCGCCAGCATCGCGATGATGCACCTGTCGCGCTTTTCCGAAGAGCTGGTGCTGTGGACCAGCGCGCAGTTCCAGTTCATCGATCTGCCGGACCGTTTCTGCACCGGCAGCTCGATCATGCCGCAAAAGAAAAACCCCGACGTGCCAGAGCTGGTACGCGGCAAGACCGGCCGAGTGTTCGGTGCGCTGATGGGCCTGCTGACCCTGATGAAAGGCCAGCCGCTGGCCTACAACAAGGACAACCAGGAAGACAAGGAACCGCTGTTCGACGCCGCCGACACCCTGCGCGACTCGTTGCGCGCCTTTGCCGACATGATCCCGGCGATCAAGCCTAAGCACGCGATCATGCGTGAAGCGGCGCTGCGCGGCTTCTCCACTGCCACTGACCTGGCCGACTACCTGGTACGCCGTGGCCTGCCGTTCCGTGATTGCCACGAGATCGTCGGTCATGCCGTGAAGTACGGCGTCGACACCGGCAAGGATCTGGCGGAAATGAGTCTGGAAGAACTGCGCCAGTTCAGCGACCAGATCGAGCAGGACGTGTTTGCCGTGCTGACCCTGGAAGGCTCGGTGAATGCCCGTGACCACATCGGCGGCACTGCACCGGCGCAGGTCAAGGCTGCCGTGGTTCGCGGTCAGGCGTTGATCGCCAGCCGCTAAAAGCCAAAAACATCGCTGGCAAGCCAGCTCCCACAGGTTCAGTGTCGAACATGCAATTGTGTTTCAACCGAAAACCCTGTGGGAGCGGGCTTGCCCGCGATGACTGATTTCAAAACGCTACAAAATGCTACTTTTTGGCTGCGATCATCGCCAAAAACGCCGGCATCGCCGCATCCTTGTCCGCCGCAATCTTCTGCACATTTGGATTCTGCTCAAGTCGCTCCAGCAGTGCCTTGGCCTTCGGCATCTGCGCCAGCAAATCCAGACCGAACAGCTTGTGCCCCACCGCAACTGCCAACGGCACGCTGTAGAGGAAGTACAAATCCGCAATGCTCAAGCTGTCGCCCGCCACATACGGAGCGAACTTGCCGTGGCGCCCCAGCGCCGCAAAACCCAGCAGCAATTCAGCCTTGGTTTTTTCCTTGATCGCCTCCGGCAGCGCCGTACCGAAAAACGCTTCGCCGTAACAGGCTCGGGCCGGCAGCTCGATATACAGCTCGATTTCCTTGGCCACTGCCAGCACCTGAGCACGGGCAAACGGCTCGGTCGGCAACAGCGGGACACCCTTTTGACTGCTTTCGAGGTATTCGAGCATCACCATCGTTTCGTTGATGTAACCACCTTCGGCCCCCAGCACCGGCACCTTGCCACGCGGGCTGATGGCCAGAGACTCAGGCGTAGGCGTCGGGTAGAACGTGACCTCTTCGAACGGCAGGCCTTTTTCCAGCAGCGCCAGTTTGACCATGTTGTAGTAGTTGCTGACGGAGAATCCATAGAGCTTGAACATCACATAGCCTCCAGGCCGTGCGGGGTGGGCAGTGCCTGTTTATAGATCGCACCAGGGATTCGCGCCAGCAGCATCACGCTGCTGAATGCGGGTAAACTGGCGCCTTTCCTTGAGGAGCCTGCCATGAGCGAGCCGACTGACATCGACAATGATGAAGAAGAGTTCACCGAATCGACGCTGATCGAAGCGATCGAGAACCAGATCGAAAGCGACAACCCGCCAGCGGCCAAGGCAACCTTCAACAAGCTGACGCTGGTCGGTTACGAGCGTGATGACATCCTGAATCTGATGGCCCACGTGCTGGCCTGTGAAATCGACGCGATGCTCGACGAAGACCGCGCGTTCGATACCGAGTGGTACGAAACCGCGCTGCGCGCACTGCCCGAGTTGCCACCGGAAAAGCAGTAAACGGCCCCTCGCTGTGGGAGCAGACCTGCTCCCACACAATTTGTCACCCATCTTCGCGGCCTTCTGCCGCCCCCTGACTACACTGGAATCCACCCCGGGATAAAAACCCTGACACGCGCACTGGACAGGCCGCGCCGGCAGGTTCACCTTAGGGGCGCTGTCGTCCAATTCCTAGAAAGTCTGGAGTCCTTATGTCGCTTACCCCTGAGTTGGTTGCCGAACTGGAAGTCCTCGCACTCTTCAACCTGGACAGTTCCCAGGAAGGTCTGAAAATTCATCAGACCGCTGCCCCGAAGCACATTGCCGCCGCACAACGCCTGTTCGAAAAAGAACTGACAGACCAGCCCGATGGCGGTTACCTGACCAGCCTCGGTCGCGATGCCGCACAGAACGTGCAAACCGTACTGACGATTCTCAAAGAGCAGCAAACCGCCTGATCCTCCCGACTTTGCCCACGGAAACCCCTGCCACGGGATTTCCGCGGGCCAGCCATGAACGTCGCCCATCGCCGCGCGATAGAAATCTGACGTCAAAAAACAAATTCAGCTTAAAACTCCTGTCGCTCAGGCGCTAAACTCCCGGACACCCGAGACCATTTGCCTCCGAGCCCTGCGCGCCGGTTTGAGCCGACATGACCCGCACCCATGAAATCCGCCCCGACCTGGACGAAGGCATCGACCGCAAGGTACTCAGCCAGCTACGTGCACGTTTTCTCAAACTCAATGAAGGCCGCCTGAACCGGGCGCTGGAAGGTCTTTCGACGCGCCAGCAAAGTGTGCTGACGCTGCTGCCGCTGTTTTTCCACGTCAATCATCCGCTGTTGCCGGGTTATGTCTCGGGCAGTACGCCGGCCGGGCTGTCGAATTACGAACCGGAAGCCGATGCGCTTGCCGAAGCCCAGCGCCTGACCCGCTCGTTCTCCTACAAGCCGCGTCACGGCAGCAACCCGCCACGGCCGATTCATGGGCTGTTCCTGATGGGCAGCCTCGGCACGCTGGCCCAGGCCGACCAGAGCGACATGGACGTGTGGGTCTGCCACGCCCCCGACCTGAGCGACAGCGAACTGGCCGAGCTGCGCAAGAAATGCCAGTTGCTCGAAACCTGGGCTGCCAGCCAGGGGGCCGAAGCGCACTTCTTCCTGATCGACCCGGTGCGCTTCGTCAAAGGCGAACGCGATACCCAGCTCAGCTCCGAAGATTGCGGCACTACCCAGCACTATCTGCTGCTGGACGAGTTCTACCGCACCGCGATCTGGCTCGCCGGGCGCACGCCGATCTGGTGGCTGGTGCCGGTCTACGAAGAACGTGCCTACGACGCGTACACCCACACCCTGATTTCCAAGCGTTTCATCCGCAACGATGAAACCCTCGACCTGGGGCCGATGGCGCACATTCCGCCGGGCGAGTTCGTCGGCGCCGGGCTGTGGCAACTGTTCAAGGGCATCGAGTCACCTTACAAATCGGTGCTCAAGCTGCTGCTGACCGAGGTTTACGCCAGCGAACATCCGCAGGTGCAATGTCTGAGCCTGCGCTTCAAGCAGGCGGTGTTCGCCAACCGGCTGGATCTCGACGAGCTGGACCCGTACATGGTGGTCTACCGGCGGATCGAGGAATACCTCACTGCGCGCAACGAGCCGGAGCGCCTGGAGTTGGTACGCCGCGCGCTGTACCTCAAGGTCAACCGCAAGCTCACCGGCAACACCCGCACCCAGAGCTGGCAGCGTTCACTGCTGGAAAGACTGGCCAGCGAATGGCACTGGGATCAGCGGCAACTGGCGCTGCTCGACAGCCGCAGCCAGTGGAAAGTCCGCCAGGTCAGCGCCGAGCGCCGGGCGCTGGTCAACGAACTGAATTACAGCTACCGCTTCCTGACCCAGTTCGCCCGCACCGAACAGACTGTCAGCCTGATCAACAAGCGCGACCTCAACGTTCTAGGCCGGCGCCTGTATGCAGCATTCGAACGCAAGGCCGACAAGGTCGAGTTCATCAATCCCGGCATCGCCCCGGACCTGGCCGAAGACACCCTGACCCTGGTGCAATCGCCGAACAAAAAGGAACCGGGACAAACCCAGTGGGGCCTGTACAACGGCAGCCTTACGGCGCTGGAGTGGGAACACTTCGCGCCGATCAAGCGCAGCCGCGAGTTGCTGGAGCTGCTGACCTGGTGCCACCGCAACGGCGTGATCGACAGCAGCACCCGACTGGCCCTGCACCCCGGCACCAGCGATTTGAGCGAGTTCGAGCTGTTCAACCTGCTCGGCAGCCTGCAACAAAGCATCGCCCTGCCCTTGTCGACCGTTGCCGAAGAACCGCTGCTGCGCGCCGCCGTGCCGAGCGAAGTGCTGATGCTGGTGAATGTCGGGGTCGACCCGCTCAAACATCACCGCGACCTCAACATCCTGATGACTACCGAACGCACGGACTCCCTGAGCTACGCCGGCGTGCGCGAAAACCTGGTGCTGACCCTGGATCAGGTCACGCTCAACAGCTGGAACGAAGTGCTGGTCAATCGCTTCGACGGCCCGCATGCCTTGATGGACTGCCTGCGCGATTACCTCAACAACCTGCCGCGTGGATCGCAGCAGCCGTCGCTGCGGGTGCGCTGTTTCTGTCACAACCGCGCGCAGTTCATCGCCCGCCGGGTGGAAGAAATCGTCGACACCGCGCAGACCCTGTTGCTCAGTGATCTGAATCACCGCTACCTGATCCAGGTGCAGCAGCACTATCACGTGCTGGAGCTGGTGCCGGGCCAGGTCAGCCATGTCGCCCTCGCCACCCTGCCGGCGCTGCTCGATTACCTGGGCGAGGAACAGCCGCGCTACAGCCCGCTGCACCTGGACCCGATGGCGCTGGAAGACCACGACCTGGCGTTGATCCTGCCGATGGGCCAGCCCGAATGCATTCAGGTGTTCTACCGGATCACCGAGCGAACCGCCGAGCTGTACGTACTCGACGAGTTCAATGCGCTGTGGCAACAGCACTTGCCCTATCACGACGAGCAAAGCCTGTTGGTGCCGCTGCAGCGGTTCCTGCAATCGATCCAGTTCCGCCGCGAAGCGCTGCTGCCGATGGATGCGGGCCATGCCGCCAGCCTTGAAATCTTGTATTACCAGTTATTGCCATCAGGGCCGGGACGCGCACGACGGGTCGAAATGCGCCCGGCGCCGCAGACGCCGGTCAACAAACCGTTCTACGACGTGCAGGCGATCGTCGGCAAAGCCGCACCCGGCGAAGTGCAGGTCACGCTGTATTGCAATCAACGGGAATTCAGCGAGCTGGAACATGGCGACCAGCTGTTCAGCGTGGTCGCCCGGGAGATCGTCGGGCAGCGCCGGGAAAGCGAGCGCTACCGCTGCTACATCACCGACCTGGACCTGTCGGGTGTGATCGGTGACGGGCAGAGTTCGAGCAATCTGTATCTGCGTTACAAGGCCGACCTGGAACGCTCTCTGAACGAGGCGCTCGAGCAGGTCTGAGGCGGGTTACTCCGGGAAATCACCGCCGTTGGCCGGCTGCGATTCGACTTCGAGCAAAGTCAGTTTCAGGATCTTGCCACCCGGAGCCGGCCAGTCGATGTGCTGACCAACCTTCAAGCCCAGCAGCGCACTGCCGACCGGGGCCAGGATCGAGACTTTGCCTTCGTCGGCGTTGGCGTGCTTCGGGTAGACCAGGGTCAGGTGGTAGTCCTTGCCACTGCTCTCTTCGCGGCAGTGCACACGGGAATTCATCGTCACGACATCGGCAGGCACTTCATCGTGACCGACCAGGGTATCGGCGCGGTCCAGTTCGGTTTGCAGCGCGATCACGCCCGGCAGCGTGTCATCCAGGCTGTCGATCAGGCGCTCCAGACGTTGCACGTCCAGACGGGTAAGGGTGATGGAAGGTGCGGTCATGATCCGGGCAGACTCCTTTCTTCTGCACACAAAAAAAGCAAAACCCCGCCAAAAAAGACGGGGTTTTCACCAGGCCTCGATGGGTTGAGGCGTTTCCGGACACTATCACAGCTCAAAAAATATACAAGCTACGCTCCGGCGAGCTGCCGGCGCTGAGCCGCCTGCGCGCAAATCACCCGGCGGCGCTCGTCATCGGCCGAACGCCACTCGCGGATGTCTTCGACATGGCGCATGCAGCCGAGGCAGACCTTCTGTTCATCCAGCCGGCACACGCCGGTGCACGGCGAAGGGACGGCCGGGCTGACGTTGCTGTAGAGCGGCTTCGGCGGACGGACGGGCGCAGTATCAGTCACGAAATCACAGGCCTTCGAAATCGAATTCGGTGCCGGCCTGCTGCTTGACGATGCGCTCGAGCATTTCGCCCAGCTGTTCTTCGCTCTTGTCGCACATCCAGCGTTCGCTTTCTTCGTCGTAGTCGAAGTGGAAACCGCCGGACACCGCGGCCAGCCACAGCTGACGCAACGGTTCCTGACGACTGAAGATCAGCTGGGTGCCGTTCTCGAACTTGACGGTCAGCACACCGGCCGAGTTCTCCATGTCGATGTCCAGGTCGCTGTCGTCGAAGATGTCTTCCAGTTTTTCCTGGGTTTCATCGACCAGATCGTGGAAACGGGCTTCGGACAAACTCATTGCGGCAACCTCAAAAAATGTCTGATCAGGCTCAAGCGCCGCAAGATACGGACGCTGCCAGCCGATTGCAAAGGATAACGACCAAGCGCCCTGCCCGGCGACGAAATATCCACCCGCCACGCGGGAAAAGTTTCCGCGCCGCAGCCCGAGCCCCGCCGGACGGGAGTTCCGTCGCATAGGCAAGCTGCCGGGTGGCCGGTATACTCCGGCGCAATTAACGCATTTTCAAGGATTTCGCCATGAAGCGCCTGATCTCTTCCCTTGCTGCGCTCGTCGCGGTTGCCTGTCTCGTTTCGGCCTGCGGTCAGAAAGGCCCGCTGTACCTGCCCGATGAAGATCAGGACCCGGCCGAGCAAGCCCAGTCTTCGCAAAAGCAGCCTGTCTCCAAGGCACACAAGCACGACGTTTACTAAGGGATCGCCATGGACGCTTTTAACTACCGTGGCGGGGAACTGTTCGCGGAAGGTGTGGCGCTGTCCGCCATCGCCGATCGCTTCGGCACACCGACCTACGTCTACTCCCGCGCGCACATCGAGGCCCAGTACCTGGCCTACGCCGATGCGCTGGCCGGCATGCCGCACCTGGTGTGCTTCGCGGTCAAGGCCAATTCCAACCTCGGCGTCCTGAATGTCCTGGCCCGTATCGGTGCCGGTTTCGACATCGTTTCCCGTGGCGAGCTGGAGCGTGTTCTGGCCGCCGGCGGCAGCCCGGACAAGATCGTGTTCTCCGGCGTCGGCAAGACCCGTGACGACATGCGCCGTGCGCTGGAAGTCGGCGTGCATTGCTTCAACGTCGAATCCACCGACGAGCTCGAGCGCCTGCAAGTGGTCGCCGCCGAACTGGGCGTTCGTGCGCCGATCTCGCTGCGCGTGAACCCGGACGTCGATGCCGGCACCCACCCGTACATTTCCACCGGTCTCAAAGAGAACAAGTTCGGCATCGCCATCGCCGACGCCGAAGACGTGTACGTGCGTGCCGCGCACCTGCCGAACCTGGAAGTGGTCGGCGTCGACTGCCACATCGGTTCGCAACTGACCACCCTGCCGCCGTTCCTCGATGCCCTCGATCGCCTGCTGGATCTGGTCGATCGCCTCGGCGATTGCGGCATCCACCTGCGTCACATCGATCTCGGTGGCGGCCTGGGTGTGCGTTATCGCGATGAAGAGCCGCCGTTGGCCGCCGATTACATCAAGGCTGTACGCGAGCGTCTGGTCGGTCGTGATCTGGCGCTGGTGTTCGAGCCAGGCCGCTTCATTGTCGCCAACGCCGGTGTGCTGCTGACTCAGGTCGAGTACCTCAAGCACACCGAGCACAAAGACTTCGCTATCGTCGACGCGGCCATGAACGACCTGATCCGCCCGGCGCTGTACCAGGCCTGGATGGACGTGACCCCGGTCAAGCCACGCGATACTGCTGCGCGTACCTACGACATCGTCGGCCCGATCTGCGAAACCGGCGACTTCCTCGCCAAGGAACGCGAACTGGCGCTGGAAGAAGGCGATCTGCTGGCCGTGCATTCGGCCGGTGCCTACGGTTTCGTGATGAGCTCCAACTACAACACCCGCGGCCGTGCCGCTGAAGTGCTGGTGGATGGTGATCAGGCATTTGAAGTGCGTCGCCGCGAAACCGTGGCCGAGCTGTTTGCCGGCGAAAGCCTGCTGCCGGAGTAACCCCATGCTGCTGCGTTTTACCAAGATGCACGGCCTGGGCAACGACTTCATGGTTCTCGACCTGGTCAGCCAGCACGCGCATATTCAGCCCAAGCACGCAAAAATGTGGGGCGACCGGCACACCGGCATCGGTTTCGACCAGTTGCTGATCGTCGAAGCGCCGAGCAATCCGGATGTGGATTTCCGTTACCGGATCTTCAACTCCGACGGTTCCGAAGTGGAGCAGTGCGGCAACGGTGCGCGCTGCTTCGCCCGCTTCGTGCTCGACAAACGCCTGACCGCCAAACGGCAGATCCGCGTCGAGACCAAGGGCGGCATCATCGAACTGGACGTGCGTAACGACGGCCAGATCGGCGTTAACATGGGCGCCCCGCGCCTGGTGCCGGCGGACATTCCGTTCCAGGCGCCGGAGCAGGCCCTGAGTTATCAGGTCGATGTCGACGGTGCGCCGGTCGATCTGGCCGCGGTGTCCATGGGCAACCCCCATGCGGTGCTGCGGGTCAGCGATATCAACACTGCACCGGTGCATGAACTGGGGCCGAAAATCGAACACCATCCGCGCTTTCCGGCGCGGGTCAACGTCGGTTTTCTCCAGGTCATCGACCGCCATCGCGCGCAACTGCGCGTCTGGGAACGCGGCGCCGGGGAAACCCAGGCCTGCGGCACCGGTGCCTGCGCTGCTGCTGTAGCTGCGATCAGTCAGGGGTGGATGGATTCGCCACTGCTGATCGACCTGCCGGGCGGGCGTCTGTCCATTGAGTGGGCAGGCCCCGGCCAACCGGTGTTGATGACCGGCCCGGCAGTGCGCGTATACGAAGGACAAGTGCGTCTTTGAGTGAGCAGAAGCCATGACCGATAAGCCTCAGGTACCCGCCCGACAGTCCGGTGAATCAGCGTCCGAGAGCCTGGAGGCGGCAGCGGTTGCCGCGTACCTGGAGGCTCATCCGGACTTCTTCGTCGAGCATGAAGAACTGCTGCCGTCCCTGCGCATCCCCCATCAGCGAGGCGATACCGTCTCGCTGGTCGAGCGTCAGATGGCCATCCTGCGCGACCGCAACATCGAGATGCGTCATCGTCTCTCGCACTTGATGGACGTCGCCCGGGACAACGATCGCCTGTTCGACAAGACCCGCCGCTTGATCCTCGCCCTGATGGACGCCGCCACTCTGGAAGACGTGGTGATCAGCGTCGAAGACAGCCTGCGTCAGGATTTTCAGGTGCCCTTCGTCAGCCTGATCCTGCTGGGCGACAACCCGGCCCCGGTCGGCCGCTGGGTGACCCACGCCGACGCGCAAACCGCCATCGGCGGATTGCTCACCGAAGGCAAGAGCGTCAGCGGCAGTCTGCGTGAACATGAACTGGACTTCCTGTTCGGCGAAGAACAGCGCAAGCAGATCGGCTCCACCGCCGTGGTCGCCGTCAGCCATCAGGGCATCCACGGGATCCTGGCCATCGCCAGCCGTGATCCGCAGCACTACAAGAGTTCGGTCGGCACGCTGTTCCTCAGCTACATCGCCGAAGTCATGGGTCGCGTGCTGCCACGGGTCAACAGCTCCCTGCGCTCGGTACGCTGAGCATGGAACGACAACTGGACGCTTACTGCGAACACCTGCGCAGTGAGCGGCAGGTGTCGCCGCACACGCTGTCGGCCTACCGACGCGACCTCGACAAAGTCCTCGGCTGGTGCAACAAACAGAACATCGGTAGCTGGCAGGCGCTGGACATCCAGCGCCTGCGCAGCCTGATCGCCCGCCTGCATGCCCAGGGCCAGTCCTCACGCAGTCTGGCGCGCCTGCTCTCAGCGGTGCGCGGGCTCTATCACTATCTGAATCGTGAAGGTCTCTGCGATCACGATCCGGCCACCGGCCTGGCACCGCCCAAAGGCGAACGTCGGCTGCCGAAAACCCTCGACACCGATCGCGCCCTGCAACTGCTTGAAGGTGCCGTGGAGGACGATTTCCTCGCGCGGCGCGATCAGGCGATTCTGGAGTTGTTCTATTCCTCCGGACTGCGTCTGTCGGAGCTGACCGGGCTCAATCTCGATCAGCTCGATCTGGCCGACGGCATGGTTCAGGTGCTCGGCAAGGGCAGCAAGACGCGTCTGTTGCCCGTCGGCAAAAAGGCCCGGGAAGCACTGGAGCAATGGCTGCCGCTGCGGGCGCTGACCAATCCGGCGGACGACGCGGTATTCGTCAGCCAGCAAGGCCGACGCCTTGGCCCGCGCGCGATTCAGGTGCGGGTCAAACTGGCCGGCGAACGCGAGCTGGGACAGAACCTGCACCCGCACATGCTGCGGCACTCCTTCGCCAGCCATTTGCTCGAGTCCTCTCAGGACCTGCGAGCGGTGCAGGAACTGCTCGGCCACTCGGACATCAAGACCACCCAGATCTATACCCACCTGGACTTCCAGCACCTGGCGGCGGTCTACGACAGCGCCCATCCACGGGCCAAACGCATGAAAGGCGACGATTCATGAGCATCCAGTTGATCACCTTCGACCTCGACGACACCTTGTGGGACACCGCCCCGGTGATCGTCAGCGCCGAAGCGGTTTTGCGCGAATGGCTGAGCGAACATGCGCCGAATCTGGGCGCGGTGCCGGTCGAGCATCTGTGGTCGATCCGCGAGCGGGTGCTGGCCAACGAACCGGGCCTGAAGCACCGCATCAGCGCGTTGCGCCGGCGCGTGCTGTTCCATGCGCTGGAAGAAGCCGGGTACGCCCACGGCGAAGCGTCGGATCTGGCGGACAAGAGTTTTGAAGTGTTTCTGCATGCGCGGCATCAGATCGAGGTGTTCCCGGAGGTCGAGCCGATCCTGGAAACCCTCGCCAAGCATTACGCCCTCGGGGTGGTCACCAACGGCAACGCCGATGTCCGTCGTCTCGGGCTGGCGGATTACTTCAAGTTTGCGTTGTGTGCCGAAGACATCGGCATAGCCAAGCCGGATGCTCGACTGTTCCATGAAGCGTTGCAGCGCGGCGGCGTGAGCGCCGAAGCCGCTGTGCATATCGGCGATCACCCGGGGGATGACATCGCCGGGGCGCAGCAGGCCGGTCTGCGAGCGATCTGGTTCAACCCGGCCGGCAAGGACTGGGAAGCGGAGCGCCTGCCGGATGCCGAGATTCGCAGCCTGAACGATCTGCCTGCCGTACTCGCTCGCTGGAACAGCCGCGGCTAGATTTCTTTCGCCCATGTAAAAAGCCCGCAGCGACGGCGGGCTTTTTCAGCAAGCAAGCGACACGCCTCAGATAGGGCGGCTGCCGTACTTGTTGTCCGGCTTCTTGGGCGGATCGGCGACCA
Organism: Pseudomonas sp. GW458-11-26-14-LB4; assembly: GCF_059423925.1. Lineage (NCBI taxonomy): Bacteria > Pseudomonadati > Pseudomonadota > Gammaproteobacteria > Pseudomonadales > Pseudomonadaceae > Pseudomonas > Pseudomonas sp. GW458-11-26-14-LB4. Next base: position 425,750 of record NZ_JBWKYU010000001.1, read on the forward strand.
CGTTGGCCTCCACTTCCTGCACCTTGCCGCCGCGCGCAAGGAACTCTTCCATGGCCTTGGCCAGGGCATCGCGCTCCTTGTTCTTGGCTTCGATGCTCGGCAACTCGTCGACCGACACCGCAGCCTTGGCCTTGCCTTTGGCAGCCGGGGCCGGCGTATCGTCACCGCCATCGTCTTCAGCAACGTCTTCCGCTGCTGCTTCCAGACCGTCTTCGGCCTCGTCTTCGTCGCCTACTTCGAGGTCGTCGTTTTCCAGATCATCGTCGCTCATGTTCTACCTCATGACTTGCGAAAAGCAGATTAGTTATAGACCAGCTTTGGCGACTGTCGAAAGTCGCCGGAAAAAAATCGGTAACCATTGGTGACCAACGGTTTATGCCCCTTCACCGTGCAAGGTGGCGAGGACTTTACGGGCACCGCCATGATCACGGTGCTCGCCCAGGTAAACGCCTTGCCAGGTGCCCAGTGCCAGTCGGCCCGCCGTTACCGGCAAACTGATCTGGCAGCCCAGCACGCTGGCCTTGAAGTGCGCCGGGAGGTCGTCCAGGCCTTCGTCGTTATGCTCATAGCCGTCTGCTCCTTGTGGGATCAGACGATTGAAAAATCGTTCGAAGTCGCGACGTACCGCCGGATCGGCGTTCTCGTTGATGGTCAACGACGCCGAGGTATGCTGCAGCCACAAATGCAACAGACCGACCCGGCATGCCTTGAGTTCAGGCAGGCCGGCGAGCAACTCGTCCGTCACCAGATGAAAGCCCCGGGGCCGTGCCCGCAGGGTTATCAGAGTCTGTTGCCACATACAGTTCTCCGCACGTTCGGGGCGCATTCTAGCGCGCTCTGGAAAAAAACAAAGGCCCTAATATTCCTTCAATGATGTAAGCCTTTGGCCGCAGAAAAACACTCGTCGTAAACACGACCAAAGCAGTACGAAAAATCCTTTCAGCTGTATCAGGGAAGACAAATTCCAGACAAAAAAATGCCCGGCGAGCCGGGCAAGTTTTTTGCGGCGCGTGCTTACAGGTTGTAGCCGCGCTCGTTGTGTTGTGCCAGATCCAGGCCGACCGATTCTTCTTCCTCGGTCACGCGCAGACCCATCACGGCATCCAGTACCTTGAGGATGATGAAGGTGACGATCGCGGTGTAGATCACGGTGAAGCCGACGCCTTTGCACTGAATCCAGACTTGTGCGGCGATGTCGGTGACGGTGCCGAAGCCACCCAGCGACGGTGCAGCAAACACACCGGTCAGGATCGCGCCGAGGATACCGCCGATACCGTGCACGCCGAAGGCGTCCAGGGAGTCGTCATAACCGAGTTTGCGTTTCAGGGTGGTAGCGCAGAAGAAGCACACCACGCCTGCCGCCAGACCGATCACCAGTGCGCCCATCGGGCCCACGGTGCCAGCCGCCGGAGTGATCGCGACCAGACCTGCGACGACGCCGGATGCGATACCCAGTGCGCTTGGTTTGCCGTGAGTGATCCACTCGGCGAACATCCAGCCCAGTGCCGCAGCGGCGGTCGCAATCTGGGTCACCAGCATCGCCATGCCGGCGGTGCCGTTGGCGGCAGCAGCGGAACCGGCGTTGAAGCCGAACCAGCCAACCCACAGCATCGCTGCGCCCATCAGGGTGTAACCCAGATTGTGTGGCGCCATCGGGGTGGTCGGGAAGCCTTTGCGTTTACCCAGTACCAGGCAGGCAATCAGACCGGCCACACCGGCGTTGATGTGCACCACGGTGCCGCCGGCGAAGTCGAGTACGCCCCAGTCCCACATCAGGCCACCGTTGCCGGACCAGACCATGTGCGCGATCGGTGCGTAGACCAGGGTGAACCAGATGCCCATGAAGATCAGCATCGCGGAGAACTTCATCCGCTCGGCGAACGCACCGACGATCAGCGCCGGGGTGATGATCGCGAAGGTCATCTGGAAGGTGATGAAGACCGCCTCGGGGAACAGCGCCGCCGGGCCGGTCAGGCTCGCTGGGGTGACGCCGGCCAGGAACGCCTTGCCGAAACCGCCCACGAACGAGTTGAAGTTGACGACGCCCTGCTCCATGCCGGTGGTGTCGAACGCGATGCTGTAGCCATAAATGACCCACAGGACGCTGATCAGACCGGTAATGGCGAAGCACTGCATCATCACGGAAAGAATGTTTTTCGACCGAACCATGCCGCCGTAGAACAGCGCGAGGCCAGGAATGGTCATGAACAGCACGAGGGCTGTGGAGGTGAGCATCCAGGCGGTGTCGCCGGAGTTCAGGACTGGAGCTGCCACTTCGTCTGCCGCCATGGCCAGGCCGGGCATTACGATAGACAACAGGGCTCCTAGCCCTGCGAATTTACGCAGAGTCATATTGTTTTCTCCTGGGGCGTTGGGTTTGTGGCGGCGTTTAGATCGCGTCGGTATCGGTTTCGCCGGTACGGATGCGGATCGCCTGTTCCAGATTGACCACGAAGATCTTGCCGTCACCGATCTTGCCGGTGTTGGCAGCCTTGGTTATCGCCTCGATAACCCGATCCAGATCCTTGTCGTCGATGGCAACGTCGATTTTCACCTTGGGCAGAAAATCGACCACATACTCCGCGCCGCGATACAGCTCGGTGTGACCCTTCTGCCGACCGAAGCCTTTGACTTCAGTAACGGTAATGCCCTGCACGCCGATTTCGGACAGCGACTCGCGCACGTCGTCCAACTTGAACGGCTTGATGATGGCAGTGACTAGCTTCATGAAACTCTCTCCCGAATTGGTGGACTTGCCCCAGGAAAACAAACCCGACTCAAGTCTAAGCGCAGTGCCTGGCTTTGTAACGCTTCGTTGTCGACGCCAGCTAACCGCTCCAGACGAAACTCCCCGCTCCGTCTGCCGCACTGCATTCGTCACAGCGACTGCATCAGTGCATGGGTCGAAGGTGACTAAGCAGAAAGCTTGCCATCTCGCCAAAAACCACTGATTTCAATCCCTTGGCCGCTGCGGCAGATGCCATCACCCAAATGGCACTCGGGATACGCACAACAACGGTGCGTGGCCGTGCATCCAGTTGCGCGAAAAGCGTGCATCCGTGCCTGCACGAATGACTATAGACACTGCGTGATACACTGCCGGCCATAGTTTCCAGGACATATCCCATGCTCGCGCCCAAAGACTTCCTCGACGCCCTGAGCGGCACCGCCTCCCGCCTGTTCAGCGGCGACACGCCCTTGCCAAAAGCCGAAATCGAAAGCCAGTTCAAAATGCTGCTGCAAAGTGCCTTCAGCAAACTGGACCTGGTGAGCCGCGAAGAGTTTGACAGTCAGATGGTCGTGCTGGCGCGCACTCGCGCCCGGCTCGAGAGCCTTGAGGCGAAGGTGGCGGAGATGGAAGCGAAGCTGACGCCGCCAGCTGAGTGAGTCCTCATCCCAGCCTGCCACTGGCTGGCGGAATTTCGTTGATGCTTGTGCCAGCGATCAAACATGCATAACCTCGGGATACGCGAGTGTGTCCACTAAGGATGCGCAGGCCTTGGCCTCACCGAAGCCTGCAACTGAAAACCGTCTCCTCAAGGCGGTTTTTTTCGTCTCGATATAACTGCAACAATCGGTTTTCTGAGGAGTAGTCACAGCAACTGTTCAGCTCCCCGCCGTACGACCTTGGATTCAGATCAAGCGCAATGCGCCAGCCGCTCCACTTGATCACGGACGGAAACTCCTCTCTAAACTTCAGCTTTTCGCAAATCGTAAGTCGACTGAAGATTCATCCAGAACTCAGGTGTGGTGTTGAGGTGGATGGCCAGCCTGATTGCCAAATCGGCGCAGATCCTGAGCTGGCATTTCACAAGCTTCTCGATCTCGGTTCAGGCCATTTTGTGGGCATGGCCAAGTCCATGACCGTCATGCCCAATGGCTCCATGAATTCCTTATTCAGCACCTCGCGCGGATGAATCGGGCGCATACCATTGCGGTCCATTTTTCGCCTCCAGAGGCTGCATTGAGCGGCCAAACTGGAGCATCCGACTTTGCGATACAAGACCGTCGAGTCGCTTTCGCTGGCGTCCTACAACTATTAGGGCATGCCCCTACAAAAATCAGCGCCTGCGCCTATTTAAGTTGTCCTTACGCCTGTCATTACATTAGCGACACCCATCAGGAAGGAGGTCTCTGTGAAGGATAAAAAGAGAAAGACAAAGCTACTTCAGGTTGTTGAACTACACCTCGAAGCACTCCGACTGGCTGGAAATTGTCAGCCAATCAACGGAGGTTTATTGAAGTTGCCGTTACGTGCGGACCTGAGCTTGAGCCAAGTGGTCTGTTAGCAGGCAGAAGATGAATGCATAGGCCCGCACAACCGCTTTCTGATACGTCTTGTAAACCTCTACTCAAACGCTAGAACCCCGCTCAACTACCCTTCAAAAACCCGCAGGAAGCGGCCCCCGATTCAACTCAAGGAACGACCATGTCCCTCGCCATCGTCCATAGCCGCGCCCAGATTGGCGTGGATGCCCCCGCTGTCACCGTTGAAATTCACCTCGCCAATGGCTTGCCCTCGCTGACCATGGTCGGCCTGCCCGAAGCGGCGGTGAAGGAGAGCAAGGACAGGGTGCGCAGCGCGATCATCAATTCCGGGCTGCAGTTCCCTGCGCGGCGGATCACGTTGAATCTGGCGCCGGCGGATCTGCCCAAGGATGGCGGGAGGTTCGATCTGGCGATTGCGCTGGGGATTCTGTCAGCGAGTCTGCAGGTGCCGACGTTGACGCTGGATGACGTGGAATGTCTGGGTGAGTTGGCGTTATCCGGCGCAGTCCGGGCGGTGCGCGGGGTTTTGCCGGCGGCGCTGGCGGCGCGCAAAGCCGGGCGGACATTGGTGGTGCCGCGGGCGAATGCTGAGGAGGCTTGTCTGGCTTCGGGACTCAGGGTGATCGCGGTGGATCATCTGCTGGAAGCAGTGGCGCATTTCAATGGGCATACACCGGTCGAGCCGTATGTCTCGGATGGGCTGATCCACGCAGCGAAACCCTATCCCGACCTGAATGAAGTCCAGGGCCAACTGGCGGCCAAACGGGCGCTGCTGATTGCCGCCGCCGGTGCCCACAACCTGCTGTTCAGCGGGCCACCGGGGACGGGCAAGACGTTGCTGGCCAGTCGTTTGCCGGGCTTGCTGCCTCCGCTGGCCGAGAGTGAAGCGCTGGAAGTGGCGGCGATTCAATCCGTCGCCAGCGGCGCGCCGCTGACTCACTGGCCGCAACGCCCGTTCCGCCAACCGCATCACTCGGCTTCCGGGCCGGCATTGGTCGGTGGCAGTTCAAAACCTCAGCCCGGCGAAATCACCCTCGCCCATCACGGCGTGCTGTTTCTCGATGAGTTGCCCGAGTTTGATCGCAAGGTGCTGGAGGTTCTGCGCGAACCGCTGGAATCCGGCTGCATCGTGATCGCAAGGGCCAAGGAACGGGTGCGGTTTCCCGCGAGATTCCAACTGGTCGCGGCGATGAATCCCTGCCCCTGTGGATATCTCGGCGAACCGAGCGGCAAGTGTTCGTGCACGCCGGACATGGTGCAGCGCTATCGCAACAAACTGTCGGGGCCGTTGCTGGACCGGATCGATTTGCACCTGACGGTGGCGCGGGAGGCGACAGCGTTGAACCCTGCGGTGAAACCGGGAGAGGACAGCGCCAGCGCGGCCACATTGGTCGCAGAGGCCCGCGATCGTCAGCAAAAACGCCAGGGCTGTGCCAATGCATTTCTCGATTTGCCGGGGCTGAAGAAGCACTGCAAGTTATCCACAGCCGATGAAACCTGGCTGGAGACGGCGTGCGAAAGACTGACCTTGTCGCTGCGCTCGGCGCATCGTCTGCTCAAGGTCGCGCGGACGCTGGCGGATCTGGAGAAGTGCGCGGATATCAGTCGCGAACATCTGGCCGAAGCGTTGCAGTATCGACCGGCGACTCAGTAAGTGTCGAGGTCGTGGCGGGCCCAAACGCAAGCAGGCTCGCTCTCACAGGTCCAACAAAAACCCTGTGGGAGCGAGCCTGCTCGCGATAGCTATTTCAGAGACGCCTCACCGGAAGCGGTCGACTTCCTGGCGCAGGTCGGCTGCCAGGCCTTCCAGTTCCTTGGCGGTGATGGCCAGGTTCGATACCACTTCGCGCTGCTCGCTGTTGGCCATCGCGATGCTCTGCAAGTTGCTGCTGAGCAAAGTCGCGGTGCTGCTCTGCTCCTGAGTCGCGGTGGTGATCGCGGCAAACTGCTCACCCGCCGAGCGGCTTTGCTCGTCAATGCGCGCCAGCGCCGACGCCACATTAGCATTGCGCGACAGGCCTTCCTGCATCAGCAGGTTGCCCTGCTCCATGTTGCTGATGGCGTTGCCGGTTTCCTGCTGAATGCTGTTAATCATGCTGGAAATTTCATCCGTCGCCTGACGGGTACGCGAGGCGAGGCTGCGCACTTCGTCGGCCACCACGGCAAACCCGCGACCTTGTTCACCGGCACGGGCCGCTTCGATGGCAGCGTTGAGTGCCAGCAGGTTGGTCTGTTCGGCAATCGAGGTGATCACGCTGACGATGCCGCCGATTTCCTGGGAGCGCTGACCCAGGGTGTTGATCACGGTCGCGGTGGTGTTCAGCGCACCGGCAATCTGCTCCAGCGAGGAAGATGCTTCTTCCATCGACGTGCGACCGATCTGGGTCTGCTGGGCATTTTCCTGAGCCAGACGCTGGGTGTTGCCCATGTTGTCGGCAATGTTCAGCGAAGTGGCGGAGAACTCTTCAACGGCGCCGGCCATGCTGGTGATTTCGCCAGACTGTTGCTCCATGCCTTCATAGGCGCCGCCAGACAGACCGGACAGCGCTTGAGCCCGACGGTTGACCTCTTCCGAGGCGCGGCGGATGTGCTCGACCATGGTCGACAGGGCCTGGCTCATCTGGTTGAACGCGCGGGCCAACTGGCCAATCTCGTCGTTGCTCGACACACTCAGGCGCACGCTCAGATCGCCGGCGCCCAGGGCTTCAGCCTGGCGGACCAGATCGCCCAGCGGTGCCAGTTTGCTGCGCAGCAACCAGACCACGGAGCCGACCGCCAGCAGCATCGCCAGCAGACTGCCGATGGCCAACTGAGTGCCGACGCTCCAGGTCACCGCGCGGATCTCGGCTTTCGGCATGCTCGCCACCACCGACCACGGGCCACCCTCGAACGGCACGGCGATGCTGTAGAAGTCTTCGGACTTGTCGCTCCAGAACTGTCCTTTACCCGGCGTTTTCGCCAGACCGTTGATTACAGGAACCGCTTGATCCAGCGCCTGCACGCCCGCCGGGGCCACCAGCCATTGGTTTTTCTCGTCCAGCAATGCCAGCGAACCGGTCTGGCCGATGCGGAAGCGCTTGAGATTGGCGAACTGGGCGTTCTGCGCGTCGGTGTAATCGAAGCCGACGAACAACACCGCGATTACCTTGCCGCTGCTGTCACGCACCGGGGTGTACTGAGTCATGTAGGAGCGATCGAACAGCAAGGCGCGACCGACGTAACCCTGCCCCGCCATCAATTTCGCATAGGCCGGGTGAGCGTGGTCGAGCACGGTGCCGATGGCGCGGGTGCCGTCTTGTTTGCTCAGAGAGGTGCTGACGCGAATGAAGTCTTCGCCGCTGCGCACGAACAGCGTGGCAACGCCCGCCGTCATCTGCTTGAACTCGTCGACTTCCTTGAAGTTGTTGTTCAACACTTCGCTGCCCAAGTGCAGGCCCGGGGTCTGGGTGCCCGCAACATTGACCGGCTCGCTCGGGTGAATGCTCAGGCCCGCGATGAAGCGCTTCTCGAACAACCCGCTCAGGCGCTGGGTGCTTTCGCGCAGCGTGCCGTGAAAAGTGCTCAGCTGGTCGGCGAGCAGGCGTGCCTCGCTGGCCAGGTGTTCTTCACGGGTGGCGAGGTTGGCGGTGTCCAGCGAACGCAGGGCGAACACCGTACTGCCGCTGATGACTATCGCCAGTATCACGGCGAGCGCGAGGCCCAGCTGCGAGGCGATCCGAGCGCGAGGTTGAGACATGGACAGCTCCTGGCCGAACTTCCGATCCTCCTTGATCGCAGCTCGGGTAATTTTCTAATGGGGGTAAATCGTGGCCACCGGCACGACGGTTCCACATGCACGTATTCGGCGGTAAAACCGAATACTTGAGCGAACAGCAGGGTTATGGCGAAAGGCCGGCATTGTGCAGGCTCGAACGTTTCAGCTCAAGCGCGTGACCGCCGGCAGCGCCATGGCGCGGACTTCGCCTTGCAGGAAGTCGCTCAGACGGCGCAAACGTTCACCTCCCGGACGGGTCTTTGGCCACACCAGGTAATAATTCAGGCCGCTGGCGACCGCCGTCGGCCACGGCAGACTCAAGCGTCCTTGCGCGACATCCTCGGCCACCATCAGCAGATCACCCATGGAAACCCCATAGCCCCGAGCCGCCGCAATCATCCCGAGTTCCAGAGTATCGAACACCTGTCCGCCCTTGAGCGACACCTGATCCGACAGCCCCATGTGCTCCAGCCAACTGCGCCAGTCGCGGCGGTCCGGCGTCGGGTGCAGCAATTCGGCGCTGGCCAGCCGCGCCACGTCCCACGGCTGATCGTTGAGCAGATTCGGCGCGCCGACCGGAATCAGCTCCTCCGGAAACAGCAGGCTGGCTTCCCAGTCCGGCGGGAAATGCCCGTCACTCAACAACACCGCGCAATCGAAGGGCTCGTTATTGAAGTCCACCGAATCCACGTCCATCCACGCGCTGGTCAGTTGCACCTCGTTACCTGGCTGCAGATGACGAAAGCGACTGAGCCGCGCCAGCAACCAGCGCATGGTCAGGGTCGACGGGGCTTTCATGCGCAGGATGTCATCTTCGGCGCGCAAGGTATTACAGGCACGTTCCAGCGCGGCAAAGCCATCACGGATGCCCGGCAGCAGCAGGCGCGCCGACTCGGTCAGTTGCAGATTACGCCCGCTGCGGTGGAACAAGCGGCAGGCGAAGTGCTCTTCGAGCGTGCGGATGTGCCGGCTCACCGCACTTTGAGTGATCGACAACTCTTCGGCTGCCCGGGTGAACGAACTGTGGCGGGCCGCCGCTTCGAATGCGCGCAGGGCATACAAGGGTGGAAGACGACGGGACATGCACAACGCTCCAATGGCGGGATTGCGCCAACTTAGCAGAATCGCGGCAGGATGAGTTTTAATCATGCTACCCATCCTTTTTATCCCTTTGTGCAACCCGCGCCAAACCCTGAGAATCGACGGTTTCTTGCTCCCTCTTTTATAAGGATGTGAAAACATGCAGCGTCCTGTGCGTACCGAACTCTGGGCCATCCTGCGGCTGGCGGGGCCGTTGATCGCCTCGCAGTTGGCGCACATGCTGATGGTGCTGACCGACACCCTGATGATGGCGCGCCTCAGTCCCGAAGCGCTGGCCGGCGGCGGTCTGGGCGCGGCGAGTTATTCGTTCGTGTCGATCTTCTGCATTGGCGTGATTGCGGCAGTCGGCACTCTGGTGGCGATTCGTCAGGGCGCCGGCGACATCATCGGCGCCGCCCGCCTGACCCAGGCCGGGCTATGGCTGGCGTGGCTGATGGCACTCGGTGCCGGGCTGCTGTTGTGGAATCTGAAACCGGTGCTGTTGCTGTTCGGCCAGACCGAGACCAACGTCAACGCCGCCGGGCAATTTCTGATCGCCCTGCCGTTCGCCCTGCCCGGCTACCTGAGTTTCATGGCCCTGCGCGGTTTCACCAGCGCCATCGGCCGGGCAACGCCGGTGATGGTCATCAGCCTCGCCGGCACGGTGGCCAACTTCCTGCTCAATTACGCGCTGATCACCGGCATGTTCGGCCTGCCGCAGCTCGGGCTGACCGGTATCGGCCTGGTCACGGCGATTGTCGCCAACTGCATGGCACTCGCACTGGCCTGGCACATTCGCCGGCATCCGGCCTACGACGCTTACCCGCTGCGTGAAGGCCTGTCGCGGCCGAACCGGCAGTACCTGAAAGAACTCTGGCGCCTGGGTCTCCCGATCGGCGGCACCTATGTGGTGGAAGTCGGGCTGTTCGCCTTCGCCGCGTTGTGCATGGGCACCATGGGCAGCACGCAACTGGCGGCGCACCAGATCGCTCTGCAAATCGTCTCGGTGGCGTTCATGGTTCCGGCGGGGATGTCGTATGCGATCACCATGCGCGTCGGCCAGCATTACGGCGCCGGGCAATTGAGCGATGCGCGGATGTCCGGGCGGGTCGGCATCGTCTTCGGAGCAGTGGTAATGCTGGGGTTTGCGATGGTGTTCTGGCTGCTGCCGAATCAGTTGGTCGGCTTGTTCCTCGACCATAACGATCCGGCGTTTGCCGAGGTGATTCGTCTGGCGGTGAGCCTGCTCGCCGTGGCAGCGTGGTTCGAGCTGTTCGACGGCACGCAGACGATTGCCATGGGCTGCATCCGCGGGCTCAAGGATGCCAAGACCACATTTCTGGTCGGGCTCGGTTGCTACTGGCTGATCGGTGCGCCGGCGGCGTGGCTGATGGCGTTCCATCTGCACTGGGGGCCGACCGGCGTCTGGTGGGGTCTGGCGCTTGGGCTGGCCTGTGCGGCGGTGAGCCTGACGCTGGCATTCGAATGGAAGATGAAGCGAATGATTCGGCTTGAGCCGCAACCTCAAGGCTTCAAGATCGCTCAGCCGGAATGAGTTTCCCTGTGGAAGCAAGCTCGCTCCCACAGGGACTTGAGGCTAAACCACAATGCCCAGCGGCGGCTGACTGGCATCAGCCACCAGGTAATCAACCAGTTCCGTCAACGGCAACGGCTTGCTGATCAGGTAACCCTGCACCTGATCGCAACCGAACCCGCGCAACAGATCCAGTTGCTCGCGGGTTTCCACCCCTTCGGCAACCACTTCCAGGTGCAGGTTGTGCGCAAGGTTGATCATCGCGTGCACCAGTTTGCGGTTCTCTTCGCGCTGCTCCATGCCACCGACGAAACTCTTGTCGATCTTCAGCAAGGTGATCGGCAGGCTGTTGAGATGCACGAACGACGAGAACCCGGTGCCGAAATCATCCAGCGAGAAACGCACGCCGAGGCGACCGAGCGCGTCCATGGTCTGCTTGACCAGATCGCTGCGGCGCATCACGGCGGTTTCGGTGAGTTCGAATTCCAGCCACTGCGCTTCGACTCCGCGCTCGGCAATCAGACGGCTGAGCGTCGGCAGCAACTGGCTGTCCTGAAACTGGCGGAACGACAGGTTGATCGCCATATGCAGCGCCGGCAATCCGCGTTCGCGCAACGCCTGCATATCGCGCAGGGCCCGGGAAATCACCCAGTAACCCAGCGGCACGATCAGACCGCTCTGCTCGGCCAGCGGCACGAATTCGCTCGGTGGTAGCAGGCCGCGTTCGCTGTGGCGCCAGCGCACCAGCGCTTCGAGGCCGACGATCTGGCCGTCCTGCAGGTTCAGGCGCGGCTGGTAATGCAGCTCCAGCTCGTCACGACGCAAGGCCCGGCGCAGTTCGCTTTCGAGGTCGGCCATGCTCCGCGCGTTGCGGTTGATTCGTTCGTTGAAAATGTGAAAGGTGCAGCCCTGAGTGCTCTTGGCCTGCTGCATGGCGATATGCGCGTGCCACATCAGCGGATCGGCACCGCCCTGGGCGCGGGCATGGGCGATGCCCAGGCTGGAGCCGATCAAAAGGCTTTCGCCGTCGACCCAGTAAGGTTCAGCCAGGGCCTCGGTGATGCGTTCGGCCATCCATTCGGCCCGTTGCGGGGCGCGGCGGGTATCGATCAGCAAGGCGAATTCATCGCTGCCGAGGCGCGCCAGTTGATCGCCGACTTCCAGCTGGCTTTTCAGGCGTGCGACGACTTGCAGGATCAGGCGGTCGCCGGCCTGGTGGCCGAGGGCGTCGTTGGCGTGGCGGAAGTTGTCGAGATCAAGATGCCCGAGGGCCAGGCCGCGGCCGTCATTTTCGGCGAGGCGCGCCGTCAGAAGAGTCTGGAAACCCTGACGGTTGGCGATGCCGGTCAGCGGATCCTGCTCGGCCAGGCGTTGCAGGGTGTTTTCCAGCACGCCGCGTTCGCGCACATGCCGCAGGCAACGCCGTAGCATGCCGGCATCGAGGGCATCGAATACCAGCCAGTCGCTGACGCCGTCGGGCGCGGTCGCCGGCTCGTGTTCCAGAAGCAATACCGTCGGCAGGCTGCAACGGCCGGGCGCCGGCTGCAACGCGGGAACGGTCAACAACACCGCGTGGCGGTTGTCTTCGAACAGACTGCTGACCGACTCCCAGCTCGGCGCGCTGATCAGCACCGCCGCACTCCCCAACGGAGCCAGACACTCGCGCAATAACGCTGTCCACGCTGGCTCTTCGGCCAGTAGCAGCAAACGCAAGGGTTCGACAGGCGTAGTCAAGCTGACTCCCTAGACTCTGCAATGATGTGGGCGGCGGGCATTATGCCGTTGCGGCTACCAATGACCAAACGACAACGGTTATCAAAACGTTATTTTGTGTCACGAATGAGAACATTAGCCGCAAAATCACCGCGCATCCTGCGTGAAAGTAACAAAACCGGCAAATTTGAATCGCGTGCTGCGTCACAAGTCGGAGAGAGCAGCACAAATCGCTGAGCCTGTTAAAATGCCGGCCCATTTCGTCAACGACTCCCGAATTTTCGTATGTCCCGACTCAATCCCCGGCAGCAAGAAGCCGTGAACTACGTCGGCGGCCCTCTATTGGTGCTCGCCGGTGCTGGCTCCGGCAAGACCAGTGTGATCACGCGCAAGATCGCGCACCTGATCCAGAACTGCGGCATCCGTGCCCAATACATCGTCGCCATGACCTTCACCAACAAGGCCGCGCGCGAGATGAAGGAACGGGTCGGCACCCTGCTGCGTGCCGGGGAAGGTCGCGGCCTGACGGTCTGCACCTTCCACAACCTGGGCCTGAACATCATCCGCAAGGAACATGAACGGCTGGGCTACAAACCCGGTTTCTCGATCTTCGACGAAACCGACGTCAAGTCGCTGATGACCGACATCATGCAGAAGGAATACGCAGGCGACGACGGCGTCGACGAGATCAAGAATATGATCGGCGCCTGGAAAAACGATCTGATCCTGCCGGCCGAGGCCCTGGAAAACGCCCGTAACCCCAAGGAACAGACCGCCGCCATCGTCTACACCCACTATCAGCGCACGCTCAAGGCGTTCAACGCGGTGGACTTCGACGACCTGATCCTGCTGCCGGTTAAACTCTTCGAAGAGCACGCCGACATCCTCGAAAAGTGGCAGAACAAGGTGCGTTACCTGCTGGTCGACGAATACCAGGACACCAACGCCAGCCAGTATTTGCTGGTGAAAATGCTCATCGGCAAGCGTAACCAGTTCACCGTGGTGGGCGACGACGACCAGTCGATCTACGCCTGGCGCGGCGCGCGGCCGGAAAACCTGATGCTGCTCAAGGACGACTACCCGTCCCTGAAAGTGGTGATGCTGGAGCAGAACTACCGCTCCACCAGCCGCATCCTGCGCTGCGCCAACGTGCTGATCTCGAACAACCCGCACGAATTCGAAAAGCAGTTGTGGAGTGAAATGGGCCACGGCGACGAGATCCGCGTGATCCGCTGCCGCAACGAGGACGCCGAAGCCGAGCGCGTGGCCATGGAAATCCTCAGCCTGCACTTGCGCACCGACCGCCCGTACAGCGATTTCGCGATCCTCTATCGCGGCAACTACCAGGCCAAGCTGATCGAGCTGAAACTGCAGCACCATCAAGTGCCATACCGTTTGAGCGGCGGCAACAGCTTCTTCGGGCGTCAGGAAGTGAAAGACCTGATGGCCTACTTCCGCCTGATCGTGAACCCGGACGACGACAACGCCTTCCTGCGGGTGATCAACGTGCCGCGCCGTGAAATCGGCTCGACGACCCTGGAAAAACTCGGCAACTACGCCACCGAACGCAAGATCTCGATGTACGCCGCCACCGACGAACTCGGCCTGGGCGAGCATCTGGACAGCCGCTTCACCGATCGCCTGTCGCGCTTCAAGCGCTTCATGGACAAGGTACGCGAGCAATGCGCCGGCGAAGACCCGATCTCCGCCCTGCGCAGCATGGTCATGGACATCGACTACGAGAACTGGCTGCGCACCAACAGTTCCAGCGACAAGGCCGCGGACTACCGGATGAGCAACGTCTGGTTCCTGATCGAAGCCTTGAAGAACACCCTGGAAAAAGACGAAGACGGCGAAATGACCGTCGAGGACGCCATCGGCAAACTGGTCCTGCGTGACATGCTCGAGCGTCAGCAGGAAGAAGAGGACGGCGCCGAAGGCGTGCAGATGATGACCCTGCATGCGTCCAAGGGCCTGGAATTCCCTTACGTGTTCATCATGGGCATGGAAGAGGAAATCCTCCCGCACCGTTCCAGCATCGAAGCCGACACCATCGAAGAAGAACGCCGCCTGGCCTACGTGGGCATCACCCGCGCGCGCCAGACTCTCGCGTTTACCTTCGCCGCCAAGCGCAAACAGTACGGCGAGATCATCGACTGCGCGCCAAGCCGCTTCCTCGATGAGCTGCCGCCGGACGACCTGGCCTGGGAAGGCAACGACGACACACCGACCGAAGTCAAAGCCGTGCGGGGCAACAGCGCACTGGCTGATATACGCGCGATGTTAAAGCGCTAGAATTGACCACTTTTTACTAGACCTTCGACGCACAAAGCGTCAAATGAGGACAGCTTCATGGAAGCATTGCACCAGAAAATCCGCGAACTAGGCATTGTGCTTTCCGACCAGGTCCTGAAGGTCGACGCCTTCCTGAACCACCAGATCGACCCGGCCCTGATGAAGCTGATCGGCGACGAGTTCGCCACGCTGTTCAAGGATTCGGGCATCACCAAGATCGTCACCATCGAAGCCTCGGGCATCGCTCCGGCGATCATGACCGGTCTGAACCTCGGCGTGCCGGTGATCTTCGCCCGCAAGCAACAGTCCCTGACCCTGACTGAAAACCTGCTGTCGGCGACCGTTTACTCGTTCACCAAGAAGACCGAAAGCACCGTGGCCATCTCCCCGCGCCACCTGACCAGCAGCGACCGCGTGCTGATCATCGACGACTTCCTGGCCAACGGTAAGGCATCCCAGGCGCTGATCTCGATCATCAAGCAGGCCGGCGCCACCGTCGCGGGCCTGGGCATCGTGATCGAGAAGTCGTTCCAGGGCGGCCGTGCGGAACTGGATTCGCAGGGTTACCGCGTCGAGTCGCTGGCTCGCGTGAAGTCGCTGAAGGATGGCGTGGTGACTTTCATCGAGTAACCCGGCTTCATCGCATTATCCCTGTGGGAGCGGGCAAGCCCGCTCCCACAGTTGGTTTTACGGTGAACATTATTGCGCGGTAGCTTTGAGGCCAGTAAGCAACAACCGCTGAAACAGGTCTTCCTTCAGACCTTCCGGATCAGTGAGCTGCATGCGCGCCAGATGCTCCGGATACAGCGAAGCCTCAGGCGCATCCAGCGCCGCCTTGCCCAGCTCCAGAATCTCGGTCAGCTTGAATTTGCTCTTGAGCCAGTTCAGCGCCCGCAGCAAATCCTTCTCGACCTCAGTGAAATCACAGCCCAGCGGATACTCCGGAAACAGGTTCGGATGCCGCGCGGCAATCGCCTGCAAGCGTTGCGGGGTGTTGTCGGTAAAGCGCGGATCGAGACGGAAATCCTCCGGCAGCTTGCCGACCTTCTGCGCCTGCTCGATCAGCCCCTGCTGGAAGCGCGAATCGCTGATGTTCAACAGCGCCTCTATCACCACCGCATCCGACTTGCCGCGCAGATCGGCGATGCCGTACTCGGTGACCACGATATCGCGCAGGTGCCGTGGAATCGTGCAATGGCCGTATTCCCAGACAATGTTCGAGCTGACATCGCCGCCGGATTCGCGCCAGCTGCGCAGCAGCAGGATGGAGCGCGCATCGTGCAGCGCATGCCCCTGGGCAACGAAGTTGTACTGCCCGCCGACGCCGCTGAGCACCCGCCCGTCTTCCAGTTGATCCGCCACCCCGGCACCCAGCAGGGTCATGGTGAACACGGTGTTGATGAACCGCGCATCCAGACGCTGCAGACGTTTGAGTTCTTCCTGACCGTACAGCTCGTTGATGAAGCTGATGCGGGTCATGTTGAATTCAAGGCGTTTGCTCAGCGGCAACTCACGCAAGCGTTCATAGAAACTGCGCGGCCCGAGGAAGAAACCGCCGTGGATCGACAGGCCGTCGGTTTGCGCCGCTTCGTCGAGGGTCCCGCCGTTGGCTTGCTCCTGAGTCTGTACATCCGGGTAGACCTTGCGACGGATGATCCCGGCTTCGGCCAGCACCAGCAGGCCGTTGACGAACATTTCGCTGCAACCGTACAGGCCTTTGGCGAAGGGTTCGATGCCGCCCTCGCGTTCGATCAACTGCGCCCACTGGCTGAGGTTCACATCGGCCAGCAGGTCCTTGTATCCGGCGTTGTCGGCCTGACGCGCCAGCAATGCAGCGGTCAGCGCATCGCCCATCGAGCCGATGCCGATCTGCAAAGTACCGCCATCGCGCACCAAGGTACTGGCGTGCAAACCGATGAAGTGATCCTGAAACCCGACGGGCATGTTTGGTGTGGAGAACAGTGTGCTGCTGTCCTTCTCGTCGATCAGCAGGTCGAAGGTATCGATATCGACTTCCGCATCGCCGGGCATGTACGGCAACTCGGTGTGCACTTGGCCGACCAGCAGGATCGTTTCCCCCGCTGCCCGGCGTTTGGCGATCATCGGGAACAGGTCGAGGGTGATGTCCGGGTTGCAGCTCAGGCTCAGGCGATCCGGGTGTTCGCTGCTGCTGGCGAGCAACTGCGCCACCAGGTTCAGGCCGGCGGCGTTGATATCACGGGCGGCGTGGCTGTAATTGCTGCTGACGTAATCCTGCTGGGCCGGCGCGCTGTTGAGCAGACTGCCGGGCTGCATGAAGAATTGCTCGATGCGGATGTTGGACGGCAGGCTGTCACGGTGCAGGTCGGCGAGGAATTCCAGTTCCGGGTAATCGCCGAACACCCGCTCGACGAAGGGTTCGATGAAGCGCTTCTGCAAACCATCGCCCAAGGCCGGACGGCCGAGGCACAAGGCGGTGTAGATCGTCAGCTGACGTTCGGGCAATCCGGCAACCCGCCGGTACAGCGCGTTGACGAAGGGATTGGGTTTGCCCAGCCCCAGCGGCAGGCCCATGTGGATGTGCGCCGGCAACCGCGCCAGCACGTCGTCCACTGCCTGTTCGATCGAACACAACTGCACCATCTGAAGCCTCCTGCCCGTTCCGTGAATAGAGGTACGACCGAGATTGCCGGTTGTTTGCTGCAAAGAACAGCCTCAGGCCTGAATCGCGGGCACAAAAAAACCGTCCGGAGACGGTTTTTTTCGTCAGAAGCGCGGCTTATTTCAGGCCGGACATCTTCTGGATCGCGCCCTTGAGCTCTTCATCGGAGCAGTCGGCGCAGGTGCCTTTCGGCGGCATGGCATTGATGCCCGTGATGGCCTTGGCCAGGATGCCGTCGAGGCCGCCCTGGTGATCGGCGCGCTCTTTCCAGGCTGCCGCATCACCGATTTTCGGTGCGCCCAGCAGGCCGGAGCCGTGGCAAGCGTTGCAATGTTTGGCAATCACTTCGTCCGGCGTCTTGGCGCCGCCACCGCCGCCTGCCGAAGCAGCGACTTCCATCCCCTTGCACTCTTGCCCTTGAACACACACCTGGCCGACCGGCTCGAGGCGTTTGGCAATGTCGTCATTCGTCGCAGCTTGAGCGCTGACAGCCCAGAGGGCCAGTACGGTTGCTGGTGCAGCCAGCATTTTCATAATTAGGTTCACGCGTTCACCCTCAATGGTGGCTATTCACGCCTGCGGCCACGGTTCGCAGGCGGGCGCAAGTATAGCGGTTAGCCCGCTTCACTGAAACAACCCCAAAGTCGAAGGGGTTATATCGCGCTGTGGAAAAACGTTTCGGGTGCCTTCGCCGGTATGGCCTGGCGCCTCTTTGTTTAAAAATTCGCCGGCGTGGCTGCGCTGATTAGTCGCGCCGGTGCATCGAACGGATTACGGAAACGATGCGGCTTGGTACTTTCAAAGTAGTAGCTGTCGCCGGCTTCGAGGATAAAAGTTTCAAGACCCACCACCAGCTCCAGGCGCCCTTCCACCAGAATCCCGGTTTCCTCGCCTTCGTGGGTGAGCATTTCTTCGCCGGTGTCGGCGCCCGGCGGGTAGATTTCATTGAGGAACGCGATGGCCCGACTCGGGTGCGCGCGGCCGACCAGTTTCATGGTCACGGCGCCGTCGGAAATGTCGATCAGCTCGTTGGCCTTGTAGACGATCTGGGTCGGTTTTTCCTGCAAAATCTCTTCGGAAAAGAACTCGACCATGGACATGGGAATCCCGCCAAGAACTTTCCTCAGCGAACTGATCGAAGGGCTGACGCTGTTCTTTTCGATCATCGAAATGGTGCTGTTGGTGACGCCCGCGCGCTTGGCGAGTTCACGCTGGGAAAGCCCTTTGAGCTTGCGGATCGATTGCAGTCGTTCACCGACGTCCAAGGCTGGAGCCTCCTGATGTTGTAGAAATATTGAGCGTTATCATGGCGACAGCGTTCAGTATTTACAACACTTGGGCCCCGCTAGCGCTTCAACCCTCGGAATAGAGCCTTGGCACCCGGCGCAGGTTGCAGAAGATCTGGTACGGAATGGTGTCCGCCCACTTCGCCACGTCGCTGGCGAGGATGTTCTTGCCCCACAACTCGACAGTCGATCCGAGGCCGGCTTGCGGCACGTCGGTCAGGTCGATGCACAGCATGTCCATCGACACCCGGCCAAGAATGCGGCTGCGCTGACCGGCCACCAGTACCGGAGTGCCGGTCGGCGCCTGACGCGGATAACCGTCGGCGTAACCCATGGCGACCACGCCGATGCGCATCGGTTTGTCGGTGATGAATTTCGCACCGTAACCCACCGGTTCGCCGGCCGGCAGCTCGCGCACGCTGATGACTTTCGATTCCAGGGTCATCACCGGTTGCAGGCGCTCGGCCACGGCGTTGGCTTCTTCGAACGGAGTGGCGCCGTAGAGCATGATGCCCGGACGCACCCAGTCGCTGTGAATCTGAGGCCAGCCCAGCACCGCCGGCGAATTGCGCAGGCTGACTTCAGCGGCCAGGCCCTGACGCGCGGCTTCGAACACGGCAACCTGCTCGGCGCTGCTCTGCTCGTGCAGCTCATCGGCCCGGGCGAAGTGGCTCATCAGCACGACTTTCGCTACGTTGCCGCTGGCCAGCAGACGCTGATAAGCCGCCGGGTAATCCTTCGGATGCAGGCCCACACGGTGCATGCCCGAATCGAGCTTCAGCCATACGGTGATCGGTTTGCTCAACGCCGCCTGCTCGATCGCTTCGAGCTGCCACAGCGAATGCACCACGCACCAGAAATCGTGCTCGACGATCAGCGCCAGCTCATCGGCCTCGAAAAAGCCTTCGAGCAACAGCACCGGCGCGCGAATCCCGGCGGCACGCAGCTCCAGGGCCTCTTCGATACACGCCACCGCGAAGCCGTCCGCTTCAGCCTCCAGCGCCTGGGCGCAACGCACTGCGCCATGGCCGTAGGCATCGGCCTTGATCACCGCCAGTGCCTTGGCACCGGTGACTTCACGGGCGATACGGTAATTGTGACGCAGGGCTTGAAGGTCGATCAGGGCACGGGCAGGACGCATGGCAGCAGACTTCTTGGCGGTCATGGGAATAAAAACCGGCGCTGGCTGACGGCGTGAACCGCCAACAGCACCGGGAGAGGGATCTTTAGAACGGGTTACGGCAACGCGGCGACGATGGAGATTTCGACCAGGATGCTCGGCTTGGCCATCTTCGCTTCAACCGTGGCACGGGCCGGGGCGGCGCCTTTGGGCAGCCACTGATCCCACACCGAATTCATGCCGGCAAAGTGCGCCTCGATATCGTTCAGGTAGATCGTCGCCGACAGCAGATGCTGTTTGTCGGTGCCGGCCAGATCGAGCAGGCGCTCGATATTGGCGAGTACGTCGCGGGTCTGCTGTTCGACACCGGCGTTGAAGTCATCGCCGACCTGCCCGGACAGATACACCGTACCGTTGTGGCTGACGATCTGACTCATGCGCTCATTGGTGAGCTGGCGCTGGATTGCCATGCTTTGCGGACTCCTGGGTGGTGTTGCCATAACGGGAAATATCGAGGCCTTCGGCGCTGATCTGTGGCTTTTTCTTCGCCATCAAATCAGCCAGCAAGCGACCGGAGCCGCACGCCATGGTCCAGCCGAGGGTGCCGTGACCGGTGTTCAGGAAGAGGTTCTTGAACGGGGTGGCGCCGACGATCGGCGTGCCATCCGGGGTGGTTGGACGCAGGCCGGTCCAGAAACTCGCTTCGGCCAGATTGCCGCCCTGAGGATAAAGGTCGTTGACGATCATCTCCAGGGTTTCGCGCCGACGCGGGTTCAGCGACAGGTCAAAACCGGCGATCTCCGCCATGCCGCCGACGCGGATGCGGTTATCGAAACGGGTGATCGCGACTTTGTAAGTCTCGTCGAGAATGGTCGAAGTCGGGGCCATCGCCGGGTTGGTGATCGGCACGGTCAGCGAGTAGCCCTTCAACGGATACACCGGGGCCTTGATGCCCAGCGGCTTGAGCAGTTGCGGCGAGTAGCTGCCGAGGGCCAGCACGTAGCGGTCAGCGGTTTCCAGCTTGCCGTCGATCCACACGCCGTTGATGCGGTCACCGGCGAAGTCGAGCCGCTGGATGTCCTGGCCGAAGCGGAACTCCACACCGAGCTTGGTGGCCATTTCGGCGAGGCGGGTGGTGAAGATCTGGCAGTCGCCGGTCTGGTCGTTCGGCAGGCGCAGGGCACCGGCGAGGATGTCGGTGACACCGGCCAGAGCCGGTTCGACGCGGGCAATGCCGGCACGATCGAGCACTTCGAACGGCACGCCGGACTCTTTCAATACAGCGATGTCCTTGGCGGCGTTATCCAGTTGCGCCTGGGTGCGGAACAACTGGGTCGTACCGAGGCTGCGGCCTTCGTAGGCGATGCCGGTTTCGGCGCGCAATTCGTCGAGGCAGTCGCGGCTGTACTCGGACAGACGCACCATGCGCTCCTTGTTCACCGCGTAACGGTTGGCAGTGCAGTTGCGCAGCATCTGCGCCATCCACAGGTACTGGTCGATGTCGGCGGTGGCCTTGATCGCCAGCGGTGCGTGGCGTTGCAGCAGCCACTTGATGGCTTTGAGGGGTACGCCCGGCGCGGCCCACGGCGAGGCGTAGCCCGGCGAGACCTGGCCGGCGTTGGCAAAACTGGTCTCCATGGCCGCGGCGGGCTGCCGGTCGACCACCACCACTTCAAACCCGGCACGGGCCAGATAGTAAGCACTGGCGGTACCGATGACGCCGCTACCCAAGACCATAACGCGCATTTTGTATCCCTCATCGCGGCGTGCCGCGTACGTCTGTTGTTAGAGCAATGATGCGCGCAGTGTAAAAAAGATTTGCCAGTGCTTTTCACTGTATAAGCGCCTATATTTGGCGACAATTCTCGGCAAAAACCCTTTTCACGGAGGCGCATCCCCTATGCGTACCAACACTCAGACCAAACGTGAGCTGGACAAGATCGACCGCAACATCTTGCGGATCCTGCAGGCGGACGGGCGGATTTCATTCACCGAGCTGGGCGAGAAGGTCGGGCTCTCCACCACGCCTTGCACGGAGCGGGTGCGGCGCCTGGAGCGCGAGGGGATCATCATGGGCTACAACGCCCGCCTGAATCCGCAGCACTTGAAGGGTAGTCTCCTGGTGTTCGTCGAGATCAGCCTCGACTACAAATCCGGCGATACTTTCGAAGAGTTCCGACGTGCGGTGCTGAAATTGCCCCACGTGCTGGAATGCCATCTGGTGTCAGGGGATTTCGACTATCTGGTGAAGGCGCGGATTTCCGAGATGGCCTCGTACCGCAAGCTGCTGGGCGACATCCTGCTCAAGCTGCCGCACGTGCGTGAATCCAAGAGCTACATCGTGATGGAAGAAGTGAAAGAGAGCCTGAGCCTGCCGATTCCGGACTGAACGCTCAGACCAGCACCTGCCGGTTTTCGGCCATGTACTCGAACACCTGCTTCTCGACCCGTGGGTGAATCAGCTCCACCGGCCGCCGGCCGTTGGGGCACGGCAAGGTCTGGGTGGTGCCGAACAACCGGCAGATCAGCGGCCGTTCGTCATACACCGTGCAGCCATTCGGTCCCAAGTGCACACAGTTGAGCTCTTCCATCGCTGCGTCCTGCTCGGCGCGGGTCTTGCGCGGCAGGCGGGACATTTCCTCGGGCGAGGTGGTCACCGGCCCGCAGCAGTCATGGCAGCCCGGCACGCACTCGAACGTGGGAATCTGCTGACGCAGGGTGCGGATTTTCTGACTGTTGCAGCTCATTGCAGCGGTAACCGGAGCGGAATAGGCGGCAATTGTGCCGCAAAAGCCGTGATCCAGACACCACGGGCCGACCAATGTTGCCCGGCCTCGGGCCTGCGGCTTATGCTCCGTCAAATTTTCTCGACACCCGCTCAGGATGACGCCCATGAATGCCCGCGCCCAAGCCACCGCGAGCCAACCCCACGTTGCCTCTTATTACGCCGCCAGCAGCCTGCCGCAACCCGACCATCCGGTGCTGCAAGGTGAACTGATTGCGGACGTGTGCGTGGTCGGCGGCGGTTTCTCCGGGCTGAGCACCGCTTTGGAACTGGCTGAACGGGGTTTGAGCGTGGTGCTTCTGGAGGCGCACCGGATCGGCTGGGGCGCCAGCGGTCGCAACGGCGGGCAGCTGATTCGCGGGGTCGGTCACGGCCTCGATCAGTTCGCCAACGTGATCGGCGCCGACGGCGTGCGTCAGATGAAACTCATGGGCCTGGAAGCGGTGGAAATCGTCCGCCAGCGCGTCGAAAAATTTCAGATTCCCTGCGACCTGACCTGGGGTTACTGCGACCTCGCCAACAAACCTTCCGATCTGGAAGGCTTTGCCGAAGACGCCGAAGAGCTGCGCAGCCTCGGTTACCGCTACGAAACCCGCCTTCTGCAAGCGAACGAAATGCACACAGTGGTTGGCTCTAACCGCTACGTTGGCGGCTTGATCGATATGGGATCTGGTCATTTGCACCCGCTGAACCTGGCACTCGGCGAAGCCGCAGCGGCGCAGCAACTGGGTGTGAAGCTGTTCGAGCAATCGGCGGTCACTCGCATCGACTACGGCCCGGAAGTCCGGGTGTATACAGCGCAAGGTTCGGTGCGGGCGAAGACCCTGGTGCTGGGCTGCAATGCCTATCTCAACAATCTGAATCCGCAACTCAGCGGCAAGGTACTGCCGGCCGGCAGCTACATCATCGCCACCGAACCCCTGAGCGAAGAACAGGCCCACGCCCTGCTGCCACAGAACATGGCGGTCTGCGACCAGCGTGTAGCGCTTGATTACTACCGGCTCTCGGCGGATCGTCGTCTGTTGTTCGGCGGCGCCTGCCATTACTCGGGGCGTGATCCGAAAGACATCGGCGCCTACATGCGGCCCAAGATGCTGGAGGTGTTCCCGCAGCTCGCCTCGGCGAAGATCGATTATCAGTGGGGCGGGATGATCGGCATCGGTGCCAACCGTCTGCCGCAGATTGGCCGGCTCGCCGACCAGCCGAACGTGTATTACGCCCAGGCCTATTCCGGCCATGGCGTGAATGCCACGCACCTGGCGGGCAAGCTGCTGGCCGAGGCTATCAGCGGCCAGCACAGCGGTGGCTTCGACCTGTTCGCCAAAGTGCCACACATCACCTTCCCCGGCGGCAAGCATCTGCGCTCGCCGCTGCTGGCGTTGGGGATGCTGTGGCACCGGCTTAAAGAGTTGGTCTGAGATCGTTCCCACGCAGAGCGTGGGAACGATCCCTCTAAATCCGCCAGAACGGCTTCAACCCTTCCTCCAGCGCCTGCTCGCGGGTCAGCCCGATGTCCTTGAGCTGTTCCGGCGTCAGGCGCAGCAACGCCTTGCGCGTGTGCAGACGATGCCAGAACAGGTCCCAGCGACTCAGGCCGGACGGTGCGTTGCACATGCTCTCGTTGCGCGCTTTGTCCTGTTGCCCTGCCTCCAGTTCCTGACTGTGTAACGTCAGCCGCACATCGCTCAAACCGTTCATTTTCATTGCTCCTGTTTACTTGGGTAGCCAGAGATTCCATGATGCGCGGGCGAGCAAAAGCATTACAGATTCAACACATCTGTATTATTTCCATACAGATTTGCTGTCTCTGAGACTGAATTGTCGATTTACGCCGCATCTGTACTGGTTTAACGAATCATCTGCATCGAGGCAGTGCCATGACGCTCTATGTGAATCTCGCCGAATTGCTCGGCACCCGCATCGAACAAGGCTTCTACCGTCCTGGTGATCGCCTGCCCTCGGTGCGCGCCTTGAGCGTAGAACACGGAGTCAGCCTGAGCACGGTGCAGCAGGCCTATCGGATGCTGGAAGACAGCGGCCTGGCCACGCCGAAACCCAAATCCGGGTACTTCGTGCCGGTCGGGCGTGAGTTGCCCGAACTGCCGGCAGTCGGGCGCCCCGCGCAACGGCCGGTGGAAATTTCCCAGTGGGATCAGGTGCTGGAACTGATTCGCGCCGTGCCGCGCAAGGACGTGGTGCAACTCGGTCGCGGCATGCCGGACATCTCGTCGCCGACGATGAAGCCGCTGCTGCGCGGGCTGGCCCGTATCAGCCGCCGTCAGGACATGCCCGGTCTGTATTACGACAACATCCACGGCACCCTCGAACTGCGCGAACAGATCGCCCGGCTGATGCTCGATTCCGGCTGCCAGTTGAGCGCCAGCGATCTGGTAGTCACCACCGGTTGCCATGAAGCGCTGTCTACCAGCATCCACGCAATCTGCGAGCCCGGTGACATCGTCGCGGTGGATTCGCCGAGCTTCCACGGCGCCATGCAGACCCTCAAAGGGCTGGGCATGAAAGCCCTGGAAATCCCCACCGACCCGCTCACCGGCATCAGCCTCGAAGCGCTGGAACTGGCGCTGGAGCAATGGCCGATCAAGGTCATCCAGCTCACGCCCAACTGCAACAACCCGCTCGGCTACATCATGCCGGAGTCGCGCAAACGTGCCCTGCTCAACCTGGCCCAGCGCTTCGACGTGGCGATCATCGAGGACGATGTGTATGGCGAACTGGCCTACACCTACCCGCGTCCGCGCACGATCAAATCCTTCGACGAAGATGGCCGAGTCTTACTCTGCAGTTCATTTTCCAAGACGCTCGCGCCGGGATTGCGCATCGGCTGGGTCGCGCCCGGTCGCTATCTCGAACGCGTGCTGCACATGAAATACATCAGCACTGGCTCCACTGCGCCCCAGCCGCAGATTGCTATCGCCGAATTCTTAAAAGCCGGGCACTTCGAACCGCATTTGCGGCGGATGCGCACGCAATACCAGCGCAATCGCGACGTGATGATCGACTGGGTGACGCGTTACTTCCCGGCCGGTACCCGCGCGAGCCGTCCGCAAGGCAGCTTCATGCTCTGGGTCGAACTGCCGGAAGGTTTCGATACGCTGAAACTGAATCGTGCGCTGCACGATCAGGGCGTACAGATTGCCGTCGGCAGCATCTTTTCCGCCTCGGGCAAGTACCGCAATTGCCTGCGCATGAACTACGCTGCCAAACCGACAGCTTTGATCGAAGAGGCAGTGCGCAAGGTCGGTGCGGCAGCGATCAGACTGCTGGCCGAAGCCGACTGACTTTTCACGAGCAAACAGCGTCCATATGCCCAACCCTGCCGCCAACCGGAACGATCCCACGTGAGCTTCAGACAGCCCCTACCCGCTCTGCTGGTACTCTCCACGTTCCTTGGCGGTTGTGCGTCTATCGACGTACCGCGCGAACCGAGCCAGGCGTTGCCGGCGGCCGACTCCGCGTTCGGCCGTTCGATCCAGGCCCAGGCGGCGCCCTACAAGGGCCAGTCCGGCTTTCGCCTGCTGTCCAACAGCACCGAAGCCTTCACCGCTCGCGCCGAGCTGATCCGCAACGCACAACGCAGCCTCGACTTGCAGTACTACATCGTCCATGACGGCATCAGTACGCGAATGCTGGTGGAGGAAGTGTTGAAGGCCGCCGATCGTGGCGTGCGGGTGCGGATCCTGCTGGACGACACCACCAGCGACGGCCTCGACCTGATCATCGCCACACTGGCGGCACATCCGCAGATCCAGATTCGCCTGTTCAATCCGCTGCACCTGGGGCGCAGCACCGGCGTGACCCGGGCGGCCGGGCGGCTGTTCAACCTGTCGCTGCAACACCGGCGGATGCACAACAAGTTGTGGCTGGCGGACAATAGCGCGGCCATCGTTGGCGGGCGCAATCTGGGCGACGAATATTTCGACGCCGAGCCCAACCTGAATTTCACCGATATCGACATGCTCAGTGTCGGGCCGGTCGCCGAACAGCTCGGGCACAGTTTCGACCAGTACTGGAACAGTGCCCTGAGCAAGCCGATCGACGAATTCCTCTCCAGCAAACCCTCGGCCAAAGACCTGCAGAACACCCGCACACGCCTGGAAGAATCCCTCGAAGAAACCCGCAAACAGAATCACGCGCTGTATCAGCAGTTGATGACCTACCGCACCGACCCGCGCATGGATATCTGGCGCAAAGAGCTGATCTGGGCCTGGAACCAGGCGCTGTGGGATGCGCCGAGCAAGGTACTGGCCAAGGGCGAACCCGAACCGCAATTGCTGCTGACGACCCAACTGGCACCGGAGCTCACGGGTGTCAGCAAAGAACTGGTGATGATTTCTGCCTACTTCGTGCCGGGGCAGCCGGGGCTGGTCTATCTGACCGGCCGCGCTGATGCCGGCGTGTCGGTGAGCCTGCTGACCAACTCACTGGAAGCCACCGACGTGCCGGCGGTGCACGGTGGTTATGCGCCGTACCGCAAGGCGCTGCTGGAACATGGCGTGAAGCTGTTTGAGCTGCGGCGCCAGCCTGGGGATAACTACGGCAGCGGCCCGCACCTGTTTTACAGCAAGTCCTATCGTGGCTCGGATTCGAGCCTGCACAGCAAGGCGATGATCTTCGACGGCAAAAAATCGTTCATCGGCTCGTTCAATTTCGACCCGCGCTCGGTGCTGTGGAACACCGAAGTCGGGGTGTTGGTGGACAGTCCCGAACTGGCAGCCCACGTACGCGAACTGGCCTTGCAAGGCATGGCGCCAGCGCTCAGCTACGAAGCGAAACTGCAGGACGGAAAAGTGGTGTGGGTCACCGAGGACAACGGTCAGATGCACACGCTGACCAAGGAGCCGGGGAGTTGGTGGCGGCGCTTCAATGCGTGGTTCAGCACCACCGTGGGACTGGAGCGGATGCTGTAACAGCCCGCTCCAGCCGGCATATCAGGCGGGCTCCGGCACCTTGCCGAACGCCCCTTGCCGCGACAGCAGAATCACCAGCCCGAACGCCCCGGCCGCCATCAGCCACGGCAATGCGTGCCCGCTGATCCACTGACTGCCAGCCCCCGCCATCAACGGCCCGATCAGACAACCGACACCCCACAGCTGAGCAACATGCGCATTTGCCCGCACCAGCGCATCGTCGCGGTAGCGCTCGCCGATCAAAATCAGCGAAAGAGTAAACAAGCCACCGGCACTGGCGCCGAACAGCACCCACAGCGGCCAGATCAGCAAAGTGTCGAGCAGCATCGGGATCGCCAGACTCGACAGCATCAGCACCACAGCGCAGCCGGTGAACAGGGTCCGCCGTGACAGATAATCGGCCAGCGCACCGATGGGCAATTGCAGCAGCGCATCGCCCACCACCACGGTGCTGACCATCGCCAGCGCGATTTCGGCGGTGAAGCCCTGTTGCAGGCAATACACCGGCAACAGGGTCAGGATCATCGCCTCGAACGCGGCGAACAGCGACACCGCCCAGGCGATGGCCGGCAGTTCGCGAGCGAAACCCCACAAATCACCGAAAGTCACGCTGCTGGCCTCGCTGCTGGGCGCGCCGCTGCGACCCAGCAGCAGAAACGGCGAAGCGATCAGCAGACCGACACCCACCCAGAAACCGTAATCGTGATCGGTGCCCAGTGCGCCCAACAGCAACGGACCAGACAGTTGGCTCAACGCATAACTGCTGCCATACAGCGCCACCAATCGACCGCGCCAGTGCTCGACCACCAGTTGATTGATCCAGCTCTCGCCGAGGATGAACACGATGGTCAGGATCACCCCGATCATCAGCCGCAGCACCAGCCAGATCGGGTAGCTCGGCAGCAGCGCCAGCAGACCGATGGACAGTGCCCCGGCCCACAGGCACAGGCGCATCAGGTTCGCCGTGCCGAAACGCGCCGCCAGATGACTGGAAATCTTCGCCCCCAGCAACACGCCAATGGCCGGCATTGCCGCCATCACGCCGATGGCGAACGAGCCGTAGCCCCAGCCCTCCAGGCGCAACGACACCAGCGGCATGCTGACACCGAGGGCCAGGCCAACACTCAAGACAGACGCCAACACGGCGAAATACGTCGCCCAACGCATGGTCCACGCTCCTGTGGATAATTTTTATGTGCACCACAAAACACTGTGGGAGCGAGCTTGCTCGCGATAACGGTTTCACATTCAGCAAATGTGCTGACTGATACACCGCTTTCGCGAGCAAGCTCGCTCCCACAGGGATCTTTGTATCGTTCGGGAGCCCACCTCGGCAGGCTCCCTCAGCGATTTACAGCTTGATCCAGGTCGCCTTCAGCTCGGTGTATTTGTCGAAGGCGTGCAGCGACTTGTCGCGACCGTTGCCCGACTGCTTGAAGCCGCCGAACGGTGCGGTCATGTCGCCGCCGTCGTACTGGTTGACCCACACACTGCCGGCACGCAGGGCCTTGGCGGTGAGGTGCGCCTTGGAAATGTCCTGAGTCCAGACCGCTGCCGCCAGGCCGTAAGGCGTGTCGTTGGCGATGTTGATCGCTTCCTCGGCGGTATCGAACGCAATGACCGACAGCACCGGGCCGAAGATCTCTTCCTGGGCAATCTTCATCGCGTTGCTCACGCCGTCGAAAATCGTCGGCTCGACGTAGGTGCCACCGGTTTCCTGAAGAATGCGCTTGCCGCCGGCCACCAGTTTGGCGCCGTCGGTGTGTCCCGACTCGATGTAGGAAAGCACGGTGTTCATCTGTTGGGTATCGACCAGCGCGCCAACGTTGGTGGCCGGATCCAGCGGGTTGCCAGGCTTCCAGGTTTTCAGCGCCTCGATCACCATCGGCAGGAACTTGTCCTTGATCGAACGCTCGACCAGCAGACGCGAACCGGCGGTGCAGACTTCGCCCTGGTTGAAGGCGATGGCGCTGGCGGCGGATTCGGCGGCGGCTCGCAGATCCGGAGCATCGGCAAACACGATGTTCGGGCTCTTGCCGCCGGCTTCCAGCCAGACGCGCTTCATGTTCGATTCGCCGGAATAGATCATCAGTTGCTTGGCGATCTTGGTCGAACCGGTGAACACCAGAGTGTCGACATCATTGTGCAGAGCGAGCGCCTTGCCGACAGTGTGGCCGTAACCTGGCAGTACGTTCAGCACGCCTTTCGGAATGCCGGCTTCAACGGCTAGTTCGGCAATGCGGATGGCGGTCAGCGGGGATTTTTCCGACGGCTTGAGGATCACCGAGTTGCCGGTCGACAGGGCCGGGCCGAGTTTCCAGCAGGCCATCATCAGCGGGAAGTTCCACGGCACGATAGCGCCAACTACGCCCACTGGCTCACGGGTCACCAGACCCAGTTGATCGTGCGGCGTAGCGGCGACTTCGTCGTAGATCTTGTCGATCGCCTCACCGCTCCAGCTCAGGGCTTGCGCAGCGCCCGGCACGTCGATGTACAGCGAATCGCTGATCGGCTTGCCCATGTCGAGGGTTTCGAGCAGGGCCAGTTCTTCGGCGTGCTGCTTGAGCAGGCCGGCGAAACGGATCATGGTGGCTTTGCGTTTGGTCGGCGCCAGGCGCGACCAGACGCCGGAATTGAACGTGGCGCGGGCGTTTTCCACGGCGCGCTGGGCGTCGGCGGCGTCACAGCTGGCAATCTTGCCCAGCAGACGGCCATCGACCGGACTGATGCACTCGAAGGTCTCGCCGGAGACGGCATCGGTGTACTCGCCATTAAGGTAGGCGCGGCCTTCGATCTTCAGGTCGCGGGCGCGTTGTTCCCAGTCGGCACGAGTCAGGGTGGTCATTCGAGTGTCCTCCTCTTGTTCAATACGAGCGCCGCGATCGTCGCGGTCGTCCTCAGGAATACTGCCCGGCCAGCCTGCTTTTCGGCCCAAGGCATCCGCCACCCTAAACCAGCGACCGGGGTTGTTTCAATATATTTGACATAAGCTCGCCATACAGCCTTGCGGCGTTCAATTTAATCAACATAGACTTTGGCCCTTTCACGCCATCGCGCCGTCATCACGGGAGAAAACAACAATGAACATCCAGAACGTCGTCGACATCAGCCTCACCACAACCGAAGCCGAACGCTATCGCCCGGACCCGGCCAAAGTGCTCAAGGGTGATCCCGAGCAAGCGGTGTTCAATCAGTACGACAGCCCTTGCGGGCAAATGGGTGTCGGCGTGTGGGAAGGTGCGGTAGGTCAGTGGACGGTGAATTACACCGAGCACGAATACTGCGAAATCCTGCAGGGCGTATCGGTGCTGCGTGACAGTGAAGGCAATGCCAAGACCCTGCGTGTCGGCGACCGCTTTGTGATTCCGGCCGGCTTTCGTGGCACCTGGGAAGTGCTGGAGGCTTGCCGCAAGATCTACGTGATCTTCGAAGAAAAATAACTATGTAACGCACGACCGAATGCTGACGGGTTGAAAATCGGGTCGTCCATAAGGACATTCCCGTCACGTATAAGGAAATGCGGCATGACCAAAATAGAAGCTTTCAACAAGATTCACCACTTGATCGGCACCCCGTATGTAGAGACCGTAAAGGCCTATATCAACGAACTGACCGGTTTCACCGCCAACGGGCCAATTCAAGGGCCAGATAACCTCCGGGCCAGGTATAGGACCGTAGACATCTTCATCTGCAACGAGGGCAAGATCCTGTCGTTTCAGATCCACGAATAATTGGCGCCACTGAAAGGCTTACCTTTCGAAGGCCTGCATCGCGAGATGCAGGCCTTTTTTGTCGCGATCCCACCGGCCACCACAATTGCCGGACAACAAAAAAGGCCCGTATCGTGAGATACGGGCCTTTTTCGTAAGTCGGGAAAAATCAATTACTTGATTTTGCCTTCCTTGTAGATCACGTGCTTGCGAACAACCGGATCATATTTCTTGATCTCGATTTTGTCCGGGGTAGTACGCTTGTTCTTGTCGGTAGTGTAGAAGTGACCAGTACCGGCGCTCGAGATCAAACGAATCAATTCACGCATGATTAGCTCCCTTAAACCTTGCCGTCGCGACGCAGCTCGGCCAGCACAACGCTGATGCCACGCTTGTCGATGATACGCATGCCTTTGGCGGAAACGCGCAGGCGTACGAAACGTTTCTCTTCTTCAACCCAGAAGCGGTGATGCTGCAGGTTCGGCAGGAAACGACGACGGGTTTTGTTGTTTGCGTGGGAAATGTTGTTCCCAGTCACCGGACCCTTACCGGTAACTTGACATACTCTAGACATGCCTCAGCCCTCTAAAACCACATGCCCAACCCGGCATGGGTTGGCCGCTTAATCTCTAGTCATTGTGGCGCCAGGCGCCGCGATTCTTTAGAGGTCTTACCGGCTACACCTACAAGCGAAGGAACCGGGCCCCTAGAAAAGAGCGCTGCTTTATACCAGAAAGACCACGGAGCAACAACTTTCCGTGTGGAAAGAATGGCTAAAAAGCCGCTTTTTCCGGCTGAAAGCGCTTTGGGCAAAGGCTGCCGGCAATTTTTACCATTCGTCGAAGAAAACCGATCATACCCGCGATCGGGACTTTTCCCATCGCCTCTTCCGACAAATCCTCAGCCGCGCAGCCCCGAAAATGCAAAAAGGGGATAGTCATTTGCAATCGCGACCACTAGGGTAGACCTTTTCCAGACTGCACTTGCAGATGGGCCTTCGATCTGTAAAGGAAGCCGACCATGCGCCTCGCTGCCCTCCCCCTGCTCTTCGCCCCGCTGTTACTGAGTCCACTGGCCCAGGCCG
Source organism: Pseudomonas sp. GW458-11-26-14-LB4 (assembly GCF_059423925.1). Taxonomy (NCBI): domain Bacteria; kingdom Pseudomonadati; phylum Pseudomonadota; class Gammaproteobacteria; order Pseudomonadales; family Pseudomonadaceae; genus Pseudomonas; species Pseudomonas sp. GW458-11-26-14-LB4. The sequence continues at coordinate 457,949 of NZ_JBWKYU010000001.1, forward strand.
CCGCCCTGAGCGTCTGCACCGAGGCCAGCCCCGAAGGGTTCGACGTGGTGCAGTACAACTCGCTGACCACCACCAACGCTTCGGCCGACGTGCTGATGAACCGCCTGGTGGACTTCGACACCGCCAGCGGTAAAGTCGTCCCAAGCCTGGCCGACAGCTGGGAAGTCAGCACTGACGGCCTTACCTACGTGTTCAAGCTGCACCCGCAGGTGAAGTTCCACAGCACCGACTACTTCAAGCCGACCCGCGAACTGACTGCCGAAGACGTCAAATTCAGCTTCGACCGCATGCTCGACCCGGCCAACCCGTGGCACAAAGTCGCCCAGAGCGGCTTCCCACACGCCCAGTCGATGCAGCTGCCGAGCCTGATCAAGAAGATCGACGCGCTGGATCCGCTGACCGTTCGTTTCACCCTCGACCACCCGGACTCGACGTTCCTCGCGACCCTGAGCATGGGTTTCGCCTCCATTTATTCTGCTGAATACGCCGACAAGCTGCTGAAGGCCGATGCCACCGACAAGCTCAACAGCCAGCCGGTCGGCACCGGTCCGTTCGTGTTCACCCGGTTCCAGAAAGACGCCTCGATCCGCTACAAGGCCAACCCGGACTACTTCCGTGGCAAGCCTGCGGTGGACCCACTGATTTTCGCCATCACTCCGGACGCCAACGTGCGCCTGCAAAAGCTGCGGCGCAACGAGTGCCAGATTGCCCTGTCGCCAAAACCGCTGGACGTACAGGCCGCGAAGCAGGAGCCGACGCTGAAAGTCGAAAAAACTGACGCGTTCATGACCGCATTCGTTGGCATCAACAGCCAGCATCCGCCGCTGGACAAACCGGAAGTGCGCCAGGCGATCAACCTCGCGTTCGACAAGGCCAACTACCTCAAGGCTGTATTCGAAGACACCGCCGAAGCCGCCAACGGTCCATATCCGCCGAACACCTGGAGCTACGCGAAGAACCTGCCGGGTTACGCCCACGACGTGAACAAGGCCAAGGCCCTGCTGGCCAAGGCCGGATTGAAGGACGGTTTCCAGACCACCATCTGGACCCGCCCGTCCGGCAGCCTGCTGAACCCGAATCCGAGCCTCGGCGCACAACTGCTGCAATCGGATCTGGCGGAAATCGGCATTCAGGCAGAAATCCGCGTGATCGAATGGGGCGAGCTGATTCGTCGCGCCAAGGCTGGCGAACATGACCTGCTGTTCATGGGCTGGGCTGGCGACAACGGCGACCCGGACAACTTCCTGACCCCGCAGTTTTCCTGCGCGGCGGTCAAGTCCGGCACCAACTTCGCCCGCTACTGCAATGCCGATCTGGACAAACTGATCAGCGCCGGCAAGACCACCAGCGAGCAAGGCGTACGCACCAAGCTCTACGAACAGGCACAGGCGCAGATCCAGCAGCAGGCGTTGTGGCTGCCGCTGGCGCATCCTACGGCGTATGCGCTGACGCGTAAGGACGTTCAGGGTTACTCGGTCTCCCCGTTCGGTCGGCAAGACTATTCCAAAGTCACCCTCAAATAACCCGCCACAACACAAAACCTGTTGGAGCTGGCTTGCCAGCGATAGCGGACTGACAGCCAACATTGTGCTGAATGTGCCGCCGTCATCGCTGGCAAGCCAGCTCCCACAGGGTTTTGCATTCTCCCCTCGGATCTACATCCAGCCACACTCCGCCATCGACAACGGCTCGCCATCGCCAACGATGAAGTGATCGAGCACCCGCACATCGATCAACTCCAAAGCCTTCTGCAAGCGTTTGGTCAATAATCGATCAGCCTGACTCGGATCGCTGTTCCCCGACGGATGGTTGTGGCACAGGATCACCGCCGCCGCGTTGTTGGCCAGGGAACGCTTCACCACTTCTCGGGGATGCACGGCGGTATTGTCGATCGAACCGCGAAACAGCGTCTCGAAGGTCAGCACCTGATGTTTGGAGTCGAGAAACAGGCAACCGAACACCTCGTGCGGCTCGTGGCGCAGCATGGCTTTGAGGTAATCACGTACCACCTGTGGATTCTCCAACGCCGTTTTCTGGCGCATGCGCTCGGCCAGATGTCGCCGCCCCATCTCCAACACAGCTTGCAGTTGGGCAAACTTCGCCGGCCCCAGGCCCAATTGCTCGCTGAACGCCCCGAGATCAGCCTCCAGCAATGCACGCAGACTGCCGAACTGACTCAACAAGTGTCGCGCCAGATCCACCGCGCTTTTACCGGATACGCCAGTCCGTAGAAAAATCGCCAGCAATTCGGCATCGGAAAGACTTCCCGAGCCCTGTTCCAACAGCTTCTCCCGCGGCCTTTCCGCCGCCGGCCAATCGCGAATACTCATACACCTTCCTTGTCTGTGGGCGCCGCTGTTCCGTAGCGGTCGCTGTGATATCGTAGCCCATCTTTTTTGCGGGCGAATTCACTCTGGGGAGGGGGTTTCGCCACGTATGTCACCAACGAAATGAAAGGCAGACCTATGCAGCGGCTGTATCGGAAACGCATCGTTCTGGGCGTCGGCGGCGGCATTGCTGCCTACAAGAGCGCCGACCTTGTGCGCCGCCTGATCGACCAGGGCGCCGAAGTTCGCGTGGTCATGACCCGCGGCGGCAGCGAATTCATCACCCCGCTGACCATGCAGGCCCTGTCCGGCCACCCGGTTCACCTGGACTTGCTCGACCCGGCTGCTGAAGCCGCAATGGGCCACATCGAACTGGCCAAATGGGCCGATTTGGTGCTGATCGCCCCGGCGACCGCCGACTTGTTGGCCCGTCTGGCCCAAGGCATTGCCAACGACCTGCTGACCACGCTGGTGCTGGCCACCGATGCCATCGTCGCGGTCGCTCCGGCCATGAACCAGGCCATGTGGCGCGACCCGGCGACTCAGGCCAACCTGCAACTCCTTGAAAGTCGCGGCCTGAAGACCTTCGGCCCGGCCTCCGGCAGCCAGGCCTGCGGCGACGTCGGCATGGGCCGCATGATGGAAGCCACCGACCTGGCCCAGCTCGCGGCGGACTGCTTCCAGCGTCAGGCGTTGACCGGCAAACACGTAGTGATCACCGCCGGCCCGACCCAGGAAAACATCGACCCGGTGCGCTACATCACCAACCACAGCTCCGGCAAAATGGGTTTCGCCCTGGCGGAAGCGGCGGTGGAAGCCGGCGCCCGCGTCACGCTGATCAGCGGCCCGGTGCATTTGCCGACGCCGGATCGCGTCACCCGGATCGACGTGGTCAGCGCCCGCGACATGCTCGCCGCGTGTGAAGCCGCGATCCCTTGCGACATCTTTATCGCCTCGGCGGCGGTTGCGGACTACCGTCCGGAAGTCGTCGCCCCGCAAAAATTGAAGAAAGACCCTACGAGCGGCGACGGCTTCGTCCTGCAAATGGTGCGCAATCCGGACATCCTGGCCACCATCGCGACCCGTCCCGACCGTCCGTTCAGTGTCGGCTTCGCCGCCGAGACCGAACACCTGCTCGACTACGCTGCGCGCAAGCTGAAGGACAAGAATCTCGATCTGATCGTCGCCAACGACGTCGCCAACCCGAGCATCGGTTTCAACAGCGAAGAAAACGCCTGCAGCGTCATCGACCGTGCGCTGCACGCCACGGTTTTCGCCCAGACCAGCAAGAGCAAGATCGCTCGCCAACTGGTCACTTTTATCGCCGAACGTCTGAACCAGGTTTAATTTACATGCACGCTTTGCAAGCCAAGATCCTCGACCCACGCATCGGTACCGAATTCCCGCCGCCGCAATACGCCACACCGGGCTCCGCCGGCCTCGACCTGCGCGCCATGCTGCAAGAGGACATCGTGATCAAGCCGGGTGAAACCGTGCTGATCCCTACCGGTCTGTCGGTCTATATCGGCGATCCGAACCTCGCCGCGTTGATCCTGCCGCGTTCGGGCATGGGCCATAAGCACGGGATCGTGCTGGGCAACCTCGTCGGCCTGATCGACTCCGACTACCAGGGCCCGCTGATGGTGTCCTGCTGGAACCGTGGCCAGACCGAATTCACCATGCCGGTCGGCGAGCGCCTGGCTCAACTGGTACTGGTACCCGTGGTGCAGGCGCACTTCGAAATGGTTGAAGAGTTCGTCGAGACCGAGCGCGGCACGGGTGGTTTCGGCCATTCCGGCACCAAGTGATCGACTAGAAAATCGTCGTGGCGAGGGCCTTTTCCTCGCCACGAATTTCAAATTGTCATCTGCAAGGTTTAGCGCCGAAAATCAAGGCATTGACAGGCCAAAGCCACGCCGCACAAGGCGTCATGGCCCTTTCACACCACGAACTCTCTGTGAAAACCGCCGTCATACCCTTCAGTATGAGCTTGCCGTCGAATGAATCGTCGGTGTGTCCAGCCACTTTCGAGATGGAGCATTTTCGCAGATGAGCACCCCCGCCCAAGTCGCCCCGAAGCTTCCCGACAGCATCTTCCGCGCCTACGACATTCGCGGCACCGTGCCGGAATTCCTAAATGCCGAAACCGCCTACTGGATCGGCCGCGCCATCGGCTCCCAGAGCCTGGCCCAGGGCGAGCCGAACGTGTCCGTCGGTCGTGACGGCCGCCTGTCCGGCCCGGAACTGGTTGCCGAACTGATCCGCGGTATCGCCGAAAGCGGCTGCCACGTCAGCGACGTCGGCCTGGTGCCGACCCCGGCGCTCTACTACGCCGCCAATGTGCTGGCCGGCAAATCCGGCGTGATGCTCACCGGCAGCCACAACCCGTCGAACTACAACGGCTTCAAGATCGTGATCGCCGGCGACACCCTCGCCAACGAACAGATCCAGGCCCTGCACGAGCGCCTCAAAACCGGCAACCTGAGCAGCGGCACGGGCAGCGTGACCCAGGTCGAGATCCTCGACCGCTACAACACCGAAATCGTCCAGGACATCAAACTGGCCCGGCGCCTGAAAGTCGTGGTGGATTGCGGCAACGGCGCGGCCGGCGTGATCGCCCCGCAATTGATCGAAGCGCTGAACTGCGAAGTCATCCCGCTGTTCTGCGAAGTCGACGGCAACTTCCCGAACCATCACCCGGATCCGGGCAAGCCTGAGAACCTCGTCGACCTGATCGCCAAGGTCAAGGAAACCCAAGCTGACATCGGCCTGGCCTTTGACGGTGACGGCGACCGCGTCGGTGTGGTGACCAACACCGGCACCATCGTCTTTCCGGACCGTCTGCTGATGCTGTTCGCCCGTGACGTGGTGGCGCGCAACCCGGACGCGGAAATCATCTTCGACGTCAAATGCACCCGTCGCCTGATCCCGCTGATCAAGGAATATGGCGGTCGGCCGCTAATGTGGAAGACCGGTCACTCGTTGATCAAAAAGAAAATGAAACAGTCCGGCGCACTGCTGGCCGGCGAAATGAGCGGGCACATTTTCTTCAAGGAACGCTGGTTCGGTTTCGACGACGGCATTTACAGCGCCGCACGGCTGCTGGAAATCCTCAGCAAGGAAAAATCTTCGGCCGAGGAGCTGTTCGCGACCTTCCCGAACGATATTTCCACGCCGGAAATCAATATCCATGTGACCGAAGAGAGCAAATTCAGCATCATTGATGCACTGCACGATGCGCAGTGGGGCCCAGGCGCCGACCTGACCACCATTGACGGCGTGCGGGTCGACTACGCCAAAGGCTGGGGCCTGGTGCGCGCGTCCAACACCACACCGGTGCTGGTGCTGCGCTTCGAGGCCGATGACGAGGCGGAACTGCAGCGCATCAAGGCTGTGTTCCATGCCCAACTGAAACGCGTTGCACCTGATCTCCAACTACCGTTCTGATTGCTGATTCACCCGGAGCCCTGAATGACCCTCGAACGCGATGCCGCCGCCAACACTGCCAAGGTCCTGTCCGAAGCGCTGCCTTACATCCGCCGATACGTCGGCAAGACCCTGGTGATCAAATACGGCGGCAACGCGATGGAAAGCGAGGAGCTGAAAACCGGCTTCGCCCGCGACATCGTGCTGATGAAGGCCGTGGGCATCAACCCGGTGGTCGTGCACGGCGGTGGCCCGCAGATCGGTGATCTGCTCAAGCGCCTGTCGATCGAAAGCCATTTCGTCGACGGCATGCGCGTCACCGATGCCGCGACCATGGACGTGGTGGAAATGGTCCTCGGCGGTCAGGTCAACAAAAGCATCGTCAACCTGATCAACCGTCACGGCGGCAGTGCCATCGGCCTGACCGGTAAAGACGCCGGGCTGATTCGCGCGAAGAAGCTCACCGTCACCCGCCAGACCCCCGAGATGACCCAGCCGGAAATCATCGACATCGGCCATGTGGGCGAAGTGGTCGGAATCAACACCGAACTGCTGAACCTGCTGGTCAAAGGCAACTTCATCCCGGTGATCGCACCGATCGGTGTGGGTGAAAACGGCGAGTCGTACAACATCAACGCTGACCTGGTGGCCGGCAAGGTTGCCGAAGCGCTGAAAGCCGAGAAGCTGATGCTGCTGACCAACATCGCCGGCCTGATGGACAAGTCGGGCACCGTACTGACCGGCCTGAGCACCCAGCAGGTCGACGACCTGATCGCCGACGGCACCATCTACGGCGGCATGCTGCCGAAGATCCGCTGCGCGCTGGAAGCGGTACAGGGCGGCGTTGGCAGTTCGCTGATCATCGACGGTCGCGTGCCGAACGCGATCCTGCTGGAAATCTTCACCGACACCGGTGTGGGTACGCTGATCAGCAATCGCAAGCGTCCATAAGCGCTCGCGCAAACAAAAAGACCCCGCTCAGCCTGGCTGAGCGGGGTCTTTTTTTGCCTGAAGCTGCGATCAGACGCCGAACTGGGCGCGGTATGCTTCAACGGCTGGCAGGTGCTGCTTGAGCTGCGGATCGTCAGCCAGGAATTCCAGTACCTGGTTCAGCGACACGATGCTGATGACCGGGATACCGAAATCACGCTCGACTTCCTGAATCGCCGACAGCTCGCCGTTGCCGCGCTCCTGACGGTTGAGGGCGATCAGCACACCGGCGGCCTTGGCGCCGTCCTGGGAAGCAATGATCTGCATCACTTCACGGATCGCGGTGCCGGCGGTGATCACGTCGTCAATGATCAGCACTTCACCGGTCAGCGGTGCGCCGACCAGGCTGCCGCCTTCGCCGTGGGCCTTGGCTTCCTTGCGGTTGAAGCACCATGGCAGATCACGGTTGTGGTGTTCGGCCAGCGCCACGGCAGTGGTTGCCGCCAGCGGGATGCCTTTGTAGGCCGGGCCGAACAGCACGTCGAACGGAATGCCGCTCTCGGCGATGGCTGCGGCGTAGAAACGCCCCAGCTGCGCCAGCGCGGAACCCGAGTTGAACAGGCCGGCATTGAAGAAGTAAGGACTGGTGCGCCCGGACTTCAGGGTGAACTCACCGAAGCGCAAAACGCCGCGATCGATGGCAAAACGAATGAAATCGCGCTGATACGCTTGCATGAAAAAAACCCCAAATACCACGGATTTAGCTAATTAGCTTGACGCCGTGTATCATACACGCACGCGATTTTTGGGGCCATTTATGCGGATCATCAGTGTGAACGTCAATGGTATTCAGGCTGCAGTCGAGCGCGGTTTGCTCAGTTGGCTGCAGGCACAGAATGCCGACGTCATCTGCCTGCAGGACACCCGTGCCTCCGCCTTTGAACTGGACGACCCAGCCTTCCAACTGGATGGCTACTTCCTTTATGCCTGCGATGCTGAAGTCCCTGCCCAAGGCGGCGTGGCTTTGTATTCGCGGTTGCAACCGAAGGCTGTCATCAGCGGTCTCGGTTTCGAGACGGCCGACCGCTACGGGCGCTACCTGCAAGCAGATTTCGACAAAGTCAGTATTGCCACCTTGCTGCTTCCTTCGGGGATGAACGGCGATGAGGACTTGAACCAGAAGTTCAAGCTCATGGACGACTTCGGCAAGTACCTGGACAAACAGCGGCGCAAACGTCGCGAGTACATTTATTGTGGCTCGCTGTACGTCGCGCAGCAGAAGCTCGACATCAAAAACTGGCGCGACAGCCAGCAATCACCGGGCTTCCTGGCGCCGGAACGCGCCTGGATGGACGAGATTGTCGGCAACATGGGCTACGTAGATGCCCTGCGCGAAGTCAGCCGCGAAGGCGACCAGTACAGCTGGTGGCCGGACAACGAACAGGCCGAGATGCTGAATCTGGGCTGGCGCTTCGACTACCAGATCCTGACTCCAGGGCTGCGGCGCTTCGTGCGCAGCGCACGCCTGCCACGTCAGCCACGGTTCTCGCAGCATGCGCCGCTGATCGTCGACTACGACTGGACGCTGACCATCTAAGCGGCCTTTCGCAGACACAAAAAAACCGACATCACTGTCGGTTTTTTTGTGGGCGATCGTTCGTTATTTGATCAACCGCCAGGTGAACGGATAACGGTACGGGAAACCTTCGTTGGCTTTCACCCCGCCGATAATCGTCAACACCAGCGCCGCGATGGCCAGCAGGCCAAACAGCACGAACCCGATGAGCAACAGCATCAGCACGAAGCAGATCATCGAAGCGATCGCCACAGTGATCTGAAAATTCAGCGCTTCCTTGCCCTGGGCGTCGATGAACGGATCGGTCTCGCGCTTCATCTGCCACAGAACCAGCGGCCCGATCAGCGTGCCGAACGGAATCCAGATCCCCAGCAAGGCGGACAAGTGACAAAACATGGCCCATTGGCGAACCTCCTGGCTCGGTTTGGGCAGCAACTCTTGCTCATCACTCATTGCGTCCTCCTTGCGGGTTACGAACCTGCTCAGTCGGCCAGTGCAGCCTTTTGCAGTTCGAAGATTTCGTTCATGCCTTTCTTCGCCAGTTCCAGCATCGCGTTCAGCTCTTCAGGCTGGAACGGGGCGCCTTCGGCAGTGCCCTGCACTTCGATGAAACCACCGGTGCTGGTCATCACCACGTTGAGGTCGGTCTCGGCGGCGGAATCTTCAAGATAGTCCAGATCCAGCACCGGCTCGCCCTGGTACATGCCCACGGAAACGGCGCCGATCATTTGCTTGAGCGGGTCGCCGCCTTTCAGGCCGCCGCGCTTCTTGATCACTTTCAGTGCATCGACCAGCGCAACCATGGCGCCGGTGATCGACGCGGTGCGGGTACCGCCATCGGCCTGGATCACGTCGCAGTCGACGTACAGGGTGACGTCGCCCAGCTTGGACATGTCCAGCGCAGCGCGCAGGGAACGGCCGATCAGGCGCTGGATTTCCAGGGTACGACCACCCTGCTTGCCACGGCTGGCTTCACGCTGGTTACGCTCGCCAGTGGCGCGCGGCAGCATGCCGTATTCGGCGGTCAGCCAACCCTGGCCCTGGCCTTTAAGGAAACGCGGCACGCCGTTTTCGACGCTGACGGTGCAGATGACTTTGGTATCACCGAATTCGACCAGTACGGATCCCTCGGCGTGTTTGGTGTAGTTGCGGGTAATGCGGATCGAGCGGAGCTGATCGGCAGCGCGACCACTTGGACGTTTCATAGGAGATACCTGTACTGGGGACGGAAAACTGCGGAGCATTATAGAGCCGCGCACCGCGCCTGGGCACTCGTTAAAAAATCCGGCCGACGACCGAAGGCCCTGAAACGCGCTTCGCCGACGGCCTGCAGCCCTTTGTCACACCGTGTGTTTGGGCGCATCTGCCGCACTGCGCTACAATCCTGCGCCTTTGCTGCCAGTCGGCTTAAATTCATTGATATCGAGCTGCGGAGCTTCCATTCGCGCCGATCTGTATCGCGAGGTCACCCCATGGTGCACAGCATGACCGCCTTCGCCCGCGTCGAAAAAGCCGGCGTTCAGGGCACCCTGAGCTGGGAACTGCGCTCGGTCAACAGCCGCTACCTGGAACCCCACCTGCGCCTGCCGGAGTCGTTTCGCGACCTCGAAGGCGCCGTCCGCGAAGCCCTGCGCCAGGGCCTGTCGCGCGGCAAACTGGAATGCACCCTGCGTTTCACCGAGGAAAGCACCGGCAAGCCGCTGCAAGTGGATCGCGAGCGCGCCGCGCAACTGGTCGCCGCGGCCGAAACCGTTGCCGGCCTGATCAAGAACCCGGCCGCGCTGAACCCGCTGGAAGTGCTGGCCTGGCCGGGCGTACTGGTCGCCGACGCCACCGACCCGCAGGCGTTGAACGCCGAGGCGCTGGCTCTGTTCAATCAAGGCCTGAAAGACCTCAAGGCCGGCCGCGAACGCGAAGGCGCGGAGCTGGCCCGCCTGATCAACGACCGCCTGACCTCCATCGAGGAAGACGTGGTGACCCTGCGCGAACTGGTTCCGCAGATGCTCGCTACCCAGCGCCAGAAAGTCCTCGACCGTTTCGCCGACATGAAGGCCGAGATGGACCCGCAGCGTCTGGAACAGGAAATGGTCATGCTCGCACAAAAGAGCGACGTGGCCGAAGAACTGGATCGCCTGAGCACCCACATCATCGAAGTTCGCCGGGTGCTCAAGTCCGGCGGTGCCGCCGGCCGGCGCCTGGACTTCCTGATGCAGGAGCTCAACCGCGAAGCCAACACACTGGGCTCCAAGGCCTTCGACCCGCGCAGCACCCAGGCGGCGGTCAACCTCAAGGTGTTGATCGAGCAGATGCGCGAACAAGTGCAGAATATTGAGTAAGGCTACCCCCGACATGACCCACAGCACCGGCACCCTGTACATCATTTCCGCCCCTTCGGGCGCGGGCAAGAGCAGCCTGGTCAAGGCCCTGACCGACGCCAACCCGGAAATCCGCGTCTCGATTTCCCACACCACCCGCGCCATGCGCCCGGGCGAAGTGGACGGCGTGAACTATCACTTCGTAACCCGCGAAGAGTTCGTGAAGATGGGCGAGCACGGCGACTTCCTGGAACGCGCCGAAGTCTTCGGCAACTTCTACGGCACCTCACAAAGCCGCCTGCAGCAGACCCTGGACGAAGGTCACGACCTGATTCTCGAGATCGACTGGCAAGGCGCCGAGCAAGTGCGAAAGCTGATGCCGCAGGCCCGTTCGATCTTCATCCTGCCGCCATCGCTGCAGGCCCTGCACCAACGCCTGACCAACCGTGGCCAGGACAGCGACGAGATCATCGACGGCCGGATGCGTGAAGCGGTCAGCGAGATGAGCCACTACGTCGAGTACGACTACCTGATCATCAATGACGATTTCGCCCACGCGCTGGACGATCTGAAAGCGATTTTCCGCGCCAATCAGCTGCAACAGAAACGCCAACAGGTGCGTTTCGGCAAATTGCTGGCTGAATTGCTGGGCTGAAACAGCACTTCCCAAAACCGCTGCAAGGGCTTTACATTGGCACTTGCAGCGCGTTGAAGAGTCTGGTCAAAAAATCAGCGCTTCCCTAATCGCTGGTGATTTTTTAAACTGTTGAGTCCGCTCGCCCAACCGGGCAGCGCGCATATTGCATTCGCTCCGAGGAATACCATGGCCCGCGTAACCGTTGAAGACTGCCTAGAACACGTGGAAAACCGCTTTGAGCTGGTCATGCTCTCTACCAAGCGTGCCCGTCAACTGGCCACCGGCGGCAAAGAGCCCCTGGTTCAGTGGGAAAACGACAAACCGACCGTAGTTGCGCTGCGTGAAATCGCTGAAGGCCTGATGAGCTACGAGTTCATCGCCGAGCAGGAAATCGTCCACGAAGACCCTGTCTTCGCTGCGTTCGAGGACGAGTCCAACGAGGCCGTCTAAGCCTATGCCTGGTCGACGTAGCACGGCGCGGGATCACAGCCTACGGCAGGAGACATCATGCCGAGCATAGACGCCCTCGCCGATCGCTTATCGACCTACCTCGGCAATGACCAGGTCAACCTGGTCCGCCGAGCGTATTTCTACGCCGAACAAGCCCACGACGGCCAACGCCGCCGCAGCGGCGAGGCGTACGTCACGCATCCTCTTGCCGTGGCCAATATTCTTGCCGACATGCACATGGACCATCAGAGCCTGATGGCCGCGATGCTGCATGACGTGATCGAAGACACCGGTATCGCCAAGGAAGCGCTGCAAGCGCAGTTCGGTGAAACCGTGGCCGAACTGGTCGACGGGGTCAGCAAACTGACCCAGATGAACTTCGAAACCAAGGCTGAAGCCCAGGCGGAAAACTTCCAGAAGATGGCCATGGCCATGGCGCGCGACATTCGCGTGATCCTGGTCAAGCTCGCCGACCGTCTGCACAACATGCGTACGCTGGAAGTGCTGTCCGGCGAAAAACGCCGACGCATCGCTAAGGAAACCCTCGAGATCTACGCACCCATCGCCAACCGGCTGGGCATGCACGCGATCCGCATCGAGTTCGAAGACCTCGGCTTCAAGGCGATGCACCCGATGCGTTCCGCGCGGATCTACCAGGCGGTCAAGCGCGCCCGGGGCAACCGCAAGGAAATCGTCAACAAGATCGAAGAATCCCTCGGCCACTGCCTCGCCATCGACGGCATCCAGGGTGAAGTCAGCGGTCGCCAGAAACACCTCTACGGCATCTACAAGAAAATGCGCGGCAAGCGTCGGGCCTTCAACGAGATCATGGACGTCTATGCGTTCCGGATCATCGTCGACAAGGTCGATACCTGCTACCGCGTGCTGGGTGCCGTACATAATTTGTACAAACCGTTGCCGGGGCGCTTCAAGGATTACATCGCGATCCCCAAGGCCAACGGCTATCAGTCGCTGCACACCACGCTGTTCGGCATGCACGGTGTACCGATCGAGATCCAGATCCGCACCCGTGAAATGGAAGAGATGGCCAACAACGGCATCGCCGCCCATTGGCTGTACAAATCCAGCGGCGACGAGCAGCCGAAAGGCACCCATGCCCGCGCCCGTCAGTGGGTCAAGGGCGTGCTGGAGATGCAGCAACGCGCCGGCAACTCGCTGGAATTCATCGAGAGCGTAAAGATCGACCTGTTCCCGGACGAGGTTTACGTGTTCACGCCCAAAGGCCGGATCATGGAGCTGCCCAAAGGCTCCACGGCGGTCGACTTTGCCTACGCGGTACACACCGACGTCGGCAACAGCTGCATCGCCTGCCGGATCAACCGTCGTCTCGCACCGCTGTCCGAACCGCTGCAAAGCGGCTCCACGGTCGAGATCGTCAGCGCCCCCGGCGCGCGGCCGAACCCGGCGTGGCTCAACTTCGTGGTCACCGGCAAGGCGCGCACACACATCCGCCATGCGCTGAAACTGCAGCGCCGCTCCGAATCCATCAGCCTCGGCGAACGCCTGCTGAACAAGGTGCTCAACGGCTTCGACAGCGCGCTGGAACAGATTCCGGCCGAACGCGTGAAGGCGATGCTCACCGAGTACCGCCTCGAACTGATCGAAGACTTGCTGGAAGACATCGGCCTCGGCAACCGCATGGCCTACGTCGTGGCGCGCCGCCTGCTCGGCGAAGGCGAGCAACTGCCAAGCCCGGAAGGCCCGCTGGCGATTCGCGGCACCGAAGGTTTGGTCCTCAGTTATGCCAAATGCTGCACGCCGATCCCGGGCGACCCGATTGTCGGTCACCTGTCGGCGGGCAAAGGCATGGTCGTGCACCTGGACAACTGCCGCAACATCAGCGAAATCCGCCACAACCCGGAAAAATGCATCCAGCTCTCGTGGGCCAAGGATGTCACCGGCGAATTCAACGTCGAACTGCGCGTCGAGCTGGAACACCAGCGCGGCCTGATCGCCCTGCTGGCCAGCAGCGTCAACGCAGCCGACGGCAATATCGAGAAAATCAGCATGGACGAACGCGATGGCCGCATCAGCGTTGTCCAGTTGGTGGTCAGCGTCCACGACCGTGTGCACCTGGCCCGCGTGATCAAGAAACTGCGCGCCCTGACCGGGGTGATCCGCATCACCCGCATGCGTGCATAACTCAAACATTACAAGGAGTCATACATGACCAAGACTGTTATCACCAGCGACAAGGCCCCGGCCGCCATCGGTACTTACTCTCAGGCGATCAAGGCCGGTAACACCGTTTATATGTCGGGTCAGATTCCCCTCGATCCAAAAACCATGGAACTGGTCGAAGGCTTCGAAGCCCAGACCGTCCAGGTGTTCGAGAACCTGAAAGCCGTGGCCGAAGCCGCCGGCGGCTCGTTCAAGGACATCGTCAAGCTGAACATCTTCCTCACCGACCTGAGCCACTTCGCCAAGGTCAACGAGATCATGGGCAAGTACTTCGACCAGCCGTACCCGGCGCGCGCCGCCATCGGCGTGGCAGCCCTGCCAAAGGGTTCGCAGGTTGAAATGGATGCCATTCTGGTCATCGAGTAATGCGCACGGCGCGGCCCTAGACGCCGCGCCGACTGCTCTGCGGTAAAGAAAAGGTTTTGAAAGGATTCCACCATGCGCAAAGCGCTTGCTCTCTCGCTGCTCGCCATTTTCCTCGGCGGTTGCGCCAGCAACCCTGCCGACCGTGACATCAGCGGTACCTGGATCAATCAGGTCGCCATCGATGCCGCTGCCAAGGGCGGCCCCCTGCGCGAAGCGCTTCAGGCTTACGGCCCGAACCTGGAGTGGGACGTCAACACCAAGGCCGGTCAGGCCCGCTACACCAACGGTTTCGAAAACGTCGAAGGTCGCCTGCTCGGCGAACAGTCCGGTGTCTGGAAAGTCGATTTCTATGGCAGCTCCGCCAGCGAGCTGAAACGTGATGGTGGTCAACTGCAACAAGCCGCCAATGAAAACGAACCGGAACAGGTCTTCGACCGCGCACAGATTCCGGTGCCGGAAGGCGCACCGATCGGCGCCAGCTTCGAACGCGCACTGTATTCCGCTTATCTGGGCGGCAACTGGACGATCACCAGCGGCCAGGGCGAAGGCGCCACCGTGCAATTCCAGGCTGACGGACAAGTCTCCGGCCTGCCGGGCGCCGACCGCTATGCGCTGTGCCTCGCAGGCGATTGCGCATCGATGAGCAGCGGCAACGACAGCATGTGGTTGCAGCAGAACGGTCAGGGCAATAACTGGATCTTTGTGCGCAAGGGCAAAGAGCTGGAAATCCTGCAGGCCGTGAACACCGCGCTGGCGGACGAACAACCGCAGTTCACCCCGGGTGAACGCAAGTGGTTGCTCGAGAAGCAGTGATCGGCGCTTGAGACAAAAAAAGGCGGGAGCAAACATTTGCTCCCGCCTTTTTTACGCCTGAAGATCAGCAGCGCCCCTCAAGAATCGCGGCATACCCCTCGCGATAACTCGGATACTTCGGCACCCAACCCAGCGCCTTCGCCCGGGCATTGCTGCAACGCTTGCTGCCGGTGCGACGCACGCTCTCGTCTTCCGACCATTCGGTGACACCCAGATAATCACGCAGCCACGCCACCACTTCGGCCAGCGGCGCCGGCGCATCGTCCACGCCGATATAGATGTCATCCAGCGTCACGCCCTTGCGAGCCGCGTCCAGCAAGAACGCCATCAACCCCGCCGCGTCATCGGCATGGATGCGATTGCCATACAGCGGTGGATCGACCGCCACCCGATAACCCCGACGCACCTGGGTCAGCAGCCACTCACGGCCGGGGCCGTAAATACCGGTCAGGCGCACGATGCTCGCGGGGATGCCAGAGTTGAGCGCAACCTGCTCGGCCTCCAGCATCAATCGACCGGAATAACCCGCAGCGACAGTTTCGGATTTTTCATCGACCCATTCGCCGTTCTGCTGCCCGTAAACACTGCTGCTGGAAACGAACAGCAGCCGCTCCGGCTCCTGACCGTAATCGTTCAGCCAACCCAGCACATGCTGCAAACCCTGCACATACGCCGAGCGATAACCGGCCTCATCGTGATCAGTGGCCGCCGCGCTATACACCAGGTAATCGATAGCGCCCACCGGCCACGTCTCGGGGCAATCCTCATTGAACAAGTCACCGGCCACACCGATAACGCCGTCCGGCAAACGTGAAATATCACGGCGCAGGCCGTAGACCTGGAAGCCGGCAGCCAGCAATTGCGTGGCCAGACGGCTGCCGACATCACCGCAACCGGCGATCAAAACAGAAGGCGCGGACATCAAAAATCTCCCATCGGAAAGCGACAGACTAGCCTCGACAAGGGACGAGCGGCTAGCAATGAAGAAAAAAAAGCAACTCTATTACTTCTGTTAACAAGAATTACTTGCAATAATGCACGCCACTTTTGTTCTCGGCCTCACGAGGCCTGGAAGAGCATTACCGTTTTTCTATCTCAGGTCCGGCCAGCATGACACGCATTCAAAACTCCGCTTCGCCAACCAACCGACCTCGCGCCTGGAGCGCCGTGGCTGCCCTGCTGCTCAGCCTGATGCTCGCGCCAGTCGCCGCATTCGCTGACGCCCAGGCCCCTGCCGCGCCAGCCGCCACCGAGCAAAGCGCTCCGGCCGCCGCACCTGCCGCGACCGACCCGGTGCAGGCCGTAGAGGCCAGCGCCGCCGACGCGCCGGAAGTCCTCGAAGCCGACAACACTCTGGGCATGGCCCACGACCTGTCGCCATGGGGCATGTACCAGAACGCCGACGTGATCGTTAAAGCCGTGATGATCGGCCTGGCCATCGCCTCGATCATCACCTGGACCATCTGGATCGCCAAGGGTTTCGAGCTGATGGGCGCCAAGCGTCGTCTGCGCGGCGAGATTGCCGCCCTGAAAAAAGCCGCCACGCTCAAAGAGGCCAGCGCCACCGCCGCGAAGGAAGGCACCCTCGCCAACCTGCTGGTACACGACGCGCTGGAAGAAATGCGCCTGTCGACCAACGCCCGCGAGAAAGAAGGCATCAAGGAACGCGTCAGCTTCCGCCTCGAGCGCCTGGTTGCCGCCTGTGGCCGCAACATGAGCAGCGGCACCGGCGTCCTCGCCACCATCGGTTCCACCGCACCGTTCGTCGGTCTGTTCGGTACCGTGTGGGGCATCATGAACAGCTTCATCGGCATCGCCAAAACCCAGACCACCAACCTTGCCGTCGTAGCACCGGGTATCGCTGAAGCGCTGCTGGCTACCGCACTGGGTCTGGTAGCCGCGATTCCTGCCGTGGTCATCTACAACGTCTTCGCCCGCTCCATCGCCGGTTACAAGGCTCAGGTGTCCGATGCGTCAGCTCAGGTGCTGCTGCTGGTCAGCCGCGACCTCGACCACCAGCCTGAGCGCAACAGCTCGCAACCGCACATGGTGAAAGTGGGGTAATCGGCCATGGGCCTGCATTTGAAAGAAGGCGCAGACGACGATCTGGCCGAGAACCACGAAATCAACGTCACGCCGTTCATCGACGTGATGCTGGTGCTGTTGATCATCTTCATGGTGGCCGCGCCGCTGGCCACCGTGGACATCAAGGTTGACCTGCCTGCCTCGACCGCCAAACCGGCGCCGCGGCCGGAGAAACCGGTGTTCCTCAGCGTGAAGGCTGACCAGCGCCTGTTCCTGGGCGATGACGAAGTGAAAGCCGAAACCCTCGGCGCCGCACTCGACGCCAAGACCCAGGGCAAGAAAGACACGACGATCTTCTTCCAGGCCGACAAAGGCGTGGATTACGGCGACCTGATGAGCGTGATGGATAACCTGCGCGCCGCCGGTTACCTGAAGGTCGGTCTGGTCGGACTCGAGAGCGCAGTCAAGAAATGATCACGACGCGCCATAAGCTGACGCGTTACAGCGGTAGCCTGGCCGTGGTGCTGGGTGTTCACGCGCTGGCCATCGCGCTGGCGCTGAACTGGACCGTACGCCCGCCCATCGAATTGCCGCCGCAGGCAATGATGGTCGAGCTGGCACCGGTTCCGGCCCCACCACCGCCCGCACCGCCGAAAGTCGTCACGCCACCGCAGCCACCGGCTCCGGTTGAAGAACTGCCGATCCCGAAACTGGCCGAAGCGCCGAAAGCCGAGATCGCGGTGCAGAAACCGAAACCCAAGCCGAAACCCAAACCGCCGAAGCCGATCGAGAAGAAACTGCCCGATCCGCCGAAGGAGAAACCGTCCGAAGAGAAGCCGGCCGATACCCAGCCGACTCAGGCCCCGACGGAGAAATCCGCCCAGCCTGCACCGGGCCCGTCGCCTGCACAATTGGCCGCCAAGGCCAGCTGGCAAGGCACCCTGCTCGCGCATCTGGCCAAATACAAGAAGTACCCGGCCAGCGCTCAGGCACGGGGCAAGGAAGGCTTGAACCGGTTGCGTTTCGTGGTCGATGGCGAAGGCAACGTGCTGTCGTTCGAACTGGTGGGCCGCTCCGGCAACGCCGATCTGGACCGGGCCACCCTGGAAATGATCCGCCGCGCCCAACCGCTGCCCAAGCCGCCGGCCGACATGCTGACCAATGGCGCGATCGAAATCGTTGCGCCGTTTGTGTACTCGCTGGAACGCCGCCGCTGATCCGCACTCGCGGATCCCGGCCTGATCCAGCCCAAAAGGCACCGAAAGGTGCCTTTTGCTTATCCATCCACGGCAAACCGGCATTGCCCGGTGTCGCATTCATCACTCAGTCTGATAACGTGCGTCTATCGATTGCAGCCGGTATGCTTGGCCCGCATCTTCATGGACGCTTGCTATGACCCTCACAGAATTACGCTACATCGTTACCCTCGCCCAAGAGCAGCATTTCGGCCACGCGGCCGAGCGTTGCCACGTCAGCCAGCCGACCCTGTCGGTGGGCGTGAAAAAGCTTGAAGACGAACTCGGTGTGCTGATTTTCGAGCGCAGCAAAAGCGCCGTGCGCCTGACCCCGGTCGGAGAAGGCATCGTCGCCCAGGCGCAGAAAGTGCTGGAGCAGGCCCAGGGCATCCGCGAACTGGCCCAGGCCGGCAAGAACCAGCTGACCGCCCCGCTGAAAGTCGGCGCGATCTACACCGTCGGCCCGTACCTGTTCCCGCACCTGATTCCGCAACTGCACCGGGTCGCCCCGCAGATGCCGTTGTACATCGAAGAAAACTTCACCCACGTGCTGCGCGACAAACTGCGCAACGGCGAACTGGACGCGATCATCATCGCCCTGCCGTTCAACGAAGCCGACGTGCTGACCCTGCAACTCTACGACGAGCCGTTCTACGTCCTGATGCCTGCCCAGCACCCGTGGACCCAGAAAGAATCCATCGACGCCGCGCTGCTCAACGACAAGAGCCTGCTGCTGCTCGGTGAAGGCCACTGCTTCCGCGATCAGGTGCTGGAAGCCTGCCCGACCCTGACCAAGGGCAACGACGGCGCCAAGCACACCACGGTCGAATCCAGCTCGCTGGAAACCATTCGTCACATGGTCGCGTCCGGTCTGGGCATCTCGATCCTGCCGCTGTCGGCGGTGGATAGCCATCACTACGCTCCGGGCGTGATCGAAGTGCGCCCGCTGTCGGCACCAGTGCCGTTCCGCACCGTGGCCATCGCCTGGCGCGCCAGTTTCCCACGGCCGAAAGCCATCGAGATCCTCGCCGACTCCATTCGCCTGTGCTCGGTCGCCAAGCCTGCCGCGCCGGTCACGGCCGGTTAAGCCAGCGTCATGACGGAGCTGTCGCAGGTTTCGGTCACCGCACTCAAGGGTGTCGGTGAAGCCATGGCCGAGAAACTGGCCAAGGTCGGTCTGGAAAACCTCCAGGACGTGCTGTTCCACCTGCCGCTGCGTTATCAGGATCGCACCCGCGTGGTGCCGATCGGCGCGTTGCGGCCGGGACAGGACGCCGTGGTCGAAGGCACCGTCAGCGGCGCCGACGTGGTGATGGGCCGGCGTCGCAGCCTCGTGGTGCGTTTGCAGGACGGCACCGGCGGCTTGAGCCTGCGCTTCTACCACTTCAGCAACGCGCAGAAAGAAGGTCTCAAGCGCGGCACGCGGATTCGCTGCTACGGCGAAGCCCGCCCCGGTGCGTCGGGGCTGGAGATCTACCACCCGGAATATCGCGCCATCAACGGCGACGAGCCACCGCCGGTGGATGAAACCCTGACCCCGGTCTACCCGCTGACCGAAGGCCTGACCCAGGCGCGTCTGCGCCAGCTGTGCATGCAGACGCTGACCCTGCTCAAGCCGGCCACCCTGCCCGACTGGCTGCCGACCGAACTGGCCCGCGACTATCAACTGGCGCCGCTGGCTGACGCAATCCGCTACCTGCACAACCCGCCTGCCGATGCCGACGTCGATGAACTCGCCCTCGGTCATCACTGGGCCCAGCATCGTCTGGCTTTTGAAGAGCTGCTGACTCACCAGCTATCGCAACAACGCCTGCGCGAAAGCATGCGTTCCCTACGCGCACCGGCGATGCCGAAAGCCACGAAGCTGCCTTCGAAATACCTGGCCAACCTCGGCTTCAACCCGACCGGCGCTCAGCAGCGGGTCGGCAACGAAATCGCCTACGACCTCAGTCAGCACGAGCCGATGCTGCGGCTGATTCAGGGCGACGTTGGCGCGGGTAAAACCGTGGTCGCCGCCCTCGCCACGCTTCAAGCGCTGGAGGCGGGTTATCAGGTCGCGTTGATGGCGCCGACCGAGATCCTTGCCGAGCAGCACTTCATCACCTTCAAGCGCTGGCTCGAACCGCTGGGCATCGATGTGGCGTGGCTGGCCGGCAAGCTCAAGGGCAAGAACCGCGTCGCCGCGCTGGAGCAGATCGCCAGCGGCACGCCGATGGTGGTCGGCACTCACGCGCTGTTCCAGGACGAAGTGCAGTTCAAGAACCTCGCGCTGGTGATCATCGACGAACAACACCGCTTCGGCGTGCAGCAACGTCTGGCGCTGCGGCAGAAAGGCGTCGGCGGGCGCATGTGCCCGCATCAACTGATCATGACCGCCACGCCGATTCCGCGAACACTGGCGATGAGCGCCTACGCCGACCTCGACACCTCGATCCTCGACGAACTGCCGCCCGGCCGAACCCCGGTCAACACCGTGCTGGTCACCGACACGCGTCGCGTCGAAGTCATCGAGCGGGTGCGCAGCGCCTGCGCCGAAGGTCGTCAGGCCTACTGGGTGTGCACGCTGATCGAAGAGTCCGAAGAGCTGACCTGTCAGGCCGCCGAAACCACTTTCGAAGACCTCACCGCCGCCCTCGGCGAACTGAAGGTCGGGCTGATCCATGGCCGCATGAAACCCGCCGAGAAAGCCGCCGTCATGGCCGAATTCAAGGCCGGCAACCTGCAACTGCTGGTCGCCACCACCGTGATCGAAGTCGGCGTCGACGTGCCCAACGCCAGCCTGATGATCATCGAAAACCCCGAGCGCCTGGGCCTTGCGCAACTGCACCAGTTGCGCGGCCGCGTCGGCCGGGGCAGCGCGGTCAGCCATTGCGTGCTGCTCTACCATCCGCCGTTGTCGCAGATCGGCCGCCAGCGCCTGGGCATCATGCGCGAGACCAACGACGGTTTCGTCATCGCCGAAAAAGACCTCGAACTGCGCGGCCCCGGCGAAATGCTCGGCACCCGCCAGACCGGCCTGCTGCAATTCAAGGTCGCCGACCTGATGCGCGACGCCGATCTGCTGCCCGCCGTGCGCGATGCCGCCCAGGCCTTGCTCGAACGCTGGCCTACCCACGTCAGCCCGTTGCTCGACCGCTGGCTGCGACACGGGCAGCAATACGGCCAAGTGTGAGCACCGTCGCAGTTTCTGACAGCTCGTTCCAACCAAGCTGGTTATACTCCTGCAATTGTTTCAAAAACGGATACAGACCATGACCGAAGCTGCTCTCGCCCCCGAATCACCGCACGCTCCGTCTGTTATTCGGCTGCTGCTCAACAAGCTGGGCGTCGCCTACGAAGAAGTGCTCGACCACCACGGCCTCAATGCCTCGCGCAAAGTGCAGGCCGTGTTGCTGGACGACGCGGTCGGTGCGCTGATGGTGCTGTTTCCACAGAGCCAGTTGCTGGATCTCAACCGCCTCGCCGAGCTGACGGGCCGTCGCCTGACCGCCGTGTCCACCGAGCGCCTGGAAAAGATGCTCGGCAAACACAGCCTGAGCCTGCTGCCGGGCCTGCCGGCGCTGACCAGCTCGCCGTGCCTCTACGAAGAAGGCCTGCTGCGCGAGCCGAAGTTGCTGATCAACTCCGGCGAGCCGGGCCTGCTGCTGGAAATCGCCAGCGAAGACTTCAAGACCATGCTGACCAAGGCCAGCGCCGCCAACTTCGGCGAAGCCCTGAGCAGCATCCGCCCGAACCTCGACCGCCCGGACGATGACCGCGAGGAAATCACCCAGGCCGTGCAGGCGTTCACCGCGCGGCGCATCCAGCAGCGTCTGGAAGCTACCATCGAAATTCCGCCGCTGGCCGAAACCGCACAAAAAATCATCAAGCTGCGCGTCGACCCGAACGCCACCATCGACGACATCACCGGCGTGGTCGAAACCGACCCGGCGCTGGCTGCGCAAGTGGTGAGCTGGGCGGCGTCGCCGTACTACGCCTCGCCGGGCAAGATCCGTTCGGTGGAAGACGCGATCGTCCGCGTGCTGGGCTTCGATCTGGTGATCAACCTGGCGCTGGGCCTGGCCCTTGGCAAGACCCTGAGCCTGCCCAAGGATCACCCGCAACACACCACGCCGTACTGGCAGCAGTCGATCTACACCGCTGCCGTCATCGAGGGCCTGACCCGCGCCATGCCGCGCGCCCAGCGTCCGGAATCCGGCCTGACCTACCTCGCCGGCCTCCTGCACAACTTCGGCTACCTGCTGCTGGCCCACGTGTTCCCGCCGCACTTCTCGCTGATCTGCCGCCACCTGGAGGTCAACCCGCACCTGTGCCACAGCTATGTCGAGCAACACCTGCTGGGCATCAGCCGCGAACAGATCGGCTCCTGGCTGATGCGCTACTGGGACATGCCGGACGAACTGGCCACCGCCCTGCGCTTCCAGCACGACCCGAACTACGACGGCGCCTACGCCGAATACCCGAACCTCGTCTGCCTGGCCGTGCGCCTGCTGCGCAGTCGCGGGATCGGCTCCGGGCCGGATGAAGACATTCCGGATGCGCTGCTGGAGCGCGTTGGCCTGACTCGCGATAAGGCCAATGATGTGGTCAGCAAAGTGCTTGAGGCGGAAGTGTTGTTGCGTGAACTGGCTTCGCAGTTCAGCCAGGCTTAAAGCATTCTTCGGAACGTCAACCAGGGCCTGTTTTGATTGCAGATAGGGCCCTGGCTCCACAGATTTCGGCCACTTTGCCAGCAACGACAGCAAACAAGCGCCCTGCTATGATTTGACGGCATTCAGAGGAATTTCCGATGACCCAAACAGATGCTGTCAGCGTTGCAAGCGAAGTGCGCAAGCTTGCCAAAGACAACAAGGTTACAGCCAGTCGTGACGGCATGAGTCGTATGGCCGTGGGTATTACCCGCTTGTCTGGCGATGTCGTCGAGCTGGATGGCATCGAACAGCTGCTCGTCAATCTCAAGAGAAAAGGCGTTCTGAGCAAATCTGAAATCTTGGCGCTCCAAGGGCGCTATCTTCAAGAAAGGCGCGCACAGAAACGTAGCGCATGACTTTTGATCCGTTCGGCGACTTCGACACGGCTGGATATCTTCAAAACTCGCTGCAACTGAAAGATCCCGTTGAAGTAAAAGAGTCAGAGCATCTTTCGTTCGAATTGAGTATCGAAGAGGCGCTTGCCTATCTGGCCAAGAAAAAGCCAATCGATTACCAGACTGTACTCAAGGTTCACGAAATCCTGTTCTCCGGCTTCTATCACTGGGCAGGAAAAGACCGGAACGAGCTTGTCCCCCACCTGGCAGTCTTCAAGGGCTCTCTCGACGACCCTCGCAGCACCGCCTTCGAGCGCCCGGACTCCATCAAAATATCTGTCGACTATGCGCTCAAGCTCGCATCAGACAAAAAACGCTTCAGAGACCATCCCGGTGGAGTGATGGGCCAACTGGCTTTCGCACACCCCTTCCTGGACGGCAATGGCCGCGCGATTCTATTGGTCTTCATGGAACTCTGTTATCGAGCCGGGTTCGCCATCGACTGGTCAAGAACAAACAAAGACGACTACCTGCGGGCCCTCAGCGACGAGATCCGAGAGCCGCGCGAAAGGCATCTCGATAACTACCTCAACCCGTTCGTAATCGATATATGCAGTCGTGACGAATGGCCAGAGACCATCAGTGGCATCCGAGGCCTGGATGGCCTGGACAAGGAAGACATCACTTACGAGAACCTGGACAACCCGCAAGTCCAGCAGATCTACAAGACATACCGGGCCCAGCCCCTGGACGCCGAGCCTCCCGAGCCCGAAAGCTGAAGAGGCAGGCCCGTCCCGACAAGCTGCCTGAAAGCCCTATGACTTCGGCTTGGCCTTCCGCGGCTTCAAATACTTCATCAACCCCTGGAACCACATCACCAGCGCCGGGTTGCCCTTGAGCTGGATCGACTTGTCCTGAATCCCCTGCATGAACGCCAGCTGCTTGTTCTTCGCCTGCATCGTGGCAAACCCGAACGCCGCGTCTTTAAAGGCAATCGCAAACGCCGGCTCCGCCACCACCCCGGACTTGCTGGTAATGCGCTGATCCTTCACCACGAAATGCCGCGCCACTTTCCCGTCCAGAGTCTGTAGCTGAAACACCAGATCCTTGTCACCCAACTGCTGCTGGAACGCAGGATTTGTCCGACTGGCCTTACCCATCAACAGACCCAGCATCCACAGAAGAAAACGAAATTTCATGCGCACAGCCTCAAAAGGGAAATGAACGGCTGGGGGAGTGTAAGGGATTCGGACGGATTCGCCACTATCTAGGATTGATAGAAGACGATGTAGGTCTTTTCCTGCCAGATGACTACCAAGTCACGAATTCCAACCCCCGAACCTGATCGTTCCCACGCACCGCGTGGGAATGCATCCCGTGACGCTCCGCGTCACACCATCCCCCCGTCCTACACCTGAAGAAACACATTCCTGTAGGAGCTGCCGAAGGCTGTGGTTTCTTGTTCCTCTACCTCGCAAATCCTTGGGAAATGTCCTTCAAACTGCGGTGCTGTCCATGAACTAGGCAGGCTGGACCATCGTCGATAGCCTCTGTGTGTCACCGCAAAATCGGTGACCGGATGTGCAAGTCCGAAAACCGGGGCAAATCTTTCCAACTCCAAAAGGATTTACACCGATGATCGACCCAACCCTCACTGACGAAGAAGTTTCCCCCTACGAATTCCCAGACTCAAAGAAACTCCACGAAGCCGCCGAACGCGCCCTCGACCACCATTTCAAACCCACCACCCCACGCCCCAAACGCCTGGGCGGCCTGTTCGCCCTCTGCCCCAACGCCGACGCCGAAGCCCTCATGGCCAACGCCTCCGAAGACCTGCTCTCCATCAGCGCCTTCGCCGCCAACCTGGCCGACGACCTCGACGGCCCCCGCCGCTCGATGGCGCTGGGCCTTAGCAGAATGGCGGACGGCGTTCGATTGATGGTGGAAGGCACGCTCGATCACATTGAGTTTCGGGAGTATCAGGCCAAGCCGTAGCTGAATCGCGAGCGGAAAAAAGGGGACGTTGAGTCCCCTTTCCTGATCTTCGGCAGCAGAGATTAGCGAAAGTCCTCTGCGCTTTTTGGTCGTGTCTCTAACCCGAAATCCGTCAACCGGTGTACGTAAGCATGACCACCGGCATTACAAGACTGTCGGAATACAACTTTGTCCCCCTTGAGCACCTTCAGATAACTCACGAAGGCCTGGTTAACGAGGTAGGTATACGCACCGCTTTTGAACTTGATGATGTTCAGGTTCACGCTGCCTTCCGACGCATCTACAACAAAGAGTTTGCCCTTGGGTGGCGTAGCATTCTTCGGGTAGACCATCTCGATATTCCCCGGCACACCGTAGCGATACTGAACAGAACCGGCCGTGGGCTTGCTGTTTCCCCGCGCACAAACAGAAACCGTCTTGCCGCCCTCCAGCGGGCAGCTGAAGTAAATGTCTTCGTCATCCGAGCACAACGTTCCATCCTGCCCGCCCTTCAACGGCGCCGTCTCCTGCGAAACGCGCTCCGGCGCTTTCGCGATATCAGCACAGTTGGACAGGCAAACCAGCTTCGAAAGATCCGGATCATCGCTTTCAGTGAACAGGTAAGTCGCTGAACCATCGCGGTTGCGGGCGTGATAAACGGGAACACTGACGGCCAGCCCTTTGGCCGACACCGGCACCTTGGTATCTCCGCCCGAGACGACCCAGCCTTCGGCCTCCCCGCATAACGCCTCCAAAGCGACTTCACTGAACGAGTCTTTCGTTGGCACGGCGAACGGCTTGGCATCACCTCGGCAGTCATAGCCATGCCAGTAGGGTCCGGTGTTCATATCAATGTCGATCGAGAAAACATAAGCGCCGTCGAGCACCACCTTGCCGCTGTCGTAGGTGAAAACCAGCCAACGACGCGACTTCGCCTGGGAGTAGTTTTCTTCCTGAAGGATGTAGCGCTCGCCATCTCGATACAGCCAGAAGTCACTCATCGCCCCTGCCGGCTCCGCCGTCTCGGATAGACGCTGCCCGGAATGTGCGTCCACCAGAAAATTGTCCTTCAGCGCCAGCGCGCAGTCGCTGCCAACGTCCCTGCACGACGTGAGTGACGGGAACATCGGCCCCGCCACGGCAGAGGAAGAACACAGCAATAACGCGATCAAACCCAATCTTTTCAACTTGCCACCTGTTTCAAAGCGAGTAATCCATCACTTCTTCCAGCTGCCAGCATGGCCCACGGACAAACCGATACTCGAAGACATAATCGGTATCCGGTTTCTGCAGGATGGCGACGGCGTGATCACCCTGCTCTTCCTTGATGGTCAACGTCAGGCCCTGAGCTTCTCGCTTCGCTACATCCGGGATGATCGGGAACTTGAGCTGATCGCCGCTGAGACTGCTTTTCTGCATCTCGGGCTCGGGATCACCGGCTACGGTCGTGACCATTTTCAGCGGTTGCTGGACGAAGGCTTTCTGCACGTCTGCGCGTTCAGAGAAGTCTGAGAGGAACGTTGAAAAGTTGGGTGAGGGGCAAGCGACACTGGCCTTGTCACCATCAGTTTTGAGTGGCTTCTGACGGTTGCCCTGATCCAGTTTCGAATCCGAAATCATCCTTCCATCCAGATCCGCCAAGTACTTCTTGATGCTCGCCGCATCCTTGTAAGCACACTCGACTTCTACGCCATCTTCCCGATTGATACCGTCAAGGCAGTTCTGTAACTCAGGATCTGGCAGGTCACCCCGAAAGAACTGCAAAGCCAAGTAGTCACCGTCCTTGAAGAGCGGCAATTCCAGCACCGAATAGGAATCTCCTTCGAAATGCTCGTGCAGAACTTTGTGTTTTGTCAGGACAAACATGGACTTCCCCGCTCGCTCAGGGAATTTGCGCTCGAAGAAGAACACCGAGGCAATTTGTTCGCCTTCAACCTTCCACACATAATTCAGCGAAGGTTTCACCGCATTCAAGGGCGCGTAGAAAATCTCGGCATCAGGCACGTGCACGTCCCTGACTTGATCCTTGAGGTTGTTCTTCAAAAAGAACACCGTGATCTTTTGATCACCCAACGAAGCAACCACCGGGGGATGCAGTTCTCCGATGGTTTGTGGGTCGCTTGCCGATGCCGGCTGAGTCGACAAGCCGGCGATGATCCCGAGCACACCAAAACAACTTGAAAGCTTGTTCAATTCCGATCACTTCCCTGCTGATCAATCTTCGAAATTACGCTGATGGTTTCACGATGACTCAGGTGCGCCGCACTTCAGCTCTTTGATTTGCTCGTTCTGAATTGGAATTACACAGGTGAGGCGCTTCTCTGGCTCTTCACGAAGCTCGAACAAGCTGAGCGTCAGGTGTAAACCATCCGCAGTGAATGCATGATCCTCAAACAACGCACTGGCATAACCATCCCAAAACGATTTGCCATTAAAACTGCAAAACCGTTTTGAGGAGAGCACCCGCCAATTGCCCTTGGGCGCGAGGATCTGAACATTGAGGCAGGGGCTGCCAAACGTAGTGACATAACGAGCCACCACATCGCCGTATCGTTGCGAAGCAGAACTGGAAACCTTGGCGACATCGATCACTTCACTCGGATCATCCGGGACGACCGCATCCAGGAAGGCTGCACGCTCTAGACTCATTCTGGCGATGCACTTATTGAGCACCAAGGTATATGCCTGCGATCCGGGTTCGACATCCGTGGCATCGAGGGGGCAAGTGGTATCGCGCAACTTGATCCAGGCCCGCTGCGATTCTTTGGCCATGGCCATGTAAGCCTTTCCTTGTTCAGGCTCAGGCTTCCATCGAGATTCGAATCGCTCCATCAGTTTTTTGTAGCTGGCATTGAGCTTTGCGTCGGCACTCTTGCGGTCGGCTTCCACACACTCGTCGTATTGCCAGCTCACAGTGATGACTTTGCAAGTGTCCTCAGCGAACGCGGCTGAAGCGGACAGCAGGCCTAAGGACAACGCGATAAAGCGCACAAACATGGTCAATTTTTCATTCCCTGAATGACGGATCGCTCAACTGCGCGTTGAGGTATTTTCTGCGCCTTGCCGTCGGCACTCATTGCGTCGCGGTACTGGCTGTAATAGCGCTGCGCTTCGTCTTTGCGATCAAGGCGCCAGAGTGAGTCGGCGATGTTCAACATCAGCACTGTGCGTTTACCGACGGCCTCAACGCCGCGATAGAACTTCAGCGCCAGCTCATCTTTGCCGCCCTCGGCCAGGTAAAAGCCCAAGTCGTTATAGGCCTGAACATTTTGCGCCGGGGGGTGACACGCCATGTAAGACTCTGGACTTAAAAAGACCAGACCCCATTCGATGAACTCTGCGCGGGACTGCGCCAGTTCGTTACTTGAGACATGTTTCAGCAAGTCCTTTGGAGACCTCGTCTCCAAGGCGGGAGTGAGCACTTCGCCGTCGTCGGTAACCCATTGATTGCCCTTCCACTGGCCGACACAAAAAGTGGCCGAACGATCAGCCAGCACGCAACCGGTCTCCATTGAGATAACCGTGCAATGCTGTTGCGACACTAGCTTCTCTTCACCGTTTTCGTCCGACAACATGCCGAAAATCACAGGGTCGAGCAGCAAGGTTTTCTTGTCAGGACTGAGCATATTGGAGTGCCCATCGGCGCCAATATCGGCGCCAAAGAGCGGGAAGGTTTTGCCATTGGCGGCGAACCATGCAGTCGCCGAATCCACACCGGGCATCGTCCATTCTGTAGCCCGAAACGACACCGTGTGCCCGCTGATACCAACTATTGACGGGTCCTCGGCAAACGCGCCCATAGCGCTGCACAGACTGCCGATCATCAATACCCACTTAAGGCTGCCCATAGTCGATCCTTTTCACTGACGGACTTTCCGACTGTAACTGCCTCTTCGTCACGCCATAAGCCTTGATCAGCTCTTCCCAGGAACCCTTCGAACCAAATGAGCGCTGATTGTTATCGAAGCTGTATTGCTCCAATCGCCCCGCTGTCGAGTAATACCCGCGCCATTCAGGACAGGCACCACAACCGCCATAACCGCCTATCGAAACAAGGCTACCCTTGGTGCCTTTCACACAATCCATCGCCACGACAACGTTACTCAGCATCTTTGCTTTCTTACCGTCAGACGTGAGCTGTAAAACCTTGTCGATGTTGCGGCGCAACACTTTGCCGCCAATGTTGATCGTCTGGTCGGAGCAGACCGGGATGAGGTGGGTTTCTGCGTCATCCACCGTCACGGATCGGCACGACGACACCATCACCACTTCAACACCGCCACATTGCATGACATCGCGTTGGGTGTAGGCGTCCTTCGGAGCGGCGAAAGCTGGAAGCGAGAGCAACAGCGAAAGGCTGCTCGCAAGAAAATGGTTCATCCAATCATCCTTAATCAAACAACGGCGATCACAAATCCTTGAACGTCAGCAGCCGGAACTCGTTGTTCACAAACTCGAAGTAGCGGGTTCTGAAGCGGCTTTCCAGCTCATTACCCTGCGCGTCCTCTTCCGTATCGGCCGCAATGCCGGAAACAATGAGCAGACGGCTATCAGGCCGGTTTGACAGACTTAACGCATTGCCGTCGTATGCGTTCGGCAGTCCGCCGACAACCTCCCCCGTGCGCGCATCCAGCACTTCGCCGCAAATGGCACTGCCACCACAACCGACTCGGTACAGGATGTAGTGGCCGGCAAAGTTGACCTTGCCTTTGAGTGCCTGTGCACGATCCATATCCATCATCGGGTTGCTGTGTTCTTGCGGCACCGGTTCATGATTGATGCCGGTAAACACTGGGGTGACGGTGTAATCCTTGAAATCCGGGTCAGCGGCGAAAGCCACGGAGGTGGCAATGGCCAAGAGGCAACCGAGTAGAACTGAGCATCCTTTCACGCTGTAACTCCGTAACTGAAATCTATTCGGACTGACCTTCATAACGCTGTGTCTGTGGGTTGAACTGCCACAGATGTGGCCGGGTCATGGCTACATTTTTTTTGTAGCGAATCTGCCCGCGCTTATCCCTGATGTAGGAATAGATCTCGATGTCTTTGACGTCGCCGCCGTTCTTGGGCGGACCGTCCAGAACCTTGATCCCGGCAAAGTAATCACCACCGGTATGCTTCAAGTAACCACGGCACTGGATCAGGAAGGCGTACGTCATGTCGCCGGCCGAGCCGTGACTTGAATAGGAGAGGAAGATGAAGTCGTCTCGGCCATCGCCGTTGAGATCGCCTTGGTACACCACCTTGCCACGCTCTAGAGAAAATCCGTCATCGTAGAAGCCAGAATGTATGTCTTCGACACTTTCTCCACTGTCTTTCCATTGCGTAAGAAAAGTCTTGGTATCGCTTTTCTCGTTGCAGATATCCGACGCCATCGCTGCCATCGGCAACCAGCTCATGCATAACACCAGCAGTCGTTTCACTTCACACCCTTCGAATTCATCAATTCCAACTCCCCGTCCCGATACAACACTTCGCACCCGATCCACGCCAGATCCACCTGCGGCATCACCGCCGAAGGCTTGCGCAGTTCCCGCAACAACGTCGAACCATGCGACAACCGCCCACCCATCCGCGCAATCACCGCCCGCGCGGCCTGATAGTGCGCGTGACGCCCCGGATCGAGGGTGTCTTCCAGCAAGATGTCTTCGCCAAGAATGCCCCGCACCTGCCCCGGGTAAATCATGAATCCGGTGGCCTGTTCGGCACCTTCGCGGCCGTCCTGCCAGAAGCTGCCGTCGCGCGTGCGGATGTCCGGGTGCGGCGCAAACCAATGTTCGCGATCCGCCAGTGGCATGGCGTGATGCAGGCGGAAGAAGATGCGCATCAGGTTGTCGCGATACCACTCGCGCACTTGCAGGTAGTAACCACGCAGGCCCGGCAGGCCGGTTGAATGAGCGAGGCGAATCAGCCCTGACCATTGCGGGAACGCCTGTAATGGCAACGCGCTCGACGCGGGTCGAGGTGTGGCCGGATCGGTCTCCCACGGCAGTCGATGGGGGCTGTTTTCCAGGTTGTCGTAAGCGGTGGGCGGTCGGCCCAGCCAGTCCCCGCCGCTACTGGCCAGCGTCGTGGCGATGCACAGATTGCCCTGCACCACGAACACATAGAACCGGGTGAACCAGTCGGCCAGTTGCTGACCGTCAGCACCCTGGGCGACGAGGTCGGTCAGCTCCCGGTCGAAGCGCTGCAAGCCGTGCTCAAGGCTCAGCAAATGCCCGCGAGCGATACGTTGCATGCGCAAAAACAACGGCAGCGAACGCAACATCCGCAGCGGTCGCCACGGCAGATGCGGAGTCGCGCCGCCGACTTCGCCGGCATAGTTGCTGGCGCTGATGCCCCAGTCGCCCAAACGTGCGAGAAATAGGTCGTTATTGATGTAGGACGCACCGCCAAACACGGCCGTGAACGGCTCGTTGTCCTGCAACACCCGCGCATCCCAACGGGCCATGATCGCCGGAATGCTCGCGGCGGCCCGGCGCTGGGCGTACTCCACCAGCACGCTGGGTTGCGGCGGCAGAATCTCGGCGATGTTGGCGGCCGTCAGGTGCCGGCGCCAGCCGTAGTCGCTGATCGGCCGGTATTGCAGCAGCCACAGTTGCGTACCGTCCCAGGCCCATTCGACATCGCCCGGCACATAGTGGAACACCCGCAAGACATCCTGGAGAAAGCGCCACAGCACGTCTTCGGTCAACCCATGGGCGGCCGTGAACGTGCCACTGCGCCAGGCATCGCCGAGCCGCGAAAGTGTCGCTCGTTCCGGGCTGATCTGACCATCGGCAAGGGATTCGAGATGGCCTTCAACCCATTCGAGTTCCACCGACAGATGACGCACAAACGCGATGCCCGACACCTGCGGCGTGATGAAGCGCTGCACCACCACTTCCTCGACACCTTCGGCAGTCAGCGCGGCGATGCGCGCCGGCACGTTGGCGGCCGGCTCGCGCAGGTAGGTCGTGCTCAAACCGGCATTCGCCGAGTCGGCCTGATCTTCGCCATAACTGGAGGAACGCACCGCCCAGACCGCCTGTGGTTGGCTGGCGAGAAAGGTCGGTAGTCGCGGATCGTTGCAATCGTTGAGGGTCAGCGCCGCCGGCACCGGTTGCCGGGCCAGTTCCGCCAGACGCAAACGCCCGCCCTTGGTGTGCGCGACAAAGCCGCGTTCGCCCGACTCCAGCCACTGCGCAAACTGCGCGGGCGCGTCGATCCACGGGTAATGACCCCAACCGGGTTTGAGGCTGATGGTCAGGTCTGCGCGCGCAAGAATCGCCGACCATGCCGCCGCTTGTTCGATACCGAGCACCTTGTCCTGATCGCCCCAGACCAACTCGACCGGATCGTTGATCCACTCCAGCAATGGCAGCGCGGTGTCGGCACGGATCAGATCCCAGTGCGGCTCAAACGCACGGCAGCGCGCATAACCGGCGCCCATGCGCTGATACTGCGCGGGCGTCCAGGTCTGGTTGGAGAACTTGCGCGCGAACAGCGTGGGTTTGTTCGACAGCAGCCAATGAATGGACTTGCGGATCGGCAGCGGTGACATCAACGCCGGCAATCGGCGCTGCCACAAAAAGGCGCCCACCGGCGCCAACAGAACACTACGAGAAAAGTGCCCGGGCCGACGTTGCAGCGCGTGCAGCACCAGCAACGCGTTGACCCCGACGGCCATGATCGCGCTGCCCTTTTGCGTCATCGCCAACAAGCTCTGCGCATAAGCCGCCAGATCCTCGCAGGGCGGCTGTGGGTTGGCGCCGAAGCCCGGCAGCTCCAGCGGCACCACGTCGTAACGCTGAAAATGCGGCAGCGCGTCATCCCACCAATCGGCGGCGCTGCCGTTGCCGGCCAGCAGGTACATCAGAGGCTTGTTCATGGGCGATTCTCAGGCCAGATCGCGCAGCGCGGCGTCGAGGGTCGGATAGCGAAACGTGTAACCCGCCTCGCTCAAACGCCGCGGCACCACACGCTGACCGTCGAAAAACAGCTGAGCCATTTCCCCGGCCAACGCACGCACCGGCGCTGCAGGAATGTGGAACCACACCGGACGCTTGAGGACTTTGCCGACGTTCTCGGCGAACGCTGCCTGACTGACGGTTTCAGGCGCGACCATGTTGTAGGTGCCGCGCAAATTTTCATCGTGGAAGGATCGAGCGATCACCTGAATCACATCGTCGCGATGCACCCAGCTCATGATCTGCTGACCGTCGCCCATCCGCCCGCCGAAGCCCAAGCGGAACGGAATCAGCAACGGCAGCAGCGCACCGCCCGGACCAAACACCACGCCGAGGCGCAGCACCACCTGACGCACGCCAAACTGCGTGGCGGGTTGCGCCGAAGCCTCCCAACGCGCACAGAGTTCGGCCATGAAACCGTCACCCTTGCTGGCCTGTTCATCGAGGCTTTCGCTGGCATCACGCGCGCCGTAGAAACCGATGGCCGAGGCCTGAATCCACAACGCCGGTTTATGGCTCGTGTGCTTCAACCAGGTCATCAAGGCTTCGGTGGTATCGACCCGACTGGCGAGCAATTGCGCCTGCCGCTCGGGGCTCCAGCGTGGACCGGCGACCGGTGCGCCGGCGAGGTTGATCACCACGTCGAATGGTTCGTCGCGGTCGAGTTCGCTCAACGACCGCACACAGCGGACGCGACCGTCGAACAGGTTCGCCGCTTTCAACGGATCACGCGCTAACACGCTGACCGTGTGGCCGGCGTCGAGTAACTGATTGACCACGGCTTCACCGATAAACCCGGTGCCACCAGTGATCAGCACGCGCTTGTAGGCGCCGCCTACAAAGGGGTTGGACTTGCTCACGGGCCTTTCTGGCGGGGATTTCCGACGATCATGGCGCAACAACCAGATCAGCGGCGGCAACAGCACCAGCAGCGCAAAACCGTCGAGCCACAGATGCGACCAGACCTGTTTTTGCGCGGAAAACCACATGTCCTGCGGTGCCCATAACAGGACGCCCGCCATCAACCAGCCCCAAATTGCAGGAACTTTAAGACGGTTGCCGAGGTGCACCAACGCGAGCATGTACAGCGAATAACTTTGCAGCGTCGCGCCGAACAGTGCGAGCCACCAGACCTGCAGTTCGTGACCGGCGGCAGGGACCGCATCGGCGCCCCAGAACGCGAGTTCGAGGGTGTGCAAATAGCCGTCGAGTAATCCGGAATGACCGGCCCAGGTCAGCGTGAGACCGGCGAGCACATGCACGATTGC
Organism: Pseudomonas sp. GW458-11-26-14-LB4; assembly: GCF_059423925.1. NCBI lineage: Bacteria > Pseudomonadati > Pseudomonadota > Gammaproteobacteria > Pseudomonadales > Pseudomonadaceae > Pseudomonas > Pseudomonas sp. GW458-11-26-14-LB4. Next base: position 492,468 of record NZ_JBWKYU010000001.1, read on the forward strand.
CGCGGCGTACAGCCAAAGCACCATCACGGGGCGAAGAGAGAAAGAGGGGGCTGGCATTCCGTGTCCTGAGCGCGTTCCTTGAGGGCGGGGAGTTTAAAGGAAAATGGGGGTTGTCAGATGCACAAGCGTTAAGCGTTTTAATGCGACGGGTTCAAGATCAGCGCGTGCGAAAGCGCATCAAACATGCCCCACGAACTTCAAATGCAGTGACTGGCTTTGATCGGCTGTGTGCCTTGCGAGCTCAAAAGCTTCAAGTGCTCCTTCGCCCGGGGGTCACCTTTGTCAGCAGCCATTTGGTAGCAAGCCAATGCGCGGGACACATCTTTTGTGCCCAGTCTTCCATCCTCGAATGTAGAAGCCAGATAATTCATCGCTTCGGTCGAATCCATCTTTACCGCCCGAATGATCTGCTCTTCCGCTTGCGCGGGATGAAGGCAAGGGCCGCCATAGTCTGTGGAATTTCCTAAGCAAAAAAACGTGGCATAGGCCAACGCGCCACTCGGTATTTTCGAAGCCGCTTTGAACAGCGCTTCAACCCTCGGGGTTTCCAACTGAGACGCCATTTGCGAAAGGCTAAGGCTTGCCGCCGACAGGCTCGCCTGTGCATCCCCTGACTCTGCGGCACACAAGTAATTTTCCAAGGACGCTTCGATCAACTCCACTGTCAGTCGGTACTGCTCAAGAAACCCTAACCCACCTAACGCTTCAGCACGTTGATAACAGAATTGCTCGGCACGGCTCATTTCTGGGTGATTTGTTGCCACCAGATACTGTTCGCTGACGGACCAATCCTCAATTCCCTCCAGCACCCAACATGCCTGACGAGAGAAATTGAAGATTTTTACATTGCTGTTGCCCGCCCGCTTATCGACCACGTTGACGTGACTGTCATCGACCTCTTCAATCTCGACTCCAGGTGTCTTGCCGGGTGTGATGGCAGCCATCAGCGGGTAGGTGAAGGAAGCTCCGTTGACGCCCGAGGTCAAAGGCTCAAAGGTACTACGGTCCTTGCCGGCAACCGGCTTCAACACAAGCGACTTGACCGTCAACGCAGTGAAACGGCGCTGTGATTCGCTGTTGGCAGAAAACGTTGTCAGGAACGCAGAGAATTCCTCCGAAGGACAAGTGCCGCTGGCCGGCGCCGTCGAAGTGCTCTCGTCGGATGCAAGAGCAGGGACGATCTTGTCCAGATACGCCGAGCGCTCGCGGCTCATTCTCGCGATGCACGAGTTAACGGCGACCACATGCGCCGGCATCCCCGTTTCGATCTCGAATGCCTCCAAAGGGCAGTTCGCATCGCGCAACTTCAACCACGCTCGCTGCGACTCTTTAACCTTCGCAGCGTACTCCGCACCCAACGCCGGATCTGTTCGATAGTCAGACTCAAGCCGCGCCATCAATTGCTTGTAGCTGAGGTTCAACTGCGTATCGGCAGCCTTCTTCGACGCCTCCGAGCAGGGCACCATTTCCAGGCTTGAGGTGACATGGCTGCAGTCATCCTGCGCGTACACCGTTGAAACAGGCAGCAGCACGGCCAGCAGGGTAAAAACAAAACGTTTCACTGTGTTCTTCCTTGAGTCATTCAAGCTTTGTGTTTGGCGAACCGAGTGACGCATTGCTTGGCTATGTTCATTTCCCAATAGGTGCTGAGCAACGCTTTACGCTTTTTGTCGACGCGCAAATTAACGAAACCATCGCCACAGTCCGGCTGTAATTCTTCGAACGTGCCGGTTTTGACTTGGTAAATGAACACCCGGTAGTAGTCGTAAGTGCCCATTCCGTCATCAAGCTGCCAGATCGCGAAATCCTTTACTCCGTCAAAATTGAAATCATCGACCTGCACATGGAGTTCGTTTTCAGCTTGAAAATCGATTGTCCGCGACTCGTTATTCGTTTCGCCTCTAATCGCGATGTTCAGCGTGGAGCCTTCGAGAACCAGTGTTGCTTCGACGTCTTTGGTTGGGCTGAACGTAGTGGTTTCGGCTAACACCGGCATCGTCCACAGCAGGCCGAGCAATGATGCTGCTAGAGTTTTTGATCTCATGTGCGCGCCCTACTCCCACTTGCATCCGGACTCCAAAGAGGAATCGACGCTGGTGTTATTTCCAAAATAGTAAACCTTGCCGTTGGACTTCTTCGTGTACGTCATCGAGACGACCTGCGTTCCTTGAGTCACGAGCTCGTAGGTCCCTGAGACCTTGCCGCTGATGACTTCAGACCAGCTTCTGGTGCTCTGCCAAGGGGCATCGGCGCCGAGCATTTCGTTCTGGGTATCCGTCAACACAATGGAAATTGGCTCACTGGACTTGGCGTACTTTACGAACCCGCCTGACCATTTGCTGGAGACGTCGTAAAAGGTATGGAATTCGAACTTCACCGGACTGGTTTCAGATAGTTCGAAGCAGAGTGATTCGCTGGTGACTGCGCTGTGGGCGGCGAAAGGAAATAACGCCAAAAAACCAAAACATGACCTTTTCATAGTTATGAAAAACCCGTTAACCACAGACGCCCCCTCAAGCAGCCAATATAATGCCGCCACCAACTTACCGACAGATTTATTCAAAAAAGGAACAGATCTATTCAAATAGCATAAATAACCTCCCTTTTCACTCCAACAAATAAATCCGCCCGCCATTTCAGCCAAATTGATAAATCTGAAAATACATCCACACAGGAAAACAGCTAGTAAATTGGAATCTGAAATCGCATCCTCGCCATGCATCGGTCCACATCTTCGCCAAACAGCTTAGAAGTCATAGCACAATTTCCATCTGCGTATTCTTTCCAAGCTGAACCAAAATTTTCGCTTCCACCAACAAACTCAATAGCTTTTGGGTAGTTCATAGATGTAGATTTTTCGTTCACTAACGACACTGCCTTGTAAAAGCCATCGCCTATAACGCCAGTACGAAGATAAATGAGCTCACTCACCCGAAAACTAGTGAACTGCTTTACACATGAAAGCTTTTCGATAGGCGACTCTTCACCTTCGTCACCATCATCTCTGCAATAACTATCTTTTAATTTAATCCATTTCTTCTGCGCAGATATCAGCTCTGCTTTTGTCGACGCATCCAGATCAATTGACAGCGCCTTGTATTGCTCATTAAGCACCTTATCAATTTTTTCAAATGATTTCTGTGAGCAGTTGATAATATCAGGGGCCGCCAAGGTGGCAGAGCTACAACTGACGTCCGCCGATGCACCGCCTATAGATATCCAAACAACTGATAACGCAATCAGTGACTTGCTAATTACTTCCAGCAGTTGCATTTTAATGCCTCCTCAAAAAATACCGCTTCCTTTTCACGTCTTGTCGCCACCCCAGCCGTGCTGGGATCGTTTTCCCACAAGCGCTTCATACTGCGAAGACGTGAAGGTATCAGTTCGGGTTGATCGTTATCAAAATCTTCTTTTATTTGCTTCATCTCTAAGCGCTTCTGAGCTTTAGCCGGGGTATTACCGGTTAACGCGTTGCCTCGGTTCACAACAAGAGAAAGCAATACACCTTGACAATCCGGATGTAGATTGACAGCCTTGGGATATACATCAACAACTTGTTGTGCATATCTCTTCTTCATAATCACGGCCAACTTAAGAGCGTTATCTTTGCTTATAGATATTGAGCTGACATTATGAACATAGTCTCTTGCATCTTGACCTTTTTTGCCTAACGCCCCTTTCAAGCTTTCGATTTCCTGAGGCGTATAAAGGTCTTTAAGCTCCGCATCGACCCTGGCGGCAGTCTGCTGCCCCAAGTCATAGCCATAGCCAATTGTTATGCCGCTATTATTATCAGGAAGCGCATACGGATGTTCTCTATACGCTTCAATTGCCAATAAAAACTCAAACAGCTTTTTGGAAACGACATAAGGACCGACAGTTGTGTCCAGAGTATAAACTTCCGCCTTACACTTTTCAGGACAGCCCGATAAGACCCCCCCCAACAACCCTAGGGGATGGATATGCTGGACGTTAGCATCACCAGTTATTCCGAATTTTCCGACTAGCTTATCCCACCAACCGAGTCGCTCGATTCGAAGTTTCTCTTCCACCCATTGTTTATGCGGATCGGCGTCACTATGCCCCATCAACTCATCTAGGGCGCTCCATTTCTCCCCCTTGTACTGCCACTCACTTTCGTAACGTGTAACCATCTGAGATATCGGCTGCGAGAACCAAGGTTTCTCTAACGCTTCCCTTATCTCCGAAGGCGTAAGTTTATTATCACCATTTTTATCCAGCATCTTGAACAGATGCTGCTTGGCAGGGCCGTCATTGGCAGCTCCCACGTTAGGCGTATAACTTGCCTTCTCCTCCTCAGTCAGGTTTTCTTGAGCATGGAGAGAGGCAGCCAGATGATCCACGTTGCTGACGGTCTCCTCAATAAAACGGAATCCCTCCCACTCAAAGGGCGAATGACGAGACAACGTCACGTCCGGCTCCGAAAACCATCCGCCAATTTCATTGCCATTTTCGTCACCAAGAAGACCATCCAGGCGCCACCAAAGCGTATAACTTGTCGTTCCGCCCATTACGACAGGAACCTTGATTTTTCTGTCCGCCGGCAATGCTTCCAGTACCCCGACCGGGACCATGAAATCGTACCCAACTTTTTTATGGGGATCAGTCACCCTAGGCGGATTACTCGCACTCATGCCTTCAACATGAGTGATTAATAGACTGTCTTTTGGAATTTTAAGCAGAGTTTTCTCGGCTTTTGGCAGACCTGATGCCCTCTGTTTACTTAGCTCAGTAAAAGCCTTGACGTCCTCGCAACTAAAAACCTCCAAGTGCAGAAGATTTCTTGGAGCAGAGTCTGAGTAGCTCTGATATTTGCCGACGTGCCCCACCAAACTCCCTGCTTTTATGAAAACAGGAGTAGCCAACACGTGGACAGCGTCTTTTTCGGCTGGCTCGCTCTTGGTTTCAAGCAGGCCCTCCCAAACGTAGCCAAGAACCTCCGCTGCTGCCAACGGAGGTACAGCGTTTCCTCCCAAAATTTCCAATAGCTTTTGGTATTTACCGCGCGTCCCATCACTGCCAATTTTCACCTGAGTTCCAATCGGCAAAATAGCGGTCGTCGTACTGGATTGGTTAGGAGAAGCGTGTACCGCCAGCCCTTTTTTAGGGGGAGTCATCGGATCTTTTGCTGCAGTGCCCACCTTATAGCTATTTGGTGTGGCCCCTGCAGTCAACTCTCGCTTAAACACCCAGCCGTTCCCAGCGGGGAGGTTGGCATCCGGAGGCGTAACACTAACCACTTTGAGCCAACCGTTTTCTTCTTCAGCAGTTTCGACAACTGTGCCGCGAGGCAAAACAGTCAACACCGTGCTATATCCCGGTTTTCCGCGCCTTTCCTGTCGAACTCTCAAGCCCAGAATTTCATCCTTTGCCGTAGCCATCACCTGCCATGTGCCACCACTCCAAAATGAAGGCCGACCCAATGCAGGAGTTTTTTCATACGTGTCCCAATGCAGGAGGTGCATGTAAAGACTAAAGAAAGTCAGACTAGGCCCCGGAGTTACTGCAGCTGGTGTTCCCCCAGCCGCAGGGGCGGGTGCAGGAGGAACAGGCGTCTCTAAACGATGTTTAACGAGTACAAAACCCGTTGAATACACCGCCCCATTGGTATCAAAAGCTGACTTTGGATAAGTACTATCAATACGATAAGCGACAACTTCCCCGTCCGCGATGCACCTGACTTCCGCCAAATCCTGCACCAAACCAGATGCCTCATCGAAATGTACCCCTCCGTGCCAGAGGCCATTCGCCCCCAACGGGTAGTAACCATCTTTCGCCTTGGCTAACGCCTTATAAAACTGCTGCGGATCCGTAGCTTCTGCAGCTCCCACCTTCAATGGATACGACCATTTTTCTACTTTCTTGCTGGTTGTCTCTGTCATTACCAATTACCTGAATTCTGATCCCTGGTGGCTTGGATTGCCGTCGATGTATTACCCAGAAAAATTGAGCATGCGTTTTGGCTTGCGTTTGACCTGTTCTTCAGGCGCATTCAACAACGCCTGATCCATCAAACTCCCCGCCTTATCCTTATCCGCCGCCCCCGGCAGCACCGGCGGTTTGATCCCGATCCCGGTGCCACTCCCCGCCGACCCGCCAGCATTAATCTTCACCACCGGCCCAACCACCGTCACACCACCACCATCGAGCTTGATGAAACTGCCGCCGCCGAGAATCGTCAGCTCAGTCCCCGCCTCAATGACAATCTTGTCCCCAGCCTTGATGTGAATCTCTTTCCCGGCACTGGTCAGTTGCGCAGTCCCAAGCTTCACATGCTGGCTCTCGCCAATGGTCAGGTGGTCATCCATCCGTGCTTCGATCTTGCGGTCGCTTATGGTGGTGCGGTGTTCTTCGGCCTTCAGCTCGGTGTAGGTGTTCTTCACCACGGTGTCGTGGCGTTCATTGCCGACCCGAATCTTCTGATCGTGCTCAACGTTTTCATCCCAGTCGCGCTGGGCGTGGATGAAGATTTGTTCGGCGCCTTTTTTGTCTTCGATGCGCAGTTCGTTGTAGCCACCGCCGCCCGGGGAGCTGAGGGTTTTGAAGACGCTGCGGGTTTTGTTCGCCGGCAAGGCGTAGGGCACCGGGTTTTCCTTGTGGTACAGGCAGCCGGTGACCAGTGGCTGATCGGGGTCGCCTTCAAGGAAGGTGACGAGGACTTCCATGCCGATGCGCGGGATGGAAATGGCGCCGTAGCGGTCGCCGGCCCAGGAGCTGGAAACGCGCAGCCAGCAGCTGGTTTTGTCGTCGGCCAGGCCTTCGCGGTCCCAGTGGAATTGCACTTTGATGCGGCCGTATTGGTCGCAGTGGATTTCTTCGCCTTTGGGGCCGGTGACCATCGCGGTCTGGCTGCCGAGCACGCGGGGTTTCGGGTGTTCGAGGGCCGGACGGTAGAACACGTCCCACGGGGTGGCGAGGAAGCGGTTGCGGTAGCCCTGGTGGAAGTCGTCCTTGTTGTCGGTGGTGTCGCTGGTCACCGATTCTTCGAGGACTTGCGGCTGTTTGCCTTCGTGGAAAATTTCGGTGAGCAGCCACAGGTCGTTCCACTCGCTGCGCGGGTGGTCGGACATTTCCATGAAGTGGCCGCTGACCAGTCTGGTCTGGTCGCCGCGACCTTCGGCCTGACGGTAGTCGGCGCGGTGGCGTTCGAGGGCGCGCTGGCTGAGGAACTTGCCGCGGGCGCGGTCGATGAAGCGGCCGGGGTAGTCGTAGTCTTCCAGATCCGGTTCGGCGCTCTCGCCATCCGGCTTACTCTCTGGTTTAAAAGCCGCTTCCATTTGCAGGCGCGGTTTTTCGAAGTCGTAGTCGCGGCGGGTGGTGCGGCTGGTGCGGGTTTCCAGGCGCAGCTTGAAGCCTTTGATCACCGGTTCTTCGGCGACCATGCCGCTGCCCTGCACGTAAGCGGTCGGTTGGCCGAGGTTGGGGAACACGGTCTGGTCATCGCCGAACACCAGCAGGTGGCCTTTCTTGCTGTGCTGGAAGTGGTAGTGAATGCCTTCCTCTTCACAAAGACGCTGGACGAAATGCAGATCGGTTTCGTCGTACTGCACGCAGTAGTCGCGATCCGGGCACGGCTGGCTGAGTTGGAAGCTGTAGGCGTTGCCCTTGATGCCGTGCTCGTCGAGGATCAGCGCGATGATTTTCGGCGCCGACATCTGCTGGTAGATGCGCTGGTTGGTGCGGTGATGCAGGTATTGCAGCTGCGGCACCAGCGAAACCTTGTAGCGGGTCAGGCGCTTGCCGGCATCGCCCTGGGCCACGCGGTAGATCTGGCCGTGGATGCCCGAGCCCTGCGGATCGAGGGCAAGGAAGGCCTGTTTGTGCAGGAGTTTTTCCAGGTCCAGATCCGGGTTCTCGCTGACCAGTTCCAGGTCGAAACGGAACGGCTGGCTGATGCCTTCGATGCCGGTGAACGACAGGACTTGCAGGTCGCCCACGTAGTCTTCGACCGTCAGGCTGAAGTGCGTTTCGTTAGCTGGGTTGAACATAAAGTGCTCCCTGTTCGAATGTCATCCGTTACGCCCGCAGTCGCAAACGCTGCAGCCAGGACGAAGTGGCGCCCAAGGCGTCACGCAATTGGTCGGCAGTGATGGTGCGCTCTGCCGCGTCAAAGGCCAGCGCGGTGCGCAGCGCGGGCCAGCAGTGTGTCGGCAGATTTGCCGGGGCTTGCAGTTCGCGATCCAGGTGTTCGTCACGGGCCTGGGTCGAGGGCAAGCGGCGGAACGGGTGTTTGCCGCCCGCCAGTTCATAGATCACGCAGGCCACGCCGTACACGTCCGCGCTGGCCGACAGCGGTTGGCCCTCAAGCAGTTCGGGGGCGGCGTAGCCCGGGGTCCAGGCGTTGAAACGCTCGCGGCTCAGGTGCGGCAGGCCGGGCAGGATGCCCTCCTCGGCCTGCCCGAGACCGAAGTCAAAGAGGCGCACGCCGTCTTCGCTGAGCATGACGTTGCTCGGTTTCATGTCACCGTGCAGCACGCCGCGACGGTGGGCGTAAGCCAGCGCGTCGAGCAGCGGCAGCGCGATGTCGCGCAGTTCTTTCCACGGCAGGCCCAGCGGCCGCTCGCAGAGCAGTTTGTCCAGGGTCAGGCCACGCATGAGTTCCATGGTGATGAAGGCCCGCTGGCAATCGGTGTCCACTTCGAACGTGTGCGGTCGCAGCACGTTGTCGTGGCGCAGGCGTCGGGTCAGGGCGAACTCGCTGTAGAGCAAGGCACTGGCGTCCGGCGACTCGGCAAATTCTTCGCTGAGGATTTTCAGCGCAATGTAAGGATCGGGATCGCCGAACTGTTCGTGCAGCAGATCCCGGGCCCGGTAAACCGCTCCCATGCCACCGGCCCCGAGCAGGCGCTCGAGGTGGTAGCGGCCTGCCAGAACATCCGGCAGTTCGCCGACGCTGGCCTTGGTCGGCGCCAGCGCGGGTTCGGCGTTATGTTGCTTGGCGAAGGCGAAGTAGGTCAGGTTGTTGGCCTGCTCTTCGCTCATCAGCAAGTCGTCGACTGAGGATTCGATTTCAGTCATTGGCGGATCACCACGGCAGTCAGGTTGTCGCGAGCGGCACCCCGCAGGGCGCCGTCGAACAGACGTTCCAGCGCCACATGTGGCGCCGCCAGGCTGAGAGCGTTGCCGAGGGCATCGCTGGTCAGGCCTTGATACAAACCATCGCTGCACAGCAGGAACACATCACCGGGATAGACCTCGAGTTCCAGCACATCCAGCGTCAGTTGTTCCGCCGCGCCCACCGCCCGGGTCAAGGCCTGGGCTGCCGGGTGCGCCGCTGCCTGTTCGACGCTCATCTGCTGCTCGTCGATCAATTGCTGTTGCAGCGAGTGATCCTTCGACAGCTGATACAGACGCTGCCCGCGCCACATATAGCAACGGCTGTCGCCGGCCCAGATGCAGGCCGCGCGATTGCCTTCCACCAGCAGCGCCACGACGGTGCTGCCCATGATGCTGTCGTGACGCCCGGCGGTGACGGTCAACTCCTGCCCCAGGCGCCGGTTCAGCCAGTGCAGGCACTGGCGGATGGCTTTGAGACGTTCGTCGAAGTCTTCGTGCTGCGGCAGTTCAGCCAGGCTGGCGACGATCAACTGGCTGGCGATGTCGCCACCCTGATGACCGCCCATGCCGTCCGCGACCACCCACAGCCCATGCTGCGGGGTGTCGAGGAAGGCATCTTCGTTGCGCGACCGCACCTTGCCCGGGTCGGTTCGCGCCGCGCTGCGCCAGGGACTGGCCACCAGCATCAGAGCTGCACCGGCATACGGAAGGTACGCAGCACGCCCATGTCGAACGGGTTCGGCGTGCGCTGGCTGGTCAGCAGGTAGTTGGCGCGCAGGCCACCCACGTCGGCTTTGAGCACCAGCACGTCGCGACCGGTCAGGTACTCCGTCTGCATCAGGTCGAACAGACGGAACAGCGACCACGGGCCGGAGTTCTTCTCGATGCCGATCGGGCGCCCGGCCATCTTGTCCATGACCAGGCTGGTGCGACCGTCTTCAGCATCGGTCGGCCACTTGAAGGTCATGGGCAGGATCGGACCGTGGCGGTATTCCATGGTCTTGTCACCGAACTTGAACTCGGAACGGCTGACGGCCGGATCGAGGGTGTACGGCTCCAGCTTGAACTGCACGGTCGGCTCGGCCGGGTTGATCGAGAAGAAGCTCTGGCGAATGTTCAGTGCCGCCGCCATCTGGTCGAGGAAGACCTTGGACACCGGCAGGCTGCGACCGTCGATGCTGCGCATCCGGTAGTTGCCCGGATCACCGCTGACGAACGGACGCATGTAGCTGTCGAAGAAGCGGTCGATGGTGCCTTGAGCCCGGAAGAACTCGCGGAAATCGCTGATCGCCACGTCGCTTGTGCTCGACGCGCTGAACGGATAGCGCTTGCTGATGGTTTTGCCATACACGCTGTACAGCTCGTTCTGATAACGGCCGTTCAGGTATTGGTAGGCATCGTTGAGCACCAGGCGCCACGAGTCTTCGGCCAGCACGTTGAACCACACGCTCAGCGGACGCGGCAGACGACCCGACGCATTGCGCAGATTGGTCAGCGCATCACGCTGGCCGCTCATGCGGGTCTTGGCCAGTTCGAACGCGGCTTGCTCCGGTGTGCTGGAACGGGCAAGGCCCGCCAGTTGCAGTTGCAGGTCGTTGAGCGCGGTAAAGGCCGGGGTCAGGTCAGCGGCCGGCCCGTTGTTGTCGTCGAGCAGTTTATGCAGCGGCTCGAAGCGACGTTGCAGGGACTTCTTGGCCGTGTCCGGCAGGTTCTTCGCCACGTTCATGGCCGCAGCCTTGTCCGTCAACGCCGAAGCGAGTTTGCCGACCTTGCCCAGTTTGCCCTTCTGCCCCGCCAGCGCATCGGCAGCGTCACCGGCTTCATCCACCGGTTCAGGAGCTGCCGGGAAGCGGGTGTTCTCACGCACTTCGGTCAGCAGCGCCAGCACCGGCGAGTTGGCCGAGGTCAGGCCCGCCAGTTGCTCTGCGCCTTCACCGGCATCGCTGATCGGCGGCAGCGCCACCTGGCCAACGGCCTCGCTCCAGTAGTTGGCATAGTCGCGGAAGTACAGTTGCTCCAGTTCGACCATCAGGCGACGCAAGTCCATGTCGCTGATGCCGGCGCCTTCGCCCAGCACCCAGTTGTCACGCAGGATGTCGGTCACCAGCGATGCGCCTTGGACCGAGAAATACTGCTGATAGCCGGTCTGGGTGTAGAAGCCCGGAATCACGTATTCAGTGCCAATGAACAGCGAGCCCTGCGGCCCGAGGTGCTGGCTGAAACGGTAATCCGGCAGGTTGCGCGCCTGCTCGCGGAGCATGCGGTAAACCACGGTCGCCAGCGACTCGCTGCGCAGGATCTGACGCGCCTGGGCCACCAGTTGCTCGTTGAGCGGGTAGATAAACGGCTGCTGCAACAGACGCTCGAGGTGCGTGTTCAGACCGTTCTGCACCGCGGTGTTGCCGGTGTAGCGCTGCGACCAGTCCGCCGCGATCCAGTCCTTGAGCCATGCCGCGTCACGACGATCCTTCATGTTCAGCATCAGGTACGCGCGCAGGCTGTTGATCAGCTTTTCGCGGTCCTTCATGTTGGCGCGGATCTGGCCTTCAAGCATCGTTGCAACGCGCGGCAGCAGTTGCTTTTCGAGCTCGTGCTCGTAAGCCTCCTTGACCACCGGATTGACGTCCTGGCCCTGATACAGACCCATCCGTTCGTGGTACGCCGCGTCGCCTTTTTTCGGGAACACCTGGGTGGCAGCGTAGCTGGTGTCGAGGGTTTTCAGTGCGCCCATGGCGTCATCGCGCGGCGACAGTGCCGTGCGTTGCTGCGTCCAGTTCTGCGCCAGATTGCGCAGGTTTTCCAGACGCTCGTAGTTGGCCGAGAAACCACCGGCCCAGAGCATGCCGAACAGGACCAGCGCACCCAGTGCGCCGACGTACAACGCACGCTGGCCCCAGTGGATGCGGCTGCGCTCGCGCTTGTCCAGACCGGCCAGATCGGCCTCGGGGAAAATCACCCGGCTGAGCAAGTGATGGATGAAACGCGAACGACCGCTGCGCAGCGTCGGCAGCACGCCGGCGCTCATGCCCAGACTCGCGCCGATGCCGGCGGTGGTCGAATCCATTTCCTGAGTCAGGTGCGGTGCGCTGGTCAGGTAGAAACCACGCAGTTGCGTCGCACGCTGGTAGCGGTTGCCGGTGAACGCCATGTCGACCAGCAGGCACAGACGCTCGCCGATCTGGCCCATCTGGTGCGGGAAGTCGAGGATGCGGCCACGGCGCTGGGTGTCGCGCTCGGAGTGCATGCGCATGATCACCTGGCTGTTGAGGCGACGCAGCAGCTCTTCGAACTCGTTGCGCAGCACCGTCACGTCGGTGCCGACCTGATCCTTGCGGAAACTGGTGCCCAGCACCTGATCGCTTTCTTCGCGGGTCAGTTGGTCGAAGAACTCGTCAAAGCCCAGCAGCTTGTCGGCCTTGCTCAGCACCAGATACACCGGAACATCGACGTGCAGCTTCTGATAGACGTCTTGCAGACGCGCACGTACCTGGCGGGCCAGGGTTTCGATGTCCTGTTCGCTGCCACCGGTCAGGGTTTCCACCGGAATGGTCACCAGCACGCCGTTCAGCGGACGACCGCGACGACGCTTGCGCAGCAGCTCCAGCAAGGTGGTCCAGGCGCTGCCGTCAACTTCCGCATCCGGCTGGGTCAGATAGCGGCCGGCGGTGTCGATCAACACACCGTGGTCGGCGAAGTACCAGTCGCAATGACGGGTGCCGTGGGTGTCGCGGGTCAGCTTGCGGTCGATCTTGTTGATCGGGAATTCCAGCCCGGAGAAGTCCAGCAGGCTGGTCTTGCCGCTGGCCTGCGGGCCGATCAGCAAGTACCACGGCAAGTCATTGCGCCAGCGCTCGCTGCGGCCGCGGTACAGGCTCGAAGTCTTGAGGGTTTTCAGGGCGTCCTTGAAACGCTCTTTCAACTCTTTCTGCTCTTCGTCGATCAACTCTTCGCGGCGGATACGGTCCTGGCCGTCTTCGGTTTCTTCGACGGCTTTCTTGCGGATACCGGCGCGCCAGCTGACGAAGACCATGGTCAGGCCCCAGATCAGGAACAGCACGCTGATGGTCAGCAGACGCGAAGTCGCGCTTTCCCAGAACTTGTAGTCATCCACTGCCAACAGCGGGCCGACGAACCACACCAGCAGCGCCACGAACAGCACCAGCAGCAGGGTCCAGACCCAGGTCTGGCGCAGGAAGGCGCCGACTTTCTTGAAAAACTTTTTCATCACACGTCCCTGTTTACGGCTGCGACTGCGGCGAGGCCGCGGCCGGATCAAGCGGCTGATATGGTTGCAGAACGGTGTCGCGCTGCTCGCCCAAGACCCAGGCGAAGCCCGAATACATCATCACCAGACAGACGAAGGTGAACAGCACCACCATCCACGCCGGCACGATGCGCACCAGATTGCGGCGCTGATCGTTGAGGCCTTCCCACTGCGGCGACAATTCGCGCGGCACGTCGCCACGCAACTGACGGATCTGCCGGTACAGGGCGTCGCGGATGCCTTCGAGTTCCAGCATGCCGCGCGCCTGCACGCGGTACTTGCCCTCGAAACCGAGGGACAGGCACAGGTACATCAGTTCCAGCATCGGCAGGTGCTTGACCGGGTTTTTCGACAGCCGATCGAGCAGCTGGAAGAACTTCTCGCCACCGAAGGTTTCGTTGTGGAAGCTGCTGAGCAGGCTCATCTGCGACCACTCGCTTTCGTTGCCCCACGGCGTGGTCACGACGGCTTCGTCGACCACGGTGCAGAGCACGTAACGAGCGGCCATCACCTGGCTGCTTTCGGCGCCGTTGTGCAGGGCCCGCACTTCGAACAGCTTGAGCCCGGCGGTCAGGCGCTCGTTGAGCGCGTAGAGGTCTTCGCGGGTTTCACTGTGCTTGAGACGCACCACTTCCGACAGCAGTTCGGAGGACGCCGCCACCAGCGAATTAAGGCTGATGTTGAAGGCTTCCGCCGGGCGCAGGCGCGCGGCGTAGATCATCCGTTCTTCCAGTTGTTCGAAGCGCGGTGGCGCGGCGAAGTCGGTCAGCGGACTCGCCGCAGGGCCATGGCCCTGACGGTCGAGCAGGACGGTTTTGTCGTCCTGGTTGTGTTCCATGTCCTTGATCATGTCGGTCAGTTCCTGATGGCCCAGAATTTCAGTTCAAGCTCGGCGAATTCGCCGGACACGTGGAACGCGAAGCCGCCGGAGCGCTCGAGTTGTGCCAGGTCTTCGGAACTGAGTTCGAGGATGAAATAGGTTTTGTTGGAGTGGAACGCGATCTGCCGCGGGGCCACCGGCAACGGTTTGACCTTGATCCCCGGCAGGTGCAGGTTGACCAGTTGGCGGATGCGCTCCACCGGGCCGACCTTGAGGTGCGCAGGCAAGCGATTGCGCAGCTCTTCGGAGTCGCAGTTGGCACTGGCTGCCAGCACGAACGACGCCGAGCCCAGCAGTTTGTGGTCGTGCAGCGGCGACACGATGATCCCGTACTGACGCGCTTGCAGGATCAGTTCGATGGCGTGCTGTTCCAGCACCATCGACAGTACCTGACGGATCGACTCCATCAGTTTGCGGAAGCTCGCACCCTGGTCAGCGTGGGAGTAACGGCTGTCCAGACGCGGGCGTTTGCTGTCGCTGGAGAAGGTCGCCAGATCGCCGAGCATGGTCAGCAGCGTGCGGTACAACTCTTCCGGGTGAACCTGCTCCAGGCCGAGGTAGTGGCGCAGCAGCAGTTCGGTGCGGTTGATCAGTTGCAGCATCATGAAGTCGCCGATTTCCGCGCCGCCGACCTTGCCGTTCGAGCGAATGCGCTCGGCAATGGTGTCGCCCCGGTGACCGAGCATGCTGATCACTTCTTTCAGGCACGACAGCAGGTAGCTGGAGGCGTGGGCCTGAATGTAGGTCGGCACGAAATCCGGATCGAGGCTGATCACGCCGTCCGGTGTGGTGTCGAGCACGTCGCAGATTTTCAGCTTCACGTAGGCCTGGTCGCTCTGCTGCTCGCCGAGCAACAGCTTGAAATCCGGACGGCCGCAGCTGACCTGGCTGGCGGAATCATCGCCGGCGTTGGAGTCGGCGACTTCGGCGTCATACGCGGTGTACCGCGCAAGAACGTCGGACTGCTCCGGGCGACGGGCCTCGATGTGGTTACCGGTGACCAATGGCAGCGCCAGGTAGATCGGCGTGTTGCCGGTGTTCGGCGGCACGTCCAGCGCCAGCGGTTCGGTGTTGCCGCCGAGTTCGAACAGGCTGCCGTCCGGCAGGATCCCCGAGGCTTCACTGATTACCAGTTTGCCCATGTTGAGGAACTGCAGGTCGATCTCCAGATTCAGGAACCCCCAGGTGTAGCCGCCCAGCAACCGGGTGCGGGTCTTCATCTGGTGATCGTAGTAGCGGTCGTTGTGCTGGAAGTGCTGCGGACGCAGCAGCATGCCTTCCTGCCAGATGACTTTATGGGTATTCATGATCAGTCATCCGCCTTGGCGAGCACTTCGTTGGTCTTGCGGATACCGGCCTGATCCAGGGTCAGATCGGCTTCGGTGACTTCCAGCGGCGTGATCGGGAACGTGTGGCGCCATTTGGTTTCCGGCAGGTCGCGGTATGCGGCGAGGATGCCGATGAAGCGGCTGCCCTCCTCCACGCTGAGTTTCAGCTCCACGGTTTCACCCGGGCGCAGTTCGAGTTCTTCGCTGGCCACCAGATCCGGGTTGAGGGATTCCTTGGCGCGCTCGTAGAGGCTGAAGAAATCGGCGTTCTCGAACGTCACCGGGTGCTTGAGTTCGAACAGGCGCACCACGATCGGCGACGGACGACCGTTGAGGTCCGGGTTCAACTGATCGCTGCCGGTCAGCTTCAGGTTGATCTTGGTCACTTTCGAATACGGCGACAGCGACGAGCAACCGGCGAGCAGCACCAACAGGGTGAGCGCGGTCAGCGTCTTGAAAAAAGCGGTCGAGCGGCGAGACATGCGCATCATCCTTGGTGGTCGGTGTGGAGGGTGGAGATCAGGCGGATCTGTTCTTCGTAGGCCTGGGCGAAGTCGCGGGCCAGCAGGCGCTCGCTCCAGTCGTCGTCCTGACGCAGCGCATGGTGGTAGCGGTTGAACGCTCTCCAGCGGCCGCCGGCGGTGGCGAGCAACGGCTTGTTGTCACGCTCGAAACGCAGGGTCAACTGCTCCGGCGAGAAGTGCTCCAGAGTGCCGCGCACCGCCGCGCGGCTGGCGGTCAGCAGCGCCACCTGATGCGCCTGCAAATCGCGGAACGCCCGGGAGATCGCCTGCTCGGCCGGCAAATGGCCCGGCTTGTGCGGTTGCAACAGGATGTCCAGCGCTTCGCTCGGATCGACGGCGAATTTCAGCGGATTCTTGTTGGTGCCTTGCACGGTGGTCTGGGCCAGACGCAGCTCGTTCTTCAGCTCGGAACGGGTGCGCAGGCTCTGTTGCAGACCGCCGATGCTCTGGCGCAGCAGACGTGCGGCATTGACCGCCAGTGCTTCGCGCTCGTCATGGCTCAGGCCTTTCAGATCGACACCGAGGGCCGCGCCGAATTTATCCCAGAAGGTTTCGCTCTGACGCTCGACCGCTTTCGGTGCCGGCGCAGGCTCAGGCTTGGGCTCGACGATCAGCTCCGGCACCATCAGGCTTTCCATGTCGATGCGCGCGTAGTCGGCGCGCTGACGGGAGTCTTCAGGATCGGTAACCGGCGCGAGCATCTCCTCGAATTCCGAGTACACGCGCTCTTGCTGCTCCAGCGACTTCAGCGGGTCGAGGTCGAGGAACGCGTCGTCCGGGATGATGGTGCCGGCGGCGCGTGGCTGGCCGACTTCACCGTCGAACGTCGCCGGGTCGCGCACCAGGCGCGCGCGAATCTCGAAGTCGCCCAGCACGTAGGTGCTGCCGTGCTCGATGCGCACCGGCTCGCCCTTGTGCAGGCGTGCGCCGCTGTCGCCGTCCTGAACACCGTTGCTGCTGGTGTCGGTCAGGAAAAACGTGCCCTCGCGATAGCTGACAATCGCGTGGTGATTGGACAAGTGACGCTTGCGGTCAGGGATGATCCAGTCGCAGTCCTCGCCCCGCCCGATCACGCCACCGGCCTGTTTGAAGGTCCGCTGGCACAGCTCGGTGGGCACGAACTGCTTGGTGTTCAGCATTTCGAAAACCAATTCCATGTTTGATGCTCCTTGCGGTCACTTGCCGCGATTGACCGCCTGCGGATCACCCAACGGGCGGTAATCGTTATCGTTGAATTTGTAATTGCCGCTGCAACCGCCGAGGCCGCATAGAACGACGAGGGTCAGCAGGACAGCGTGCCAGTGACGAACAGACATCAGAGGGTCTCCAGGTGTAGACAAAGCACAAAGCGCCGACCCTTGCGGGCGGCGCTGAAAAAGGTTTTCGAGGTGAATCCGACGGACTTTCGCCTACCCATCGAAATCACCCAGATTGATGTTCAAGCGACCGAGCCGGTACAGCAGCGTGCGTCGCGGCAAGCCCAGTTCCCGGGCGGCGAGCGTCTGGTTGCCGTCGTTCTTGCGCAGGCAATCGAGCAGCAGATTGCGTTCGACCGCTTCCAGTCGTTCGCGCAAATTGAGGCCGCAGTGGTCTTCCGACGCCGGCGCCGATTCCAGGCGCAGCGAGAAATGCTCGGCCAGCAACTCGCCGCCCTCGCACAACAACACTGCGCGTTCGACCAGGCCTTTGAGTTCGCGCACGTTGCCGGGAAAGGTGTAGCCGGACAGGTGTTCAAGCGCCGCGTCCGACCAGCGCACCGGATCACGTTGCAGGAAGGTGCAGGCCTTGTCGGCGAAGTGTTTGGCCAGGTCGAGGATGTCGCCTTCGCGCTGACGCAGGGCCGGCAACTCGATCGGAAATTGCGCGAGACGGTAGTACAGGTCTTCGCGGAATTTGCCTTCGCTGACCAGCACCGACAGATCGCGGTGCGTCGCGGCGATGATGCGCACGTCGATCTTGTGGGTGTCGTTGGAGCCCAGCGGACGGATCTCGCCTTCCTGCAACACGCGCAGCAATTTGGCTTGCAGCGACAGCGGCATGTCACCGATTTCATCGAGCAACAGGGTGCCGCCATTAGCCGCATCGAACAGCCCGGCGCGGTCGCGATCAGCCCCGGTGAACGCGCCTTTGCGATAGCCGAACAGCTCGCTCTCCAGCAAGTTTTCCGGGAACGCCGCGCAGTTCTGCACGATGAACGCCTGGGACCGGCGCGGGCCGCAATCGTGGATCGCCCGCGCGACCACTTCCTTGCCGGTGCCGGTCTCGCCACGCAACAGCACGGTGTATGGGCTGTGCAGGACTTTGCTGATCAGCGAATAGGTCTGACGCATCGCCGCGCTCTTGCCGATCAGGCCATAGCCACTGGCACTCGGCAGGCTGCGCACGACCGGCGCGGTCGCATCCACTGGCTGGCGCAGACGCTGCAGCAGATGCAGCTGGCCAAGCACGAACGAGCCGAGCTGGCCGAGAGAATCGGCGAAGCCTTGCAGGTTGATATGTCGACGGCTGGCGCACAGCAACAGGCCTTCGACAGCCTTCTGCTGATTGACCAGCGGCACGCACAACAGCGACTGCCACGGCGTGGACGATGCCGGCAGAAAGCTGGTTTCGTGCAGGCTGCCGCCCAGGTCATCGAAGCTCACCACGCGGTTCTGGCACAGGGCGAACTGCAACAATTGCTCGCCGTTGTAATCCGCTGGCAGGCTCGCCGCGCTGCGCGGTTGCAGCACGCCGTCGAGGCATTCGGCGTTCATCCCCAGCGACGTGTGCGTGGCGTCCAGCAAGTACAGCTGCGTCAGTTCGCAACCGCTCAGCCCCGCCAGACCGCGCACGAAGTCACCCAGCAGCGCAGCACCGTCCGCCGCGCGCGACAGGCTGGCGAACTGCGCCAGCAAGGCTTCGGCATAGAGCAGTGGCTGCGGCACTTGAGTGAACATCACACTCACCTCAGGCGAACTCGCAGGTCACGCTGGCTTCGCCGTCGAGCGTCGCATGCACGCGCTTCAGGCTTTCACCGGTGGCCATGGCGTCGAGCAAACGGTCGGCCACCAGCGGCAGCACGTGCTGGTCGAGCAAATGGTCGATCAGGCGCGCACCGCTTTCGCTTTGGGTGCAGCGCTCGGACAGGTGATCGACGAGGTTCTGGCACCAGGTGAAATCCAGCTGGCGACGGTTCAGACGCTCGCCCAGACGACCGAGCTTGATCTCGATCAGCTCGCGCAGCACCGGGCCGCCAACCGGGTAGTACGGCACCACTTTCATCCGCGCCAGCAGCGCTGGCTTGAAGTGTTTGCTGAGCACCGGGCGAATGGTTTCTTCCAGCACTTCGGCGGTCGGACGCGCACCGTCTTCGCAGAGGTCGCTGATCTTGTCGCTGCCCAGGTTCGAGGTCATCAGGATCAACGTATTGCGGAAGTCGATCTCGCGCCCTTCGCCGTCGTTGGCCACGCCTTTGTCGAAGATTTGGTAGAACAGATTGAGCACGTCCGGATCGGCCTTCTCGACTTCATCGAGCAGCACCACCGAGTACGGCTTCTGGCGCACGGCTTCGGTGAGCATGCCGCCCTCGCCGTAACCGACGTAGCCTGGCGGTGCACCGATCAGGCGGGAAACGGTGTGTTTCTCCTGGAACTCGGACATGTTGATGGTGGTGATGAAACGGTCGCCGCCGTACAGCAGGTCGGCGAGTGCCAGTGCGGTTTCGGTCTTGCCGACGCCGCTCGGGCCGACCAGCAGGAACACGCCGACCGGTGCGTCAGGCTTGTTCAGGCCGGCAGCGGTGGCGCGCATCGAGCGATCCAGGGCGTGCACGGCTTGTTCCTGACCCCGAATGCGGGTGCGCAGGTCGGTGGCGAAGCTGGCGACCTTGGCGTTGTGCTCGCGGGCCAGTTGCGCCAGCGGCACGCCGGTCCAGGCGCTGATCACTTCGGCCACCAGACGCGGGCAGACTTCGAAGCTGACCAGACGCTCCTTGACCTGAGCGGCGGTCAGGGCGCTGTGGGTTTCGTTGAGTTGCGCTTCCAGCGCTTCGACGCTTTGGCCTTCTTCAACCTCGGCAGCAACGGTTTCGATCACCGTGCCTTCGGCGTCTTCTTCAACAGTCACTGTCGGCTGGACCGCAGCGGCTTCACGGGCCTTGGCCAGTTGCTGACGCAGTTCCAGCAGGCGCTCGGCCAGTTGTTTCTGCTCGGTCCACTGGGTTTCCAGTGCGACCATTTCGGCTTCGGCTTCGTCCAGACGCGCTTCCAGTGCCTCCAGCGCTTCGTGGTCGATCAGCAGACCGGCTTCGGCATCGCGGCGCAGGGCCTGACGCTGACGGCCACCTTCAGCCAGTTCGCCACGCAGGCGCTCCAGGCTTTCCGGGGCGGCAGCGAGGCTGATGCGAACACGGGCGCAGGCGGTGTCGAGCACGTCGACAGCCTTGTCCGGCAGTTGGCGTCCGGCGAGGTAACGGGCGGACAGTTCCGCTGCAGAAACCACCGCGTCATCGCGCAGGTAGATGCCGTGGCTCTTCTCGTAGACCTGCGCCAGGCCACGCAGGATGGTCACCGCTTCGCTCACGGTCGGTTCGTGCAGTTGAACCGGCTGGAAACGACGGGCCAGCGCCGGGTCTTTCTCGAAGTATTTCTTGTACTCGGCCCAGGTAGTCGCGGCGATGGTGCGCAGTTCGCCGCGCGCCAGTGCCGGTTTCAGCAGGTTGGCCGCGTCGGAACCGCCGGCATTGCCGCCCGCGCCGATCAGGGTGTGGGCTTCGTCGATGAACAGGATGATCGGCTTCGGCGAGGCTTTGACCTCGTCGATCACGCCTTTCAGACGACGTTCGAATTCACCTTTGACGCTGGCGCCGGCCTGCAACAGGCCCATGTCCAGCGACAGCAGCTCGACGCCCTTGAGCACCTGCGGCACTTCACCGGCAGCGATGCGCGAGGCCAGGCCTTCGACGATGGCGGTTTTACCGACACCGGCTTCACCGACCACGATCGGGTTGTTCTTGCGGCGACGGGCGAGGATGTCGACCATCTGGCGGATCGCGCCATCGCGGCACAGCACCGGGTCGAGTTTGCCGTCGCGGGCCTGTTGGGTCAGGTTGTGGGTGAAGCGCTCCAGCAGCGATTCGCCCGGGGCGGCCGGCTTACCGTTGGCCGCTGCCTGAGGCTGTTGCGACAGGGCAAATTCCTTCAGGCGATCGATGTTCAGTTTGGCCAGCAACGGCTGGTAGCGGCTGCCGGCGTAGCGCATCGGGTTGCGCAGCAGCGCGAGGATCAGCGCCGCGTCTTCGACCGAGGTCTGGCCCAGTTCAAGGTTGGCCACCAGCAGCGCGTCCTGCAGCCACTGCACCAGTTCCGGGGCGAACACCGGGTTGCGCGAAGCGCTGTGCTCGACCCGCGATTGCAGGGCGGCGCTCAGCTCGCCGGCATCAACATCGGCATCCTGCAGCGCGCGGGAGAGCAGACCGTTCGGGCGCTCCAGCAGGCCGAGCAGCAAGTCTTCGACCAGAATCTTGCTGCCGCCACGGGCCACGCAGCGCTCGGCCGAACGCTCCAGATCGCGACGGGTTTCGGCGTCCAGCGCCTGGATGAGTTGTTGCAGGTCTACGTTGATCATGGCTCACGTCCTTAATGAATTTTGCTGCCCAGGGTCACCACGCCGTCTGCTTTCTCGCAGCCCAGCCAACTGGTCCACCCCAGGCGACAGTCGTTCTTCTCGCCAATGCGCAGTTCGCGGATTTCTTCCGGACGCAGCACCAGGCGAATGTCGTAATCGAGCGGGTCACGCAAGGTGAACCGCACCAGCGCGCAGAGCGGCTGGTAACCGAAACCGATGGGCAGGAACTCGTGGAAGCGTTCCCAGTCGAGTTCGGTGATGTGAATGCGGAATTTGCCGCTGCGATCGCGCACGCGTTCGCCCAGCACCAGGTCTTCACCCAGCACGCTGTTGGCGAAGCCGAGGCGGTTGCGCTGTTCTTCGAGGATTTCCACGCGGCGCTCGATGCATTGCTCGATGACCAGGTCTTCGTGCTTGAAGTAGTAACGCAGCACCGCTTCGATCAACGCCGCCGAGTGCGCCCGCAAGCTGAGCAGGCCGAGGTACGGCAACAGGCGTTTCCAGTTCAGTTCCTTGGCCTTGCGGATCTCGTCGCCGCCGAGGCCGATCAGGGCGAACAGCTGCGACGAGAACGGGTCGACCGCACCGCTCTGGAAGCTCGCGCGATAGCGGTACTTGCGCCAGATCGGCAGCATCAGCCGTTGCAGGCGATGGTGGAACAAGTCGAGGAAATTGCGCGTCGGGTTGCCGTCTTCGCTGTCGCCCAAAGCTTGCTCGCCGTAGAACGCCGGCAGCGGCGAGCCGGAACCGACCAGGCCGATCAGGTTGAACCGCAGGCGCGCGCGCATCTGCCCGTGCTCTTCGAAAAACTCCACGCGATCGACGTCGCTGCGCGGAAATCCGAGGCTCGGGTTGGCCTGGAATTCCAGCTGGTCGTACAAATCGTCTTCGCTCAGGTACGGGTGCGCATCGCGCAGCCGGTCGATCACCAGCAGCACGGCCTGAAACAGCGAGTACTCGCGTATTACCTTCGTCAGCCCGCTTAAAGCAGGGGCTGCAGGCCCATACGTGGTGTCCATTGGTACACCTCTCCCTGTGTGCTTTTTACCCGCAGCTCGTGGAATGAATTGAGACTGGCGTAAAGCGCGAAAAACTCGTTGAGAACCGAGGCGAAGACGAACAGATCGCCTTCGCCGATATACCCTTCCGGGTCGATGGTCAGTTCGGTGCGCAAACCGCGTACCGGCAGACCACGGTGCAAGCGGTCCACGTGGTGATGCTTGATGTGCTTGAGACCGCCGAGCAGGCGTTTGCTGACCTTCTCCGCGTGCTGGTCGTAGTAGCGCGGCAGGTCGTAGGTTTCGAGAATCACCTTCAGTGCATTGACGTCGGCCAGCGACAGATAGTTAAGCGACATGTTGCTGATCAGCTTCCACAGGAAGTCACGGTTCAGCGGCGGCGCGAAACTGGAAGTGGCCGGGGTGATGTTGCGGAAACTCAGGAACTCCGGGGTCTCTTCGCAGGCCATGCAGATCTGCCCGAGCTTGAGTTTGCGCGGCAGGTTCTGATTGGTGCAGACCAGCTCGATCGACAGGGTTTCATGGGCTTCGGTGTGGCGGATGCCGAAGCTCAGGTAGGTGTCGAGGCCGTCGTGCAGCAGCGACGAGCGCTGGCGGATGCTGTAATGCGGACGGCTGTTGGGCACGTCGAAACTTGGATCGTGCTCGAAGGATTCGAACGGCACGTACTCCTGATAACCGAGGCCGCCGGGCTTCCAGCCAGTCACGGTCTCCACCGAGAACACGCCGCAGTTTTCCAGATCGTATTCGGCCGGCAGCAGCAGGTATTCGTCCTGTTTGCCGTCGAGGCGGATCGGCAGTGCGTCGTGCTTGAACAGGTTGACGATCGGCGTGCAGAACAGCTTCACGTTATCCAGGGTCGGACGCATGCGCATGATGCCGCTCTTGCGGATGTCGAAGCGCAATTCCAGGCCGCGCATCTGCTTAAGCGTGTCTTCCGGCAGCGCCTTGAGAATGTCGAGGCCGTGGACATCAACGAACAGGAACTTGTCCTGGAAGGCGAAGTATTCCTGCAGATAGCGATAGCCGCGGAAGGTGTTCAGCGGATACGGGATCAACGCTTCTTCTTCGGCAAAGCCCACCGGTTTGACCCGGTCGCCCGGAATCTTGAACGCCATCGGCTTGCCGCTCACGCCATCGATCGGCTTGCCGGCGCCGTCGAGCGGGATCAGTTCGATGCCATCGAGGTTGCGCAGCAGGCTCAGGTAGAGCATCTGGCTGATGTAGCGCTCGCCGGCAAAGTGCAGGCGCAGCTTGCTCAGTTCCAGCTCGCCGAGGTGGCCGTCGGCACTCATCTCCAGGCGCAGGCTGAGCAGCGAACCGTCGCCCTTCACCGAGTAGTTCAGCGCGGCCAGATCCAGCGCCATGACTTCGGTCGGGTAGCAGGTGCGGAAGCGGCAACGCACGTCTTCGATCGGCACGCTCTCGATCGGCGTGTCACGCTCGACCTTCAGCGCCGGCCCGGAACGCTTGAGCGGGTCGAACTGCAGAATGCTGAACGCCGGCAGCGGCCGCATGTAGTTCGGCCACAACAACTGCATCAGGGAATGGCTGAGCTCCGGCAACTCGTCATCGAGCTTCTGGCGCAGCCGCCCGGTCAGAAACGCAAAGCCTTCCAGCAACCGCTCCACATCCGGATCCCGCCCGGCCTGCCCCAGGAACGGCGCCAACGCCGGACTACGCTCGGCGAAACGGCGACCCAGCTGGCGCAGTGCGGTGAGTTCGCTTTGGTAGTAGTGGTTAAAGGACACGGGTTACCTGCCTGGTAGTGGAACTCATGGAATAACTGTCCTGTGGATTACGCTCGATACCTGACCTGATCATTGGATGGCACTCTCAGGCTGGTTCGGCTGGATGCGTCCAGCGATGTTTCTTAATACCCAGCGCAACTCGATGACTTGAGAAGCGAGGATTGCCAGCAAGGTGACGCAACCTTGAGCGACGCCATAAAACAAGGCTCTCAATGGGTTGTCGGGGAGCATCCAAAGCAGGATGAAGCCCACCATAAGGCTCAGAATCACCAGTTTGGCAACGAGGCTTGGAATCAGCGCAGCAATAAAATTGACACCGAGAAAAATGTAAAACATCGCGTAGCTGGCAATACCGATCGCGACCCCACGCGTGGTGAACCCGCCGTTCAGATGCTTGTAGGCATGTACTACTGCATTATTCAAAAACACGTAGGCCACACATCCGAAGGCATGGACAAACAGGCACATGGCGATACGGTAGTAGTTGCTCATGCTGGTCTCAGATTTCCGTACCACGATCCAAGGCCATGGATAGCTACAACAGCAGCCAAAACCGAGAGCGTTAGTGCGCGGTGAAGGCGTGAATTTCGAGCCGCCCGATGTGAGGCAGTCAGGAGCAATACAAAGCTCAACAAGGCCAGGCAGCCAAACAGATCACTGTCAGCAACACTGGCCAGATACCCCTGCAAACTCATTGCGTGCATGAATAACGCTCTCCAACTTTCTCAGGTAGCGAGGCCGCCTTTAAATCAGGCATCAACGACACTCTGAAACTATCCAACTTTCCCAGCCTTCAGAGCCTGGATAAACAATCATCTCTCCGCGAAACTCGGGTGCAATGCCGGGACTCCCCTCATCCCGCCAGAGATACCATTCTGATGTTTTTAGTAGATCGTTATTTTTTGTATAAACGCGATAAAAATACGGGCTGCTAAAGTACTTAAACGCACGACCAGCCACTACACCCAAAAAATTGTAATTCGGTGAATACGTTGCGATATAGCAGCTTCCTGAGTCATTCCAGTCAATGAAAAGAGGCTCCGCGGCCTTTGAGCTAAGCACCTTCAAGCCCAAAAGAACCAAAACTGGCACAAGCACGCACAACGAAAAAAGTAAAAAGCTCTTTCTAAGGGACGCTTTCATGGCATTGCCTTAGCTGATCGTTGCGAAAACTCTGCAAAATCTGCAGAGGTAAAACGATGATGAATAGATACAGGAATTTTCTTGACCGTAGAGTACACAAACAAATCACCACCCTTGCCAAGCTTGCTGCGGTAATTATTGTAACTATCGTTGGTCACTTTGAAGTAAACCTTCCCCTCAGATTCATAT
Organism: Pseudomonas sp. GW458-11-26-14-LB4; assembly: GCF_059423925.1. Classification (NCBI taxonomy): domain Bacteria; kingdom Pseudomonadati; phylum Pseudomonadota; class Gammaproteobacteria; order Pseudomonadales; family Pseudomonadaceae; genus Pseudomonas; species Pseudomonas sp. GW458-11-26-14-LB4. Next base: position 518,251 of record NZ_JBWKYU010000001.1, read on the forward strand.
GTTTCTGGCGAAGTTAAATATGCAAAAATGCTCGGCCTGACAACGCCGTCGTGATTCCAATACCCAAGCAGTTGGTCGCTGCCATCTTCATTCAGAAACTCATATGTATCACGTACATAACAACCAATTTCTTCAATCGTTAATGTAGCAGCCATTTTTTTCGTCTTGGGTGTAGTGCTGAATTTTGTAACTGCAAATTTAATAACAAATCCACCCAATGTGCCGTACACATCATCCAATGGGTTATTCTTCTTTTCCGAAGTGGTAATCCCGATAGATCGAAAATTATATTGCGTAGCAGACTCCAGCATTCTTGCACTCAGGGCACTGTAGTCATGAGCACCCCTAGCAAGGTCCTGGTTAGCCTCATCAAGAACTCCAAGCGTTCTCATGCAAGTCATAAATTGCAAAAGCCCCGGTGCTAATTGCGTCAGTCCCTTTTGACGGCCAATAAGCTCATTGTATTGACTGGGGCTTGCGGCCTTCGCAATAAGCTCTTTGATGGTTTCACCTGTGTGGGGCGAGGAGGAGGTAAGCCATTCAAAATCCAAATCATCAAACAGTTTTTCTTGGGTGATCTTGTCAACGGCAAGACGTCCCCGCTTCTCACTTGAGGACATCACGAAAGGCGCACCGTCGAACCAACGCTGCATGATTCGAGCGCTTTCCTTCCAGCCCATTTTTCTCATCACACCTGGAATATCTGTGATCTGGAAATGATCGACGGCCGCTTCCGCTGGCTTCTTGTCAGAGGAAGGGGTGAGTTGAGCTGTTACAGGAGTGGGTGCCGGCATGTGATAGTCCCTTAAGCAATCACGAGCGAAGTCTGTTCTTCGACGATAAGCGTGACACTTTCAGCGAGGTGGGAAGCAATAGGTCTCGTTCGACCTTGTGCATCAGTAACGCCCCTGACCTCTTTACCGGAGGCTGTACGCAAGGTGTACGGCCGGTCAGCAACCGGTGCGCCGGTTCTAGGATTACGAACCACAAAGTGCTGACTAAACGGCCACTGAATCTCCACCGGCAACGGCGGCACAAACGGCGCCGGCGAATGCGAATTGCCGATAATCACCGTCCCGGATCCAGCCGTGACTTTATTGCCATGAGATCCAACCGAACCGACCGTGGCGGCCGGTTTGCCATTGATCAGAACCGTCGTCGCCAGATCGCCGACCAACGCACCACCACACGCCGAGGCATCGCCCTGGCGAGCGGCCGGGAGGCCGTCGAAGAACACGTCGCCGGAACCGGCGGCAATCGGGTTGGTGCCGTGGCCGGGGAGCGGGCAAGCGGTGGGGTCGGATACGCGTGCTGCGGGTTTGCCAGACATCGGGGTTCTCCTTAGGTGACCTTCACTTGACCGCTGCCATCCAGGCGCGCGGCGAAACTGACCTGACGCTTGAAACCCTCGACTTCCAGCAGGCCTTCGATGCTGAAGGCCAGGCGAAGCTGGTCGTGGTCACGCGGCAGGGAAATGACACGCACGTTGCTCAGGCGCGGCTCGTAGGCTTCGATGAAGCTTTCGATGGCCAGGCGGGCCTGACTCAGGGAGTCGTGCAGGCTCAGGCGCATGTCATTGAGATCGGGCAACCCGTAGTCGGACAGCGTTTGCACGCTGCCGGCCCGGGTGCTGAGCATTTTGGCCAGATGGGCAGCCACCGACGCCATGGCCGAAGCCTCAAGGCTTTTGCCCTTGCGTAGTTCCGCGTCGCCGTTGAGGCGCTCGAAAAGGCTGCCGTATCCGTCCATGAGTCGCTCTTACTCTTTGTCCAGCTTGCCAACCAGCGACAGGGTGAAATCGGCACCCATGTACTTGAAGTGCGGACGCACGTTCAGGCTGACGCGGTACCAGCCCGGCTCGCCTTCAACGTCGCTGACGATCACTTGCGCAGCGCGTAGCGGACGACGGCCACGTACTTCGGCGCTCGGGTTTTCCTGGTCGGCCACGTACTGGCGGATCCACTTGTTCAGTTCCAGCTCGAGATCGGTACGCTCTTTCCACGAACCGAGTTGCTCGCGCTGCAGCACTTTCAGGTAGTGAGCCAGGCGGTTGACGATCATCATGTACGGCAGTTGGGTGCCGAGCTTGTAGTTCAGCTCTGCCGCCTTGCCTTCTGCGCTGATGCCGAAGAACTTCGGCTTCTGCACCGAGCTTGCGGAGAAGAACGCCGCGTTGTCGGAGCCTTTACGCATGGTCAGGGAGATGAAGCCTTCCTCGGCCAGTTCGTATTCACGACGGTCGGAAACCAGAACTTCGGTAGGAATCTTGGTTTCGATTTCGCCCATGCTTTCGAAGTGGTGCAGAGGCAGGTCTTCAACCGCGCCGCCGCTCTGTGGGCCGATGATGTTCGGGCACCAGCGGAATTTGGCGAAGCTGTCGGTCAGCTTGGTGCCGAACGCGTAAGCGGTGTTGCCCCACAGGTAGTGCTCGTGGCTGTTGGCAACGTTTTCCTTGTACACGAACGATTTGACCGGGTTCTCTTCCGGGTCGTACGGGTTACGCAGCAGGAAACGCGGCACGGTCAGACCAACGTAGCGGGAGTCTTCCGAGGTACGGAAGCTCTGCCATTTGGCGAATTGCGGGCCTTCGAAGTGATCTTTCAGATCCTTCAGGTCCGGCAGACCGGTGAAGCTTTCCAGGCCGAAGAATTTCGGGCCGGCAGCGGCGATAAACGGCGCGTGGGACATGCAGGCTACGCTGGACACGTACTGCATCAGCTTCACGTCCGGCGAGCTTGGGGACATGTAGTAGTTGGCAATGATCGCGCCAACCGGCTGACCACCGAACTGGCCGTATTCAGCGGTGTAGATGTGCTTGTACAGGCCCGACTGCATGACTTCCGGCGAGTCTTCGAAATCGTCCAGCAGGTCTTCTTTGGAGACGTTGAGGATTTCGATCTTGATGTTTTCGCGGAAGTTGGTGCGGTCGACCAGCAGTTGCAGGCCACGCCACGACGATTCCAGGGCCTGGAAGTCCGGGTGGTGCAGGATTTCGTCCATCTGACGGCTGAGCTTGGCATCGATCTCGGCGATCATGCGGTCAACCATGGCTTTCTTGACCGGCTCACCGTTGTTCTGCGGCTTGAGCAGCTCTTCGATGAACGCCGACACACCGCGCTTGGCGATGTCGTAGGCTTCGTCGTCCGGCGTCAGGCGGGTTTCGGCGATGATGCTGTCGAGAATGCTGTACTCGCCGTTTTCTGCGGCGTTCTGTTGTGCTGCGCTAGTGCTCATTGTGTTGGCTTCCTTGGCTGCTGGAGTCTCAAGCGTCCGGAGCTGCGGCGTTCAGGCCCAGCTCACCGAGTACGCGACCGCGGGATTCATCGTCGGCGAGCACGCCTTCGATGGCTTTACGGAACGCAGGTGCGTTACCCAGCGGGCCTTTGAGGGCCACCAGCGCGTCGCGCAGTTCCATCAGTTTTTTCAGCTCAGGCACTTGCTCGACCAGGCTGGCCGGGTTGAAGTCCTTCATGGAGTTGACGCGCAGTTGCACAGCCAGCTCGTCGGCCTCGCCATCTTCCTGCAGACGGTTCGGCACGCTCAGCGTCAGACCCAGCTCTTGCTTGGCCAGCACTTCGTCGAAGGTCATCTTGTCGATGCTGATCGGCTTGCGATCCTCGATCTTGCGATCGTCCTTGCGGTGGGTGTAGTCACCGATTGCCAGCAGCTTCAGCGGCAGTTCAATCTCTTCCTGAGCACCGCCGGTGGCGGGTTTGAAGGTGACGTTGATGCGTTCCTTGGGGGCTACCGAGCCTTCTTTGGCCATGGCTTTTCTCCTTGCGGTTGTGGCCCTGGGGCCTATTCGAGTACCACTTCGAGGTCGAGGTGGCACAGCCTGCGATAAATCTCTTCCTTGCGTTCACGTACGGCATGGTTCTGCGGTAACAACTCGCAGCAACTGTGCAGCAGGTGCAGCACTTCCAATGCAAGATCGGGCTCCCAGGCGTGCAGGCCTGAGTCCTGTAATGTCTGATCGAGGGTTTCGAGCTGGTTCTTGGCGAGTTCGTATTTCTTGGCCAGGAAGCACAGCCGCGCGAGGGCGAACTGCCAGAAGAAGCGTTCGCGCCCGCCGTGCGCCGATTGCAGACCCTGCTTGAGGATCTGCACGGCAGGCTTGAGGCCTTCCTTGCGCAGGATCGGCTGGACTTCCTCCAAGGCCTTTTCCCAGGCTGGCTGGGTTTCGACGTTCTCGGTCTCGACCTTGCGCGGCGCGCTGGCGCTTTGCAGGTGCGGCATGACGTTGCCGGCGATCCACGCCCGGGTGGACGGATCGGCGAACGGCGCGCCGTCATGGAAACGCAGCTCGATGATGCCGGGCAGGCGCTGAATCAAAAGCGCGAAGTGGATTTCCACTTCGCGCATGGCCAGCTCGGCGTTGAGGTTCTGGAGACATTCCCAGACCATCCTCTGGCCATCGAACCAGAACGGCGCCTTCGCCAGGCTCGCCTCCAGTTCCACCAGCAGGTCGGCATATTTGCCCTGATCGAAGCGGTCCTGATACTGCTTGAGCTTGTCGACCGGCAACCCGCGCAGCACGGTAATCTGCTCGGCGTTGCGCTCGGGCACCGCATCGATCGTCATCCACAGCAAGGTGCGGTTGAGGCGCAGCGCGCGCAGGTCGGTGGCTTTCTGCTTGAGCCACCAGGCGCACAGCGGGCGGGCGCTTTCCTGCTGGGCGCGCAGGGCTTTGTGGGCTTCTTTTTCGTTGTCAATCGGCGCACCGGGAGCCAGTAACTGGCTGGCGGCCTGCTTGACCTGCGCCACCGCCGCACCCACCACGCCGGGTGCCGGCTGATTGTCAGCGGCACGCTGGATCATGGTTTTCAGGCGGCGAGAAAGCGGCAGCAGCAGCGGCGCATCATCGCCCAGGTGCTCGGTGCAGGCGGCGTCGAGACCGGACAGATGCTCGGACAACTGCCGGAACATCGGCAGCTGTTCCTTGATCGCGATGTTCTCGGTGATCACCTGCTCAAGACGCGGCACCAGCCAGCCGATGGCGGCGGCCCGGGTGCGGGGTTTGAGCGGGTGAATCTCGGCCCAGTGGTTTTCCGACAAATGGTGCAGAAAACCGAGGCCGGCCAGCAGGCCGGGGAAGGATTCACGCTGGTACAGCGACCAGGTCAGCCAGGCGCCGACACGCAAATCCTTGGATTGGGTACGCAGGAGGTTTTCGCTGTTTTCGCGAATTTTCAGCCAGTCGATCTGCCCGCTTTCGTGCATCGACGAGGCTTTGGCCAGCTCGCTTTCCAGGGCCTCGAATTCGCTCGAGAAACGAACGTCTTCGCCCGCAAAATTCTCTTTGGAAACAGAGACTTTAGCGAGTTCGAGGTAATGGGCGGAAAGTTTGCTTGAGTAGGACATCCATGGCCTTTATTAGGATTACGGTCGTGCGCCTATTGGAGTTGCAGCGGCGCGGGACAGTATCGAAGAGCAGTCGGAAGACTCATCCAATTGAGTGTTTGCTCTTTCAAGTGCGCGCATCGTAATCACTATGATGGCCACTAGCAAGCATCCGATTAAACAACAAGACGAACTGTTCATTGGGCGCTGTAGGAGATCGCCCTATATGTGACAGGGGATTCCCTGATGTCCCTTTATATTTCACTTTTAAGCCTATCCCTTCCGAAAGCATTGGGCCAGAGCGGCCGGCGCGCGGCATCGAGAACATCTGCACGCTCGTTCCACAAGTAAGCGGCGAAAGCATGACAAACCCCGAAAAAATTTGAAGTAGGACGCTTCCGAAAATACACCGCCATTTATTAACAAATGACTGGCGACAACAGACAACATTAAAAGTGCCATCAATTTGATGGCATTTATATGTTTAATAGTCCTGGATCCTTGCCTGCATAAGACTATTACGCAGGATTCCAATCATTCGCCGTCAGTTTCTCACAGCCATTTCCCACAATTTCCACGTTGTTTTACAACCCGGAAAGCTCCGACTTAAACAAGCGATCCTTCTTACATAAATCTGTTTAACGCCTTGTTAGCGTGCCGGCCAATGTTCGCGTGCGCTGACCAGGGAGGGTTTCGACATCACGCCGTCTTCCCCTCTCTGCTTAAGGACAAGCGTATGTCTGGAGCTGTCAGTTCTGCGCGCTTTACGCTGCAGATTCCCGCTGTTCGCAACGACTTCAAGGTGCTGGCCTTCGAAGGCACCGAGACCATCAGCACCCTTTATGCCATCCACGTCGAACTGGTCAGTGAAGACCCCGACTTCGATATGGAAGGCCTGCTCAGTCAGCCTGCCTTCCTGCAGTTCGGCCTGAACGGTGAAGGCATTCATGGACGCATCGACGATGTGTTGGCGGGTGAATCCGACAAACGCCTGACCCGTTATCGCCTGATACTGGTGCCGAGCCTCCACTATTTGCAGTTCAGTCACGATCAACGGATTTACCAGGGGCAGACTGTCCCGCAGATCATCACGCAAACACTCAAGCGACACGGCATCCTCGCCGATGCGTTCACCTTCCATGTCCAGCCCCTAGCAGCACGGGATTACTGCACCCAATACGACGAAAGCGATTTCGAGTTCATTCAGCGCTTGTGTGCCGAGGACGGAATCGCCTGGCATCACCAGCACTCCGCGCAAGGCCATTTGCTGGTGTTCACCGATGACTCGGTGTTCCTCCCGACATTGCGCGCCACACCCTATCGCCGGGATAGCGGGATGGTCCCGGAATATCCAGTAGTCAGCAGGTTTTCCTTGCGCGCCGCCACCCGGACAAGCCGGGTCACGCGACGCGACTATGACCTGAGGCGACCGACGCTTTTAATCGAAAGCCGCTTCAGCGCCGAATTCACCCCGACGCTTGAGGACTACCAATACCCGTTGCCGCTGGCCAACGAAAAGCGTGGCAAGCAACTGGCCCGTCAGGCCCTGGAGCGCCATCGCGCAGACTATGAAATGGCAGAGGGTCAAAGCAACCAACCTACCTTGCGCTGCGGCCATCTGCTTGAACTGACCGAACACCCTCGCCAGAAATGCAACGATCTGTGGCTGCTGCTCGGGATCAGCCACACCGGGCGGCAGCCGCAAGTGCTCGAAGAGTCGGTTAGCAGCGAAACTCAATCGGCGGACGGTTTTACCCAAGGCTATCGCAACACCTTCCACGCCATTCCGGCCGAGGTAGTTTTCCGTCCGCCGCTTCCCGCACGCAGGCTACCACTGGTCAGCCAGACCGCCCGGGTGACCGGCCCCAAAGGCGAAGAGATCTACTGCGATGAGTTCGGTCGCGTAAAAGTCGAATTCCACTGGGACCGGACCGAATTAAACAGTGAGCGCAGCAGTTGCTGGGTGCGGGTCTCGTCGAGCTGGGCCGGGAACGGTTTCGGTGTCGTCACCCTCCCCCGCATCGGGACGGAAGTGGTGGTGACCTTCGTGGAAGGTGATCCCGACAAGCCGCTGATTACCGGCTGCGTGATCAACAAGGTCACGCCCGCGCCTTACAAACTGCCCGAGCACAAGACCCGAACCGTGCTGCGCAGTCGCAGCTCGCCTGACACCGGCGGCTACAGCGAATTTACGATTGAAGACCGCGCCGGACTGGAACTGGTCTACCTGCGTGCCCAGCGCGACATGGAGCGGCAGGTTCTCCATGACAGCCGGCTGGCGGTCGGGCGCGATCGTTGGGAAAGCATCCAGGGCAGCAGCCAGACGACGGCCGGGAAAATCATTACCGTCGAGGCGGGCCAGCAGGTGCAGATCAAGGCCGGCGCCAGCGTGGTGCTGGATGCCGGCGCCAGCATCACGCTGAAGGCGGGCGGTCACCACATCGTGATCGACAGCGGCGGGATCTTCAGCAGTACCGAGATGGTGGCGGGAGGAAAGACGTCCGCCAGCGGAGCCGCTGATCATCCAGAAGCCGCAATGGCGGGTACCTTGGCCGCAGGACCAGCAACTGCTTCCACTCAAGCAGCGGAGGAAGGAGAACTCGAAGAAGAGGAGGAAGAGGTCGAACTGGAAGACGAGTTACCTGCTGGCATCACCTTGCGGATCGGCGTGTTTTTCGATGGGACGGGGAACAATCTGTTCAACAGCGAACAGGTGAAGGGCTGCTATGCGCGGGATGTGAATCTTGAGGAGGAAGCCGAGGACATTCGACAGTTCTGCCAGATGCATGGGTATGACGGACAGGGCAATGTGCCGGATAACAGTTATGGGAATGATGCGAGCAATGTGGCGAGGCTGTATGAGTTATATCGCGATGACCAAGGGCGGCAACTGGCGAAAGAGGAAACCATCGCGTACATACCGGTCTATCTTGAGGGCATAGGTACGAGTGCCGATAAGGACGACTCGGTTTTTTCGCAAATGACTGGCACGGGTGCACAAGGTGTACTGGCGAGAGTCAAGCAAAGCCCGACCAGCATCATTCCTGGGATTCGCCTTTTTGAGTCGGCGAACCCGACCCTGAAGGTGGAATCCGTTCAGTTCGACATCTTCGGCTTCAGCCGCGGCGCCGCTGCTGCGAGACACTTCGCCAATGAAGTGATGAAAGGCGAGCAAAGCCCGCTGGCGCAATTACTTCCCGCGGACTCGTCACTGTTCCTTGAGAGCTTCTCCTGGCGGGCCAACATCGATGTCAGCATTAACTTCATCGGCATCTTCGACACCGCTGCCGCCATAGGCAGCATGGCTGACGGCGATTTCAGCGTCCATGACGCCAACAACCCCGGCGTCAATCTGTATCTGGCGCCGGACATTGCAAAGAAAGTTGTGCACCTGGTTGCCCGGGACGAACGCCGCCACAACTTTTCGCTCAACAGCGCCGGAAACGCCGACATTGTGTTGCCGGGCGTCCACTCCGACTTGGGCGGCGGGTACTTACCGAATCTTGTCGAACGGGTACTGCTGAGCAAGCCGCGCTGCAGTCGCGACGTGGACTTTAATACCCCTTCGTCGTCGACCAACGCTTATCGGTTGGCCGAGCAAGAACTCGGCAGGCTTCAGGACCAACTGCATTTCTATGGGCTGACGCTTCAAGTCAAAACCTGGGCGGTGGAAACGGCCAGCAACGTCAAGGGCGATCGGCGCAAATCAAAAAATGTCTACGCAGCGGTCTACAGCGAACGAGTTGTGCGCAATGACCTGTCCCTGATTTACCTGCGAATCATGCGGGAGCTGGCGAACCGGCACGGGGTAGAGTTCGAAACGATTAACCAAGAATCTCAGAGTTACGCGCTACCGGGAGAGCTCAAGGGTATCGCCCGAAAATTGATGATGTTTGCGCTGGGTGAATCCCGCAGTCTCGATTTGAGCCTGAACGAGCATGCGCTACTCGCTCAACGCTACATTCATCTGTCATCCAACTGGAATGCTGCGAAGGGACTCAACGAAACCGGGCTGAGCATCCTGTTTATCAACCGCCCCGCCGATCAGTCTGTTCGTGTGGTGCACCCTAATGCGTGAGAACTCGTACATGCTCAAGATTGGCTTTGCATTGATATTCATTGTGTTGCTGGGCGGCTGCACTTCCGGTGGTACAAGATTGCTGCCTTATGACGGCTGGATGCTCAGGTTTTTCACACCCGACTACATGGAGGCCTGGATCGAAAATGCCGACGTCGTGGACGTCAACAAACGCGTATTTCTGGACACAGCCGGTGGAGTTCCAGCATTTGCCTATCCGCGACCGTACAGTAAAGGCGTACCCGCCACTTTCCGTGGGCAGGCACCAGGATGGCCGGAACATCCGGTAGGCAAAGGTCGACGTGTCACGGGGGCCGCGCTGCCCTATCTGGTCTTCGTCCGCTGGTATTCCATGGCCGAACCACAGACTTACAAAGCCTTCATAAAAATTCCGGACTCAGTTCGCCAGATCATGCTCAAGGGCGAGAGGGTTTTCTGTCGGGCAGACGGCAAGTGGATCACGGATTACCGAAATATGATGGTCATCGGCCTCGCGCCAGGCGGCATCGCCAAGGTCTGGCTGGGCGGCCAGTGTCTTTTGTCGACCGAAGTCATGCGGGTCCAGGGCAAGATCGATCCCAAAGGTCCCTACGGTGGCAAGACCAACGGAAGACACAGGCAGCTCTATGAAGAATCCAAGGCCTACATCGAAAAATACGGCATCCCCTACGACTCCTGGTGACCACTCGATTGTCGGGCACCGTCTACCGCCAGCGACCACAATACAACTCACTGCAATTCCTCACTGATACGGACATTGGCAAATGGATGAAAACAGACGGCCCATCAAGACCCGCTCGGCGGGCTGGGCGAGACGCTTCACGGATGAACTGGTCAAGCGGGACATTTCCCCCAACCAGATCTCCGTCATCAGCATGCTCTTCGCGCTGTTCGGCGCGGTGACGCTGTACATCGATAACGGCGTGGCCGGTTCGATCCTGTGTATCGTCGGCATTCAACTGCGGCTGCTGTGCAATCTGTTCGACGGTATGGTGGCGATCAAAGGCGGCAAGCAGTCGGCCATTGGCAGCCTGTACAACGAGTTTCCGGATCGGGTGGCGGACAGCCTGCTGATCGTCGGCTTGGGTTTTGCCATCGGCCAGTCCGATCTTGGCTGGTTCGCAGCATTGGCCGCTGCGCTGACAGCGTATGTTCGTGTGTTCGGCGGCGCTCTAGGGCTCACGCAGAGCTTCATGGGGCCGATGGCAAAGCAGCACCGGATGGCGGTGATGACCGTGGCGCTGCTGTTGAACGTGTTCGAAACCCTTTACTACGCGACCCACTACGCTTTGCTGATCGCGCTGGTGATCATCGCCCTTGGCTCCGTCGCGACCTGCGTGACGCGCACCCTGGCCATCGCCAGACAACTGAAGGGGAAGGCCCATGTGGATCAGTAATGCGCTGATTTCGGTGCTGCGCTTCTTGATCGGCGTGACCGCCCGCTGGGAAAGCCCGCCGGACCTCACGCGCCAGCGCATCTACTACGCCAACCACACCAGCCACATGGACACCCTGGCGATCATCGCCGCACTGCCGCCGGAAGCCCGGTTGAACGTGAAACCGGTGGCGGCCGCCGACTACTGGGGCAAGAACCGCTTTCTGTCATACATCTCGCAGAAAGGCCTGAATGCGGTGTTGATCGAGCGCAATCCTGCGCCGGGTACCAACGTGCTCGAGCCGATCTTCGATGTGGTGCGGGCCGGTCATTCGATCATCATTTTTCCTGAAGGGACGCGCTCCACTCAGCCGCTGCCGGGGGAGTTCAAGTCCGGGATCTTCCGCCTTGCCGAAACCTTTCCGGACGTCGATCTGGTGCCGATCTACCTGGAAAACCTGCATCGCTCGATGCCCAAGGGCAAACATGTGCCGCTGCCGATCATCTGTACGATCCGCATCGGCGACCCGCTGCAACGAATCGCCGGCGAGGAGAAACAGGCGTTTCTGGAACGGGCGCGTGACGCCATCGTGAGGTTGTCGAAATGAGTCTGGAAACCAAGTTCCTGTGGTTCTTCGCGGCAATCGCCGGGTTGCTGGCGGTGGCTTCGCTGATTGGCGGCGTACTGGCACGGCGGGCGAAGAGCGAAAGCTCGATCGCGACCATCGAAAACCTCATCCAGCGCGTGAATGCCTGGTGGGGGATGGTCATTATTTTCTTTGTGTCCTGGCTGCTCGGCCCCAACGCGACGGTGGTGCTGTTCGGCTTCATTTCGCTGTTTGCGCTGCGCGAGTTCATAACACTCACGCCGACCGCACGCGGTGACCATAACGCGCTGTTTTCGGCGTTTTTCATCCTGATCCCGCTGCAATATCTGCTGATCGGCACCCATTGGTATTCGATGTTCACCCTGCTGGTGCCGGTGTATGCATTCCTGCTGCTGCCGGCGATTGCCGTGTTGAGCCAGGACACCGAAGGCTTTCTGGAGCGCACGGCGAAGATTCAGTGGGGCGTGATGATCTGCATCTACTGCATCAGCCATGCGCCGGCGCTGCTGTTGCTGGACCTGAAGGGTTTCCAGGGTCAGAACGCCCTGCTGCTGTTCTACCTGGTATTCGTGGTGCAGATGAGCGATGTGCTGCAGTACGTGCTCGGCAAGCTGTTCGGCAAACGCAAGGTCGCACCGCTGGTGAGCCCGTCGAAAACCGTCGAAGGGCTGGTCGGTGGCGGCCTGTCGGCCACGCTCATCGGTGGCTGCATGTTCTGGATGACACCGTTCAGCTTCTGGCAGTCGCTGCTGATGTCGCTGGTCATCGTGGTGATGGGTTTCCTTGGCGGGCTGGTCATGTCGGCGATCAAACGCAGCCTGAGCGCGAAGGACTGGGGCACGATGATCAAGGGCCACGGCGGGATGCTCGACCGCATGGACTCGATCTGTTTCGCCGCGCCGATCTTCTTTCACCTGACCCGGTACTTCTTCTCGGCCTGATCCGGCCCCAATCATCGAGCACAAAAAATGGGCATCCGACCGCAATCGGTATGCCCATTTTTCATGCAGCGCGCCCGGCTGACCGGGCGTTTACCGCGATTATGGATTGACGCTGTCTTTCAACGATTTGCCTGGCTTGAACGCAACGGTGTTGCTGGCCTTGATCTTCACCGGTTCACCGGTTTGCGGGTTTTTGCCGGTGCGGGCACCGCGGTGGCGTTGCAGGAAGGTGCCGAAGCCCACCAGCGTGACGCTGTCCTTGCGGTGCAGGGCGCCGGTGATTTCTTCGAGAACGGCGTTGAGAACGCGGTTGGCCTGCTCTTTGGTCAGATCCGCTTTTTCAGCGATTGCAGCGGCGAGTTCTGGTTTACGCATTAGTGAAGCCCCTTTGACGGTTTTTTGTTGTTATGTCCGTGCTGTTCTCGTTGGAACAGCGCCCAAGGCGCCGCAGGCTCTACTCTGCGGCAGACGGGAGTGAGGATGGCACGCGGTTAAGGGCGGCGCCAGTCTCCCCGCGACGTTTGTGGGGGCAAAAGCGGGGTGATTCCGACAGAACGACCGGTATTTACGCCAGCAAGGCCGGAAGCTGTTTGTTCAGTGCGAGTTTTTCCATCACCGCCGCGCCGGTCAGGGCGTAACCGAGCAATTGCCCTTCTGCATCGTGGCACAGCACCTTGACGTCGGCGCCCTGCCCTTCGACCGTCCAGATGCCCTCGCGGCCCCGGGGCGGCGGGGAAACCACCAGTGGGCAGACCGGGGTTTTCACGGTGATCGGCATCGGTCCGTAGTTCACCACGGTCGGGTTGCCGGCCAGGGTTTGTGCCAGCGCTCGCGCACAACTCATGAGGGGCATGACGTACAGAAGATTCAGCCCGTCGACCTCGGCGCAGTCGCCCAGGGCGTAAATGTTGGCGTGCGAGGTTTGCAGGTGACGGTCGACAACCACGCCGCGATTGGTCTGGATGCCGGCTGCCGCTGCCAGATCGATCCGCGGGCGCAGGCCGATGGCCGAGACCACCACATCGCACGGGACAACCTGGCCATCGGACAGGTGCGCTTCCAGCCCATCAGCGACTTTTTGCAGACGGGTCAGCACCGGGCCGAGGTGGAAACGTGCACCGAGGCTTTCCAGCCCGGCCTGCACCGCAGTCGCCGCCGCGGGATGCAGCAGGGTCGGCATCACCTGTTCGCACGGTGCAACCAGTTGCACCTCGTAGCCACCGAGAATCAGGTCATTGGCGAACTCGCAGCCGATCAGCCCGGCGCCGAGCAGCAACACCCGACGCTTGCCGGCCGCTGCTGCGCGAAAGCGTGCGTAGTCTTCGAGATCGTTGATCGGGAACACCAGGTCCCCGCCATCGCCTTCGATCGGCACGCGTACGGTTTCGGCGCCCCAGGCGAGGATCAGGTCACGATAGCTCACTGCTTCCTCGCCGATCCACAAACGCTTGTGGCCGGGATCGATGCCGCTGATGCGGGTGTGGGTGCGGATTTCGGCCTTCAACTGCTCGGCCATGGCACCCGGTTCGGCCATGCTCAGGCCGTCGGCGTCCTTGTTCTTGCCGAAGCCGGTGGACAGCATCGGCTTGGAGTAGGAGCGACCGTCATCGGCGGTAATCAGCAGCAACGGGGTTTCGCCATCGAGTTTGCGAAACTCGCGGGCCAGGTTGTAACCCGCAAGCCCGGTGCCAACGATTACGACAGGTGCGCTCATGCCCTACTCCTCAGTGTTTTCTCAGTTGATTTCGATCATTTCGAAGTCCATCTTGCCGACGCCGCAGTCCGGGCACAGCCAGTCTTCCGGCACGTCCTGCCACAGGGTGCCCGGCGCAATGCCGTCATCCGGCCAGCCGTCGGCTTCGTTGTAGATCAGGCCGCAGACCACACATTGCCACTTTTTCATTCAGGTACTTCCTCAGGGTTCAGGCTTTAGCCGGCGCGGACGGTCGATGGTGCAGCGCTGCCGTCCGGCTCAGGGCGTTTTGTACTGATCGTGCCGGGCAGATGCAAGCCTGTTCGGCGCAGCGGCGACCCGGATCAATCAAACTCGCGGTGCAGCATGGTAAGCTCGCCGCCTCATTTGCTGCCAATAATGACTCATTGTGCAACACACAAACGCTCCGCTGTGGCGCCCGCAAAGCGAACTGACACCCCTCCCCGACACATCCACGCTCGACTGGCTGTTCGACGAAGGCTCCCTGACCCGCCGGCTGACGCGCCTGTCCGATGACGGCTTCAGCGTGACGCCGCTGTTCGAAGGCTGGCAGACCCTGCGCGACGACGAATGCGCCGCGCTGGATCTGGCCGAAGGCAGCGAGGGCTGGGTGCGCGAGGTGTATCTGCGCGGGCATGGCCAGGCCTGGGTGTTCGCCCGCAGCGTGGCGTCGCGCAGTGCCTTGCAGGGCGACGGCTTGCACATGGATGAACTGGGCAGCCGCTCGCTGGGCGAACTGCTGTTCTGCGATCACGCCTTCCAGCGCCGCGCCATCGAAGTCTGCCATTACCCGGAACACTGGTTGCCCGAAGGTTCCCGGGCTGCCGGCCTGTGGGGACGGCGTTCGCGTTTCGACCGTGGCGCATTGAGCGTACTGGTGGCGGAGATTTTCCTGCCTACGATGTGGGAAGCCGTCCGCGCCCGTCCGGAGAACTGCTGATGTACCAAAGCCTGCTCAAATCCCTGAATCGCTTGAACCCGCGCGCCTGGGACTTCATCCAGCTGACCCGGATGGACAAGCCGATCGGCATTTACCTGCTGCTGTGGCCAACGCTCTGGGCCCTGTGGATTGCCGGTAAAGGCTCGCCATCGCTGGCCAATATCGTGATTTTCGTCCTCGGCGTGGTGCTGACCCGTGCCGGCGGCTGCGTGATCAACGACTGGGCCGACCGCAAGGTCGACGGCCACGTCAAACGCACTGCGCAGCGACCTATTGCTGCCGGCAAGATCAGCTCGAAAGAGGCGCTGGTGTTTTTCGCGCTGCTGATGGGCATGAGTTTCCTGCTGGTGCTGTGCACCAACGCGGCGACGATCTGGCTGTCGCTCGGCGGTCTGGCGCTGGCGTTCACCTATCCGTTCATGAAGCGCTACACCTACTATCCGCAAGTGGTATTGGGCGCGGCGTTCTCTTGGGGGATGCCGATGGCGTTCACCGCCGAAACCGGTGAGTTGCCGGCAACGGCCTGGCTGCTGTGGATCGCCAACCTGTTGTGGACTGTGGGTTACGACACTTATTACGCGATGACCGACCGCGACGATGACCTGAAGATCGGCGTGAAATCCACGGCGATCCTGTTCGGCGATGCCGACCGGGTGATCATCCTGACCTTGCAGGTACTGTCGCTGGGCTGTCTGCTGCTGGCGGGGTCGAAATTCGAGCTGGGGATCTGGTTCCACCTCGGCCTGCTGGTGGCGGCCGGGTGCTATGCCTGGGAATTCTGGTACACCCGCGACCGGGACCGGATGCGCTGCTTCAAGGCGTTTTTGCACAACCACTGGGCCGGGCTGGCGATTTTTGTCGGGATCGTGCTGGATTACGCGTTGCGCTGATCTCAAGGAATCGCGGCCCGAGGCTATGCCTGCGGCCCGCGATCCTGCTTCACTGCCGGTGACTTACTTGTGCTCGTGAACCACGTGCCACACGTCCTTCATCTTGTCGCCGGTCATATCGCCCGGCTTGGCATCTTTCACGAAGGTGTACAGCGGCTTGCCGTCGTAGGCGTACTGCATCATGCCGTCATCACGTTTGATGACCGTCCATTTACCTTCAGCCTTGGCATCTGCCGGCGCCATCAACGGCGGCCAGTTCTTGGCGCAATCGCCGTTGCACATCGACTTGCCGCCACTGTCCTTGTCGAACGTGTAAAGCGTCATGCCCTTGTGGTCGACCATCATTCCGTCTTTCATCATGGCCGGCTCGGCCGCCATCGCCAGTCCAGGCAGAGTCAGGGCGGCAGCCATCAGCAAAGCCTTAAAGGAAGCAGTCATTTGAGTCATGGAAACCTTCTCTTGTGGTTGTCAGGATTCGGACTTAGAGCTTAGTTCAGGATTCGCACAATCGCCGCCGGACTAAAATACTGTCACACGACTGCAATAATTCCGTTATCTAATGCGGCGCAAGACAGTTAAATGACAAGAGGATTAAGGCATGGTTGGCAGGAGCATTCTGATCGTCGACGACGAAGCGCCCATTCGCGAAATGATCGCCGTTGCGTTGGAAATGGCCGGCTATGACTGCCTCGAGGCAGAGAACTCGCAGCAGGCCCACGCCATCATCGTCGACCGCAAACCGGACCTGATCCTGCTCGACTGGATGCTGCCCGGCACCTCCGGCATCGAGCTGGCCCGCCGCCTCAAGCGTGACGAGCTGACCGGGGACATCCCGATCATCATGCTCACTGCCAAGGGCGAAGAGGACAACAAGATCCAGGGCCTGGAAGTCGGCGCCGACGACTACATCACCAAACCGTTTTCCCCACGCGAACTGGTGGCACGCCTCAAGGCTGTGCTGCGTCGCGCCGGCCCGACCGATGGCGAAGCGCCGATCGAAGTCGGCGGCCTGCTGCTCGACCCGATCAGCCACCGCGTGACCATCGACGGCAAACCTGCCGAGATGGGCCCGACCGAATACCGTCTGCTGCAATTCTTCATGACCCACCAGGAGCGCGCCTACACCCGTGGCCAGTTGCTGGACCAGGTCTGGGGCGGCAACGTCTATGTTGAAGAGCGCACCGTCGACGTGCACATCCGGCGCCTGCGCAAGGCCCTCGGCGACGCCTACGAAAATCTGGTACAAACCGTGCGCGGCACCGGCTACCGGTTCTCCACCAAAGCCTGAGCCGAGCGCCAGCCCCGTAGACAAGGACCGCATTTTCCGTGAACCAAAACTGGCATGGCACCCTGATTCGCCACATGCTGTTGCTGGTCACCGGCTGCCTGGTGATCGGCCTGATCACCGGCTACTACGGCTGGAGTCTGGCGGCGGGCCTGGGCCTGTACCTGGCCTGGACGCTCAAGCAACTGCTGCGTCTGCACGAATGGCTGCGCCTGCACCAACCCGATGAAGCACCGCCCGACGGCTATGGCCTGTGGGGCGAGGTGTTCGACAGCATCTACCACCTGCAACGCCGCGACCAACGGGTACGCGGACGCCTGCAAGCGGTGATCGACCGCGTTCAGGAGTCCACCGCCGCGCTGAAAGACGCGGTGATCATGCTCGACAGCGACGGCAACCTGGAATGGTGGAACCGCGCCTCCGAAACCCTGCTCGGCCTCAAGACGCCACAGGACAGCGGCCAACCGGTAACCAACCTGGTCCGTCATCCGCGCTTCAAGGAATACTTCGAGCAGGAAAGCTACGCCGAACCGCTGGAAATCCCCTCGCCGACCAACGATCGCGTACGCATCCAGCTGTACCTCACGCGCTACGGCAACAACGAACACCTGATGCTGGTGCGCGACGTCACGCGTATCCATCAGCTGGAACAGATGCGCAAAGACTTCATCGCCAACGTCTCCCATGAGCTGCGCACCCCGCTGACGGTGATCTGCGGCTACCTGGAAACCCTGCTCGACAACGTCGAGGAAGTGAACCCGCGCTGGAGCCGTGCCCTGCAGCAGATGCAGCAACAGGGCGGACGCATGCAGACCCTGCTCAACGACTTGCTGTTGCTGGCCAAGCTGGAAGCCACCGATTACCCGTCGGACAACCAGCCGGTGCACATCGACACACTGTTGCAGTCGATCAAGAGCGACGCGCAGCAGTTGTCCGGCTCAAAGAATCAGCTCATCACCCTGGAAGCCGACACCAGCATTCTGCTCAAGGGCAGCGAGGCGGAACTGCGCAGTGCGTTTTCCAACCTGGTGTTCAACGCCGTCAAATACACCCCTGCCGAGGGCAACATCCGCATCCGCTGGTGGGGCGACGATCAAGGCGCGCACCTCAGCGTGCAGGATTCCGGGATCGGCATCGACAGCAAACACCTGCCGCGCCTGACCGAACGTTTCTACCGCGTCGACTCCAGCCGCAACTCCAACACCGGCGGCACGGGCCTGGGTCTGGCCATCGTCAAACACGTACTGCTGCGCCATCGCGCACGTATGGAGATCAGCAGCGTGCCCGGTCATGGCAGCACCTTCACCTGCCATTTCGCCCCGGCCCAGGTCGCCCAGGCACGGGTCATCAGCGCCGCTGAGTAATGCCGGACTAGGCAATCGCCAGGTCAGCCGCTACATTGGCTGACTTGCGCCTGCCTTTCAGGTGCGGATTTTTCTTTCTTTCGAATCACACGGAACCCGCAAAACTCCATCATGGACCCTTCCCCTGGCTTGTCCCTCGCAACCATATTCGCCGATTTCGGCATGATTCTTTTCGCTCTGATCCTGGTTTTGCTCAACGGCTTCTTCGTTGCGGCGGAATTCGCCATGGTCAAACTGCGCTCGACCCGGGTCGAAGCCATCGCTGAGCAGCACGGCTGGCGCGGGCACATCCTGCGCACGGTACACAGTCAGCTCGATGCGTACCTCTCGGCGTGCCAGCTCGGTATCACCCTCGCCTCCCTGGGCCTGGGCTGGGTCGGCGAGCCGGCGTTCGCGCATATTCTCGAACCGCTGCTGAGCGCGGTTGGCGTGCAATCGGCCGAAGTCGTCAAAGGCATCTCGTTCTTCACTGCGTTCTTCATCATTTCGTACCTGCACATCGTGGTCGGCGAGCTCGCACCCAAATCCTGGGCGATCCGCAAACCCGAGCTGCTGTCGCTGTGGACGGCGGTGCCGCTGTACCTGTTCTACTGGGCCATGTACCCGGCGATCTACCTGCTCAACGCCAGCGCCAACACCATCCTGCGCATCGCAGGTCAAGGTGAACCCGGTCCGCATCACGAGCACCATTACAGCCGTGAAGAACTGAAACTGATCCTGCACTCCAGCCGTGGTCAGGACCCGAGCGACCAGGGCATGCGCGTGCTGGCCTCGGCGGTGGAAATGGGCGAGCTGGAAGTAGTCGACTGGGCCAACTCCCGGGAAGACCTGATCACCCTCGAATTCAACGCCCCGCTGAAAGAGATCCTGGCGATGTTCCGTCGCCACAAGTTCAGCCGTTATCCGGTGTACGACAGCGAGCGCAAAGAATTCGTCGGCCTGCTGCATATCAAAGACCTGCTGCTGGAACTGGCGGCGCTGGATCACATTCCCGAGTCGTTCAACCTCGCCGAACTGACCCGCCCGCTGGAGCGCGTTTCCCGGCACATGCCGCTGTCGCAGCTGCTGGAGCAGTTCCGCAAGGGCGGCTCGCACTTCGCTGTGGTTGAAGAAGCCGACGGCAACATCATCGGCTACCTGACCATGGAAGACGTGCTGGAAGTGCTGGTCGGCGATATCCAGGACGAACACCGCAAGGCCGAGCGCGGCATCCTCGCCTACCAGCCGGGCAAACTGTTGGTACGAGGCGATACGCCGTTGTTCAAGGTCGAGCGCCTGCTAGGGATCGACCTCGATCACATCGAAGCCGAAACCCTCGCCGGGCTGATCTACGAAACCCTGAAACGGGTGCCGGAAGAGGAAGAAGTGCTTGAAGTCGAAGGCCTGCGGATCATCATCAAGAAGATGAAAGGTCCGAAGATCATTCTGGCCAAGGTGCTGATGCTCGACTGACGGGGTTTACTGCTTGCCCAACGCAAAGTTGGGCAACGCCCCCAGCGGCTGGTTGAACTGATACGGAATCGACACCAGCCCCATCCCGGTATTGCGCTGCACCACAAAGTGCAGGTGCGGGCCGCTGCTGTTGCCGGTGTTGCCGGACAGCGCCAGCGGACTGCCCACCGTCACCCGCTGCCCCTCACGCACACTCACCGACCCTTGCTTGAGATGCAGGTACACGCCCATCGTGCCGTCGTCGTGCAGGATCCGCACGAAATTGCCGGACGGATCGGTGCCGCGCCCGTTCTGGGAATTTTCGGTCTTCACCACCACACCGGCGCGCGCCGCAATGATCGGCGTGCCGACCGGCATGGCGATGTCCATCGCGTATTTGTTCTTCGGCCCGAAGTGGCTGTAATCGCCATTGGCGCCCTGGCTGAGACGGAACGGACCGCCTCGCCACGGAAACGGATAGCGATAGCCCTGAGCCGCGCCAGCAGGGTCACCGAGGGAATACTGGAACATCGGCGTATACACCAGCGGCTTGCCACCGGACACCGCCGTCAGCAACGCCAGCCGCGTATTGCTGCGCGCCGGCAGTACCCGGCGGATCGTTTGCGCCGGTGCGCCACGCACGTTGCTCATCCCGGTAAACGCCAGTGCAACCTCGACTGGCGCGTACAGGTCGTTGCGCACGAACACCACGTCCGCGCCCTTCTGCTTCTTGATGTCGAGATAGACCTGGCGCTCGAGGCGCTCGACCATCCGGTCCTGAAACACGAACACCTGGGAGCCTTTGCTCGGACGGTCGCTGTACGAAACCACTCCGTTGGCATCGGTGGATTTGTAGATCGTCATGGCCACAGTCGAGGTGGAGGCCATGAACAGACCACAGAAAAACAGCAGGCGCAGGGGCATGGGCAAAAGTTCTGTCGAGTAAGGCCTGGGAATGAGCCTAGCAGCTGAAGCAGACCAGGCTAGTCGACAGATGTTTCAAAATGGCGTGAATGATCGTCCCCACGCTTTGCGTGGGAACGATCAATGTCAGGCGACGAAGATTATGCGCCCGGAACGAAGTGCTTCTGCGCCGTACCGCGAGCAATCAGGCGGGAGATGTAGTCGAGCTTCTGCGCGTCCTGGTCGACGAAGCGGAAGGTCAGTTGCAGCCAGTCGCTGTCGGGTTTCGGCTCGTGTGCGACGACGGCGTGCAGGTAGCCGTTGAGGCGGGCGATTTCGGCGTTGTCGCCCTGCTCCAGATCGAGCACGGCGCTATCGAGGATCTGCGGCAGGGTGTCGGTGCGTTTCACCACCAGCAGCGCTTCCTTGATGCTCAGGGCCTTGATCACGCATTGCTGGGTGCCGCTTGGCAGGCGCAGTTGACCCTGACCGCGACCGCCGGCCGGAGCGCTGGAGGCTGCCGGGGCTTTCACGGGCGGGCTGTTGAGCAGGCCACGCTGTGGCGCGGCGGCAGGTGCCGGGGCCGCAGCGGCAGGCTTGGCAAACGGATTCACTGCCGCAGCCGTCGGTGCGGAACCAACCACGGCAGCCTTGCCGCCGGTCAACGCGCTCAGAGAGTCGTTGCCGAACGCCGAGTTCATCTTGGTCGGGGCGCTGTTCATCAGGGTGTCGAGCTTGCCGACCTTGTTCAGGGCCTGCTTGACCTTGGTCAGCAGTTGCTCGTTGGTGAACGGCTTGCTGACGTAACCGGTAACACCGGCCTGGATCGCCTGCACGACGTTTTCCTTGTCGCCCCGGCTGGTGACCATGATGAATGGCATGGTCTTGAGGTTGTCCTGCTCACGGCACCAGGTCAGCAGTTCGAGGCCGGACATTTCCGGCATTTCCCAGTCGCACAGCACCAGGTCGAACGCTTCCTTGGCCAGCATGGCCTGGGCCTTCTTGCCGTTGATGGCGTCCTCGGTGCGGATCCCCGGGAAGTAATTACGCAGGCACTTTTTCACCAGGTCACGAATGAACGATGCATCGTCCACGACCAACACACTGATCTTGCTCATCCAACACCCCTATTAAAATCCCGGCAAGCATAACGCTGGCTGATGGCACATTGCCAAAACTCTTCAGTCACGCCGGGACTTTTCGTTCGCGGGTGCTGCTTTTTAATTCGGTTCTGCCCATGAAAAGCAGAAACAAAAACGCCCGGCCAAAGGGCCGGGCGCTTTTCTCAGGCAATCTTACTTATCGTCAGCATCGCCCGGAACATTAGCGGTTTCGCCACTTGTCCCTTCAACTTCTTCCTTCATGCGCTTGAGGCCCATGTGGCGCACATCGGTGCCGCGCACCAGGTAAATCACAAGCTCCGAGATGTTGCGCGCGTGGTCGCCGATCCGCTCCAGCGAACGCAGCACCCAGATAATGCTCAAGACCCGCGAGATAGAGCGCGGGTCTTCCATCATGTAGGTCGCCAGCTCGCGCAGGGCGGTCTTGTATTCGCGGTCGATGATCTTGTCGTACTGCGCCACCGACAACGCCAGATCGGCGTCGAAGCGGGCAAACGCGTCCAGCGCATCACGCACCATGTTGCGCACCTGGTCGCCGATGTGACGCACTTCGACGTAACCGCGCGGCGCTTCGCCTTCTTCGCACAACTGGATCGCACGACGGGCGATCTTGGTCGCTTCGTCACCGATGCGCTCAAGGTCGATCACCGACTTGGAGATGCTGATGATCAGACGCAGGTCGGAGGCCGCCGGCTGACGACGGGCCAGAATGCGCAGGCATTCTTCGTCGATGTTGCGTTCCATCTGGTTGATCTGGTCGTCGATCTCGCGCACTTGCTGGGCCAAGCCCGAGTCGGCCTCGATCAGCGCGGTGACCGCGTCGTTGACCTGCTTCTCGACCAGCCCGCCCATGGCCAGCAGGTGGCTGCGCACTTCTTCCAGTTCGGCGTTGAACTGCGCGGAAATGTGATGAGTGAGGCCTTCTTTGGAAATCATGCGTTCGCTCCGAAAAAGCGTTTAACCAAGAGCTGCAAGCTACGAGCTGCAAGCTGTTATGTGGTGTTCCCTGCCGCATCGCTTCTAACTTGCCGCTTGAAGCTTGCCGCTTGCAGCTGTACGGCTAGCCGTATCGCCCTGTGATGTAGTCTTCGGTCTGCTTCTTGGCCGGATTGGTGAACAGGGTATCGGTGTCGCCGAATTCCACCAGTTTGCCCATGTACATGAACGCCGTGTAGTCGGACACCCGCGCCGCCTGCTGCATGTTGTGGGTCACGATGACGATGGTGAACTTGGATTTGAGTTCGTAGATCAGCTCTTCGACTTTCAGGGTCGAGATCGGGTCGAGGGCCGAGCACGGTTCGTCGAGCAGCAGCACTTCCGGTTCCACGGCGATGGTACGGGCGATCACCAGACGCTGTTGCTGACCACCGGACAGTCCGAGGGCCGAGTCATGCAGACGGTCTTTGACTTCGTCCCAAAGTGCCGCGCCTTTCAGTGCCCACTCGACGGCTTCGTCGAGGATGCGTTTCTTGTTGATGCCCTGGATGCGCAGGCCGTAGACCACGTTCTCGTAGATGGTCTTCGGGAACGGGTTAGGCTTCTGGAACACCATGCCGACCCGGCGACGCAGCTCGGCCACGTCTTCGCCCTTGCGGTAGATATTGTTGCCGTACAGGTTGATCGCGCCTTCGACGCGGCAGCCGTCCACCAGGTCGTTCATGCGGTTGAAAGTGCGCAGCAGCGTGGACTTGCCGCAGCCGGACGGGCCGATGAAGGCGGTCACGCGCTGTTTCGGGATGTTCATGCTGACGTCGTACAGCGCCTGTTTCTCGCCGTAGAACAGGCTCAGGCCCGGCACTTCGATAGCTACAGTTTCCTGCTCGAGGTTCAGGCTCTGCTTGTCGCGGCCCAGGGCAGACATGTTGATGCCGTGGGTATGTGTTTCGTGCTGCATGGGAGATCCCCTGTGCTAACAAATTCGGTTCGGTTGGCTGCCGGTATACAGGCCGGCAGCCCTTCAATTCTTGTGACGGCGATCAGCTGTCCAGCGCCTTGTACTTCTCGCGCAGGTGGTTACGGATGTACACCGCCGACAGGTTCAGGGTGGCGATCACCAGTACCAGCAACAGCGCAGTGGCGTATACCAGCGGCCGCGCGGCCTCGACGTTCGGGCTCTGGAAGCCGACGTCGTAGATGTGGAAGCCCAGGTGCATGATCTTCTGATCCAGGTGCAGGTACGGGTAGTTGCCGTCCACCGGCAGCGACGGCGCCAGTTTCACCACACCCACCAGCATCAGCGGCGCCACTTCACCGGCGGCGCGAGCCACGGCGAGGATCATGCCGGTCATCATGGCCGGGCTGGCCATCGGCAGAACGATCTTCCACAGGGTTTCAGCCTTGGTCGCGCCCAGAGCCAGCGAGCCCTCACGCACGGTGCGAGGAATCCGCGCCAGACCTTCTTCGGTGGCCACGATCACCACCGGCACCGCCAGCAGCGCCAGAGTCAACGAAGCCCAGAGCAGACCCGGCGTACCGAAGGTCGGTGCCGGCAGCGCTTCAGGGAAGAACAGACGGTCGAGCGAACCACCCAGCACGTAGACGAAGAAGCCCAGACCGAACACGCCGTAAACAATCGCCGGAACACCCGCCAGGTTGTTCACCGCGATCCGGATCACCCGGGTCAGGGTGTTCTGCTTGGCGTATTCACGCAGGTACACCGCCGCCAGCACGCCGAACGGGGTCACGATCATCGCCATGATCAGAGTCATCATCACGGTGCCGAAGATCGCCGGGAAAATCCCGCCTTCGGTGTTCGCTTCACGCGGGTCGTCGGACAGGAATTCCCAGACCTTGCTGAAGTAGAAACCGATCTTGGTGAACGTACCCATCGCGTTCGGCTGGTAGGCGTGAACCACTTTGCCCAGGCCGATTTCGATTTCCTTGCCGTTCGCATCGCGAGCAGTCAAGGCGTCACGGTTGAACTGCGCGTGCAGGTCGGCCAGACGGGCTTCGATGTCCTGATAGCGGGCGTTCAGCTCGGCGCGTTCGGATTCCATGTCCGCTTGCGCGGTGGCGTCGAGCTTGCCTTCCAGCTCCAGCTTGCGACCGTGCAGACGGATGCGCTCGAGGCCGGCGTTGATCGCGCCGATATCGACTTTTTCCAGAGTCTTGAGCTGGGCGGCAAGTTTGTTCACGCGATCGATCCGCGCTTGCAGTTCAGGCCAGGCGGCTTCGCCTTCGGCGATCACCTTGCCGTCCTGTTTGACGTTGACCAGGTAGCCGTAGAAGTTGCCCCACTCACGACGCTCCAGCGCCATCAGTTCCACCGGCGTGGTCTGGTTGGTCAGCCACTCGCCGACGATCCAGGTGAAGTCGTTGCCGTTCAGGTCACGGTTGCCGACCTTGATCAGCTCGCGAGTCATGAATTCCGGACCTTCGTCCGGCACCGGCAGGCCGGCGCTCTTCAGACGGGCGCGCGGCACTTCTTCTTTCTGCACCACCTCGCCCACGACCAGATGCTGGCCCTGGCCCGGTACGTCATAGCTGGCGTGGATCAGATCCGCCGGCCAGAAGTGACCCAGACCGCGCACGGCGATCACCGCCAGCAGGCCAATGGTCATGATGACCGCGATGGACACCGCGCCGCCGCTGATCCAGACGCCGGGGGCGCCGCTCTTGAACCATCCTTTCAGGGAGTTCTGTTTCACAGACTTCTACCTTTGCTTAAAGCGACGAGTATTTCTTGCGCAGACGCTGACGAATCAGTTCCGCGAGGGTGTTCATGACGAAGGTGAACAACAGCAGCACCAGCGCCGAGAGGAACAGCACGCGGTAGTGGCTGCCGCCGACTTCCGACTCCGGCATTTCCACCGCGACGTTGGCGGCCAGGGTGCGCAGGCCTTCGAACAGATTCATTTCCATGACCGGAGTGTTGCCGGTGGCCATCAGCACGATCATGGTTTCGCCGACCGCACGGCCCATGCCGATCATCAGCGCCGAGAAGATGCCCGGGCTGGCGGTCAGGATCACTACACGAGTCATGGTCTGCCACGGCGTGGCACCGAGGGCCAGCGAGCCCAGGGTCAGGCCGCGCGGCACGCTGAACACGGCGTCTTCGGCGATCGAGTAGATGTTCGGAATCACCGCAAAGCCCATGGCCAGACCGACCACCAGGGCGTTGCGCTGGTCGTAGGTGATGCCCAGGTCGTGGGAGATCCACATGCGCATGTCACCGCCGAAGAACCAGTTCTCCATGAACGGGCTCATGTACAGCGACAGCCAGCCCACAAACAGAATCACCGGGATCAGCAGCGCACTTTCCCAACCGTCCGGGACTTTCAGGCGGATCGACTCAGGCAGGCGGCTGAAGGTGAAACCGGCGATCAGGATGCCGATCGGCAGCAGCATCAGCAGGCTGAAGATGCCCGGCAGATGCCCTTCCACATACGGTGCGAGGAACAGGCCGGCGAAGAAGCCGAGGATCACCGTCGGCATCGCTTCCATCAGCTCGATCACCGGTTTGACCTTGCGGCGCATGCCCGGGGCCATGAAGTACGCGGTGTAGATCGCCGCGGCGACGGCCAGCGGTGCAGCCAGCAGCATCGCGTAGAACGCGGCTTTCAGGGTGCCGAAGGTCAGTGGCGACAGGCTCAGTTTCGGTTCGAAATCGGTGTTGGCCGCAGTCGATTGCCAGACGTATTTAGGCTCGTCGTAGTTCTCGTACCAGACCTTGCTCCACAGCGCGCTCCACGAAACTTCCGGGTGCGGGTTGTCGAGCAGCAGCGGTTGCAGCTTGCCGCCGGCTTCGACGATCACGCGGTTGGCGCGCGGCGACAGGCCGAACAGGCCCTGGCCTTCGACCACTTGATCGACCAGCAAGGTGCGGTGCGCGGTGCTGTGGAACACGCCGAGCTTGCCGCTGGCATCCAGGGCCAGGAAGCCCTTGCGACGTTCTTCGGCGGAAATTTCAACGATCGGCGTGGTGCCCATCTGGAAGGTGCGGATCTGCTTCAGGCGCAGCTCGCCGTCGGTGTCGCGGGCCATGAACCACTGGGCCAGGCCACCCTTGGAGTCACCGACGATCAGCGAGATACCACCGACCAGTTGCGTGGTCGCAGTGACTTCAGCGTCAGCGTTTTCCAGCAGTTTGTAGCGACCGTTGAGGCTCTTGTCGCGCAGGCTGAACACGTCGGCCTGCGCACGCCCGTTGACCACGTACAGCCACTGCTGGCGCGGGTCGACGAAGATGTTTTTCACAGGTTCAGTCATCTGCGGCAGATCGATACGCTTCTGCTCGTTGGTGACTTCGCCGGTCATCATGTTTTCTTCGCTGGTCAGCGACAGCACATTGAGTTGCGAACCGGTGGAGCCGACCAGCATCAGGGTCGAATCGGTGGCATTGAGGCTGACATGCTCCAGCGCACCGCCGCTTTCGTTGAGTGCGATCGGTGTCTCGCCGTACGGGTACTCGATGGCCGGAGTGATGGTCTTCTTGCCATCCGGGTAGCTGACTTTATAAGTGTGACGGAACACCAGCGCCTGACCGTTGGACAGGCCCACGGCCACCAGCGGATGGCCCGGCTGGTCTTCGCCGATGGAGGTCACACTGGCGCCTGCCGGCAAGGGCAGATCGACGCGCTTCAATTCAGCGCCACTGTCGATGTCGAAGAACAGCGCCTGGCCCTTGTCGGAAACGCGCATGGCCACCTGATTTTGCTCTTCGAGCGAAATCATCAGCGGCTTGCCGGCGTCCTGCATCCAGGCCGGGGTGATTGCATCTTTCGCAGTCAGGTCAGCACCTTTGAACAGCGGCGCGACCACGTAGGCGAGGAAGAAGAAGATCAGGGTGATGGCTGCCAGCACCGCCAGACCGCCGACGAGGACGTACCAGCGAGTGAAGCGATCCTTGAGCGCGCGAATGCGGCGCTTGCGTTGCAACTCAGGCGTATTGAAGTCAATGCGCTTGGGAGGGTTCGTAGTCATTTTGGAATTGGCCAGATCATTCATGCGCACACCCTAGCGATCCTGTATGACAGAAAGATGACAATGCAGTGACGCACCAAATCCGCCGCCAGCAGGGCACTGGCAGTGGATAGAAGAATTCGGGGAGTGTGGGGGCCGGGCCGCTTGCGGGCCGGGCCCCACACGTGAGTCAGGCGGGGTTCACCCCTGACTCAGTTTGTTACTTTTTTGCGACTTCAGCGCCGCCTTCCTGCAGACCCAGGTCAGCCAGTGCTTTTGCAGCGACCTTGGCTGGCAGCGGGATGTAGCCGTCTTTCACGACCACTTCCTGGCCCTGTTTCGACAGAACCAGTTTCACGAACTCGGCTTCCAGCGGGGCCAGAGGCTTG
Source organism: Pseudomonas sp. GW458-11-26-14-LB4 (assembly GCF_059423925.1). Taxonomy (NCBI): domain Bacteria; kingdom Pseudomonadati; phylum Pseudomonadota; class Gammaproteobacteria; order Pseudomonadales; family Pseudomonadaceae; genus Pseudomonas; species Pseudomonas sp. GW458-11-26-14-LB4. The sequence goes on from NZ_JBWKYU010000001.1 coordinate 546,531, forward strand.
TTCGGGGCTTTGTTGACGTACACGTACAGGAAACGCGACAGCGGGTACTTGCCGTTCAGGGCGTTTTCTTCGGTGTCTTCGATGAAGTCAGTGCTGCCCTTCTTCGACAGAGCAACGGTTTTCACGCTGGCGGTCTTGTAGCCGATGCCCGAGTAACCGATGCCGTTCAGCGAGGAGCTGATCGACTGCACGACCGAAGCCGAGCCTGGTTGTTCGTTGACGTTAGGCTTGTAGTCGCCTTTGCACAGGGCTTCTTCTTTGAAGTAGCCGTAGGTGCCGGATACCGAGTTGCGACCGAACAGTTGAACCGGCTTGTTGGCCAGGTCGCCGGTCACGCCCAGGTCACCCCAGGTTTTCACGTCGGTCTTGGCGCCGCACAGACGGGTGGACGAGAAGATCGCGTCAACCTGTTCCATGGTCAGGTGCTGGATCGGGTTGTCCTTGTGAACGAAAACAGCCAGGGCGTCCACGGCAACCGGGATAGCGGTTGGCTTGTAGCCGTATTTCTGTTCGAAGGCAGCCAGTTCGGTGTCCTTCATCTTGCGGCTCATCGGGCCCAGGTTGGAGGTGCCTTCAGTCAGCGCAGGTGGCGCGGTGGCGGAGCCAGCGGCCTGAATCTGGATGTTTACGTTCGGGTATTCTTTTTTGTAGTTCTCAGCCCAGAGGGTCATGAGGTTGGCCAGGGTATCGGAACCGACGCTGGACAGGTTGCCCGACACACCAGTGGTCTTGGTGTAGCTCGGGATAGCAGGGTCAACAGCGGCAACCGCGTTGGCAGTCGCAACGCCAGCAGCGACAAAAGTCATTGCCGCCATCAAACGCTTCAGTTTCATGCCTTACTCCTAGCAGATAGGGTGTGTTAAGTCGGGGCCAAGTATCAGCAGGCCGTGTGAACACTCTATGGCTGAAATATGACAATTGGATGAAAGGCCAGCATGTCGTGACAGATCGTTCCCACGCTCTGCGTGGGAACGCCGCCATGGACGCTCCGCGTCCGCTTCAAGACGTGACGCGGAGCGTCACAGGATGCATTCCCACGCGGGAGCGTGGGAACGATCAGTGTGAGGTGGCTTAGCGACCTTTGCTCCACAACCACGCGCCGACCAGGATCCCCATCCCGCACAGCACCGCCACATAGTAGGCAGGCCCCATCGCGCTTTCTTTCAGCAGCAGGCTGACCACCATCGGCGTCAGGCCACCGAAGATCGCGTAAGCGACGTTATAAGAGAAGGACAGACCGCTGAAGCGCACCACCGGCGGGAACGCTTTCACCATGACATAAGGCACCGCGCCGATGGTGCCGACCAGAAAACCGGTCAGCGCATACAGCGGGAACAGCCAGTTCGGATGATCGGCGAGGCTGTGATAGAAGGTCCAGGAACTGGCCAGCAAACCCAGGCAACCGAACACGAACACCCGACCGGCACCGAAGCGATCGGCCAGCGCACCGGAAATGATGCAGCCCAGGCTCAGGAACACGATCGCCAGGCTGTTGGATTGCAGCGCGGTGGTCGGCGAGAAGTGATAGACCGTTTGCAACACGGTCGGCGTCATCAGGATCACCACAACGATACCGGCGGACAGCAGCCAGGTCAGCAGCATCGACACCGCGATTGCACCGCGATGGTCACGCAGTACGGCGCGCAACGGCACCTCTTCGGCCAGCGCCTTGCGCTGTTGCAGTTCGGCGAACACCGGAGTTTCGTGGAGCCAGCGGCGCAGGTAGACCGAGAACAGACCGAAAACGCCACCCAGCAGGAACGGGATTCGCCAGGCGTAATCCGAAACTTCCGTTGGCGTATAAATGCTGTTGATCGCGGTGGCGACCAGCGAACCGAGGAGGATGCCCGCCGTCAGGCCGCTGGTCAGGGTGCCGCAGGCGTAGCCGATGTGCTTGCCGGGTACGTGTTCGGAAACGAAGACCCACGCCCCCGGCACTTCGCCGCCAATCGCCGCGCCCTGAATGACGCGCATCAACAGCAGCAGAATCGGCGCCCACATGCCGATCTGGGCGTAGGTCGGCAGCAGGCCCATGATCAGGGTCGGCACGGCCATCATGAAAATGCTCAGGGTGAACATCTTCTTGCGCCCCAGCAGGTCGCCGAAGTGCGCCATCACGATCCCGCCCAGCGGCCGCGCGAGGTAGCCGGCGGCGAAGATGCCGAAGGTCTGCATCAGGCGCAGCCACTCGGGCATGTCGGCCGGGAAGAACAATTTGCCGACCACGGTGGCGAAGAACACGAAGATGATGAAATCGTAGAACTCCAGCGCGCCCCCCAGGGCCGAAAGCGACAGAGTCTTGTAGTCATTGCGGGTCAACGGTCGTGCGGGTTGGTCGGGCTGCGCGAGGCTCGAGGGCGCTGTGGTCATGGCAAGGTCTTCTCTTATAGTCGGATCTGCCGCCACAACAACGCTGGCTGTGGCTCGGGCAGGTTCGGCACCATAGCAAATTGTTCGAAAAAGCACATAGAGGCGCGTATTTGCCGGTCGAAATCAGAACCGGACGGTCGTCGCGGAGTCTACCGACCGATATACTCGCAACCTTGCTCCGGTTTGTAAGGGGTTGCTGTGCGAAAACGTCGTTGGCCCGACCCTTGCTCGGGATTAGCCGGTTTCGCAGAGTTTCTCCTTAGGCGCCTGATGGAAAACGTGACGAACGTAGTATGTTCGGTGCTGAATCGTTTTTCCCGAAGACGGCTACCACCAGCAATACCCAACGAAGAGTCACGGGTCAGAGGCACCCCCGGCATGATAGAGCTCGAACAAGAAGATCCGATCCCGCAAGGCGACCTGGCCCTGCAAATCACCGCGCTTCCCCGCGAAACCAACGGCTTCGGCGATATTTTCGGCGGCTGGCTGGTGGCGCAGATGGACCTGGCCGGCACTGCCATGGCCAGTCGTGTTGCCGGCGGCCGTGTTGCGACCGTCGCCATCGATCGCATGGCGTTTCTGGTGCCGGTGGCTGTCGGCGCGCAATTGTCCTTTTATACCCAGACCCTGGAAATCGGCCGCAGCTCGATCCAGATGATGGTCGAGGTGTGGAGCGACGATCCGCTGTCCAGCGAGTGGCGTAAAGTGACCGAAGCGGTGTTTGTGTTCGTCGCCATCGATGGCAGCGGTCGCACCCGTTCGGTTCCGCCACGCGCACGTTAAACCTCGCGGCCGTTTCACGGTCGATAGTCGTCCAAGTTGCTGATCGAGAGTTGTCCCATGAACACGCCCAACGTTGAAGCCGTGAAACTGGATGAACTGAACTGCTGGCGCATCCGCCACGGTCAGGCCGAAGTGCTGGTGGCCCAGCAAGGCGCGCACATCCTCAGTTATCAGGTGGACGGCCAGCCGCCGATCATCTGGCTGAACGACAAGGCCATGTTCAAGACCGGCCAGAGCATCCGCGCCGGCGTGCCGGTGTGCTGGCCGTGGTTCGGCAAGTTCGAACGCAACCCGCAGAGCGTGCAGGTGATGCGCGTCAGCGAAGAACCGGCCGCCGCCCACGGGTTTGTCCGGACGATGGATTGGGAGCTGGGCGGTATTGAAACCGAAGGTGAAAGCCTGAAGGTGGAGTTCAAGCTGCCCTACCCTGAAGGCGGTTTTCCGGGCTGGCCGCATCAGGTCGATCTGACCCTGACCCTGCGCCTCGACGATCAACTGCACATCAGCCTGACCAGCCACAACCGTGGTACAGACAGCGTCAGCATCAGCCAGGCATTGCACAGCTATTTCGCCGTCAGCGATGTGCGCAACGTTCGCGTCGAAGGTGTGGATGGCCTCGATTACATCGAGACTCTGGATGACTGGAAAACCCACACCCAGCAAGGCGACCTGCGTTTTGCCGGGGAAACCGACCGTATCTACCTCGACGTTCCGCCGCAACTGAGCATTATCGATCCGGCCTGGGAACGGCGCATCGTGCTGACCGCTACCGGTTCACGCACGGCGGTGATCTGGAACCCGTGGATCGACCGCGCCGCCGCGCTCAGCGACATGGATAACGACGGCTGGCAGCGCATGCTGTGCATCGAGACGGCGAACGTGATGAGTGATGTGATGACTCTGGCGCCGGATGCCGGTCACACAATGGGTGTCAGTATTGGCAGCGAGCCACTCTGAAAACAAAAATCGCAGCCCTGAGGCTGCGATTTTTTTTGCCGTTCTGAATTACAGATCCGATTCCTGCACCACCCGCACCTTGTCCGCCTCCAGCGCATACGCCGCATCGGCCAGGTCATTGCTGACCTTCTCGATCTTCAGCGTGCCGGTCACCCACAGCGGCGTATAGATGTCATCCAGTTTCAAGCCTTTTGGATAACGCACCAGCACCAGTTGATTCGGTGGCGGTGGTGGTACGTGGATGCACGCGCCCGGGTACGGCACGAGGAAGAACAGCGTGCTGCGGCCCTTGGCGTCGGATTCCAGCGGCACCGGATAACCGCCGATGCGGATGTGCTTGTCGTTCATCGACGCCACGGTCTTGGTCGAATACATCACCGCCGGCAAACCTTTGGCCTGCTTCATCCCGCCTTTCTGGGTGAAGGTGCCGGTGGCTTCCGGGGAGTTGTGGTCGATTTCAGGCATGGCCTCGAGGGCTTTCTGGTCCGACTTGGGCATCAGTTCCAGCCAGTCGGTTTCCGGCAGTTCGCCGGCGTGGGCCAGACCGCTGCCCAGCAAAAGGAGAGTCAACAGAAGACGGCGCATGAAGGTGCTCGGTAAAGGATGCTCGAAAAGGGAGGGGACGCTGAATCGCCGAGCATTTTAGCCCTCCCCGCCGGATTGGCGGAGAGGACTTTGTCGCTTTGAATCAGTTCTTTTTGATCAGGCCGTAGATCACCAGCAGCACGATCGCGCCAACCAGCGCGCCGATGAAGCCGGCGCCCTGACCCGCCTGATAGATGCCCAGGGCCTGGCCGCCGTAAGTGGCTGCCAGCGAACCGCCGATACCGAGCAGGATGGTCATGATCCAGCCCATGCTGTCATCGCCCGGTTTCAGGAACCGCGCCAGCAAGCCGACGATGAGGCCGATAAAGATGGTTCCGATAATTCCCATGGCATTTCCCTCTGAATGGTAGATATGCGATGAAGCCTAGCCAGACTTTCGCATCCTGCCATCAGAGAACGGCGGCCCCGCAATGGTTCCGCCGCTGCCGGATGAAACTGTCGTTACTCGGCGATCAGCGCTTCGACCTTGAGGATTTGCTGCTCGAGGGTCGCCTTGTCCTTGCAGCGCAGGTTGGCGTGACCGACCTTGCGCCCGGCCTTGAAGGCCTTGCCGTAGTGATGCAGGTGGCAATCGTCGATGGCGATAACCTTCTCGACCGGCGGAACAACGCCGATGAAGTTGAGCATCGCGCTCTCGCCGACCTTGGCGGTCGAACCCAGCGGCAGACCGGCAACGGCCCGCAGGTGGTTTTCGAACTGGCTGCACTCGGCGCCTTCGGTGGTCCAGTGCCCGGAGTTGTGCACGCGCGGGGCAATTTCGTTGGCCTTGAGGCCACCGTCGACTTCAAAGAACTCGAACGCCATCACGCCGACGTAGTTCAGCTGCTTGAGGACGCGGCTGGAGTAGTCTTCAGCCAGGGCCTGCAGCGGGTGATCGGAACTGGCGACCGACAGCTTGAGAATGCCGCTGTCATGGGTGTTGTGCACCAGTGGATAGAACTTCGTCTCGCCATCGCGGGCGCGCACGGCGATCAGCGACACTTCGCCGGTGAATGGCACGAAGCCTTCCAGCAGGCAAGGCACGCTGCCCAGTTCGGCGAAGGTACCGACCACGTCTTCCGGCTTGCGCAGGACTTTCTGACCCTTGCCGTCGTAACCCAGGGTGCGGGTTTTCAGCACAGCAGGCAGGCCGATCGAAGCGACGGCGGCGTCCAGGTCGGCTTGCGACTGGATGTCGGCGAACGCCGGGGTCGGAATCCCCAGGTCCTTGAACATGCTCTTTTCGAACCAGCGGTCGCGAGCGATGCGCAGGGCTTCGGCACTCGGGTAGACCGGCACGAATTGCGAAAGGAACGCCACGGTTTCCGCCGGGACGCTTTCGAACTCGAAGGTCACCAGATCGACTTCATCGGCCAACTGGCGCAGGTGATCCTGATCGCCGTAATCGGCCCGCAGGTGTTCGCCCAACGCAGCGGCGCAAGCGTCCGGCGCAGGGTCGAGGAAAGCGAAGTTCATGCCCAGCGGGGTGCCCGCCAGGGCCAACATGCGACCCAACTGGCCGCCACCGATTACACCGATCTTCATCTCAACAACCTCAGGCAATACGTGGGTCTGGATTGTCCAGGACGCTGTCTGTCTGCTCGGCACGGAAGGTTTTCAGTACCGCGTGGAATTGTGGATGCTTGGCGCCCAGGATGCTCGCCGACAGCAGGGCTGCGTTGATCGCACCGGCCTTGCCGATGGCCAGGGTGGCAACCGGAATACCGGCCGGCATCTGCACGATCGACAGCAGCGAATCGACGCCCGAGAGCATCGCCGACTGGACCGGAACGCCCAGCACCGGCAGGTGGGTCTTGGCCGCACACATGCCTGGCAGGTGGGCTGCGCCACCGGCACCGGCGATGATCACCTCGATGCCGCGGCCTTCAGCCTCTTCGGCGTACTGGAACAGCAGATCCGGGGTGCGGTGGGCGGAAACCACCTTGACCTCGTAAGGGATGCCGAGCTTTTCCAGCATATCGGCGGTGTGGCTAAGGGTGGACCAATCGGACTTGGAGCCCATGATCACGCCAACCAGTGCACTCATCGTCGCGCCTCTTCTCTCTGGGCGCCCGCAGGCGCGTCAAAAACAACAAGCCACGCAGGATGCGTGGCTTGTTGTAGGAAAAATGGCCGGACGAACCGGCCGAAGGCCGCGCAGTATACCGCAAAGAAAGCAATAAACAGCCCCCGTGGCGACCATCTGTCATCTGCACCGAACCACTCATTTTACTGACTCGAAAATCAAGAACAGCGCCTCTGCCGTTCAAACGAAATACATAGCGATCAAGTTATATCGGGAACGCACTTAACTCACTGCGGCATCCATGTAATAAAATTCAAAACACTCCTGAGCGTCATAACTCATCGCGCATGGTATATAAACAATCACCCACAACTTACTGACGCAGCCAATCACCACAACCGGCAATATCAATATCAACCAGAAATACCCACTACCGTTATACCTCTTGCAATACATCGCAAGCTGGGCGCATTGCTAAAAACCCGCAACAACTCAAACATTAAAAGGATTTAAACATGCTAAAGGAACCAATAGCACTACAAGTTTTCATCCACGAAGACCTGTCGGACTACACTAAGGAAGATCTATACAAAAGGCACTTCTCCTGGCTTGCAGCGGAGATTGAGTACATTACCGGCCGCAAAATGCTGATTCGCCTGATCGAACCATCAGAAGCAAGGGACCTGAGCAGTCATCCGTATCAAAACTTGAACGAACGTGCCTCGCTGAGCGCTTAGAAAACCAAGGTCGACAAGTATCGAAACACTAATCTTGACCTGCGCTTGATCAAGTTTCTGTTACTGACGCGCAACTCTATAAACAGCCGTACACGGGGAATTGCCGAACTCCCAGGTTACGTGGGTATCGCCTCGACAGAAAAAGTCAGCACGGCCGCTCACGAAGTAGGGCACATGTTCGGTGCAACACATGAAGACGCCGAAATTCTCTACAACGGATGGTGGAGCGAAACGGTCATGTCGAGTGATGAGTTCTCTCCACTGCGAAGCAACGCCGACCGTTTCAGTGATAAAAATCGAGAAAACATTCGTAAGTACCTGAGCACAAAAGTTGTAACAGGCCCAGTGCAATCGACCCTGCGTCCCGAGGAAGACTGGGACTGAGGCAAGGCATGCCGAACTTAAAAAGGAATTACGGATGACCATTGTTAACAAGAAACGAGACATCAATATCTTCGCCGTCGTTCACGACGATATTCCGGCGACGACAACCACGAGTATTTACGCCGAGCACTTCCAGCCTTTTGTGAAAGAGCTGGAAAGCTTTATCGATCGAAAATTCAATGTTGTCTTTGGCAGGGGCGCACCCTACAGCCAGTTCAACTACAAAGGTGATGACCCGCTACGGACCTTGAAAAGTTGGGAAATACTGGGCCGCCAATACCTGGAGCTGGCCAAGGCCGAAGGCTTCGAGACTGGCCCGCTGGATCAGGTCGTTCTGCTGACTAAAGAAAACCTGAATGAGAGGACTGGGGGGGCTGCACTGCTATGGCCTCCACTCAATACCGGAAACTTTGCAATCTCTTCTCTCGGCAGCCGGATCACTGTGGGTCATGAAGTCGGTCACTTGCTGGGCGCCCGACATGAAGATTCGGAAATTCAATACAACGGCTGGTGGTGTGAAACGTACATGACCCCACAACCCCATCCACTCAGATCCATTTGTTACAGTTTCAGCCAGAAAAACCGGGAAAACATACAAAACCATTTGGCCAGCAAAGGCTGACCGTTCGCCTGGAGACTCGGCAGAGGCGAAAACAAAGTTCGCCTCTGCTTCCATCACTCAGCTATTGCCACTCGCCGCGCCGCCCTCCAACTTGCGCCACAACAACCGCACATTGGCCTTGCGCACCAGCGCGCATCTGTACAGACGAATCTCCAGCGGCACATGCCACTGCGCGCCGCCGCAGACCACCAGTTCGCCCCGCGCCAGCTCGGCCCGCACGCTCAGCTGCGGTACCCAGGCAATGCCGAGGCCTTCCAGCGCCATGCTTTTCAGGCTGTCGGCCATGGCGGTTTCATAGATCGTGGTGAAGCGCAGCTGACGCTGACGCAGCAAGCCGTTCACGGAGCGTCCGAGAAACGCCCCGGCGCTGTACGCCAGTAACGGCACACTGCCCTCGCCTTCCAGATCGAACAGCGGCTTGCCATTGGCATCTGCCGCACATACCGGAAGCATTTCGGTCTGGCCCAGGTGCAGCGACGGGAAGATCTCCGGGTCCATCTGCATCGCCGCGTCCGGGTCGTAGAACGCCAGCATCAGATCGCAGCCACCTTCACGCAGCGCGTGCACCGCGTCGCCAACGTTGGTCGCCACCAGCCGGGTAGCGATGTTCAGGCCTTCGTTGCGCAATTGCGCGATCCAGCGCGGAAAGAAACCGAGCGCCAGCGAGTGCGCCGCCGCGACCTGGATCACTTCGCCCTGCCCGCCTTCCAGATGATGAAGATGGCGCAGCACTTCACCGAGCTGTTCGACCACGGTGCGCGCGGTCACCAGGAACAGTTGCCCCGCCGCCGTCAGCTCGATTGGCGTGCGCGAGCGGTTGACCAGCGTCAGGCCCAGCGCCGCTTCCAGGCTGCGGATCCGCCGACTGAAAGCCGGCTGGGTCACGAAGCGCCGTTCGGCCGCCTGCGAGAAGCTGCGGGTGGCAGCCAGAGCACTGAAGTCCTCGAGCCATTTGCTTTCCAGATTCATCACGTCCTCCCGGACACGCACCAAAACAGGTCACACGTCTGCCGCGCACGCGGCGTCACACGGGCATTATGCCGAATGTGCATAGGGCAGTGTTTAACAGCATTGGCCCAAAAATTCCCACAAGCCTAGCATTCGCAGCGTTCCGGCACAGACCGGGTCCATATCGAGATGATTTCTATCATGTCCTCCGCTGCATCATTCCGCACAGAAAACGACCTGCTTGGCGCCCTCGAAGTCCCTGCTCAAGCGTATTACGGCATCCAGACCCTGCGAGCGGTGAATAACTTCCGCCTCTCGGGCGTTCCGATTTCGCACTACCCGAAGCTGGTTGTCGGTCTGGCGATGGTCAAACAGGCCGCCGCTGACGCCAACCGTGAGCTGGGTCACCTGAGCGAAGCCAAGCACGCTGCCATCAGCGAAGCCTGTGCACGTCTGATCCGCGGCGATTTCCACGAAGAGTTCGTGGTCGACATGATTCAAGGTGGCGCCGGTACCTCCACCAACATGAACGCCAACGAAGTGATCGCCAACATTGCTCTTGAAGCGATGGGTCACCAGAAAGGCGAGTACCAGTACCTGCACCCGAACGACGACGTGAACATGGCGCAGTCGACCAACGACGCCTACCCGACCGCGATCCGTCTGGGTCTGCTGCTGGGTCACGACGCGCTGCTGGCCAGCCTCGACAGCCTGATTCAGGCTTTCGCAGCCAAGGGTGAAGAATTCAACCACGTCCTGAAGATGGGTCGTACCCAACTGCAAGACGCCGTACCAATGACCCTGGGTCAAGAGTTCCGCGCTTTCGCTACCACCATGGGCGAAGACCTGGCCCGTCTGAAGACGCTGGCTCCGGAACTGCTGACCGAAGTGAACCTGGGCGGCACCGCGATCGGTACCGGCATCAACGCTGACCCGCGTTACCAGGCCCTGGCCGTACAGCGTCTGGCGCTGATCAGCGGTCAACCGCTGGTTCCAGCCGCCGACCTGATCGAAGCCACTTCCGACATGGGCGCCTTCGTGCTGTTCTCCGGCATGCTCAAGCGCACCGCGGTCAAGCTGTCGAAGATCTGCAACGACCTGCGCCTGCTGTCCAGCGGCCCGCGCACCGGCATCAACGAAATCAACCTGCCGGCGCGTCAGCCAGGCAGCTCGATCATGCCAGGCAAGGTCAACCCGGTGATCCCGGAAGCCGTGAATCAGGTGGCATTCCAGGTCATCGGTAACGATCTGGCGCTGACCATGGCAGCCGAAGGCGGCCAACTGCAACTGAACGTGATGGAGCCGCTGATCGCCTTCAAGATCCTCGACTCGATCCGCCTGCTGCAACGCGCCATGGACATGCTGCGCGAGCACTGCATCGTCGGCATCACCGCCAACGAAGCGCGCTGCCGTGAACTGGTCGAACACTCGATCGGTCTGGTCACCGCACTGAACCCGTACATCGGCTACAAAAACGCCACCCGCATCGCCCGTATCGCCCTTGAAAGCGGCCGCGGCGTGCTGGAACTGGTGCGCGAAGAAGGTCTGCTCGACGAAGCCATGCTCGCCGACATCCTGCGCCCGGAAAACATGATTGCTCCGCGTCTGGTGCCTCTGAAGGCCTGATCCGACGCGTTACTTGTAGCACCGCTCACCAGGTCGAGGGACTAGACACCTCTCACCTTTTGAGGGCTTGGGGAGCATTCCCCGAGCCCTTTTTTTTAACTGTTTGAACCTGAGAACCGTATGTATGGAAGCTGGCTGCAAACCGGCTCCCAGACAAGCCCGACGCCGGTAACGTCGGGTGTTTCAAAGCTTCGTTTCGTCGCTTGCACCACAACCGTGCAGACGGGCGCCGCACTGATCGGTATAGTGCCGCCCCTCTTCGCGTGAGCGGTCGTCGGTAACGAGGCCATAACCCATGCGAAACCCGAACTAATAACAAACCCGCGATATGGATCCGGGACGAAACCCTCGCCTCGCCCGTTGTGCCGCACGCACACCGGTGTAACGCGATGTTTCCGACCATCCAGCATTTGCTTACACAATAAACAGCGAGGAAAAATCCATGCTCGAAGTCATCAACGACTTCCTCTCAGGGAAAGTACTGATCGTGCTCATTGTCGGGCTCGGTAGCTACTTCACGATTCGCTCGCGTTTCGTTCAATTGCGCCACTTCTTCCACATGTTCGCGGTGTTCCGCGACAGCCTCAAAGGCAGCGCCGGGCAACTCAGCTCGTTCCAGGCCCTGATGCTCAGCCTCGCCGGCCGCGTCGGTGCAGGCAACATCGCCGGTGTCGGCATCGCCGTGACTCTCGGTGGTCCGGGTGCGGTGTTCTGGATGTGGGTGACCGCTCTGGTCGGCATGTCCAGCAGCTTCTTCGAATGTACGCTGGCCCAGGTCTACAAGCGCGCCGATGGCGATGGCCTGTACCGTGGCGGTCCGGCTTACTACATCCAGCACGGCCTGAAACTCAAAGGCATGGCGGTGGTGTTCTCGATTCTGCTGCTGGTCACTTACGGATTCGCCTTCATCGGCCTGCAGTCCTACACCGTGACCCACTCGCTGCAAAACGCCTTTGCCTTTGATCCGCAACACACCGGTATCGTCCTGGCAGTGCTGCTGGCCATTACCTTCATCGGTGGCATCAAGCGCATCGCTTCGGTGTCCGACCTGCTGGTACCGATCAAGACCCTGGCCTACATCGGCGTGACCCTGTACGTGATCGGCACCCAGATCGAACACGTGCCAGCCATGCTGGAAACCATCTTCAAGAGCGCCTTCGGTCTCGACCCGGCCTTCGGCGGCCTGCTCGGCAGCGCCATCGTGATGGGCGTGAAACGTGGCGTGTTCGCCAACGAAGCGGGCCTGGGCAGTGCGCCGAACGTCGCCGCCGTGGCCGCCGTGAAGCACCCGGGCGCTCAAGGCGTGGTTCAGGCGTTCAGCGTGTTCCTCGACACCTTCGTGATCTGCACCTGCACCGCGCTGCTGATCCTGCTGTCGGGCTTCTACACCCCGGGCTTCGAAGGTGACGGCATCGTCCTGACCCAGAACTCGCTGGCCGCCGTGGTGGGTGACTGGGGCCGCATGTTCGTCAGCGTCGCGCTGTCGCTGTTCGTCTTCACTTGCATCCTCTACAACTACTACCTGGGCGAAAACAGCCTGCAGTTCCTCACCCGCAACCGCGCTGCGCTGATGACGTTCCGCGGCCTGGTGCTGGCGCTGGTGGTCTGGGGTTCGATGCAGGATCTGTCGACCGTGTTCGCCTTCGCCGACATCACCATGACCTGCCTGGCCTTCGTCAACCTGGTGGCCCTGGCCATGCTGTTCAAGGTCGGCATGCGCGTGATGCGCGACTACGATGCGCAGCGTCGCGCCGGCGTCGACCAGCCGGTGTTCGACTCCAGCAAGTTCAGCGACCTGGATCTGGACCTGAAGGCCTGGCCTGCCAATCCGTCGGCCGACACCCAGGCCGACGCTCAGCCGCAAGGCATCCCTGCAGCGCAACGCTGATCGGGTAAAAACCGGGCGCAGGTCTTGCGCCCGGCGTGACACAGGCGGCGGTCGGCGTCATGCTCGACCGCATGCTGTCTTCGTTCAGGAGAACTCCCCATGAATTCCTCGACCTACCCTGCCGCCCAGCACGTCATGGTGCTGTACACCGGCGGCACCATCGGCATGCAGGCCAGCGCCAATGGCCTGGCCCCGGCGTCCGGTTTCGAAGCGCGGATGCGCGACTACCTGCACAGCCAGCCTGAGCTGGTCGTACCGCAGTGGCGCTTTCGCGAGATGTCGCCGCTGATCGACAGCGCCAACATGACCCCGGCCTACTGGCAGCAACTGCGTGAAGCCGTCGTCGATGCCGTCGATGTGCAAGGTTGCGACAGCGTGCTGATCCTGCACGGCACCGACACCCTGGCCTACAGCGCCGCCGCCATGAGCTTCCAGTTGCTCGGCCTGCATGCCCGCGTGTGCTTCACCGGTTCGATGCTGCCGGCCGGCGTCACCGACAGCGACGCCTGGGAAAACCTCAGCGGTGCGCTGGTCGCCCTCGGCCAAGGCCTGGCGCCGGGTGTACACCTTTATTTCCACGGCGAACTGCTGGCGCCGACCCGTTGCGCGAAAGTGCGCAGCTTCGGCCGTCATCCGTTCAAACGCCTGGAGCGTCAGGGCGGCGGCTTGAAGGCCACGTCCCTGCCGGCAGCGCTGAACTACAACCAGCCCAAGCAACTGGCCAAGGTGGCGGTATTGCCGCTGTTCCCGGGCATCGGCGCCGAGATCATCGACGGCCTGCTCGACAGCGGCATTCAGGGTCTGGTGCTGGAGTGCTACGGCAGCGGCACCGGGCCGAGCGACAATCCGGAGTTCCTCGCCAGCCTTGGCCGGGCGCGGGACAACGGTGTCGTGGTGGTTGCGGTCACGCAGTGCCATGAAGGCGGTGTTGAGCTGGATGTCTACGAAGCGGGCAGCCGCTTGCGTGGCGTTGGCGTGCTGTCCGGTGGCGGCATGACCCGCGAAGCAGCGTTCGGCAAGTTGAACGGATTGCTTGGCGCGGGTCTTGAGACAGCTGAAGTGCGGCGACTGGTCGAACTCGACTTGTGCGGCGAGCTCATCTGATCGCAACAAGCTGTGGGAGCACCTCTGCTCCCACAGCCCGGCATGCAACTTGCTGCCGTTTCCAGCATCCCAAGGCTGGAAGTTCGCGATGCTCCACTCCCACCTCACCACCCTCAACGCCGTCTCCCTGGTGCTCAACACCTTCAGGGATCAGGGCCTGTCCAGCGAAGCGCTGCTGGCCGGCAGCGGCATCAGCGCGGCGGATCTGAGCCGGGCCGACACCCGCATCACCACCAATCAGGAGATGCAGGTCTGCGCCAACGCGGTCGCGCTCAAACACGACATCGGTCTGGAGCTGGGCCGGCGCATGCATGTTTCCTGCTACGGCATCCTCGGTTACGCGCTGCTGACCTGTGCCACCTTCGGTGACGCTTTGCGCCTGGCGATCCGTTATCCGGCGCTGCTGGGAACACTTTTCGAGCTGAGCCTGGAAGATGACGGCGAGCGCGTCTGGTTTGTCGCCGCCGATTATCGCGAGAGCCCGGCGATGGCGGTGTTCAACGCGGAGTTCTGCCTGGTGTCGCTGAAAGTCATCTGCGACGACCTGCTCGGCCATCCGTTGCCATTGCTGGCTGCCCGCTTCGAACACACCGCACCGGATTACCGCGACAGCTACGCCGAACACTTCAAGGCGCCGCTGCACTTCGGCGCCAAGGACAACGCCTTCGCCTTCGACCGGCGCTGGCTCGACCAGCCGCTGCCGCTGGCCGACATCATCACTCACCAGGCCATGGCCGAGCGTTGCCGCAAACAGAACACCGAGTTCACCGGCCGCCAGGCGTGGCTGGGGCGGATCCGCCAGTTGCTCAGTGCGCAACTCAATGCCGCACCGGGGCTGGAAGGTCTGGCGCAACAGATGAACTGCTCGCCACGCACCTTGCGCCGGCATCTGAAGGACATGGGCTGCAGTTATCAGGAGCTGCTCGACGAGCTGCGTTTCGAGCGGGCCAAGCAGATGCTTTGCGAGGATCAGTTGCCGATCTACCGCATCGCCGAAAACCTCGGCTTCAGCGAGACCGCAAGCTTCCGCCATGCCTTCGTGCGCTGGAGCGGTGTGGCACCGAGTCAGTTCCGGCCACACGGTTAAACCGTCGAGGGGCGATATCAGGTCAGTATTTTTGGCCACATCGATCCCCTTTTGGCCTTTCTGGCCGTTCTCCGATTCGCCCCGCGCCGTAACACTGGAGCCAACCGAATCAGCCCCTGCGGAGAACAACAAATGCTGACGATCTACTCTGACGATCACCACCTGCACCATGGCCGCTGCGAATTGATCGACGGGCAACTCAAACCTTGCTTCGAGATGCCGTCGCGCGCCGACCACGTGCTGCAACGGGTGAAAAATCAAAACCTCGGCCCGGTCGAGGCGCCGAAGGATTTCGGCCTCGGGCCGATCGAGCGCATTCACAGCCGCGACTACCTCGACTTCTTCAAAGGCGCCTGGGCGCGCTGGACCGAATTCAACACCGACGGTGACTTGCTGCCCTACACCTGGCCGGCGCGCACCTTGCGTCAGGTCAAACCGACCAGCCTGCACGGCCAGCTCGGCTATTACAGCTTCGACGGCGGCGCACCGATCACCGCCGGCACCTGGCAAGCGGCGTACAGCGCGGCGCAAGTGGCACTGACCGCACAAGCGGAAATCCAGCGTGGCGCCCGTGGTGCCTTCGCCCTGTGCCGTCCACCGGGACACCACGCTGCCGGTGATTTGATGGGCGGTTATTGCTACCTCAACAATGCCGCCATCGCCGCGCAAGCGTTCCTCGATCAGGGCCACAAGAAGGTCGCAATCCTCGACGTCGACTACCACCACGGCAACGGCACCCAATCGATTTTCTACGAGCGCAGCGACGTGCTGTTCACTTCGATCCACGGCCATCCGGAAGCGGAATTCCCGTTCTTCCTCGGCTACGAAGACGAACGCGGCGAAGGCGCCGGCGAAGGCTTCAACTTCAACTATCCGCTGCCGGCCGGTTCCGGTTGGGATGTCTGGAGCGCGGCGCTGGATCAGGCCTGCCAGGAGATCGACAACTACGGCGCCGACATCATCGTCGTGTCGCTGGGCGTCGACACCTTCAAGGACGATCCGATCTCGCAGTTCAAGCTCGACAGTCCGGATTACCTGGCGATGGGCAAACGCATCGCGGCCCTCGGCAAACCGACCCTGTTCGTCATGGAAGGTGGCTACGCGGTGGAAGAAATCGGCATCAACGCGGTGAACGTGCTTGAAGGTTTCGAACAATGAGCAGACTCAAGCACTTCATCGCGCCGGCGTTGTGCGCGGCGCTGCTGAGCAGCGGCGGCGCTCATGCGGAAGAACGTACCCTGCGCGTCTACAACTGGTTCGACTACATCACTCCCAAGGCACTGGAAGATTTCAAGGCGCAGAACAGCCAGACCAAACTGGTCTACGACATCTTCGACACCAACGAAGCGCTGGAGGCCAAGCTGCTGACCGGCAACTCCGGTTATGACGTGGTAGTGCCGTCCAACGTGTTCCTCGCCAAGCAGATCGAGGCCGGGGTGTTCCAGCCGCTGGATCGCAGCCAGTTGCCGAACTGGAACCACCTCGACCCGAAACTGATGAAGCTGATCGAAGCCAACGATCCGGGCAACAAGTTCGCCGTGCCGTACATGTACGGCACCATCCTGATCGGCTTCAACCCGGCCAAGGTCAAGGCCGCGCTGGGTGACAACGCGCCGGTGGACAGCTGGGACCTGATCTTCAAGGAAGAGAACATCAGCAAGCTCAAGCAGTGCGGCGTGGCCCTGCTCGACTCGCCATCGGAGATTCTGCCGCTGGCCCTGCAACACCTCGGCCTGGATCCCAACAGCAAGAACCCGGCGGACTACGCCAAGGCTGAAGCGCTGTTGATGAAGATTCGCCCGTACGTGACCTACTTCCATTCGTCCAAGTACATGGCCGACATCGCCAACGGCGACATCTGCGTTGCCGTCGGCTATTCGGGCAGCTTCTCGCAAGCGGCCAACCGCGCCAAGGAAGCGAAGAATGGCGTGGTGGTGGACATGCGTCTGCCGAAAGAAGGCGCGCCGATCTGGTTCGACATGCTTGCCATCCCGAAAGGTGCGAAGAATCCGCAGGATGCCTACACCTTCATCAACTACCTGCTGCAACCGCAGGTGATTGCGCCGGTCAGCGATTTTGTCGGTTATCCGAACCCGAACAAGGACGCCACCGAACTTGTCGACCCGGCGATTCGTAACAACCCGAATCTGTACCCGACCGATGCGGCGATGAACACGCTCTACACCCTGCAACCGTTGCCGCGTGATGCGGAACGGGCGCGCACCCGGGCCTGGACCAAGATCAAGTCCGGCACCTGAAGCGCTGCGACCCAACCAGACCCGCAGCCGCGGGTCTTTTTTTGCCTGCAAGATCTATGTACCGCATCGCAGCGCGGCCAGGATTTTAGTGTCCGATTTTTCCCCGTGGACATGAGCATGACTGAACCTGCCGCCGCCCCAGACGTTTCCCCTCCTTTGCTGAAACAGAGCCGGCTGGTCGAACTGACCGGCCAGGGCTACTCGCTGCATCAAGTCGCCTCGACGTTGTTGCGCGAAGGACTGAACAAAAGCTATCCCGACCAACACATCGATCCGGATCACTGCATGCTCGCGACACCTCTGCGCGAGGCCGACACCTCAGAGAACACCGCCAGGGTCTTCGCCTTCGAGTCGCTGACCCATGCCTTCATCCAGCACTGCCTGCACAAGACCACAGCCGATTACATCGAAGGCGAGCACTTCCTGACCCGAACACCCAACGCAGTTCCTCCCACTCTTCTGCCGGTGAGCATGGACGACATCACTGCGCTGGTGAACGACCTCGCACCTTTTCTGTTCCTCGAATATCAGCAGCGTCAGCTCGATTACTGGAACGAGTCCGCCAATGGCCAGCCACGCTGGCAAGAGCTGTCCGATCAGTTGTGCTCGGCGGCAAATGTGCAGTCGGCCAGCGGCTGGGACGCCGACGAATGCGCATTCGCACGATTTGTCGCGCAGCATCCGGACCGGAGTGAGCGCTCGACCGCAGCCAACGATTTCGTCGGACTGAAAGCCTGCCTGATGGACATCGAACTGGTCGACGGTGAGGACAGCACACACCTGCTTGTCGCCGGCGCTCTCGTGCTGACCGCCACCGTCAAAAAACGAAACCGGATCCTGATGTACACCGTTGCCGATGGCTATGAATCATTCGACTCGCTGACCGCGCTGGGAGAAACATTGCCGCAGCGACTCGATCCCCGGCTGTCCGATCGCTCCTTGAAATGGCGCCTGATCGAGCCCGAAGGAAACATCTTCGATGCCGTCGCCCAGGCGCAGATCAGCAACCAGCTCGGCGCGATCGAGGCACTGGATCCCGCCAGCCGGTCGATCAGTGCCCACGCCGGTTCCGGCCGCCAGCGCCGCAGTCGATTCAGCCCACTTGAGCGGGCTCGGCTCGACCAGCTGGAAGAGGCCATTCCCGACTGGTTGCTCGATGGGTCGGCGCATGACCTGCAGGACTACAGTCGCTACGTTGCCGAGCTCGGCACGTTGCGCAACGAAGCCGGGAATGGCGCGTTCAGGGAAGACGACATTCCCCTGATCAAACCCTACGCCGAACGCCGGATGCGTGAAGCGATCATTGCCGACGAAAGCGCTGAAGGCGCCGCCGACCTGCCTCTGGAACAGCTGCGAATCACGGTGACGAACAGCCTCGAAACCGGCGGCTTCACGCTGCCCAATCCATTTGATCAGGTACACGAAACCCTGGGTGAATTTGCCCTGCAAAACGCCACGCCCTACCAGGCCACGATCGCCTTCGACGATGGCCGAGCCGTACCTGGCTGGTTGACGGTGGATTTTCTGACCGCCGTCGCGGAAAAGGTCGACATCGGTGGTCACTATCCGCAACTGATCAAACGCGCGCTGATCGATGACCCGATCCGTTCGACCGCGCACCGGACTCGCTATCTGCGCCAGCTGCCGACGCTTCTGCCGATGCTCGCGCTGGAGTGCAAACTCAGACGCCAGGGTGCAATCGATGAGCGTGGCTATACCTATGTCTGCCAGTTGATGGATGCCATCAACCGCAAACTGCCGGCGGCCGAACATCCGGTGACCATCCGGCCTCTGGCGTTCGTCCCACGCCGCCGCTTGAGCCGGCGTTCGGATGTGGTCGCCAACATGTTCATCATTTGTCCGCGAGATCACGCACACGGTCCCTGTCTTTTGTACCGACCGCTGCTGGACACCCCATTGATGCAGTTCGCTTCGTTGCAGAACCTGATGTATGCGCTGTATCAGGCGGGCGAACTGCGCAATTCGGTACTCGCCTGGATGGGCAGCGCGGCCCTGAGTTTCGAGTACTCGCAATACGCCTTCCCGGTGGGTCTGCCCTCGCCGTGGATCGTCACTCAACTGGCCACGGAACCGTTCATGCATCTGGACCTGACCGGCCCGATCGAACTGGAAAATGCGCCGCTCGACGGCGACATCCTCGCTGCGCTGTACGCGGCGAACAGTCAGGCACTGGTCGAGCTTGCGAACCGTCAGTCACAGTCCAACCGTGAGCGTCGCTGGGCACTTCTGGCGGACAGCGGCTGGGCCATTTTCAGCGTCGCCGCAAATTTCATGAGCGGCGCAGCCGGCACCGCTGTCTGGGTCTGGCAGACCATCACGCAGATCCAGCAGGCGATTGATGCCCATGAACGCGACGACAATCTGGTGGCCTGGCAATCCACCGCCGATGTTCTGCTCACCCTCGGCATCATCATGACTCAGCACGCCGTGGTACGACGCAACCGCTCCTGGTCGCCGCGCCGGAGTAAATCGTACGAGTTCGAGCAAGGGACGCCGGAGAGCGTGGCGTCCGCGAGAACGCCGCAACCTGCGCCAGCGGTCGCGCCATCCGTCGTCCTCGATCCGCTGGTTGTCACCGGCGAAGTCCCTGCCGATCATTTCACTCAACTCGAACAGGGGACGCTGTTGCGACCTGGCACCAGCGCACGCTTCATCGCGATGCTCGACCGTTTCAGCATCGCCGCACCTGACTTGAGCGGCAAACGAGCCTCGTCGGTCACTCACCTCTACACCCTCGACGGCAAGACGTGCGTCCAGGTCGGCATGCGCTGGTTTGAAGTGATCGCCCGGCCAGGCGAGCCGGTTCACATCGTTGACCCGGCCGACCCACAGCGTATCGGCATGGCCCTGAAATACGACGAGACGGCCGGACAATGGCACTGGGACCCGAAACTGCGCTTGCGCGGCGGCATGCCGAGAAGCCGGATCGAGGCATTCCGTCGATCCAAAAAACAGATCATGGATGCAGCGTGGACTGAGCTGGAACAATTTGAAGCAGGCGAAACCGAAGCGAAAACACTGCTGCTGCGAGCACTGGTCGCCCTTCCACGGGATATCAGCGAAGCCGGATTCGAGCACTCCGCGTCCATTTATCTGGACCGCGCCACGAAGCTGGGCAATGACTACACCAAGGCCCTGGACCAACTCGAGATCTGGCGCGAGGCAGGGGGCGGCGGCTCGGTACACCAGGCCAGACTGATGAGCCTTACTCTGGGTCAGCACCGCTGTTTTGGCTCGTGGCTGCGAGTGAAGATGCGGACTTATGCCAAGACCACGCAAATATTCGTTGACAGCGCAATCAACCAGACAGCGATACCGCGAAACAAGCAGATCGAAATAGCCACCGTCGCCACCGCGATGAGCGACGAAATGATTGCCACCCTGCAGACCCTGGATCGTTCGCTGCACGTCTTGAACAGCCACTCGGCCAAGGCCAGAGAAGTGGCCACACGACTGGAATTGCTGCTGCCGGATTTCAGCCCGCTCGATCTCAAGGCCAATGAAATCGGCATGTCCTACGAACGCTGTGTCGTGGAACAGCCGGGGGCCGCCATGAATGCCGCCCGTGCTGCCATCGGGATCATCACGGCCACGGCTGCCGACGCCGGTCACGAATTGATCCTGCTGAACAAGACAGCGGTCACCGCTGACGGACAGCCGGCGCGTATCGAGCGCCTGTCGCAATGGAACGACCTCTTCGCCAGCCTTGGTGAACGCGTCGAACGGCTGCCAGCCGACCATCCCGGCCAGTACGTCCAGGCCCGACTCGACAGGGTTCGCGAGCTGATCGGCGAGTTCCACCTGCTGGCTCGCAATCGACTGACCACGGAACTGCCTGAACCTGAGGAACGACCGGCACCCGTCAAGTCCAGACCCCAGCCCTCCACATCACAGTCCAAAGTGAAGGTCTCCAAGAGCCGCCCCCGCCCAGAGGTGGACGAGCAGGCTTCCACTGCCTCGGGCAGCGACTCCAGCGCAGAGGTCGCGTTCGTCAAACTGTCCACTCGACGGCCTGACCCGAAGGTGCCCAAGGATGACGAGGACCTTCTTTCATCGGCCATCCAGCTTGAAGCGGACATCGACCGGTTCAACAGCAAGACCCGCGAGGATGCCAAGCGACCAGGGCGCATTCCCGCCGACATCCGCGACATGTTCGAACAGCAAGTCGCGCGGCTCAAGCAAGCGGCCAATGACGTCGACAGCGCCATTACCCGAAGAAAAAACGCCAGGAAGGATCCCTGGCCCGTGGCCTCCCTCATCCCGAACCTGCGCGCGGGTGCCATCCGCACACAGGCCGAAGGCATTGCGGTCTATGCGGCCATGCTTAAACACCGCAAACCTAGGGAAACCTATTTCCACTGGTTGAACGACAACGGGCAGGTCAAGGTCAGCAAAGACCCTCGCGGGCGCATTCGTACCCGTTATCGCGGGGACTACTTTCAGGAGTACCGGATTCTCGACAGGAACAACGCTGACAAGCCGCTGTGGGTGGCGCACTTCCACTACGACCAGCTCGGGGATGCGGATGAGCTGTACACCACCGCCCACCTGAAACCGGCCGATGCCTATCTGCAGACGCTCGATGACAAAACCCGGCAGGCACTCAACACCTTCGATGCCGTCGACAACGCACTACGGCGTATCGTCGATCCGCAAGTGCGCGACCTGTTCCTGAAATCGCAGGCGGAGGCTCAACTGAAAGACGGTTAAGGGCGCCAGACTTCGCGCAAACGGGCCAGTGCCGACTCGATCGCCGGCTCCGGCACCGCCGCAAAACCCAGCACCAGACCGGCGCGCTGATCGATCGGGGTCGTCGAGTCAGGCAGCCAATACTTGCTCAGGCCGTGGACTTCCACTTCCACGCTGGCGGCCTGCTCGATCAGCTGTTGTTCGCGGGCCACGCTGTCGACCGCCACGGTGAGATGCAGTCCCGCTGACACCGCCGGCAGCTCACCCACGCCCGCCAATCCTTGCGGCCAACCGTTGATGAGGGCGTTACGCCGACTGAGGGCTGCCCGACGCATCCGCCGGATGTGCCGTTGGAAATGCCCGGCTGCCATGAACTCGGCCATCACCGCTTGAGTGCTGACTTCCGAATGCCGGACATCCACCGCGCGTCGCTGCGCAAAGGCTTCCACCAGCCCCGGCGGCAACACCAGATAACCCAGGCGCAGCGCCGGGAACGCGACCTTGCCGAAAGTGCCGACGTACAACACGCGACCCTGGCGATCGAGCGCAGCCAGCGGAGCCAGTGGCGCGCCGGTGTAGCGATACTCGCCGTCGTAGTCGTCCTCGACGATCCAGCCGCCGGTGCGCTCGGCCCAGGCCAGCAATTCCAGACGCCGCGCCAGGCTCATCACCACCCCGGTCGGGTATTGATGAGACGGCGTGACATAAGCCACCCGGCAATCTTCGGCGGCCGCCAGTGCCGCGCAGTCGATGCCCTCTTCGTCCACGGCAATACCGTGCAATCGACCACCGGCCAGTGCGAACGCATGACCCGCTGCGCGATAGCCGGGATTCTCGATGCCTACGCCGGCGCCCGGCTCCACCAGCAACTGTGCACAAAGGCTGATTCCCTGTTGCGCGCCACTGGTGATCACAATTTGCTCAGCCGAGCACTGCATGCCGCGCGAACTGCGCAAATAAGCGGCGATCAGACCGCGCAGGCGCGCATCGCCCGCCGGGTCGCCGTAACACAGTTGCTGCAAATCGGGTTTGCGCCAGAACGCCGCGTTCAGCTTGGCCCAGACGTCGAACGGAAACAGATCAAACGCCGGAACACCGACCCGGAATGCTCGCGGCGGACCGCTCGGTGGCGTCGGTAAATGGTTCTGCTCAAGCCGCTGCAATGCACCACTGTGGATAACTTTGCTGGATAAATCCCCAGTGGAATTGACCGAAATTGTGGATAAGGTTGTGGGTAAGCCTGTTGAAAACCCTGTGGATACTTTTGTGGATAATTTTTTCGCGGGCGCCACCGATTGCGGTAACTGCGCCACATAAGTGCCGTCCCCGACCCGGCCTTCAATGAAACCTTCGGCATACAGCTGATCGTAGGCGCGCACCACGCTGTTGCGGGAAATCCCCAGCGCCGCTGCCAGATCGCGGCTGGCCGGCAGGCGCGTGCCGCTGGCCAGACGTCCGTCGAGCACCCGCAGGCGCAAGGCCTGATAGAGCTGACGGCTCAGCCCTTTGCGGCGGTCGAGCTCGATACCGGCAGGGTTGAACGGCAGTGACAGCGTGGTCGAATCGGGCATCACAATGGACCTATGAAATTGGTCATCAATGGCTCTTACAACAGACCAATAGCCTGCCTACGATGCAGGCATTCGCCAAGGAAATTTTCTCCATGTACACACCCCGCGCCTTTGCCATCGACGACTTGTCCCAACTGCACGAACTGATCCTCGCCACCCGCCTCGCCATCCTGGTGACCCACGGTGAACAAGGCTTGCAAGCCAGTCATGTGCCGGTGTTGCTGCATCGCGAACAAGGTCCGAACGGCACGCTGTACGGGCATCTGGCCAAGGCCAATCCGCAGTGGAAAGACCTGCGCGACGGCGCCGAGGCCCTGCTGATTTTCCCCGGTGCCGATGCCTACGTCAGCCCGGGCTTTTACCCGAGCAAGGCCGAGCACGGCAAAGTCGTGCCGACCTGGAACTACGTTGCCGTGCACGCCTACGGTCACGCCGAAACCTTCAGCGACGGTGGTCGCCTGCTGGACATCGTCAGCACCCTCACCAACCGCCATGAGGCCGGCCGCGCCCAGCCCTGGTCGGTTGACGATGCCCCGGCCGATTACATCGACGGCATGCTCAAGGCCATCGTCGGGTTCGCCATTCCGATCGATCGCCTCGAAGGCAAGCGCAAGCTCAGCCAGAACCGCAGCGCCGAAGACATCGCCGGCGTGCGCGAAGGCCTGGCTGCCAGCTCCGACATCAACGATCAAACCCTCGCTCACTTGATGCGTTAAGGAAATCACCATGAGTCAGATCGACATCCGTCCGGTCAGCGCCGTCGATCACGCGGCCTGGCTGCCGCTGTGGCAGGCCTACCTACGCTTCTACAACACTGAATTGCCGGACGCCGTCAGCCAGAGCACCTGGCAGCGTTTTCTCGACCCGAACGAACCGACCCACGCCGCCCTCGCCTGGGCCGATGGCAAAGCGGTGGGCATGGTGCATTTCATCTACCATCGTTCGAACTGGAGCATCGAAAACTCCTGCTACCTGCAAGACCTGCTGGTGGAGCCGCAAACCCGTGGCACCGGCGTCGGTCGCCTGCTGATCGAACACGTGTACGCCACGGCCAAGGCCGACGGTTGCTGCAAGGTGCACTGGCTGACCCACGAAACCAACGCCACGGCGATCCAGCTCTACGAGCGCATCGCCGAGCGCCCGGGTTTCATCCAGTTTCGCAAAGCCATTTAAGGAGCCACGCGCATGACGATTTCTCTCGCTGACTGGAAAGGCGTGCCGCCACCCTCCACCACCCTGATCGAAGGCCGCTTCATCCGCCTGGAAAAACTCGACCCGGCACGCCACGGCGACGACCTGTTCAACGCCCTGCAAGGCCCCGGCGCCGACCCGAAACTCTGGGATTACTTGCCCTACGGCCCGTTCCCGGAACGCAGCGCCTTCAATGACTGGCTGAACAACCACGCCGCCCACAGCGACCCGTATTTTTTCAGCGTCATCGACCGCGCCAGCGGCCAGGTGCAAGGCATCCTCAGCCTGATGTCGATCGTCCCGGCACAGGGCCGCATCGAAATCGGCCACGTCACCTTCGGCGCCCCGATGCAGCGCTCGCCGAAAAGCACCGAGGCGGTCTACCTGCTGGCCAAAGAATCCTTCGCCCTCGGCTACCGCCGCCTCGAATGGAAATGCAACAACGGCAACGCCCGTTCCAAATACGCGGCCGAGCGTTTGGGCTTCAGCTTCGAAGGTGTGTTTCGCCAGCACATGGTTGTGAAAGGCCAGAACCGCGACACCGCGTGGTACTCGATTCTGGACTCGGAATGGCCGGCGATTGCGGCGGGGTTCGAGCGCTGGTTGAGCGATGAGAATCAGACGGCGGATGGGCAGGTGAAGGGGTTGGTTGAGTGCCGCGGTTGAACCAGTGAACGTAAAAGAGCGCAGCCTGTGTCATCTCGTTCAAGCGATGTCCAAGGCTGCGATTTCGACTCTTCGCCACCGTCGGATCTGCAATGAATTGCAGATGAACGTCCAAATCTGAGGCCTGAACTGCAAAAGAATGCACATAGTCCGTACATCATTCTGTAAAAACCCTCCGCTATACAGGACGCCCCGCTTATAACAAAAGGAC